>NZ_JBYSZK010000021.1:0-30215 GCF_058787015.1 Roseateles sp. FW305-36 | reverse complement strand
CTGCAAGCATCGCCGTCCCCTCGGGGGACCGACCAGACTCGCGCGCGTTCAGCGCCGCGAGCTGGGCGAGGGGCGTCTGTTTCAGAACTTGTGTTCCCAGTTGACGGCGTACCAAGCCACCGGCTTGCGCTCGTTCAGCGCGAAGTCGTCCAGGTTGGTGAAGGTCACGCGGTTGCCCTGCTTGGGCTGGAACAGGCCGTTGACGCTGAAGCGAACGCCGTCCTGCTTGGTGACCTGCATGGCGGCGAAGGCGTCCAGCGAGCGCGACGGCAGCGTCTGCTGGGCCTGCAGGGCGCTCTGCTGCACATTGAACTTGGGCGCGATCTGGGCGCTGAAGCCCATGCTGATGGGCAGGCTCTTCATGCGGTAGTCCGCGCCGAAGTTGAACTGCCAGGGTTGCTGGCCTTCCAGGCGGTTGTCGGGGCCCTGGATGTCCTCGACCTTGGAGCGGTAGAGGTTCAGCGAAGCGCGCAGCGAGAGCGCCGTCGTCGGCTCGAACAGGCTGGGGAAGAGCTCGCCGGCGCGGCCCTTGACCTCCAGTTCCAGGCCTTCGGTCGTCGCCTTGGCGAGGTTGACCTGTGTGATGACCCAGCGCTGCGTCGGTGCCCAGGCGACGGTCTGCAGGCGCGGCTGGTCGGTGCGGATCAGGTTGGTGATGCTGCGGTGGAAGACGCCCGCCGACACCAGGCCGCCGGCCGGCAGATAGCTTTCGTAGGCGATGTCCAGGCCGGTGGCCAGCTCGGGCTTCAGCGCGGGGTTGCCGACGCGGTCGGGCGTCACGCGCGTGTTGCCCTGCGTGAGCGGGTCGGTCGTGTTGATGGACGGGCGGTTGATGAGCTGCTGCACATCGGGCGCCTTGTAGCTGCGCGTCAGGCTGGCACGCACCAGGTCGCGGCCCTTGGGATCGGGCTTGAAGTTCAGGTGCAGCAGTGGCGTCGTGACCTTGCTGTTGCTCTGGAAATCGCTGTTGCCGATGGCGCCGCTGCCAACGCTCTCGGTCTTGATCTGCTCGTGGCGCACGCCGAAATAGGCCGACCACTGCTTGTTGATCTCCCACTCGTCCTGGGCGTAGACCGCCGTGCGCGTGATGGTGGCGTTGAAGGGCTGGCCTTCGATGCCGGGCAGCAGCTCGACGCCGTTCTCGATCGTCGTGCGGTTCTCGTCGCGCACGCGGCGCTCCAGCTCGCTGCCCACCGTGATGGTGTGGGCCTCGCCGGCGTACTGGCTGTACTTGCCGCCCAGCGTCGCCTGGTGGTTGCGGTTCTTGCCGGTGGTGCGGCGCGAGATCGGCGTGGCGCCGTTGCGGCCTTCGAAGTCGAAGTCGAAGTCGGCCCCACCCGAACCCGCGCCGGCGCGCAGCTCGATGCGGCGGTCCTCGTTGAAGCGGTTGTTGTATTGCAGGTTGACGCGGTTGGCGGCGAAGGTGCCCTTGTTGTGCGTCGTCTCGTCGATGGTGCGCGGCGTGTAGAGGGCGTCGCTGTCCGCCAGCTTGGTGACGGTGTTGGCGCCCTCGTTGCGGAACTGGTTGTTGACGAAGAAGCCCTGCAGGGTCAGCGTCTCGTCGTCGCCCAGCTTCCAGTTCAGGCGCGGCGACACATTGAAGCCGCGGCCATGGGCGCGGTCATAGCCCTCGTTGCTGACGTGCTGACGCAGTTGCAGCGGCGGGGTCGGCGCGGCATTGGTCAGGCGTTCGCCGTCGAGCTCGTTCTTGAAGTTCCACTGGTAGAGCGAGACGGGGATGACGAAGCCCAGGCCGCCCAGGGCACGGTCGCCATAGGTGAAGCCGGCGTTGATGACGGGCTTCTCGCTGGCATAGGCGAGCCCCAAGCGCAGGTCCTTCTGCACGACGCGCGGGGCGTCCTTCAGGATGATGTTCAGCGTGCCGGCAATGGCTTGGGCGCTCTGGTCGGCCGTCGGGGCCTTGCTCACCTCCAGGCGCTCGACCTGGGCGGGGTTGAGGTTGTCCAGGCTGAATCCCGGGGGCGCCGGCTCGCCGTTGACGAGGATCTGCGTGTAGGCGCCGCCCAGGCCGCGCATGCGCAGCTGGCCGCCGGAAACGTTGATGCCCGGCAGGCGCTTGAGCACATCGCTCAACTGCGTGTCGCCGTATTTGTCCAGCTCCTCGCGGCCGTAGAGCTGCTTGGCCACGGGCTCGCGGCGGCGCAGGTCGGTGTCGTTCTGCTGACGGCTGACGGAGACGCGCTCGAGCTGGTTGTTGCCGCTGGGCGTCGGTGACGTCGAAGCGCGGTCGACCTCCTGCTGGGCCAGGACCAGGGCTGGGCTGAGCAGAAGCAGCAAGGCGAGGGCGGGGGTTTTCAAAGCGGACTCCGGGGATTCTTCAAGGCGGCGCGCACCATAGCGGCAGCGCTGTCACGGCGCAGCGCTGCTGCGACCAGTTGCGGGTTTCGGGACGCCAATCGACGGCCCGTGGTGCGGGCCGCGATGATGGCAAAGCTTTGTTTCAATGACGAAGGTCAGGCTTCACAAACCAGTGTCAGCGCTTGAGCTTGGCGAATGCCGCTGCCATGGCATTGCCGCCGGACGGTTGGGAATCGCGCGAGCCGCCGCCGGAGCGTTCGTTGCGCGCCGCCGGGCGGAAGCTGTTGTCTTGCTTGGGACCTCGCGGCGCCTGGGCATCCAGTTTCATCGTCAGCGAGATGCGCTGGCGGGCGAGGTCGACCTCCAGCACCTTGACCTTGACGATGTCGCCGGTCTTGACCACCTCGCGGGCGTCGTTGACGAATTTGTTGCTCAGCTGGCTGACGTGGATCAGCCCATCCTGGTGCACGCCCAGGTCGACGAAGGCGCCGAACTGCGCGACGTTGCTGACCGTGCCTTCGAGCAGCATGCCGGGCTGCAGATCCTTGACGTCCTCGACACCGTCGTTGAAGCGGGCCACCTTGAAGTCCGGGCGTGGGTCGCGGCCGGGCTTCTCCAGCTCGGCCAGCACGTCCTTGACGGTGATGAGGCCGAACTTGTCGTCGGCCAGCAGTTCGGGCTTGAGCGTGCGCAGCACCTCGCTGCGGCCGACGATCTCGTCGGCCGTGCGCTTGAGCTGCGCCAGCGCCTTCTCGACCAGCGGGTAGGTCTCCGGATGCACGCCCGAGAAATCCAGCGGGTTGTCGCCGCCACGGATGCGCAAGAAGCCGGCCGACTGCTCGAAGGTCTTGGGACCGAGGCCGGTCACGTCCAGCAGCTGCTGGCGATTGCGGAAGGCGCCGTTGGCGTCGCGCCAGCGCACGATGCTGCTGGCGACCGAGGCCGACAGGCCGGAAACGCGCGCCAGCAGCGCCTGCGAGGCGGTGTTGAGGTCCACGCCCACCTTGTTGACGCAGTCCTCGACGACGGCGTCCAGGGCGCGGGCCATCTCGCTCTGGTTGACGTCGTGCTGGTATTGGCCGACGCCGATGCTCTTGGGGTCGATCTTGACCAGCTCGGCCAGCGGGTCTTGCAGGCGGCGGGCAATCGACACGGCGCCGCGCAGGCTGACGTCCAGGTCGGGCAGCTCCTTGGAGGCGAACTCCGAGGCCGAGTAGACCGAGGCGCCGGCCTCGCTGACGACGACCCGCTCGATCTTGACGTTCGCGTCCAGCGTCTGCAGCTTCTTGATCAGCTCACCGGCCAGCTTGTCGGTCTCGCGGCTGGCGGTGCCGTTGCCGATGGCGATCAGGTTGACGCCATGCGTGGCGCAGAGCTTGGCCAGCGTGTGCAGCGAGCCATCCCAGTCGCGGCGCGGTTCGTGCGGATAGACGGTTGACGTGTCCAGCACGCGGCCGGTGTCGCTCACCACGGCGACCTTCACGCCGGTGCGGATGCCCGGGTCCAGGCCCATGACGACGCGCTTGCCGGCGGGCGCGGCCAGCAGCAGGTCGCGCAGGTTCTCGGCAAAGACCTTGATGGCCGTGGCTTCGGCGGACTCCCGAAGACGCGCAAACAAATCCCGCTCCAGGCTCAAGGAGAGCTTGACCTTCCAGGTCCAGGCCACGGTCTTGCGGATCAGCTCATCGGCAGGGCGGTTGGCGTGGCGCCAGCCGAGGTGGGAAGCGATGCGGCCCTCGGCCAGGCCGGGCTTGCCGGCGACCGGTTCCTCGTCCAGCACCAGCTTGGCGTCCAGCAGCTCTTGCGTTCGGCCGCGGAAGACGGCCAGGGCGCGGTGCGAGGGCACGGTGCGGATGGGCTCGGCGTAGTCGAAGTAGTCGCGGAACTTGGCGTTGTCCGGCGTGTCGGGACTCTTGCCGTCCATCAGCTTGGACTGGAACAGGGCTTCTGCCCACAGCCACTCGCGCAGCTTGCCCACCAGCACGGCGTCCTCGGCCCAGCGCTCGGACAGCAGGTCGCGCACGCCGTCCAGCACGGCGAGGGCATCGGCAAAGCCGCCCTCGGCGTTGATGAATTTGGCGGCCTCGGCCTGCGGGTCCAGCGTCGGGTTGGCGAACAGCTGGTCGGCCAGCGGCTCGAGGCCGGCTTCCCGGGCGATCATGCCCTTGGTGCGGCGCCTGGGCTTGTAGGGCAGGTAGAGGTCTTCCAGCTCCTGCTTGGTCGGCGCGGCGTGGATGGCAGCCTCGAGCTCGGGCGTCAGCTTGCCTTGCTCGGCAATGCTTTTCAGCACGGCTTCGCGGCGCTCGGCCAGCTCGCGCAGATAGGCCAGGCGGGCATCGAGCTCGCGCAGCTGGATGTCGTCGAGGCCGTCGGTGGCCTCCTTGCGGTAGCGGGCGATGAAGGGCACGGTGGCCCCGCCATCCAGCAGGTCCACGGCGGCCTGCACCTGCGCGGGCCTGACTTTCAGCTCGGCGGCAATCTGGGAAACGATCAGCTTGTTGTCCAAAACGGGCTCTGGAAATCGGCGAAAAGCCTTCGATTTTCCCACACGGGTTCTGCGCGTCTCTCAGGCCGTAAAGGTTGCTGACGCGAGTCGCGTCAAGTCTCCTTTTCCTGTAGCTGCGATCTGTAGCCCCGCACGCGATTTCTGCGGGTTACCGAGGGTTTGCCAGACCTGCCCCCTCCCTACAGTCGCCGGCGCAGTACCGATAGACAAACAAAGACAGGAGACAAGATGCGGAAGGTTATCTCTCGCGGGTTTCTGGTGGTTCTCGGTATCGCCCTCGCGGCCGGGACCGCATTGGCGACGAATTACTCGTTGTGGATCAACGGCCGCACCGGCGGCGGTGTGGCCGGCAACTACGCCGACTTCACCTACTGGGGCCCGGCCGGCACGGCCGCCGGCGTCAACAAGAAGGCCGTCAACTGGGACGGCTACAGCCATGTCTCGGACAAGAACTACCTCGTCCGCAATGCGCTGGACTGCTATTGCACCGGCACGAACTGGTGCTACATCGCCGTGCACAGCGCCGGCAACCTGCAGATCGGCTACACCCTGGCCCTGTACGGTGGCTCGTCGCGCTACAAGAAGAACGCGACGCCCGGCGCCGACGGCTCTTGCGCCAACAGCGACGGCACGACGCAGACGGGCTGGAACATCAAATGGGTGGACGTGGCCGCCGGCGCCGCAGGCGGCAGTGAGTTGGCCAATGCCGGTGACTGGGCCCTGAGCGAGCCGCTGGTGAGCGACCTCAAGACCGGCACGGCCCGCGCCATGTACGACCACAACAACACCCGCAGCAAGATCTTCTATCTGTGGGCCGGCGCCAAGGGCACGCTCTACTCCGGCATCCTGCCCGGCCAGGACGACGAGGCCGTGGCCTATCACTCGGCGGGCGGGGTCTCGGGTTCCGGCGGGGGCAGCTATTGCAATCCCAGCGACTGGTTCTGCAACGACCTGACCCTGGGCACGGCGGCCACCGAAGGCGGCACGGCCAAGTGGAGCAACCACAACGTCGTCTTCCGTGACGACGCCGAGGCCTACAACCACTACACCAACGGCAATTGGCAGGGCACGGTCGGCCTGGTGCGGACCGATATGGTGAACTTCGCGAAGTGAAGCGTCGGGGTCTCTGGCTGGCCAGCGCCGCGCTGGCCGGGCTGATCGCCTGGTGGGCCTGGCCGCGCGGCACCACGGTGCCCGAGGCCCGGGCCTCGATCCCGGCGCACAGCCATCTGGCTTTGCCGGCCGCTGCGGCCTTGCCGGGCGCCTCGCGTCCCCAGGGTTCGCTGACCGAGGCGGCCTTGCGCGATCGCAGGACCGAGCGCGAGTTGCTGCTGCAGCGTCTGGAGCGCGCCCGGCTGGCGTTGGCGACCTACCGGGAGCAGACGCGCTACCCCCACGAGTCGCGGCCGATCGACCAGCACCCCGACCAGGTCCGCCCTTTCGAGCCCATCCGTGAAAGCCTGCCGCTGCGCTTTCCCGGCAGCAAGGGCGCGATTCCCGGTGTGCGCATCCTGACCACCCAGGACCGCGTCTTCATGAGCGGGGACGAGGTCGTCAGGGTCGGCGTGACGGCCCAGGACGAGACGGGCAAGACCCTGCCGCTGCTGATCACGCGTGCCGTGGCCTTCGACCTGCCCGACCCGCGTCAGGCCATCGGCCGCCCCCAGCTGGCGCTGGACTTCAAGGGCAGCGACGGCGTCTACAGCAGCGACTTCCAGCCGTCGCGCACCGCCTTCGCGGACTTCGCCGGCACGCTGCGCCTGCAGCTGACGCTGAGCCAGGACGGCCGCCAGGGCGTCGTCAACTTCGACGTCGTCTACCAGCCCAGTGTGCCGGCCGAATGGGGAACGATCACGGAGCGCGTCGCTGACGGCTCACTGGACTTCCTGGTCGGCCTGAACGTGAAGCAGGCCGGCCGCTATGTCGTCAACGCGCGCGTCGACGATGCCAAAGGGCAGCCCTTCGCCCTGGTCAGCTTCAACGAGGAACTGGGCAGCGGCGCGCAGACAGCGCGGCTGCGCGTCTTCGGCAAGCTGCTGCGCGACGGCGCGCCGGCCATGCCGCTGAAGCTGCGCGACGTCCAGGGATTCCTGCTGATGGAGGACCGCTTTCCCGACCGGGCCATGCTGGCGCGGCGCGAGGGCGTGGTCTACAAGAGCGCCAGCTACGCGCTCAAGGCCTTCTCGGACGCCGAGTGGACCAGCGAGGAGCGTGACCGCTATCTCGCCGAACTGGGCAAGGACGTCAGCCAGCTCGAGAGGCAGCTGGGCCCGCACTGAGCCAGTCGATCAGGCCCCGCGCTGCAGTCCTGCCGCTGGCAAAGCTGGCCGTCAGCAGATAGCCGCCGGTGGGAGCTTCCCAGTCCAGCATCTCGCCGGCGCAGAAGACGCCGGGCAGGGCGGTCAGCATCAGGCCGTCGTTCATCGCCTCGAAGCGCACGCCGCCGGCGGTGCTGATGGCCTCGGCCACCGGGCGCGGCGCATGCAGCGTCAGCGGCAGATGCTTGAGGGCCGCGGCGAGCTGGCCGGCGTCGAGCATCTGCTCGCGTGTCAGCAGCTCGTGTAGCAGACCCAGCTTCAGCGGGCTGAGGTGCAGGCGGCTCTTCAGGTGCGAGGACAGCGAGCGGCTGCCGCGCGGATGCTTGACCTCGGCGAGTACGCGCTCGGGTGTCAGCTGGGGCAGCAGGTCCAGATGCAGGGTGGCCTGGCCGTCGCGGGCGATCTGGTCGCGCAGCGGGCCGCTGGCGGCATAGACCAGCGAGCCCTCGATGCCGGTGGCGGTGATGACGAACTCACCAGGGCGGCTGGCAAAGCCTTCGGTCTGCAGCGCCACCGGCTTGACCGGCTGGCCGGCGAATTCGGTGGCGAAACGCCCGCTCCAGCCGGGGCCGCCGGCATGGGCCGTGGTGGCGCCGACGTCGAAGCCGCAGTTGGCGGCTTGCAGCGGCGCGATGTCGACGCCACGCGCAGCCAGCCAGGGCGCCCAGGCGCCGTCCGAGCCGAGCTGCGGCCAGGAGGCGCCGCCCAGCGCGAGCAGCGTGGCCGTGGGCGTGAAAAGGCGCTCGCCGTCGGGCGTGTCGAAGCGCAGCGCGCCGCCCTCGGTCCAGCCCGTCCAGCGATGGCGCATCGCGAACTTCACGCCGGCCGCGCGCAGGCGCTGCAGCCAGGCGCGCAGCAGCGGCGCGGCCTTGAGGTCGGTGGGGAAGACACGGCCCGAGCTGCCGACAAAGGTCTGCACGCCGAGCGCGGCGGCCCAGGTACGCAGCGCATCGGCGTCGAAGTCACGCAGCAGCGGTTCAATCTGCGCGGCGCGGGCGCCGAAGCGGCTGACGAAGGGTTCGAAAGCCTCGGAATGGGTCAGGTTGAGGCCGCCCTTGCCGGCCAGCAGGAATTTGCGACCGACGGTGGGCTTGGCATCGAAGACGGTGACTGCATGGCCGGCCGCGGCCAGCACTTCGGCGGCCATCAGGCCGGCGGGGCCGCCGCCAATGACGGCGACGTGGTGGGAAGAAGGCATGCGCGATTTTAGGAAATCCGCTGGCGCCTCCGCCCCGGATGTTCAGGCCTTGGGTGCCTTGCGCTCCTGGATGCTCTGCATGATGTCCAGCAGCAGCACGATGTTTTTCACGTGGAAGTGGAAGACGCGGGCCCAGGTCTTGCCGGACTTGTCGAGCAACAGCAAGCAGCCCTTGTCGAACTTGAACGAGCCCAGCTTGTGCCAGGCCAGGAACTTGCGCCCGGCAAAAACATGCCAGTTGCCGATGCTGAATTGCGCCGCCTGCAGGCCCTTGGAGCTGACCTTGAAGGCGCCGAAATCCAGGGTCTTGCCCGCGCGGAGATTGGCCAGCGTGCCGGGGGAGAGATGTTCCGCCAGGCGCAGGCTGATGGCATCGCCGAGGGCGTCCAGCCGCTGGTAGTTGTTGAACTTCAGCCTCGCCCCGGACTTGGTGGCGACGGCGATATACGTCCGCTTGGGCATGGCGCCGGCGCTCACCCGCAACTGGCGGCGTTCCACCGTGACGTAGTCCAACTCATGCCAGGGCAGGGTCCAGCTCTTGCCGGCAAAGGCGTGCTGGATGCCGCCTTCATGGACGTTCACATAGGCGCCGCGGCCTCGATGCCAACGCAGCAGCAGGAACAGCCCCATCGCCGTCGTGATGCACATGGCGATGACGAAAAGCTGGGCCATCAAGGCGGTGCCCGCATCTCCGATGCTCGGCATGGTCAGCCGCTCAAAGCCCATGAACGCCGTGCAGACGAGCAGGCCGACGCCGAGCACCAACAAGGCGGGCCCAGCCGCTCCGATCGGGTGTTCGGCGACCAGGATGCCCAAGGGCGAGGCCGCAGACTGAGCTCGTACTGCGTGTTGTGACATCCCGCGAGTGTCGGCGGCAGCGGCGCCGACGGCCGGCCGCAGCGAGCGCGCAATGCCAAACATTGCACGCCTGCGGCGTCCAGGATTTACTGCGCGCGCAGCTTGGCCTTCAGCGCCTCGCCGATGTCCGGCCTCGCGGCATAGGGGTCGGTGGGATTGCGCTGCAGCATCGCGTCTTCCATGCGCGTCTGCACGCCGGCCAGGGCCTTGGGGTGGCTGAAGATCCAGAACCTGTCGTGGTCGATGGCGTCGAACACCATGGCCGCCACGTCGGCCGCGGTCAGCTTGCCGGAAGACACCGCCTTGTCGGTCTGGGCCTGAGACACGATCTGGCTGGTGGTCGGCTTCGCTCCGGCCAGGTCGCTGGGGCGGTTGCGCTGGCTCTGGCTGATGCCGGTGGGCACGTAGAAGGGGCAGAGCACCGAGGCGTGGACCTGGCTCGTGACCAGGGCGAGGTCGTGATGCAGGGTCTCGGTGAGGGCGACGACGGCTGCCTTGCTGACGTTGTAGACGCCGGACATGGGCGGCACCAGCAGCCCGGCCATGGACGCCGTGTTGACGATATGGCCCGAATAGCTCGGATCGGCCTTGGCGGCCGCCAGCATCATGGGCGTGAACAGGCGCACGCCGTGCACGACGCCGGTCACGTTGACACCCATCACCCAGTCCCAGTCGGTCAGGGCGTTTTCCCAGATCAGGCCGCCGGAGCCGACGCCGGCGTTGTTGAAGACGAAGTGGGGGGCGCCGAAGCGCTCCTGCACGGCGGCCGCCAGCGCTTCCATCTGGTCGGCCTTGGCGACGTCGACGATGCGGGACAGGACTTCCACGTCCTTGAACTCGGCGACCGCCTTGTCCAGCGCATCGGCCTGCACGTCGACGAGGACCAGGTTCATGCCGCGCTGGGCGGCGATGCGGGCGGTCTCCAGGCCGAAGCCGGAGCCGGCGCCGGTGATGACTGCTGTCTTCTTGCTCATTGCTTGGTCTCCTTGCGCATCTCCTGATGAGGGATGCCGTCTTCCATGTATTGCTCGCCGACCGGCGTGAAGCCGAAGCTGGCGTAGAAGCGCTGCAGATGGGCCTGGGCGTGCAGCGTGATCGCATGCCCCGGCCACAGCTGGCCGCATTGCGCGACGGCCTCGGTCATCAGTGCGCGGCCGACGCCACCGCTGCGCGCAGCGGGCGACGTGACGACGCGGCCGATGACGGCGTCTTCGGGCGCCTTCAAGCCCGGCGGCAGCAGGCGAGCGTAGGCCTTCAGCAGCCCATCCTCGTCATGGCCGAGCAGATGCCAGGTCTTGGGGTCGAGGCCGTCGATGTCGAGGAAGACGCAGTTCTGTTCGACGACGAAAACCTCGGAGCGCAGGGCCAGCACGTCGTACAGCGGCTGAGCGCCAAGCTCGGCGAAGGGTACGCAGGTCCAGCGCATCAGACCAGCTTGACGAGCTGCTTGCCGAAGTTGCGGCCCTTGAGCAGGCCCATGAAGGCCTCGGGCGCGCTGGCGATGCCTTCGGCGATGGATTCGCGGAACTTCAGCTTGCCGGTGGCGACCATGCCGCCCAGTTCCTTCAGTGCCTCGGGCCAGACGTCCATGTGCTCGGACACGATGAAGCCTTCGACCTTCATGCGGTTGGTCAGGATGAGCTGGGGATAGGTCAGCGGGATGGGCTCGCCGTTGTAGCCGGAAATCATGCCGCACATGGCGATGCGGCTGAAGGCGTTGGCGCGCAGCAGCACGGCGTCCAGGATCATGCCGCCGACGTTCTCGAAATAGCCGTCAATGCCGTTGGGGCATTCGGCCTTCAGCGCGGCCGACAGCGACTTCAGGTCGGGGTGCTGCTTGTAGTCGATGCAGGCATCGAAGCCCAGCTCCTCGACGACATAGCGGCATTTGTCGGCGCCGCCGGCCAGGCCGACCGCGCGTGCGCCGCGCGCCTTGGCCAATTGGCCCACCACGCTGCCCACGGCGCCGCTGGCGGCGCTGACCACCACGGTCTCTCCGGCCTTCACGTTGATGATCTTCATCAGGCCATACCAGGCCGTCACGCCGGGCATGCCGACCGAGCCGAGATAGGCGGAGAGCGGAATGTGGGTGGTGTCGACCTTGTTCAGCACGCCGCGCTGGGTGGCGTCGACGGTCTGGTATTCCTGCCAGCCGCCCATGCCGACGACCTTGTCGCCGACCGCGAAATTGGCGTTCTTCGACTCGATCACCTCGCCGACCGTGCCGCCGATCATGACCTCGTCCAACGCCTGCGAAGCCGCATAGCTCTTGCTGTCGTTCATGCGGCCCCGCATATACGGGTCCAGGCTCAGGTAGTGGTTGCGCACGCGCACCTGGCCCTCGGCCAGGGCGGCGAGCGGTGTCTCGACCAGGCGGAAGTTGTCGGGCGTGACCTCGCCCTTGGGGCGGGAGGCGAGGAGGATCTGGCGGTTGATGGTGCTCATGAGGGCTGGTGGTTCACACAACAGCCTTCATTGAAGCATTGAGCTCCCAGCCCCTGAGTCCCTGGGGCGACAACGCCTTAGGGACTCAAGTCGAGATCGGGTAGTGGGTGCAGCCCAGCTTCTCGGAGATGTCTCGGCTGGCCTTCTGCAGCATCTTGACGACTTCGGGCGCCTTCTCGACGTCGAAGCGGAAGGTGGGGAAGGACACGCTCATGCCGGCGATGGGCTGACCGAGGCGGTCGAAGATGGGCACGCCCAGGCAGCGGATGTGGTCGTCGAATTCCTCGCGGTCCTCGCCGAAGCCCTGCTTCTTGACCTGCTCCAGTTCGGCCAGGAAGGCCGGGCGGGTGACGATGGTCTTGTCGCGGAAGCGCTTGAACTCGGCGCCATCCAGGATGCGGTCGCGGCGCTCGGGGTGCTCCCAGGCCATCAGCACCTTGCCGATGGCGGTGCAGTGCAGGGGCGCGCGGCGGCCGATGCGCGAATACATGCCCAGCATGTGGCGCGAGTCGACCTTGTGGATGTAGATGATCTCGCTGTCGATGAGGCTGCCCAGGTGGACGGTCTCGCCGGTGGCGTCGGCCAGCATCTGCATGTGATGCTTGGCCAGATCGACCAGTTCGGGCGAGGGCAGGGCCTTGGCGCCGATCTCGAACATGCGCATGGCCAGGCCGTAACGCTCGCTGTCGGCCTCCTGGCGCACATAGCCCAGGCCCTTCATGGTCTGCAGAAAGCGGTAGACCGTGGCCTTGGGCATGGCCAGGCGCACCGAGAGGTCGGTGATACCGATGTCACTGCGCTCACCGAGGGCGTTCAGGATGGCGAACACCTTGAGCACCGCCGCAACCGATTCCGGCTGCTTCGAATCACCAATGTCGTCGTCCATCGTTTCGATTCTTTCGGGTGCGTGTTTCAAGGGTCGATTCTGACTCAGGCGCGGCGTGGCCCCACACCGGCCTGGATTTGCTCAAGCAGTTGATCGGGTTGGGCGGGCCGCAGGGCCGCCGCGTCGTAGAACTCGTCGGGGCGCCAGCCGACGTCTGGGGAGAGGGTTTCGCCCGGGTGGGCAGCCTGCCAGGCGGCTAGGATGTCGACCGGGCGGCCGTTGAGCCGGCTGTACTGGTCGCTGAAGGCCGAGCCTTTCAAGCGGCGGATCAGTCGGTCGGGGCTGATCTCGGCCGGCAGCTCCCAGCGGTTGTGCTCGCTGAACAGGCGCGACTGGATGCCGACGCCCAGGGAATAGCCGAAGTCCTCGGCGCGGTCGGCGCTGAAGAGGTTGCTGACGACATGCACGCGGCCAAAGCGCACCCGCGGCGTGCGCTCCTTGCAGGCGTGGAAGTGGTTGTGATGCAGGGTGATGCGCAGCAGGCCGTCGTCGCTGGTCTTGCTGTCGCTGCTGCCGATCAGCATGGTCTTGTCATGGGCCTGGAAGCGGCACCAGGACACGGTGACGAGATCGCTGCCGTTGGTGATGTCCAGCAGGCCGTCGTGGTGCTGCACGCGCTGGCCGAGGCGGATGGGCTCGAGCTTGTCGGGACGCCGGCCGTCGTCGAAATGGCAGTGGTCCACCCAGACGCGGTCCGCGCCGCGCAGCGAGACGTTGTCGTACTCCGAGTTCCATTCGCCATGACCGTTGTCGCGCGGCTGCCATTCGGGGAAGTAGTCGTAGGCGTCGGAGAAGCGCAGGTCGCGGATGACGATGTTGCTGACCTTGTCCAGCATGAAGCCGCCGCGCTCGAAGCCGGCACCCGGCGCCACGCCGATCAGCGTCGTGTTGGAGGGCAGGCGCACCTGCGCCACCGCGGCATGGCGCTTGGCCGAGCGCTTGCGGGCCGCTTCCAGCGTGCCGGTGGGGTCGTCGCGGCCCCAGGTGGCGGGGTCGTAGGCGCGGTCGAAGGCGTCGAAGTCGAACTCGGGGTCGCGGAAGGCCTCGGGGCCGGCGGGGCAGAGGTCGATGAAACGATGGACGCGGATGATCTTGGGCTTGTCGCCGATGCGTAGGGCGGCGTCCAGGCCGGCGCGGTCGTGCACGTCGAAGACGTGCTCCGGGATGGCCCTGGCGCCGCCGGTGGTGTTGCCGACACCAGCCCAGCCGCCGGCGTTTTCGGCAGGCGCATGCGGCGTGCTGGTGCAGCCGCCGAGGAGGGGCAGGCCGGCGAGGGCGATGACGTGGCGGCGTTTCATGGGTGGTTGTTGACTTCGCTGAGGCGGTTTGAGGCGGCGTCGAAGGGCCGGCGCGAGGTGCTGGCGGCCCAGGGGCCGATGTGGGCGCCGATCTCGCTGTCCCGCACGACGGCCAAGCCGTTGGGGCTGGAGCCCGCTGCCCACGTGCCGGCCTTCACGCCGGCATCCCAGGCGCGGCCCAGTGCAGTGGCGCCAGGCGCGATGCCGGGCTCGCCGACGAGGCGGCTGTGCGTGACGAGGAAGCCTTGCGACACATCCGCTGCCGTGCTGGGCGCCAGCACGATGCCGCCGTGGCCGGGCGTGCGGCGGTTGGCACGGGTCAGGATGGTGGAGTGCTCGATGACCAGCACGGCGTTGCCGAAGATGAAGTCCACGTCGCCGGCAATGAGGCTGTGGCGGATCAGCTGGCGGGCCGGTTTGTCGGGCGCGGCGCGTTTGGCGAACAGCGTGTCCTGGTGGCCGAGCAGGCGCACGTTGTCGAGCTGGATGCGGTCGCCCGCCAGTGTCAGCGCCACGGCCTGAGCGCCGCCGCTTTCGCCGACGCCCGGCGGGTAGGCCTCGCCGCGACGTACGCCGTCCATCGCATCGTTGGCGATGGTCAGCGAGATGAGCTGGACGTCGTTGCTCTGCACCAGCAGGGTGGTGCTGCCGCTGGTGCCGATGGTGGTCTTGCCGAGTTCAGGCACGCAGGGATGGGCGGCCCCGTTCTCGCCCTTGGGCTTGCCGGCAAAGCGGTTGTCCACCAGCACGACGGTGGCGGCGTCCAGGGCCGAGCCGATCAGGGCGAGCGGCGCCTTGTCCTTGATGCACAGTGGCCCGCGGTAAGTACCCGGCTGGATCTGGATGACCCAGCGTTTGCTGCCGTCGGCCGGCACCTTGTCGATGGCAGCCTGTACCGACTCGCCGGGCTTGACGGTGAAGTCGGGCGGCGTGGCAGCCAGGTCGGCCAGCGGTGCCGGCTTCCAGTCGCCCAGATAAGCCGCTGTCGTGTGCGCAGCCGCCTGCTCAGGCGTCAACTGCGGGCGCTGGGCTTGCGCCGACATTGCCAAAAAGGCCAGGGCCAGCGCAATCAGCTTCACAGATCAGCCAGGTAGAGGGCAGGCTCGACACCGTTCGCGCTCTCCTTGTCGCAGCTGAACAGCACCTGCTTCTCGTCCGGCGTGAAGCTCGGATGCGGGTGGGTGACCTGGCGGCTGTCCTTGTAGACGTCCCAGCCGCTGTCGTGGCGCGCGATGGGCCGTGTCTTGCCGGCCTTGAGGTCGAAGAGATGCAGATAGGGGTCGCCCACCAGCATCTCGTTGCTGGCGTCGCCGCTGCTGGCCTTGCCGCAGCCGTCGCCGACGATCAGCGTGCCGTCATGGTTGCTCATCAGGTGGGAGCACTGCGGCATGGCGGTCAGCAGCTTGTTCTCCAGCGTCACCGGGTCCAGGCTGTAGATCCAGCGTTCGGGTGACTTCTCGTTGTATGACACATAGATCATGGCGCTGCCGTCCGGCACCCAGAACTCGTGGGTGCAGCTCTCGCCGTCCGTGTGTTCCTTGCCGCAGCGGCGGTTGGTGCCGTCCTCGTTGATGAACCACATGCGGGCATCGATGAGGTCGTGCGGGCCCTCGTGGCAGTAGGCGACGGTGTTGTCGTCGAAGGGCCGGTACTGCGGGTGGCCCAGCCAGCCGCGCTGTTCCAGGATGACGGTGCGCTGGCCGGTCGCCAGGTCCACGCTGAAGAGCCGGCACAGCGGCTTCTTGTGGAACATCTCGTTGAACTTCTGCCAGGTGTTCAGCGGGAACCAGTCGGCGGCGGCGATCTCGATGCCGACCATTTTGGTACAGGCGCTGTTGGCCACCCAGGTGCCATAGCCCACCCAGCCCTCGGGCACGACATAGGCGACTTCTTCCTTCAGCGTGGCCAGCTCAAGACGAATGAGCTGGCGCTCGCCGCGCACGAAGTAGACGAAGCGGTCGTCGGGGCTCATGAAGGCGCCGAAGGTGTTCTCGCGCGCACCGTCGGTCAGCTGGATGGCCGTCTGCGAGGGCAGGTCCAGCAGGTGCAGGTTCCAGTTCGGGCTGGGCTGGGGACCGAACTCGCCGCCGAACATCAGCTGGCTGCCGTCGTTCGTGAAGCACTTTTGATAGAAGTAGTTGCGGTGGCAGGTGACGTCGGGCGGCGTCAGGCGGGTGACGCGGGCGCCGGTGTCGGGGTCCTCGTGCGTGACGAAATTGAACTTGCGCTCGGTGGCTTTCATTGGATCCTCTGCAGCAGGGCATTGCCCTCGTCGACGAGGCGGCGCGCGGCCTCGGCCTCGGTGGTCTTGTTGTAGGCGACGGTCTCGAAGACCTCGCGCATGAATTTCTGGAAGCGGGCGTGCTCGAACAGCGGCGCGGGGCGGATCAGCCGGCCGGCATCGCGCTGGGCCTGGATCTGGTCGTGGGCGGCCAGCTCCAGCGGCGGCAGGCCGCCGGCCTTCTGCAGTTCGGCCAGCGCGTTCTTCGCACTCGGCAGGCCGCGGGTGCGGCCGAGGATGCGCGCGGCCTCGGCGTCGGTCAGCAGGAAGTTCATCAGCCGGGCCGCCAGCTCGGGCTGCTTGCAGTTGCGGCCTATGGTGTACATGACGGTCGGCCGGCCGAAGAGACCGCTCTCCTTGCTGCCCGCCAGCGTCGGGAAGGCGCCCAGGGCCAGCTTCTCGCCCGGCGCCAGCGTGGAGCCGCGCAGGCCGATGACGGAGTCCCAGGTGTAGTTGCCGGCCCAGCGGCCGGCCACCCAGTCGGGCTGCTGCTCGGTGGGCTTCTCGGCGCCACCAAGGGACGCACGCAGCGGCAGCGGCGTGGCCACATGCGAGCTGATGAGGTGCTTGTAGGTCTGCACCCATTCCAGCGCCGCGGCCGGGCTCATGGCCACATGCGGCCTGCCCGGGTCGACGAAGGGCGTGCCGTGCTTCTGCTGGATGAAGCTCTGCGACAGCAGGATCATGTCGTAGAGCTCGCCGTCCAGCGGGTAGGCGCTGTCGCCCAGCTTGGCGCGGAAGACCGGGCCGGTGGCGAAGAGCTCGTCCCAGGTCTCGGGCAGCTTGAGGCCGGCGCGGCCGAAGGCGGTCTGGTTCCACAAAAAGATGCGGGCGCTGAAGGACGTGGGCAGGGCGTTGAGCTTGCCCTGCACGCGGCCGTAGGCGAGGTCGTCCTCGGTGAACTGGTCCAGCGCCAGTTCCTTGGTCAGCCCGTTCAGGTCGGTGAAGCCATTGCCGCGCTTGCTGAACATGGCCAGCCAGGCCCAGTTGATCTGCATGACGTCGGGCTCGGAGCGGCCGGCGATCTGGGTCGTGAGCCGCTCCAGATAGCCGTTGAAGCCCATGTACTCGGCCTTGACCTTGACGCCATGGCGCTGCTCGAAGACCTTCAGCGCGGCCAGCGTGGACTGGTGGCGGCTGGCGC
This sequence comes from Roseateles sp. FW305-36, assembly GCF_058787015.1. Lineage (NCBI taxonomy): Bacteria > Pseudomonadati > Pseudomonadota > Betaproteobacteria > Burkholderiales > Sphaerotilaceae > Roseateles > Roseateles sp. FW305-36. Next base: position 12,962 of record NZ_JBYSZK010000021.1, on the reverse strand, counting down.
CGCCCCACCAGGCGAAGCGCAGCACGGGCCGCTCCTGGGCGTGCACGAAGGGCGCGGCCAGCGCGCTGGCGAGGACGATGCGGCGATGGATGCTCATGCCAGGTAGCTCGGGCCGTCGTCGCCCGCCGCGAACAGATGGGCGTGGTTCATCTGGAAGTGCAGGCTCAGCGCCGAGCCACGCGGCAAGCTGGCCAGCGCGAGGCCTTCCTCGGCGGGGATGCGCGCGCTGAAGGCCACACCGCCGACGTCGACATAGGTGAAGACCTCGGCGCCCATGTTTTCGCAGAACTTCAGCGTGGCCTGCACAGCGACGCTGCCAGGCTTGGCCTGCAGGCCGATGTGCTCAGGCCGCAGGCCGAAGTGCAGCGGGCCCTGCGGCACCGGGCCGAAGCGCCCAAGCGGCAAGGGCAGGTTGATGCCGCCCAGCACCACTGCGTCGTCGCTCAGCGTCGCATTGACGATATTCATCTCGGGTGAGCCGATGAAGCTGGCGACAAAGGCATTGGCCGGGCGGTCGTAGAGGGCCGTCGGCGTGTCGACCTGCTGGATGACGCCGGCCTTGAGCACGCAGATGCGCTCGCCCATGGTCATGGCCTCGGTCTGGTCGTGGGTGACGTAGATGGTGGTGGCGGGCTGGCCGGCATCGCGCAGCGAGCGGTGCAGTTCGGTCAGGCGCACGCGCATGGCGGCGCGCAGCTTGGCGTCGAGGTTGGACAGCGGCTCGTCGAACAGGAAAACCTCAGGCTTCTTGACGATGGCGCGGCCGACCGCCACGCGCTGGGCCTGGCCGCCCGACAGCTGCTTGGGGTAGCGCTCCAGCAGATGCTCCATCTCCAGCAGCTTGGCGGCGTGGCGAACGCGCTGGTCCAGCTCGGCCTTGCCCGTCTTGGCCAGCTTCAGGCCGAAGGCCAGGTTGTCGTAGACCGTCATGTGCGGGTAGAGGGCGTAGTTCTGGAACACCATCGCGATGCCGCGCGCCTTGGGCGGCAGGTCGTTGACCACGCGGCCGCCGATGTTGAGCTCGCCGCCGCTGATGGACTCCAGCCCCGCCACCATGCGCAGCAGCGTGGACTTGGCGCAGCCCGAGGGGCCGACGAAGACCATGAACTCGCCGTCACGCACGTTGAGGTCGACGCCATGCACGGCCTTGAAGCCATTGGGGTAGGTCTTCTCGACCTTGCGCAAGGAAACAGCGGCCACGGCCTTATCCCTTCACGCCACTGGAGGTGGCGCCTTCGATGAAATGTTTTTGTGCCGCGAAGAAGACCGCGACGGAGGGGATCAGCGCGACGACCGAGATCGCGATGACATTGGCCCACTCGACCTCCTCGGTCGCGCCGATGCTCATCTTCAGCGCCAGGCTGACCGGGTATTTCTCGACCGACGCGAGGTAGATCAGCGGGCCCATGAAGTCGTTCATGGTCCAGATGAACTGGAAGACGACGACGCTGATGATGGCGGGCTTGAGCAGGGGCACGATGATGTGCCAGAGCAGCTGCAGCGCGTTGCAGCCGTCGATGAGGGCCGCCTCCTCCATGTCGCGCGGGATGCCGCGCAGGAACTGCACCAGCATGAAAACGAAGAAGGTGTCGGTGGCGAAGGCTGACGGCACGATCAAGGGCAGGTAGCTGTCCAGCCAGCCCAGCTCGCGGAAGACCAGGTACTGCGGCAGGCGCAGCACGATCAGCGGCAGCATCATCGTGCCGACCATGATGCTGAACAGGATCTTCTTGCCCCAGAACTCGAAGCGGGCGAAGGCATAGGCCACCAGCACGCAGGAGATCACCGTGACGATGATGCGCGGGATGGTGATGAGGAAGCTGTTCAGGAAATAGGTCGCGAAGGTGTACTCGGTGCTGGTCTTCCAGCCCTTGGCGTAGGCGTCCAGCGAGAACTTGGCTGGCCAGAAGCCAGCCGACGTGAAGATCTCGCTGTTGCTCTTGAAGGAGGCGCCCACCAGCCACAGCAGCGGGTAGAGCATGACGATGGCCGTGGCCGCCAGCAGCAGATAGCGCAGCCAGGGCGTCTTGCCGTCGTCGCCAACGGCGCGTTCGTTCATTTCTGCGGCGGCGCTCATTTCTTGATGTCCTTTTCGCCGGCGTAGAACACCCAGTACTTGCTGCTCCAGAAGGAGATCGCGGCGAGGCCCGCTACCAGGGCGAACAGCACCCAGCTCAGCGCCGCGCCATATCCCAGGTTGAAAAAGCGGAAGCTCTGGTCGTAGATGTACAGCGCCAGCACATAGGTGGAATGCAGGGGGCCGCCCTCGGTGATCAGATAGGGCCCGTTGAACTCCTGGAAGGCATGCACCATCTGCATGATCAGGTTGAAGAAGATGACCGGCGTGATCAGGGGCACGGTGATCTTCCAGAACTGCTGATTGACGCTGGCGCCATCAATCTCGGCGGCCTCATACAGCGACTTGGGCACGTTCTGCAGCGCGGCCAGGAAGATGACGCAGGCCGAGCCGAACTGCCAGGTGAACAGCAGCACGATGGTCCACATCGAATAGTGCTCATCGGCCAGCCAGGGTATGGGCTCCAGTCCCAGCTTGCTGAGGATGATGTTGACCAGCCCGTATTTGGCGAACACGAAGCGCCACAGCACCGCCACCGCGATGGAGCCACCCAGGATGGACGGAATGTAGAAGGCCGCACGGAAGGCGTTGATGCCCTTGAGCCGGAAGTTCAACACCTGGGCCACGACGAGGGCGAAGCCCACGCGCAGCGGCACTGCCAGCAGCGCGAAGGTCAGCGTGACGCCGAGCGACTTCCTGAACAGCGGGTCGCCGGTCAGCATCTCCTCGTAGTTGCGCATGCCGACCCACTCGGGCGGGTCGATCAGGTCGTACTGCGTGAAGCTGAGCGCAAAGCTCATCACGAAGGGGAAGAGCTTGAACAGCAGCACGCCCAGCACGAATGGCAGGACGAACAGGAAGCCTAGTTTTTTGTTCTCGTACATCTCACCGTGTCTCCGTCGGTGATGGCCAGGAATCCGCCGCGTCAGCCGGCGGATCATCCAGCGAAGCCGCGGATCCGGCTTTGCCGGGCCGCTGGCTTGCCCCCTCGAGGGGGCAAGCGCAGCGCGTAGGGGGTGGGCTCACCGTGCCAGCCAGCCGCCGTCGACGGCGATGGTGTAACCGTTGACGTAGTCTGAAGCGGTCGACGCCAGGAACACCACCGGGCCGGCCAGGTCCTCGGGCTTGCCCCAGCGGCCGGCCGGGATGCGATCGAGGATGGCGCTGTTGCGCTGCTCGTCGGCGCGCAACTGGGCGGTGTTGTTGGTGGCCATATAGCCCGGCGCGATGGCGTTGACATTGATGCCGTGCGAGGCCCACTCGTTGGCCATCAGGCGGGTGATGCCCATGACGCCGCTCTTGCTGGCGGTGTAGGAGGGCACGCGGATGCCGCCCTGGAAGCTCAGCATGGACGCGATGTTGATGATCTTGCCGCCCGTGCCCTGGGCCATGAAGACCTTGGCCACCGCCTGGGACAGGAAGAACACCGACTTCAGGTTCAGGTCCATCACGTCGTCCCAGTCGGCCTCCGAGAACTTGATGGCGTCCTCGCGGCGAATGATGCCGGCGTTGTTGACCAGGATGTGCACGCCACCGTTCAACGCCTTGGCCTGGGCCACCAGGTCGGCGATGCAGCTGACGTCGCCGAGATTGGCGCGCAGGTCCAGGAAGCGCCGGCCCAGGGCCTCGACGCCGGCCTTGGTCTCGTCCGGCTCGGAGACGTTGACGCCGACGATGTCGGCTCCCGCCTGCGCCAGTGCCAGCGCCATGCCCTGGCCCAGGCCGGTGTTGCAGCCGGTCACGATGGCCGTCTTGCCGGCCAGATTGAAGTTCTGAAGAACCATGTCTTTTTCCAAGGTGCCGGGAGGCACCGGTTGCGCGGAGCTCGGGCTGCCGCGGTGGCTGGGAATCGGTTGAACTGGAGGTTGAAACGCAGTTCCACTTTTTCCGATGCCACGACTTTAGGCAGACGGCAAGTGTTGCGGAATCATGGTTTCTAATTAGTGAACCGACGTTCCGATTTTTGCATCTTCCGCCTATCATCGTTCACAAGCCAGACAAAAACGCACAACCATGAGCAGCTTCTTCCTCAATGACGACACCCCCTGGCACGAGCTGGGCGATGGCATCCGCCGCAAGATCGTGGGCCACACGCCCGAGCTGATGTCGGTGCTGGTGCAGTTCGACAAGGGCGCCATCGGCACCCCCCACGCCCACGACGCCCACGACCAGATCGCCTACGTGATCGCCGGCCGTTTCGAGTGCGACGTCGGCGGCAAGAAGTGCGTTCTGAAGCCCGGCGACGCCTTCGTGGCCCCCCGCCTGACGATGCACGGCGTCGTCGCCCTCGATGACGGCGCCACCCTGCTCGACCAGTTTTCCCCTCGCCGCGACGACTACCTGTAGTCGCGGTGATCGAACCGGCGCTCGCACTGCAGCGTCGCCGGCCCGAAAGATCGACGGGTGCCCTGCGTGCGCCCGGGTTCACAAGCCTTGAATAACCCGAGAGTCGCCGGCGCCTTGCGCCCAGGTGGCCTTGCACCAGGAGACATCACATGCCCGCAATTCGTCCGTCCCACCGCCCGGCTCTCAGCCCGGTGGCCCTGGCCGTCGCCCTCGTCACGCTTTCTGCCGCGCCCGCCTGGGCCCAGACCGCGCCGGCTGCATCCCAGCAGCTTGAAACGGTGACCGTCACCGGCATCCGCGCCTCGCTGGAGAGCGCGCTGAACGCCAAGCGCCAGGACAAGGGCATCGTCGATGTCATCAAGGCCGAGGACATGGGCAAGTTCCCGGACACCAACCTGGCCGAGTCGCTGCAGCGCATCCCGGGCGTGGTCATCGACCGCGACGCCGGCGAAGGCCGCAACATCACCGTGCGCGGCCTGGGCGGCGACTTCGCCCGCACCCGCATCAACGGCATCGAGGCCCTGGCCACCACCGGCGGCACCGACAGCTCCGGCGGCGCCAACCGCACCCGCGCCTTCGACTTCAACGTCTTCGCCGCCGACCTCTTCAATTCCCTGACCGTGCGCAAGAGCAGCTCGGCCGACGTCGACGAAGGGTCACTGGGCGCCACCATCGACCTGCAGACGGCCCGTCCCTTCGACCTGCGCGGCTTCCAGGCCGCCGTCTCGCTGAAGAGCACCTACAACGACCTGTCGGGCAAGGCCACGCCCAAGGCTTCCTTCCTGATCTCCAACACCTTCGCCGACAAGAAGATCGGCCTGCTGCTGTCCGGCGCCTACTCCAAGCGCAAGGTCTACGAGGAAGGCTTCAGCACGGTGCGCTGGGACAACGGCCCGTCCAGCGGCAACACCTTCAGCGGCTGGTGCCCGCCGCAGGGCGTGACCACCAATCTGCCCACCGGCTCCACCGCCACCACCTGCGGACCGGCCGCCCAGGGCGTGCTGCGCCTGCCCAACACGCCGGAAAACCTGGCCGCCTACAACGAGGCCAGCAAGGCCACCAACTTCCATCCGCGCCTGCCGCGCTACGGCCGCCTCACGCATGACCAGGAGCGCACGGGCCTGACCGGCGCCATCCAGGTGCGCCCGGCCGACAGCATGTTGATCACCTTCGACATGCTGTACTCCAAGCTGGAGGCGACCCGCCAGGAAGACTTCCTGGAAGCCATCTCCTTCAGCCGCGCCCTGTCGGCCGGCGGCAAGCAACAGACCAGCGTGCTGGCGGCGCAGTTCGACCCCAACGGCCAGATGCTGTATGGCAAGTTCAATGGCGTCGACATCCGCGCCGAGTCGCGCTTCGACCGGCTGAGCACCGAGTTCAGCCAGCCCTCGCTGACGGTGGAGCAGGACATCACCGACACGCTGAAGCTGACCCTGCGCGGCGGCCGCGCGACCTCGCGCTTCCGCAACCCCATCCAGACCACGACGACGCTGGACGCGCCCAATGTCGACGGCTATGTGTTCGACGCCCGTGGCGACGACCGCGCCCCGCTGCTGGGCTACGGCAACCTGAACCCGGCCGATCCCAATGGCGGCCTGAAGATCTACGGCGTGCCCGTCGGTGCCACCAGCATCGCCAACTTCACGCCCAGCGAGGTCCGCATCCGTCCCAACGGCGTGACCAACCGCCAGGACGTGCTGACCGCCGACGTCGCCTGGGAAGTCATCCCCGACGTGCTGACCCTGAAGGGCGGCGCCAGCTACAAGCAGTTCAAGTTCACCAGCTACGACATCCGCCGCACCGTCGAGACCATGAACACGCTGCCGGCCGGCGTGAGCGCCGCCAGCCTGACGACGACGCTGACGGGCTTCGGCAAGGGCGAGAACCTGCCCGCGGGCTCCATCACGTCCTGGGTCATTCCCAACCTGGATGCCATCGCCCAGGCCTACGACATCTACTGCAACTGCCTGAAGACCGGGCCGGCCGGCGGCCCGGGCGACTACACCCTGAGCTCCATCACCAACGGCAGCGCCCGCGGCGGCAACCGCGCCATCAGCGAAACCGACACCGGCACCTGGCTGATGGCCGATTTCGAGACCCGCCTGGGCGGCATGGCCGTGCGCGGCAACCTCGGCACGCGCTATGTGAAGACGGCCATCGTCGCCAGCGGCTACCTGGCGACCGGCGGCGGCAGCGCCGTCTCCGCCTCGCGCGAGTACGGGGACTGGCTGCCCTCGGCCAACGTCTCGCTGAACCTGACCAAGGACATCATCCTGCGCGCCGCCGCGGCCAAGGTCATGTCGCGCCCACCGCTGCAGAACCTGAACCCGGGCGGCACGCTGTCCACCACCGGCACGCTCAGCTATACCGGCGGCAATCCGGCCCTGGACCCCTTCCGCGCCACCACCTTCGACCTCAGCGGCGAGTGGTACCACTCCAAGAACGGCTTCATCGGCCTGGGCGTGTTCCAGAAGGACATCAAGAGCTATGTGCTGACGGTGGGCCGCAACGTGCCCTACAACCAGACCGGCCTGCCGATGGCGCTGCTGCCGAGCAACTTCACGGGTGACGAGATCTTCCTGGTCAGCGCCCCGGTCAACAGCCCGGGCGGCAAGCTGACCGGCTTCGAGATCAATGTGCAGCAGCCCTTCAGCTTCCTGCCGGGCTGGGGCAAGAACTTCGGCATCCTGGCCAACTACACCCAGGTCAAGTCCAAGATGGACTACGTGATCTCCGCGGCGGTCGGCGCCGCCACCGTCACGGAAGACCTCGTCAACCTGTCGCCGCGCTCCTGGAACCTGTCGGTCTACTACGACGACGGCATCTTCAGCGGCCGCATCTCCAGCTCGGCCCGCTCGGCCTTCCTGCAGACCATCCCGGCCGGCAACAACCAGGACGTGGCGGGCAAGAACAAGACCTTCAACGTCGACATGTCGCTGGGCTACCAGGTCAACAAGCAGCTGCAGCTGACCTTCGAGGCCACCAACCTGACCAACCAGCCCAACGACCAGTTCATCTCCCGCGCGATGAACAACGTCGTCGTCAACAACTACACCGGCCGTGAATTCATCATCGGCGGCCGCTACAAGTTCTAAGCCGCCCCTGGCCTAGCCCCCCCGAGGGCACGGACCTGTCGTCTGTGCCCTTATTGTTCGCGGGACCCTGCAGGTCCTTCTGATCCCGAAGCAGCGTCGGCCGCCGGATGGCGAGACCGACCTCACCCCGGAGACATTCATGAAGACCTTCAGGACCCTTGCGGTCGCAGCCGCTGCATGGCTGGCCGCGACTTCCGCCCACGCGGCTTTCACGCTGCCTGCCGGCACCCTCGTCACCGGCCAGGTCAGCGGCGCGAGTTCGACGCTGCTCGGGCTGGATCACGGCTTCGCCGACGAGGCGGGCAGCAACGTGACGGCCGTGGCCGCCGCCGACCTCGAGTTCCTCACCGGCGACGCCGCCGTCGGCATCGACTTCTTCGAGGACGGCCGCATCCAGGTGTGGAACAACAGCGGCAGCGCCGGCCTGGCCGGGAGCTACACGCTGACCTTCAGCTTCGCCGGCCTGGGCCTGCCCATCACGGGCTTCACCGCACTGGACATGAGCGAGGTCCTGGGGGGCAGCATCAGCCTGCAGGTGCTGGATGCGCACACCGTCGGCCTGACCTTGAACCAGGTCGGCTTCGACAGCCAATTCGGCAGCTTCACGACCCAGCTCGCCGCCCGCGCCTTGCCCGAGCCGGGCAGCCTCGCGCTGCTCGGCGCGGGCCTGGGCCTGCTGGCGCTGTCGCGCACGCGGAGGTCGGCATGAAGGGCCTGCAACGCCTGGGCGGCCTCGTCCTGCTGGCCCTGAGCCTGCAGGCCCGGGCCGTCGACGTCGCCCAGCAGGTGGCGCCCAGCGACGGCTGGGGGGCGGGCACCGTCGGCGGCAGTGCCGCCACGCCCGAGCACATCTACACCGTGCACAACCGCGCCGAGCTGCTGAACGCGCTGGCCAACGGCGGCAACGCGGCCAAGATCATCAAGGTGGCCGGCACCATCGACATGACGGAGGGCACGCCCTTCGCGAACACGGCCGACCAGAAGGTGAGGGCGCGCGTCAAGCTGACAAGCAACACCACGCTGATCGGCGAAGGCCCCGGTGCCGGCTTCATCAACGCCTGGATCGACATCACCGGCATCAGCCAGGTCATCGTGCGCAACCTGCACCTGGTCGCGCCCTGCGACGTCGGCCCCATCTGGGACCCGACCGACGGCGCCACCGGCAACTGGAACTCACAGTACGACGCCATCGGCATCGTGACGGCCACCCAGGTCTGGATCGACCGCAACACCATCACCGACGCGCCGGTCACCGACGACACCTTGGCCCTAGAGAACGGCAAGACCAAGCAGTGCCACGACGGTGCCATCGACATCACCAAGGGCGCCGACCTCATCACGGTCTCCTACAACGTCGTCGCCCAGCACGACAAGACCATGCTGATCGGTGGCTCCGACAGCCTGACCAGCGATGCCGGCAAGCTGCGCATCACCTTCGCCAACAACGTCTTCAACGGTGTGACCCAGCGCGTGCCGCGCGTGCGCTTCGGCCAGGTCCACGTCTTCAACAACTACTTCGTCGGCAGCAAGACGGCCAACCCCTATCCGCACAGCTACAGCATCGGCGCGGGCAAGCAGGCCAACATCCTGTCGCACAACAACGTCTTCGCCGTGGATGGGGCGGTGGGCTGCGACAGCGTCGTCAGCTACCCGAGCTCCGACCACAGCGGCATCTTCCAGGACAGCGGCTCGACGTTGAACGGCGCCGCTCTGGGCGCCTGCAGCGTCGTGCCAGGCGCGGCCTTCACGCCGGGCTATGCCTACAAGCCGCGGCCGTCTGCCCTGGTCAAGGCCAACAATCTGGCCCTGGCCGGCGCCTGGAAGATCTCCACGCAGATCAGCGGCAGCGGCAATGTCAGCGGCGTGGCAGGCACCAGGTCGCCCGCCGCCAACGAGGTCAATGTGCACACCGACACGCGGCTGTCGCTGTCCTTCGACGCGCCGCCCAGCATAGGCACGGCCGGCAAGGTCAGCGTCTACCGCGTCAGCGACGACGTGCTGGTCGACAGCATCGACGTCGGCACGGCGCCCTCGGCCAGCGACACGCAGAACGTGCTGGCCCGCAGCAACCTCGAGATCGACGCGCTGGGCCTGGGCGCCATGCCCGATGGCGCGACATTCGCCCGCTATGTCTGGTACCGCCCGGTCAGCGTCAGCAACAGCACGGCCTCGATCAAGCTGCACAGCAACAAGCTGGACTTCGGCACGGCCTACTACGTGACGATGGATGCGTCCGTGCTGGGTGGCACCATCAAGGGCGCCGCCTTCGCCGGCATCGGCAAGGCCGACGGCTGGAAGTTCACGACCCGCGCCGCGCCGGCCAGCTTCACCAGCATCAACGTCGACGACAGCGGCACCACGGCCGACTTCCGCACCCTGCAGGGCGCGCTGAACTGGGTCATGAAGAACTGCTCGACCAACAGCCCGGCCGCCAACGGCTGCAACACCGTCGCCACGGCCAAGACCATCCATCTGGCCAACGGCAGCTACCCCGAGCTCAACATCCTGCGCAAGGTCGCCAACCTCAGCATCGTCGGCGAGAGCCGCGACGGCGTGGTGGTGGGCGACGTCAACTTCGAGTCGCTGAACTCGGGCAGCGGTGCCAGCAGCGCCACCGCCGGCACGGCGCTGAGTACCTCGGGCAAGACGGTCGGCCACCGCGTCCTCGGCGGCGGTCGCGCGTCGCTGTTGGTCGAGACGGCCGACCTGCTGACGCTGCAGAACTTCACGCTGCAGAACCCCCACGTGCGCAGCACCAGCTGGGACAACCAGGCCGAGGCGATCTACTTCAACACCAGCACGACGGCGGCCGCCGCGCGCCTGGTGGCCAGGCAGATGAACTTCCTGAGCCAGCAGGACACCCTGCAGCTCAAGGGCTACAACTGGTTCTACCAGTCCCTGGTCGCCGGCAATGTCGACTTCATCTGGGGCAGCGTGATGGCCAGCCTGTTCGAGGACTGCGAGATCCGCTCCGTGGCCGACACGGCCAGCAGTTCTGCCGGCTTCATCCTGCAGTCGCGCGCCACGGCCGGTGACAAGGGCTTCGTCTTCCTGAACAGCCGCCTCACCGCCGAGCCCACCGTGAGCCAGGCCTATCTGGCCCGCAGTGGCGGCACGACGTCCACGACCTATATCGACCACATCGCCTTCGTGAACACCCAGATGGGTTCGCACATCCTGCCCTTGGGCTGGTGCGTGGGCACGGGCACCAGCAAGACCGGTGTGGGCACGGGCCCCTGCGGCAGCAACCCGCCATCCTGGGCGGGCACGCTTGACGGCGGCACGACCGACACGGTGGGCTGGCGTGAGTTCGGCAGCATGGACCTCAGTGGCGCGCCGCTGGACGTCAGTGCGCGCCTGGGCCTGGCCTCCGTAAAGGTCAGCAACGTCGCGACCAATGTCGTGCTGGCCAAGCCGCTGGGCTCCGCCGCCGGCCTGACGACGCGAGCCGAGATCTTCCAGAACTCGACCATCGCCACCGGTGCGCCCGGCGGCTGGGTGCCCGCGCCTTGAGCCACCCTGACGTCATGAAACGACTTGCTCTCCTTGCCTTGCTGTTGAGTGGCGCCGCCGTGGCCCAGGCACCGCCCGCGCCGAAGGGCGAGACCACCGCCAATGTCGCCACCGGCCCGCGCCTCATCCTCGTTGGCGACTCGACGATGGCCCCGCGCAGCGGTTACGGCAATGCGCTGTGTGCGCGTTTCCAGCAGGTGGCCTGCCTCAACCTCGCGCGCGGCGGCCGCTCCAGCAAGAGCTTCCGCGCGGAAGGTCTGTGGGACACGGTGCTGGCCCTGCTCAACGAGCGCGGTGATAACGGTGCGAAGCAGAAGACCCTGGTGCTGATCCAGTTCGGCCACAACGACCAGCCCGGCAAGCCCGGCCGGTCCACCGACCTCGCCACCGAGTTCGGTCCCAACATGGCGGGCTATGTGAAGGACGTGAAGGCGGCCGGTGGCGAAGTCGTGCTCATCACGCCGCTGACACGCCGGACCTTCAAGGACGGCGAACTCGCCAATGACCTGCGGCCCTGGGCCGAGGCGGTCATCCAGGTCGGCGCGGAGCAGGGCGTCCCGGTGCTGGACCTGAATGCCGTCAGCCATGCCGCCGTCGCGGCCCTGGGTCAGTCCGGCGCCGACACGCTGGCCGAGGCGCCGCCGCGCTTCGACCGCACCCACCTCGGCCCCAGGGGCGCGGCGCTGTTCTCGGGGCAGGTGATGGAGGGCATGCTGAAGCTCAGGCCGGAGCTGGCTTCGGCGCGCACGCTGGAAAACTGAATCAGGGAAGCACGATGGTCACGAGGGCCATGGCGTCTTCGAGGGCCAGCACGTCATGCATGGCTTCGCGGTCCAGATAGAGCAGCTGGCCGGGCCGCACCTGCTGGCGGCCGGCCGCTGTCGTCACGGCGAGGGTGCCCGAAATGCACTGGATGGTGATCTCGCGCGCCACCTTGTGCGGCGGCAGCGCCTTGCCGGCGGGCAGCACGAGGCGCATGACCTCGAGGTCGCGTGACTTGAACAGCGCGACCGTCCTTGCACCGTCAGGGTCGGCCGCCCCGGGAAGGATGTCGATGACCTGACCGGCAGTGGCATGGGCGATGGCCATGGGGGCAGTATGCGCCCGGCGGGGCTTCAGGTCTGCAGGGATGCCTGCACCCAGGCCGTGTAGCCGGCCGAGGCTTGGACAACCGGCAGCGCGAAGATCGCCGGCAGCTCGTAGGGGTGCTGCGCTCGCAAGACCGCTTCCAGCGCGGGGTAGAGGGCCCGGCTGGTCTTGAACATCAGCCTCACCTCGGCCTCGCATTCGATGGCGCCCTGCCAGCGATAGGTGCTGCGGATGGCCTCGGTCTGCACACAGGCGGCCAACTGGCCCTCGACGGCGGTGCGCGCCAGCGCGTCGGCCTGCTCCTGCGTGGCCACCGTCGTGAAGACCGCCAGCAAATCCATCCTCAAGGCTCCGGCAGGCCGAGCGCCCTCATTTCTTGGCCGCCGGCCGGTGGATCATGGTCCGCTGGTACCAGGCCTCGTTCATGCGCGCCAGGAAATCGGGCGTGATCAGGATGCCGCAGCCGTCACCGATGACGGCCTCGCTGCCGCAGTGGGGGCACATGGCGGTCTGGTCGGCAATGGCCTTGGGGTCGTCCATGTTCTGCACCGTCAGGCCGGTCCAGCCGACGATGGCATCGGGCCTGAAGATCTGCACGCAGTTGCAGCAGCCGCAGCGCTTGCTCTTCTCGATCTGGGCGTAGTTGTTGGTCGTGTAGCGGTAGGCGGCGAGCAGTTCGTTCATGGTGACCGATTTTGGGGGCGCGGATAGCCGGAGTGTGGCGCCGACGTCCAGGGAATGCCATCGCGCTTGTATGGATCTAGTTGTGAAGGTTCAATAGGTTGTTGCGGGTGTTCACCCGGCGAGGTTTTGAGAGACTGGAAATCGCCAAACCCCCAGTC
>NZ_JBYSZK010000020.1:0-122337 GCF_058787015.1 Roseateles sp. FW305-36 | reverse complement strand
CGCGACATCGCAGACTCTCAGCAACACCGGCTGAGCGTCCAATTGGGAAGATACAAGGGGACGGCGATGCTTGCGGCGTTGATCCGCAAGCACATCGCCAGAGCGGGCCGGCTAGGGAGCGGCCCGGCGCTCGGCCCGAATACGGAATGCGCCGTGGCCGCTGACCCCGGGATTGAGAGTTTCATCGAGGCGCTCTGGCTGGAAGACGGCCTGAGCGCCAACACCCAGGCGGCCTATCGGCGCGACCTGGTGGCGCTGGCGGCCTGGCTGGCGCCGGTGTCGCTGGATGCCTGCAGCGAACTCAAGCTGTTCGAATACGCCGCCGCCAAGCCGGCCGGCAAGGCGACGAGTGCCAACCGGCGCCTGTCCGTCTTCAAGCGCTATTTCCGCTGGGCCCTGCGCGAAGGCCGCATCCAGGCCGACCCGACGCTGAAGCTGACGGCGGCCAAGCAGCCGCTGCGCGTGCCCAAGCTGCTCAGCGAGGCCCAGGTCTCGGCCCTGCTGGCGGCGCCAGACGTCAACACGGCCCTGGGCCTGCGCGACCGCGCCATGCTGGAGCTGATGTATGCCAGCGGCCTGCGCGTCAGCGAGCTGGTGACGCTGAAGAGCGCCCATGTCGCCTTCAAGGATGCCGTGCTGCACGTCACCGGCAAGGGCAGCAAGGCCCGCCTGGTGCCCTTCGGCGAGCACGCGCGCGACTGGATGGCCCGCTATCTGCGTGAGGCCCGGGCCGAGATCCTGGCCGGCCAGAGCAGCGACGACCTCTTCGTCACCGCCCGTGGCGCCGGCATGACGCGGCAGATGTTCTGGACCCTGATCAAGCGACACGCGCTGACGGCCGGCATCACGGCGCCACTGTCGCCGCACACGTTGCGCCACGCCTTCGCCACCCATCTGCTCAACCATGGTGCGGATCTGCGCGCCGTGCAGCTGCTTCTGGGGCACGCCGACCTGTCGACGACGCAGATCTACACCCATGTGGCGCGCGAGCGCCTCAAAGCGCTGCACGCCGAGCACCATCCGCGGGGCTGAGGCCTGAACCCCTCGTTTTCCCGCCCTCGGGTTGCACCGGAGCTTCGTTCGTTTCGTTGGTTTCAAACCTGTCGGCGGGCCACAACACCCGCCCTCTGGACCCCCATGGCGGGGGGCAAACTCCGCGGCCATCACATATCGCATTCACGGAGTTCACCCCATGCACGCCCCCCGCCTGCTGCCGACCGCGCTTGCCGCGCTCAGCCTCTTCGCCACCGTGTCGGCCTTTGCCCAGGACAACAGCCTGGAGCGCGTCACCGTCGTCGGTTCGCGCAAGACCCTGCCCGCCGCTTCCAGCACGGACACTCTGGTGCCGGTCGACATCTACTCGATGAGCAAGACGGCCGAGGGCGGGGGTCAATTCGACCTGGCCCAGACCCTGCAATACCTGTCGCCGTCCTTCAACTCGACGCGCCAGACCGGCGCCGACGGTGCCGACCTGATCGACTCCGCAGCCCTGCGCGGCCTGGGCTCCGACCAGACCCTGGTGCTGGTCAACGGCAAGCGCCGCCACACGGTGGCCCTGGTGAACCTGTTCGGCGCCCGCAACCGCGGCGCGACGGGCACGGACATGAACTCCCTGCCGCTGCTGGCCATCGACAACGTGCAGGTGCTGCGCGACGGCGCCGCGGCCCAGTACGGCTCCGACGCCATCGCCGGCGTCATCAACGTGCAGCTGAAGAAGAAGCAGGGCTGCGAGGCCGTGGCCGGCTACGGCCAGTACTCAGCCGGCGATGGCAAGAACTATCTCGCCTCGGCCTATTGCGGCGTCAAGATCGCCGACGGAACCTTGGGGATCACGGGCGAATGGCAGGACCGGGGCCGTTCCAACCGCAACGACCCCAACGACGAGAACGTCGGCCCCCGCACCATCGGCGACACCGCGGTCAAGAACAAGACGGTCTATCTGAACGGCGAGTTCCCGCTGGCGGGCGAAAACAAGCTCTACCTGACTGTCGGCGCGCAGAACCGTGATGCCTCGTCCGGCGCGTGGGCGCGTGGCGGCGTCGGCTCTGACGACATCCCCAGCCGCAACTCGGCCGCGATGTACCCCGACGGCTTCGTGCCCTATATCAACGGCAAGATCGAGGACCGCTACCTCATCGTCGGCTGGAAGTCGATCTTCGCCGGCTGGGACACCGATCTGTCCCAGACCTACGGCAGCAACAAGCTGCGCTACAACATCAGCCACACGCTGAACGCCTCCATCGCCAACAAGGACCTGCTGGCGGGCGGCAAGGGCATCAGCGCGACCAGCTTCGACGCCGGTGGCTTCGGCTTCAACCAGGCCACGACCAACTTCGACGTCAGCCGCTTCTTCCCCGATCTGCTGGGAGGCAGCAACATCGCCTTCGGTGCCGAGTACCGCAAGGAGAAGTACGACATCGTCGCCGGCGAGCTCGGCTCCTATGTCGACGCCGACGGCGTGGGCTTCGGTGGCAATGCCGGCAGCCAGGGCTTCCCGGGCTTCCAGCCTTCCGACGCCACCAACAAGAGCCGCAACAGCCAGGCCCTCTACCTCGACTGGGAAGCCAACCTGACCTCGGAGCTGACCGTGGACGCCGCGGTGCGCGCCGAGCACTACAGCGACTTCGGCTCCTCGACGACGGCCAAGCTGGCCGGCAGCTTCAAGGCCAGCAAGGAAGTGCTGCTGCGCGGTGCCGCCAGCACGGGCTTCCGCGCGCCCAGCCTGCAGCAGCTCTACTTCTCGTCCACCTTCACCGACTTCATCAGCGGCAAGCCCCTGGATGTGGTGCTGGCCCCCAACGGCAGCAAGATCACGGCCGCCGCCGGCGTGCCGGCCCTCAAGCAGGAGAAGTCCAAGAACTTCACGCTGGGCGTCACGGTCAAGCCCAGCACCGACACCTCCTTCACGGTCGACCTCTACCAGATCAACATCCGGGACCGCATCGTGCTGTCGGGCCGCTTCGACGCCGACAACTACCCGGCCCTGGGCGCCATCCTGCAAGGCCTGGGCGTCGGTCAGGCGCAGTTCTTCGTCAACTCCGTCAACACCCGCACCCGCGGCCTGGACCTGACCGCGTCCAACCGCGCCAAGTTCGGCGCCGGCCAGCTCAATACCTTCCTGGCGCTGAACGTGAGCAACACGAAGGTGACGGGCATCAACGCGCCGGCATCGCTGAAGGGCTTCGAGGACGTGCTGCTGTCGGAGCGCGAGCGCCTCTTCATGGAGCAGGGCGGTCCGCGTTCCAAGGCGACGCTGGGCTTCGAGTACAGCCAGGGCGCCTGGACGGGCGAGGCCAAGCTCATCCACTTCGGCAGCCAGACCCAGGGTGGCTTCTCCGACGGCGTCTATCTGCACTACAAGCCCAAGTCCTCGATGGATCTGGGCATGAGCTGGCAGGCCACGCCGGCGCTGAAGCTCAGCGTGGGTGGCAACAACGTCTTCAACGTCAAGCCGACCCGCCAGGATCCGTTCGAAACCGACAACGGCTTCTACTACGACAGCGTGCAATTCGGCCTGAACGGCGCGTCCTACTACGCGCGGGCCTACTATCGCTTCTAAGATGGAGCCCCTCGCCCGGGCCCGCCCTGCTGAACGCAGGCGGGTCCTGTCGGTCCCCCGGGGGGACGGCGATGCTCGCCGGCGCGACCGGCGAGCACATCGCCCCTGGCGGGCCGGCTAGGGAGCGGCCCGGCGCTCGGCCCGCTGACGCGCGAGCGCCACTGACCTTTGTGAATCGGGCAGGGACAATCGGCGGATGGACCACAGCTTCCTCTCCGCCCTGATCCTGCTGCTGCTGGTGCTCGACCCGCTCGGCAGCCTGCCCGTCTTCATCCCCATCATGCGTGCGGTGCCGAAAGAGCGTCGCACGCGTGTGGCCCTGCGCGAGGTGGGCATCGCCTTCTGCGTGCTGTTCGCCTTCATGTTTTTGGGCGACAGCTTCCTGGAGGTCATGCACCTGTCGGAGCGCTCGCTGGAAGTGGCCGGCGGCGTCATCCTGATGATCATCTCCATCCGCATGATCTTCGGCAGCTCAGGCGAGTCGGCCTACGGCCTGGAGCCGGGCAAGGAGCCGTTGATCTTTCCGCTGGCCGTGCCACTGCTGGCCGGGCCCTCGGCGATGGCGACCGTGCTGCTGCTGGCATCCCGCCAGCCCGACCGCATCTATGCCTGGATTGGTGCACTCAGCGTCGCCCTGCTGGTGTCGGGCCTGGTGCTGGTGCTGGCCGATCGCATCCGCAAGCTGCTGGGCGATTCGGTCGTGTCGGCCATCGAGAAGCTGATGGGCCTGGTGCTGACGGCGATCGCCGTCGAGATGGTGCTGGCCGGCCTGAAGCGCTATTTCATCGGCGGCATCTAGTCCGCAGCCGGCCAGCGAAGGGCTTACTTGCCCTTCAGCTTGGCTTCCTTGCCCTTGGGCATGACGGCCGTCATCGGCGCCACCGGGCGATCCGAGCCCGCTGCCTTGCCGGGACCGGCGTCCTTCTTCGGTTTCTTCGTCATCTTGTTGCCGCGTTGTTCGGTATTGGCCATGATTCCTCCATGCAAAGGGGTTGAAGTAGGTCGAACTATGCCTCAGCGTCGTACTTCGCTTTTGCAGGGCTTTCGAGCCATTGCGCGGCAGTCACGTCGTAGCGCTTGCAGTCCATGTCATACCAGCGGCCCATGCCGGTGTAGCTCATGCCCAGCCTCTCCATGACGGTGGAGGAGGGCGTGTTCTCAGGCTGGCAGACGGCGCAGATCAGTTCCGGCTTCAAGGTCTTGAAGGCCCAGCCCACCATGTGGCGGGCCGCTTCGCTGGCATAGCCCTGGCCGTGGACGTCACGGCGCAGCCGCCAGCCGGTCTCCAGCGGGCCCGAGGGGTCGCGGTTCAGGTGCTGGATGCAGCCGCAGCCGATGAGCAGGCCGTCTTCCTGGCGGATGAAGCCCCACCAGGAATAGCCGAGCTCGGCCCAGCGCGCCTTCACGCGATCGATCATGGCCTGCGTGTCCTCGCGGGTGTCGGGCCGGCCGGTGATGTAGCGCATGACGGCCGGATCGCTGTTGAGTGCATACAGGCCGTCGAAATGCCGGTCCTCCAGCGGTTCCAGGCGCAGCCGGGGTGTGATCAGCAGGGTCATGGTGTCTTTGCGGTGGTTGCCGGGTCATTCTGAAGGCCTCGTTCTCACGATTCGAAAGTCACTTTTCATATCGTAAAAAGTCACCCATGCTGCACTGCCGCATGATTTCTCATTATGAAGAATTGCCTTTCTTGATTTGAAAATAAGAACGCAAGTCATTGTTTGTTATGGGAAAAGTTTTTTGTCTTATATAAGACTCGGGCCTTCACAAGGCGAGGTCCAAGCCCTAGTCTTGAGCCATCGGTTTTCGATGTTTCAAAGGAGTACTGCATGACCCGCCTCACCCGTGAACAACAGATCGTTGCCCTCGAAAAAGACTGGGCCGAGAACCCCCGTTGGAAGGGCATCACCCGCGGCTACACCGCCGCCGACGTCGTGCGCCTGCGCGGTTCCATCGAGATCGAGCACAGCCTGGCCAAGCGCGGTGCCGAGAAGCTGTGGGGCCTGGTGAACACCGAGCCCTTCGTCAACGCCCTGGGCGCGCTGACGGGCAACCAGGCCATGCAGCAGGTCAAGGCCGGCCTGAAGGCCATCTACCTGTCCGGCTGGCAGGTCGCCGGTGATGCCAACAGCAACGGCGAGATGTACCCCGACCAGTCCCTGTACTCGGTGGACTCGGTGCCCAAGGTCGTCAAGAAGATCAACGCCACCTTCCAGCGCGCCGACCAGATCCAGTGGAGCGAAGGCAAGGACGACATCGACTTCTTCGCCCCCATCGTGGCCGACGCGGAAGCCGGCTTCGGCGGCGTGCTGAACGCCTTCGAGCTGATGAAGGCCATGATCGAGGCCGGTGCTGCCGGCGTGCACTTCGAAGACCAGCTGGCCAGCGCCAAGAAGTGCGGCCACATGGGCGGCAAGGTGCTCGTCCCCACCCGCGAAGCCGTCGCCAAGCTCGTCGCCGCCCGCCTGGCCGCCGACGTGATGGGCACGCCCACGCTGCTGGTCGCCCGCACCGACGCCGAAGCCGGCGACCTCGTCACGGCCGACATCGACGACAACGACAAGCCCTTCTGCACCGGCGAGCGCACCGTCGAAGGCTTCTACCGCACCAAGAACGGCCTGGACCAGGCCATCAGCCGCGGCCTGGCCTATGCGCCCTATGCCGACCTGATCTGGTGTGAGACCGGCAAGCCCGACCTGGCCTTTGCCAAGGCCTTCGCCGACGCCATCCATGCCAAGTTCCCGGGCAAGCTGCTGGCCTACAACTGCTCGCCTTCCTTCAACTGGAAGAAGAACCTGGACGACGCCACCATCGCCAAGTTCCAGCGCGAGCTGGGCGCCATGGGCTACAAGTTCCAGTTCATCACGCTGGCCGGCTTCCACAGCCTGAACTACTCGATGTTCAACCTGGCCTACGGCTATGCCCGCAACCAGATGAGCGCCTTCGTCGAGCTGCAGGAAGCTGAATTCGCCGCTGCCGAGAAGGGCTTCACCGCCGTCAAGCACCAGCGCGAAGTCGGCACCGGCTACTTCGACGCCGTCACGACGACCATCGAGGCGAATGCTTCGACGGCCGCCCTGAAGGGCTCGACCGAAGACGAGCAGTTCTTCGACGCCAAGCATGGTTGAGAACACCACGGTCAATCACAGTCAGAACGTCAACTCCTGACTTTCACGGCCCGCTTCGGCGGGTCTTTTTCTTTGTCACGAGCGCGTCATACTCAGGTCACAGACTGACGCCATGAACAACACAACAACAAAAACAAAGTTCAGCCTCGTCCACCGTCTCGGCGCCTGGTGGGCGCTGCAGCGGGAGGCCAGCCGACGCGAGGCGCTGCGCAGGCGCTGCCCGCCGGCCACCGTGGCCGCCGGGCAAATCCCCTCCACCGTCCGTGCCGCCTGGGCGCATCACGCGCCCGAAGAATTCCCCGGCCTGGCCACCGACGACGGCGCCTGGCTGCGCTGCTCGCTGGGCCTGGCGCAGTTCTTCGAGGCCTGTCGGCTGCAGAAGGGGCAGGGGGCTTGCGCCCTGCCCAGCAAGGCGGCCGATTCGGTCTGGCATGTGTGGTTGAAGCTGGATCCGTCGGGACTGGCCACCTGGCAGCAGCGCTACTTCGGTCGCGTCGTGGAGCACCGCGAAAACGCCGAACTGGAGGCGCCGCTCGAAGACTGCCTGGCGCGCAGCTGGACGGGTGCCTGCCGCAGCGAAGGCCTGGAGCTGCTCGGACCCAAGCTGCCGCTGCTCTTCGCCCTCGACGGGCTGCTGCGCCTGCCCACGGGCTGGTCCTACGGCTATCAGCAGGGCACATTGGCGCATCGCCGGATCGACGGCTTCGGCAAGCCCAGCGGCGATGTCGTGATGCACGCAGCCATCTGCGGCGCCAGCTTGGTGGCCCTGGGCCTGATGACCCAGTCGGAGCTGACGACGGCCCTGCGCCGGCGCCAAGGCAGCGACAGCGGCAGCAGTTGTGGAAGCAGCTGGAGTTCGAGCGACAGCAGCTGCGACGCCAGCTCGGATGGCGGCGGCAGCAGCTGCGGCTCGAGTTGTGGCTCGAGCTGCGGAGGCGGTGGGGACTAAAGGCCTAGTTCCGCGCGACCTGGAAGGTGCCGACGGCGCCGTTCAGCGTCGCGGCCTGTTCGCGCAGGCTCTCGGCCGCGGCGGTGGACTGCTCCACCAGCGCGGCGTTCTGCTGGGTGACCTGGTCGAGCTGGGCGATGGCGATGTTGACCTGGGCGATGCCGTCGGACTGCTCGGCCGTCGCCGTCGTGATCTCGCCCATGATGTCCTTGACGCGCTGCACGGCGCCGACGAGTTCGTCCATGGTCTTGCCCGCCTCGGACACGAGGCGGGAACCGGCCTCCACGCGTTCGACGCTGCTGCCGATCAGGCTCTTGATCTCCTTGGCCGCGTCGGCCGAGCGGCCGGCCAGCGAGCGCACTTCGCCCGCAACCACGGCAAAGCCGCGCCCCTGTTCACCCGCGCGTGCCGCCTCGACGGCCGCGTTCAGCGCCAGGATGTTGGTCTGGAAGGCGATGCCGTCGATGACGCCGATGATGTCGGCGATCTTGCGCGAGCTGGTGTTGATCTCGTCCATGGTGTTGACGACCTGGGCCACCACCTCGCCGCCGCGCTGGGCCACGCTGGCGGCCGACACGGCCAGCGAATTGGCCTGCCCGGCCGAGGCGGCCGAGTTCTGCACCGTGCCGGTCAGCTGCTCCATGGCGCTGGCCGTCTCCTCGAGGCTGGACGCCGCCTTCTCGGTGCGGGCACTCAGGTCCTGGTTGCCGCTGGCGATCTCGGCCGACGCCGTGCCGATGGATTCGGCGGAGTCGCGGATGCTGCCGATGGTCTGGGACAGTGTCTCGCGCATGCGGCGCAGCGTCGTCTGCAGCTGGCCGATCTCGTCGGAGCGCGCCACCATGCCCTGGCCGGAGCGCATCAGATTGCCGTCCGCCACGCGTTCGGCCAGTTCGTTGGCGGCCGCCAGCGGCACGGTGATGCTGCGCGTGATGGCCCAGGCCGCGCCCATGCCCAGAGCCAGCATGACCAGGCCGAACACCAGCAACAGCGCACGGCCGTTGCCGTTGGCCGCGTCGATGTCGGCGGCGGTCTGGTCGATGGCCTTGCGCTGGAAGTCCAGGAACTCCTGCATGCGGGCGAGATAGACCTTGGAGCCCGGCACGAAGACGTCCATCAGCAGCTTGTCGGCCGCCTCGGCCTGCCCGTCCTTCTTCAGCTTGACGATTTCGTCGCGCGATGCGATGTAGACCTGACGCGCCTTGCCGACCTCGTCGAACAGCCGCTGCTCCTCGGGTGAGCGGATCAAGGCCTTGAGCTTGTCCTGCATCACGCTGGACGACTGCGTGGACTGGGCCTGGTCTTCCTTGAACAGTTCCACCAGCGAGGCGTCGGAGCTCTTGGCGATGGCCATGGTGCGGCGCACGCCGGAGTTGATGTTGCGGTTCCAGTCGGAGATCAGTCGCTCCTTGGCCAGCGGCTCGTCCATCATCTGCCGCGTCGCCGAGGCCGTCGCGCTCAGGCGCCACGAAGCCAGCGCAATGACGCAGGCGGCCAGTGCCAGCACCAGCGCGAAACCGGCCGCCAACCGTTTGCCGATGGATAGCTTGTTCATGATCTCTCCAGTCTTCTTTTCTCGATCCCGCGCAGGCGCGCGAGGCAACAGGAGATGCTAGAGCCGGCCTTGCTGTCAAGTCGGCTTCGTTCTGGGACTTCGATCACGCTGTCGGCATTGCAAACGATGCGCAATGTCGCGGCTCACCGGGACTCGGCCAGCAGGTTCCGGTAGTCGTCGGGGCTGGCGATGCGCGGGTTGGTCTTGTGGCAGTGGTCCACCAGGGCATGCTCGATGATGCGCTCGTCCAGTTCCGGCCCCACGCCCATGGCGGCCAGGCCCGATGGCAGACCCAGGCGGGCGTTCAGCGCCGTGATGGCGTCGGCCACCGCGTCGGCGTCGTGGCCGGGCAGGTTCATGGCCTGGGCCAGGCGCGCGATGCGGTCGTCACGCCTGACGCTGTCGGCTTCGGCATTGAAGCGGATGACGGCCGGCAGGAAGACGGCGTTCAGCGTGCCGTGGTGCAGGCGCGGGTTGATGCCGCCCAGGGAATGGCTGAGGGAATGCACGGCGCCCAGGCCCTTCTGGAAGGCCATGGCGCCATGCACGCTGGCGCACATCATGTCCAGGCGCGCGTCGCGGTCGCTGCCGTCGCGGGTGGCGCGCTCGATGCTCTGCCAGCCGCGGCGCAGGCCCTCCCAGGCGATGCCGTCGGCCGGCGGGTTGAAGGCCGGCGCGAGGAAGGTCTCGATGCAGTGGGCGATGGCGTCCATGCCGGTCGCGGCCGTCAGGGCCGGCGGCAGCTTCAGCGTCAGCGCCGGGTCGCAGATGGCGGCCTTGGGCAGCAGCTCCCAGTTGTGGAAGCCCAGCTTGCGGCCGTCGTCGACGATCAGGATGGCGCCGCGCGCCACCTCGCTGCCGGTGCCGGCCGTCGTCGGCACGGCGATCAGCGGCAGTACCTTGGAACTGATGTTGACGGCACCGCCTTCGATGGTGGCGTAGCGCTTCAGCGGGCCCTCGTGGGTGGCGGCGATGGCCACGCCCTTGGCCAGGTCCATGCTGGAGCCGCCGCCGATGGCGATGAGGCCGTCGCAGTCGAACTCCCGGGCCACTTCCACCGCCAGGCGCACGGCGGCCTCGGTCGGGTTGGGAGGGGTGCGGTCGAAGACGGGCGGCTTGACCTCGAAGGCCGCCAGGGCTTCGTCCAGCACACCGGCGGCACGCACGCCGGCGTCGGTCACGACCAGGGGGCGGCGGATGCCGATGCGCTCGCACTCGGCCGGCAGCAGGCGGCTGGCGCCGAACTCGAGCTCGATGCGGGTCAGGTAGAGGATCTGGGCCATGGCGCGCTCTCCACAATGTCTTTCCTCATGGTAGTGCCGCATGTCTAGACTTGCCGTCATGCGTGCGACTACCACCTCGGCCCTGCTGCTCTCGCTTGTCCTGGCCGCCTGCGGCGGCGGTGGAGGAGGGGGCTCGGCAGCGCCGCCGACACCGCCGGTCGACAACCAGCCCGGGCTGACCGACACGACGGTCTACTCCTCGGCCTCCGACGCCTCGCTGTCAGGCGTCGTCGAGGCCGCCGCCATCAGCACGCAGACGCTGACGGCCAACGGGCAGACGATCAGCTACACGGCCACGGCCGGCCACCTGATCGCCCGCGATGCCAATGGCGCGGCCGAGGCCTCGGTGTTCTACGTCGCCTACACCCAGCCCGGTGCCGATGCGTCGACCCGTCCCGTCACCTTCTTCTACAACGGCGGTCCGGGCTCGGCCTCGGTCTGGCTGCAGCTCGGCAGCTTCGGCCCCAAGCGCCTCGTCAGCAACGCGCCCGACACGACGGCCGCGCGGCCCTTCCCGATGATCGACAACGCCGAGCACCTGCTGGGCCAGACCGACCTCGTCTTCGTCAATGCGGTGGGCAGCGGTTATTCCCAGGCCATCGCGCCCTTCACCAACCGCAGCTTCTGGGGCGTGGACAGCGACGCGGCCCTGTTCCGCGACTTCATCCAGCGCTAC
This sequence comes from Roseateles sp. FW305-36, assembly GCF_058787015.1. Lineage (NCBI taxonomy): Bacteria > Pseudomonadati > Pseudomonadota > Betaproteobacteria > Burkholderiales > Sphaerotilaceae > Roseateles > Roseateles sp. FW305-36. The sequence continues at coordinate 111,187 of NZ_JBYSZK010000020.1, read as the reverse complement.
CTCGCCGTCAACAACCGCGCCGCCTCGCCCAAATACCTCTATGGCGAGAGCTATGGCGGGCCGCGCACGGCCGTGCTGGCGCGCCGGCTGCAGGAGGCCGGCGTGATGCTCGACGGGCTGGTGCTGCAGTCGCCGGCCATGGACTACAACAGCAATTGCGGCATCACGAATGGCCAGGGTTGCGGTGGTTACCTGCCCAGCTTCGCCGCGGTGGGCGCCTTCCACCGCCTGACCCAGCCCGTGCCCACCGACCTCAATGCCTGGGCGGCGCAGGCCCGCGTCTACGCCGACCAGGTCTACGCCCCGGCATTGCAGGCCTGGTTCGCCCAGATGCCGACGCCGACGATCTGGCAGCCGCTGGCCGACCTGACCGGCCTGCCTGCGGCGCGCTGGCAGAACAGCCTCAACGTGTCGGCCGACAACTTCCGCATCTGGCTGATCTCCGGCCAGCAGCTGGGCCGTTACGACGGCCGCATGAAGGCGGCCGTCGGCAGCGCGCTGGCGGCCGACGGTGATGTGTCCAGCACCTGGATCAACGACAGCTTCGCCACCGGCATCGCCACCCATCTGCGCGACCAGCTCGGCTATCGCAACGCGTCGACCTATGTGGTGCTCAGCAATGCCATCAACTTCTGGGATTTCAGCCATGCCGGCAAGTCGCTGCCCGACACCTTGCCCGACCTCTCGGCCGCACTGGCCCAGAACCCGCGCCTGCGCGTGCTGGCCGTCAACGGCTATCACGACCTGGCCACGCCCTTTCACCTGACCGAGACCGATCTGGCCCGCGTCGATGCGACGCGCGTGAAGATCCGCAACTATGCCGGCGGCCACATGAGCTATCTCACCGACGAGACGCGCATCGCCCAGCTGGCCGACCTCAAGGCCTTCTATGCCAATACCCTGGCCCTGCGCGCCGCGGCCGACCTCGGGCCCGAGCGCCGGGCCCAGCAGGCGCGTGCGGTCGTCGCCGTCGATCGTGCCGGCACGCTGCAGCTGCCGGGCAGCGTGGCGCCGACGCACGAGAAGGCCTTCCAGGCACCGCTGCGCGACCCCTGGGTGCCACCGCAGACAATGCGGGCTCGATGACCGACAAGAAGACCTCGCTGACCCCCCGCATGGCCGAATTGCTGACGCGCATCCAGCGCGCCAAGCGGCCGCCTTTTCATTCGCTGACGGCGCGCGAGGCGCGCCTGGCCTACCGCATGGGCGCCGAGATCCTCGACCTGCCGCGGGCACCGCTGGCCCGTGTCGAAGACATCGAAGCCGCCGGCCGCCCGGCGCGCCTGTACGCGCCCAGCGCCGACAAGCTGCCCGTGATGCTCTATCTGCACGGGGGCGGCTTCACCATCGGCGACCTCGAAACCCATGACAGCCTGTGCCGTCAGCTGAGCCAGCGCAGCGGCGCCGCCGTGCTGGCCCTGGACTACCGCCTCGCGCCCGAGCACCGCTTTCCGGCCGCCGTGGATGACGCCTGGGCCGGCCTGACCTGGCTGCATGACCATGCGGCCACGCTCGGCCTGGATGGCTTGCGCCTGGCCGTCGGTGGCGACAGCGCCGGCGGCACGCTGGCCGCCAGCGCCGCCTTCTTCGCCCGCGAGCGCGGCCTGCCGCTGGCCTTGCAACTGCTGATCACGCCCGGCACCGCGGCCCACATGAGCCACGACTCGCACCGCCGTTTCGCCGAAGGCTATCTGCTGGACGCAACGACCATCGAATGGTTTTTCAGCCACTACATCGACGTCGACCAGCGCGCCGACTGGCGCTTCGCGCCGCTGGAAGCCGAAGACCATGCCGGTCTGGCACCCGCCGCCGTGCTGCTGGCCGAGGCCGATCCGCTGGTGGACGAAGGCCTGGCCTATGCCGACCTGCTGCGCGCAGCCGGCGTGCCGGTGCAGCTCGAGCTGGCGCGCGGCGTCACCCACGACTTCATCAAGATGGGTCGCAGCCTGCCCGAGGCCATCGCGGCGCTGGACTTCTGCGCCGCGGCCATCAAGGAATATCTCCAGCCATGAAACGCCAAGACTTCCGCTTCCTCGAGCCGCTGCGCGTGCGCTGGGCCGAGATCGATGCCCAGGGCATCGTCTTCAACGGCCACTACCTGACCTATATGGACACGGCCATCAGCGGCTACTGGCGCGCGCTGGCGCTGCCTTACGCCGACACGATGAAGCTGCTCGGTGGGGACCTGTTCGTGCGCCGCGCTGCGCTGGACTACTTCGCCTCGGCCCGCTACGACGACCGCCTGGACATCGGCGTGCGCTGCCGCGAGTTCGGCAACAGCTCCATGAAGGTCGACGGCGCCTTCTTCCGCGGTGACCAGCTGCTGGTGCAGGCCGACATGGTCTATGTCTTCGCCGACCCGGTAGCGCAGACGCCGCAGCGCCTGCCGGACTCGCTGCGCGACGTCATCCATGGCTTCGAGGGCGGCCAGAGCGTCGTCGACGTCGCCGTCGGCAACTGGCGCGAACACGGCGAGGCCGCCGGGGCCATCCGCCGCCAGGTCTTCATCGAGGAGCAGGGCATCCCGGCCGACATGGAATGGGACGCCGCCGACGCCAGCTGCCTGCACGCCTTGGCTCGCAACCGCTTCGGCGTGCCGCTGGCCACGGGCCGCATGCTGGAGCATGTGCCGGGCGTCGCGAAGATCGGCCGCATGGCCGTGCTGCGCTCCATGCGCGGCACGCAGATCGGCCGCCAGGTGCTAGATGCATTGATGGCCGAGGCCCGCAAGCAGGGCTATCGCGAGGTGTTGCTGCATGCGCAGCTGTCGGCCGAGAACTTCTATCTGCGCGCCGGCTTCCAGCGGCGCGGCCAGCCTTTCGAAGAGGCGGGCATCGGGCATGTGGAGATGGTCAGGGCTATTTAGCCGAGCATCTCGAATCTCTCGACCTTGCGTTCACTCGCCAGCCACTGAACCATGGCCGCTGCCACCTGCGGCTCGCGGTGGCCCCAGCCTTCGGGGTAGATCTCCATCCACGTCCACTGGCCCTGGTCGTTGGGCTCGGGCCGCTGCAGCAGCTCGATGGGCGCCTCGACGCGCGCCTTGCGGAAGGCGATGAGCGCTTCGTCGACCTGGTCGGCCGCGACGCGGTAGTAGACGTAGAGCTGCACGCTCATTCCTGGGGCGGAATCTCGTAGGGCAGGGCGCGCGGCTGCAGCGTGGCGCCGCCGGTGCTGCCCAGATGCAGGCTGCCGCTTTCCAGAGCGGCGAGCTTGATCTCCGCGGCGATGGCGGTGCGGCCATTGCGCGCGCCGCTGCCGGCGACGATGCCGGCGGGTTGCTCGGGATCGGCGCTGTGGAAGATCTCCTGGCCGATCGTCGCCGCCGCATCGGTCTCGAAGACCTGCAGGCGGCGCTTCAGCGTGCCGCGGTACTGGCTGCGGGCGACGATCTCCTGGCCGGGATAGCAGCCCTTCTTGAAGCTCACGCCCCCCAGCACCTCGAAATTGATCATCTGCGGCACAAAGGCCTCGACGGTGGCGCCACGCACCCAGGCCACGCCGGCCTCGGCCTCGGCCCAGGCCCAGTCATCAGTCGACAGCGCTGCACCTTCGGGAGCAGGCGCGCCGGCGGGCTGCACACGCAGGGCGCGGCCAATGCCAGGCGCGGCGGGCAGGGCGATCTGCACCGCATCGCCGTCTCGGGCGAGCGTCCAGGCTTCAGCCGCGGCCGTGCCCAGCAAGCCGTAGACGGCGAACTCGCCGCTGGCATCGCTGAGCTTGCATTTGGCGCGCAGCACGAACATGGACAGGCGCTTCAAGGTCGCGGCCAGCGTCTCGGCCGGCAGGGCCAGCAGGATCTCTTCGTCCCCTTGCTTCCAGCCCACCATCGTCGCCAGCAGGCGGCCCTTGGCCGTGCAGAAGCCGGCGAGGCGGGCATGCTCGCGGTCGAGCAGGGCGAAGTCCTGGGTCAGCTGGCCATGCAGGAAGCTGGCGGCGTCGGCGCCCTGGGCGCGAATCACGCCCCAGTCAGCGAGTCGGAGCTGGGAAGCTTGGAGGGTCTGAGACATGGCGCGAATTATCATCGGCCCCCTTTAGACGGAGCCTGACCAAGGGCATGAAGTGGTTGTTGCGGGCGGTACTCGCCCTGTTGTTGATCGCGGCACTGGCCGCCGGCGCCGCCTGGCAATGGCTGCGCAGCCCGCTGAGCCTGGCCGCGCCGTCGGTGGAGCTGTCCATCGAACCCGGCACCAACCCCGCCGAGGTCGCCCGGGCCTGGGTGGGCGCCGGCGTGCAGACCGATGCCCGCTTCCTCTACCAGTGGTTCAAATGGTCGGGCCAGGCCAAGCAGATCCGCGCCGGCAGCTATGAGGTGCATGGTGGCATCACGCCGCGCGAGCTGCTGGACAAGATGGTCAAGGGCGACCAGATCCTGGAGCAGCTGCGCCTCATCGAGGGCTGGAACTGGCGCCAGGTGAGGGCGGCCCTGGCTGCCGCGCCGCAGCTGAAAGCCAAGACGGCGCAGATGAGTGATGCCGAGATCATGGCGGCGCTGGGCGAGCCCGGCGTGTCGCCCGAAGGCCGCTTCTTCCCCGACACCTATGCCTACAGCCGCGGCGTCAGCGACCTGACCGTGCTCAAGCGCGCCCATGCGGCCCTGCAGCACCGACTCGCGGCCGCGTGGAGCAAGCGGGCGCCCAATCTGCCGCTGAAGTCGGCCGACGAGGCGCTGATCCTGGCTTCCATCGTCGAGAAGGAGACCGGCGTGTCCGCCGACCGCGCCAAGGTGGCCGCCGTCTTCGTCAACCGCCTGCGCGTCGGCATGCCGCTGCAGACCGACCCGACCGTCATCTACGGCCTGGGCGAGGCCTTCGACGGCAATCTGCGCAAGCGCGATCTGCTGGCCGACACGCCCTACAACACCTACACCCGCGGCGGCCTGCCGCCCACGCCCATCGCCATGCCCGGCGCCGCCTCGCTGCAGGCGGCCCTGGACCCGGCGCCCATCAAGGCGGTGTATTTCGTCGCCCGCGGCGACGGCAGCAGCGAATTCAGCGAAGACCTCACCGCGCACAATCGCGCGGTCAACAAATACCAACGCGGCGGCAAGTGACTGGTCGGTTCATTTCTTTCGAGGGCATCGACGGTGCCGGCAAGTCCACCCACATCCAGGCCGTGGCCGACTGGTTCCGCGCCCGCGGCGCCGATGTCCAGCTCAGCCGCGAGCCCGGCGGCACGCCGCTGGCCGAGACCCTGCGCGACATCGTGCTGAAGCAGGCCATGGGCTCGCTGACCGAGTTGCTGCTGATGTTTGCCGGCCGCCGCGACCATGTCGAGACGGTCATCAAGCCGGCGCTGGCCGCCGGCAAGACCCTGCTCTGCGACCGCTTCACCGACGCCAGCTTCGCCTACCAGGGCGGTGGCCGCGGCCTGCCGCTGAGCGTGCTGGAGTCGCTCGCCGATTGGGTTCAGGAAGGCACCGAACCCGAACTGACGCTGTGGTTCGACCTGCCCGCGAGCCAGGCCGCCGCGCGCCGCGCCAGCGCCCGTGAGGCCGACCGCATCGAGCAGCAGGACCTGGACTTCTTCGAGCGCGTGCGCGCCGGCTACGCGGCCCGTGCGGCCAAGGCGCCGGGCCGCATCGTGCGCGTCGACGCCAGCGGTACCGTCGAACAGGTCGCGGCCCAGGTGCTGGCCGTCCTCGAACAACGCTATCCGACATGACTGCCCCCGCGTTCACTTTGTTCACTGCCCCCCGAGGGGGCGCGTCGGCGCCTACGGGCGGCCGGGCGACGCCGACATGCTGAACGCCGATCTCCCCTGGCTGCAGGCGCCGTTGGCCGATGCGCTGGCGCGGGCGCGCTCGCATGCCCTGCTGGTGCAGGGGCCGGCCGGCGTCGGCCAGCTGGAACTGGCCGTCAAGCTGGCCCAGAGCTGGCTGTGCGAGAACCGCGGCGAGGCCCAGCCCGCCTGCGGCCATTGCGCCAGCTGCAAGCTGTTCGCCAGCGGCACGCATCCCGACTTCCAGCTGCTGATGCCCGAGGCGCTGGATGCCGCGGCGCGCGAATCTCTCGGCCTGCCTTTCGAAGAGCCGGATGCCCCCAAGGCCGGCAAGGCCAAGCCCAGCAAGGAGATCAAGGTCGAGGCGGTGCGCAACCTGCTCGCCTTCGCCCAGGCCACTTCGGCGCGCGGCAAGGCCAAGGTCGTCGTCATCTTCCCGGCCGAGGCCCTGAACGGCATCGCGGCCAATGCGCTGTTGAAGACGCTGGAGGAGCCTTCGGGCCTGCTGCGCTTTGCGCTGGCCAGCCACGACAGCGCCGCGCTGCTGCCCACCATCCGCAGCCGCTGTCAGCCCTTGCCGCTGCCGCTGCCCGAGCGCAGCGCCGCGCTGGCCTGGCTGGCGTCCAAGGGCCTGGACGGCGCTGAAGGCCTGCTCGATGCCACTGGCGGCCGTCCCCAGCAGGCCTTGGCTTGGCACGAGGCCGGCCTGACCGATGCGACCTGGCAGGCCCTGCCCAAGCGTGTGGCCCGTGGCGAAGTGGCGGCCCTGTCGGATTGGGCGCCACCGCGCGCCATCGATGCCCTGCAGCGCCTGTGCCATGACCTGTTGCGCCGCAGCCATGGCCGGCCGGGCCAGTTCTTCGCCGCCGCCTCTCTGCCTTCGCCCAAGCGCCCGGCGCCTTTGCTGGCCTGGGACGCCGAGCTGCGCCGCGCCTCCCGGCATGCCGATCACCCCTTGAATGCCAGCCTGTGGATCGAGGCCCTGATCGCCCAGGCCCAGGCTGCCATCGCGGCGGCGGCGCGCTGACTACACTCGAGCCTCATGAGCGAACCCACCTCCAAGTCTCCGAATTTCCATCCCAGCCAGATGAGCGGCAATCTGCCTCTGCCCACGGTGACGGGTGCCGGGACTGCGTCCGGGGCGCGACCCAGCGTCATCCAGCTGGTCTTCCGCGAGAAGTCGGCTCTGTACGCCGCCTATATCCCCGCCTTTGCGGATGGAGGCCTGTTCGTGCCGACGACGCGCGACTACAAGCTCGGCGAAGACGTCTATCTGCTGCTGGCCCTGCCCGAGGACAACCAGCGCTATCCCGTCGCCGGCAAGGTGGCCTGGCTGACACCGGCCAATGCGTCGGGTGGCCGCACCCAGGGCGTGGGCGTGCGCTTCCCCGGCGACGAGAAGACGCGGCTGATCCGTGTCCGCATCGAGGAGATCCTCGGCACGGCGATTTCCTCGAGCAAGCCGACGCAGACGCTCTGATTCCTTCCCGATCCCGGTTCGATGTTCGTTGATTCGCATTGCCATCTCAGCTTCCCCGAGCTGAAGCAGAACCTGCCCGCCATCCTGGCCGACATGCGGGCTGCCCAGGTCGAGCAGGCCATCTGCATCTGCACGCAGATGGAGGAATTCGAGGCCGTGCATGCGCTGGCCCTCGAGAACGCCCAGTTGTGGGCGACGGTGGGCGTGCACCCCGACACCGAGGACATGCGTGAGCCCGGCGTCGACGAGCTGGTGAAGCTGGCGGCGCTGCCGCGCATCGTCGCCATCGGCGAGACAGGGCTGGACTACTACCGCCTGAACGGCCGCAGCGTCGAGGACATGGAGTGGCAGCGCGAGCGCTTCCGCACCCACATCCGCGCCGCCAGGCAGGCGGCCAAGCCCCTGGTCATCCACACCCGCTCCAGCGCGGCCGACACCCTGCGCGTGCTGGACGAGGAGGGCGGCGAGCAGGCGGGTGGCGTCTTCCACTGCTTCACCGAGACGGCCGAGGTGGCCCTGGCGGCGGTGGAGCGCGGCTACTACATCTCCTTCTCCGGCATCGTCAGCTTCAAGAACGCCCAGGACCTGCGCGACCTGCTGAAGCTGCTGCCGCTGGACCGCGTGCTGATCGAGACCGACAGCCCCTATCTGGCCCCCGTGCCCTATCGCGGCAAGACCAATTCGCCGGCCTATGTGCCCCATGTGGCCAAGGCCGTGGCCGATGCGGTCGGCCTGCCGGTGGAGGAACTGGCGGCACGCACGACGGCGAACACGCGGCGGCTGTTCGGCCTGCCTGCAGCGGCATGAAAAAGAGCTGGATCGCCGCGCTGGCCCTGCTGGCGGCAAGCGCCGCGGGTGCCGCGCCCATCGACGATTTCGTCATCGCCGCCGAGATGAACGATGGCCGTGCCGTGCTGGGCCTGCTGCTCAAGGGCATCGACCCCAACCAGGCCGATTCGCGCGGCCGCAAGGCCCTCTTCATCGCGCTGCGCGAGGACTCGCTGCGCGCGCTGGACAGCCTGCTGGCTTCGCCGCTCACGCATGTCGACGAGCCCAATGCCCAGGGTGAGACGCCGCTGATGATTGCCGCCATCCGCGGCTCGCTGCCGGCGGCCCAGGCCCTGGTGAAGCGCGGCGCTTCCGTCAACCGCCCGGGCTGGACGCCGCTGCACTACGCCTGCAGCGGCCCCGACAACGGCGTGGCCGCCTTCCTGATCGAGCAGGGCGCCGAGCTGAACGCGCGCTCCGAGAACGGCACCACGCCGCTGATGATGGCGGCGCGCTATGGCAACAGCGACCTGGTGCCCCTGCTCATCAAGGCCGGCGCCGAGCCTCGCGCGGCCAACGAGCAGGAGCTGACGGCGGCCGACTTTGCCCAGCGGGGCGGCCGCGACCTGATGGCCACGGAGCTGCGCCGCATCATGGCGGAACGCCAGCGCGGGGCGGCAAGCGCCAAATAGTTCTCGCCCGGAGGGCCGTGTAGGGAAAAGTCTTACAGCGCCTAGCGCGCTGAGCCGACTTTTTCGAAACGCACCGGCTGCCTACAGTGGAGTCATCGTCAAACAACGAGGCCCACCATGCTGTCCACCATCCCGAATCTGGCTGATCCCTTCGCCATGCTGATCGCCCCCGAGCAGGTGATGAACGCCATCGAGCGCTCGGACCGCCTGGCCCGCCTGGCCCGCCGCGTCTACCGCCCGCTGGACCGCCCCTGGATCCCGGTCAAGGGCAGCGCCGCCGATTTCGACAGCGAGATCGACGCCGAACCCGAAGTGCCCGATCTGTCGGACGACGCCGAATAAACAAAAACGCCCGCTGATGCGGGCGTTTTGCATGAGGCCGGAGCCGTCCCTCAGACGCGCTTGCGGTACTCGTGGGTGCGGGTGTCGATTTCGATCTTGTCGCCGTTTTCGACGAACAGCGGCACGGCGATTTCGAAGCCGGTGCCCTTCAGGCGTGCGGGCTTCATGACCTTGCCCGAGGTGTCGCCCTTGACGGCCGGCTCGGTCTCGATTTCGCGAACGACGCTGGTGGGCAGTTCGATCGAGATGGCCTTGCCGTCATAGAAGGTCACTTCGACGGCCATGCTGTCTTCCAGGTAGGACAGGGCGTCGCCCATGTTCTCGGACTCGACTTCGTACTGGTTGTACTCGGTGTCCATGAAGACATACATCGGGTCGGCGAAGTAGGTGTAGGTGCAGTCCTTCTTGTCGAGGATGATCTGCTCCATCTTGTCGTCGGCCTTGAAGACCAGCTCGGCGCCGGCGCCGTTCAGCAGGTTCTTCATCTTGATGCGCACGGTGGCTGCGCCACGGCCGCCACGGCTGTATTCGGTCTTCAGGACGACCATCGGGTCCTTGCCCTGCATGATCACGTTGCCGGCGCGGATTTCTTGAGCGAGTTTCATGGGGGTCTCTCAGGCTTGAATCAGGAGCTGCGCACCAGACTCCAGCGGATTTCATCCCGGTTTGGCGCGGCAAAGCCCGTTATTCTAGCTGGAAACCCCTAAGAATCCCTGCAGCTGCGTCAGCAGATCGGGCTGCATCGCCAATTGCGCACGCCACCGCGGCGCGTGGGCAGTGGCTTCGTCCAGGCCGGCAAGTCGCGCCGGCAGGGCGTTCAGACCATTCCAGCCGCGCCAGACGGCGCGCCAGGCCTCGGGCAGACCGGCACGCGCCATGAAGGCCTCCAGCTTGGCGTGATGAGCGTCGTCATCCTGTGGGTAGATATGCCAGACAAAGGGCTTGCCGGCCCATTGGGCGCGCACGAACGAATCCTCGCCGCGCACGAAGTTCAGGTCACAGGCCCACAGCAGCCGGTCGTAGTCGTCCTGGGGCAGATAGGGCAGGGCGATGCCGCGCAGGCCGGGGCGTGGCGTGATCAGCTGCTGCAGCGGTCCCGGGCAGGCCAGCACCAGCGTCGGCTGCTCAGCCAGCGCGGCGAGCAGGTCTGGCAGGCCGGTGTTGGCATAGGCGAACAGGCTGACGACACGCTCACCCTCCTCGGGCGCCCAGCCGCGCGCGGCCAGCCAGGCGGGGCCGTCGAAGGCCGAGATGCGATCCAGCAGGCCGGGCTCGCGCAGCAGGCCGCCGGTGCGGGGCGTGAAGCCGGGGTAGAAGAAGTGCTTGGTCAGCCCCGCGCCGGGGCCGTGGAACTGTGGCGAGGCGAGGCCGTGGCTGCGTTCCACGTAGTCCTCGGCGCTGAGGTATTCGAGGTTGATCCAGCGCGGGGCGGGCTGGCGGGCGGCCATGCGGGCGATGAAGAAGGCCGGCAGTTCGCAGCCGAAGGCCTCGATGACGACATCGCCCGGTGTCGCCTGCGCATCGTCCTCTGGCCAGGGGCGGATCTCGACACCGTGGCGCCTGTCGGGCCGTTCAGGCGCCATCCAGGCCAGTGCGGAGGCGTCGTCCACCCAGAGCCTGGCCTGCTCCCCGCGTGCGACCAGGTCGCGCGCCAGGCGCCAGCAGACGCCGAGGTCGCCGTGGTTGTCGATGACGCGGCAGAAGATGTCCCAAAGCATGGGCGAATTCTCCCAGGCCACAATTCCCCGCATGTCGAGTACGACCCCTCCCAACACCGAAGCAGGTGATCAGCAGCAGGCCGAATGGGCGGCCGAACGCGCCGCCATCGAAGCGGCCGAGAAAAAGCGCGCCATTGAAATGGAGGCCGCCGCCCGCGAGGCCCGCGAGCGCCTGCAGGCCGAAGTCAATGCGCTGCCCGCCCTGCCCGGCGTGTATCGCTATTTCGACGCCCGCGACGAGGTGCTCTATGTCGGCAAGGCCAAGGACCTGAAGCGCCGCGTCAGCAGCTACTTCCAGAAGAACCACGGCGGCACGCGCATCGGCATGATGGTGGCGCGCATCGCGCGCATGGAGACGACCGTCGTGCGCACCGAGGCCGAGGCCTTGCTGCTGGAAAACAACCTGATCAAGACGTTGAACCCGCGCTTCAACATCCTGTTCCGCGACGACAAGAGCTACCCCTATCTGAAGATCACCTCGCACGCCTGGCCGCGCATGGCCTATTACCGCGGCTCGGTGGACAAGCGACATCAGTATTTCGGGCCCTTCCCGAGTGCCTGGGCGGTCAAGGAATCCATCCAGCTGATGCAGAAGGTATTCAAGCTGCGCACCTGCGAGGACAGCGTCTTCAACAACCGCAGCCGGCCCTGCCTGCTGCACCAGATCAAGCGCTGCTCCGGGCCCTGCGTGCCGGCCGGCCAGACCGGCGAGTACGCGCGCGATGTGCACAGCGCCGAGCGCTTTCTGCGCGGCGAGACCGACGAGGTCATGGCTTCGCTGCAGGAGCAGATGATGGGCTACGCCGAAGCGCAGCGCTACGAGCTGGCGGCCGAGGTGCGCAACCAGATCCAGGCCCTGTCCAAGGTGCTGCAGCAGCAGGTCATCGAGGAGAGCAGCGCCACCGGCCGCGACCGCGACGTGGACATCCTGGCCGTCAAGGTGCAGGGCGGCAAGGCCTGCGTGAACCTGGCCATGGTGCGCGGCGGCCGGCATCTGGGTGATCGTGCCTTCTTTCCCAAGCATGTCGACGACGCCACGGCCATCCAGCTCGACGACGAAGAGAAGTTGTCACCTGAGCGACAGGTGCTCGAGGCCTTCATGGCCCAGCACTACCTGGCCTCGCCGGTGCCCGGCCTCATCATCGTCAGCGATGGGGTGGACGTCGGCTTGGCCGACGCGCTAGGCAGTCAGGCCGGCAGCCGCGTGACCGTGCAGGCCCAGCCGCGCGGCCAGCGCCGCATCTGGCAGGAGATGTGCATCAAGGGCGCCGAGCTGGCGCTGGCGCGTCTGCTGGCCGAAGAGGGCTCGCAGCAGGCGCGCACCCGGGCCATGGTCGATGCGCTGGACCTGGCGCCACCCGAGATCGACAAGTTCCGCGTTGAATGCTTCGACATCAGCCACACCGCGGGCGAGGCGACCATGGCCAGCTGCGTCGTCTTCGAGAACCACCAGATGCAGAGCAGCCAGTACCGGCGCTACAACATCGAGGGCGTGACCGGCGGCGACGACTACGCCGCCATGCGCCAGGTGCTGACGCGGCGCTACAGCAAGATGGCGGAGGCCGCCCAGCTCGGCACCGGCCGCCTGCCGGACCTGGTGCTGGTGGACGGTGGCCGCGGCCAGGTCAGCATGGCGCGCGAGGTCTTCGAGGAGCTCGGCCTGGACCTGAGCCTGATCGCCGGCGTCGAGAAGGGCGAAGGGCGCAAGGTCGGCCTGGAAGAACTGGTCTTTGCCGATGGCCGCGAGAAGGTCTACCTGGGCCGCGACTCGGCGGCGCTGATGCTGATCGCCCAGATCCGCGACGAGGCTCACCGCTTCGCCATCACGGGCATGCGCGCCAAGCGCGCGGCCACGCGCACCGGCGGCTCGCGGCTGGAGGACGTGCCCGGCGTCGGCCCGAAAAAGCGTGCCCAGTTGTTGCAGCGTTTCGGTGGCGTGCGCGGCGTCGCGGGGGCCAGCGTGGACGAGTTGTGCAGCGTGAAAGGCATCTCTCGAGAACTCGCCGAAGAGATTTACCGCGCGTTGCACTGAACTACAGGTCAATTGGCGCCGGCGAGACATTCGTCGCACATCGAGCGGAACGCGAAGGCGAACAATCCATGCCACTGGAGGGACTCATCTTGCGCACCATGCACCGTCTGAAGCGGACTGCCCGCTGGCTGATCGGCCCGCTGCTGGCCGGTTGCGCCGCGACGCCGCGCGCCCCTGAGCCAACGCCCGGGCCGGCTCGAACCTCGCCTTCCGTTTCGGCGCCGGCACCGCTGCCGTCGCCCGCCGTCACGGCCGCGCCCAAGCCCGCCGGCCTGCCGCCGCCCAAGGCGGTGCGCACCCATGACGAGTTGCGCCGCCAGGCCGCGGAGCGCATGGTCATGGCCAACCCCGAGGGCAGCTTCATGACGCAGGCGCCCACGCATGTGCTGAGCGTGGTGGTGCTGGAAGTCGAGGTCAAGGCCGACGGCAGCGTGCGCCGGGTCAACGTCATCCGCAAACCCAGATTCGCGCCGGAAACCCAGCAGCTGGCCATCGACGCCGTCTACCGTGCCGCGCCCTTCGGCGACGTGCGCCGCATGCCCGAGCCCTGGAAGTTCACCGAAACCTTCCTCTTTGAAGAAGACCGCCGCTTCAAGCCGCTCAGCCTGAACTGAGGGTTGCCCACCACAATCGCGCCCCGGCGCACAGGAAGAGGGCGTCGACATGGGCACAATGCCGGCATGTTCCTGACGCTGCCGACTCTGCTGACCTGGGCCCGCATCGTGGCCATCCCGCTGATCGTCGGCGTCTTCCACTTGGAGCTGGCGCCGGCGCACCAGAACCTGTTCGCCACCGTTCTCTTCGTCGTCGTCGCATTGACCGACTGGCTGGACGGCTATCTGGCGCGCAAGCTCAACCAGACCTCCTCCTTCGGCGCCTTCCTCGATCCGGTGGCCGACAAGTTCCTGGTCTGCTCGGCCCTGCTGGTGCTGCTGGAACTCGGGCGCGTCGACGCCTTCGTGGCGCTTGTCATCATCGGTCGCGAGATCGCCATCTCGGCCCTGCGTGAATGGATGGCCCAGATCGGCGCCTCGCGCAGCGTGGCCGTCCACATGGTCGGCAAGCTGAAGACGACGGTGCAGATGGTCGCCATTCCCTTCCTGCTCTATGACGGCCGGCTGTTCGGCCTGATTCCGACGCGGCTGTGGGGCACCTGGCTGATCTATGCCGCCGTCGTGCTGACCATCTGGTCCATGGTCTATTACCTGCAGAAAGCCCTGCCGGAAATCCGCGCCAAGGCCCGCTAGGACGATGTTCCGGCGCACGCCGGACACCGAGTTGTATCGGGACTTTTCCCGCCCCGCCCACCGCCTGACGCGCGTCTAGAATCCGCTTCCCCGCGCGCGCCTTGGCCGCCAGCAGTCGGCCTTCCACAGGCTGCGCAGTGCGCGGGACCGACATCTGCATCGCAGTCCGGCGCCAGCCAAGGCGCAGGGCTCAACAGTCCGCTGAATCGTCATGAGGGGGCACGAGTGAACAAGTCCGAATTGATCGAGCACATCGCCAAGCAGGCCGACATCTCCAAGGCTGCTGCAGGCCGCGCGCTCGAAGCCGTGATTGGCGGCGTCAAGACGACGCTGAAGAAGAACGGCACCGTTTCGCTGGTGGGCTTCGGCACCTTCAGCATCACCAAGCGCGCCGCGCGCGCCGGTCGCAACCCTCGCACCGGTGACACCATCAAGATCAAATCGGCCAAGGTGCCCAAGTTCAAACCCGGCAAGGCCCTCAAGGACGCCGTGAACTGAACCTTCGGCCGGTACCGGTTTTTCCGGGCGCTTAGCTCAGTTGGTAGAGCACCTCCCTTACACGGAGATTGTCGGCGGTTCGAGCCCGTCAGCGCCCACCACCCGACCCACAGGCGGCGTCAGCCGTCTCGCATTTAGAATGCGGCTCCCTCGAAGGCGAACCTCGGTTCGCCTTCGTCGCGTTTGATCCTCAAGGCTCCTCGAGATGTTTGAATTCGTTCGCCAGCACAACCGCCTGTTCCAGTTCCTGTTGATGCTGCTGATCCTGCCGTCCTTCGCCATGGTCGGCATGCAGGGCTACACCAGCATGATGGGCGGCGCCAACACGGGCGTGGCGTCCGTCGATGGGCGCAAGATCACCCAGGCCGAGTGGGAGGTGGCCCAGCGCGAGCTGGCCCAGCGCATCCGCAGCCAGAACCCCAATGTCGACCCCAAGCTGCTCGACACGCCGGAAGCGAAGCGCCAGGCGCTCGAGAACCTGGTGACCGAGCGCACCCTGCAGGCCGCTGCCAACCACCAGCATTTCACTGTCAGCGACGAGCGCCTGGACACGCTGTTCAAGCGCGACCCGCAGTTCGCCTTCATGCGCAACCCCGATGGCTCGGTCAACAAGGCCATCCTGGCCGCCCAGGGCATGAACTCGGCGATCTTCCTGGAGAAGCTGCGCCAGGACATGTCGTTGCGCCAGGTCACGTCGGGCATCGAGTCCTCCGCCGTTGCCGCCAACGCCAACGCCAAGCTCGCCTTCGACTCGCTGCTGCAGCAGCGTGAAGTGCAGTTGCAGCGCTTCGACATCAAGGACTTCGCCGCCAAGATCAATCCGGGCGACGCCGACATCGAGGCCTTCTACAAGGAGCCGGCCAACGCTGCCAAGTTCCAGCTGCCCGAATCGGCCCAGATCCAGTACGTCGTGCTCGACCTGGAAGCGCTGAAGAAGGACGTCAAGTTCAGCGAAGACGACCTGCAGAACTACTACAAGGAAAACGCCGCGCGCTACGGCGTGCCGGAAGAGCGCCGCGCCAGCCACATCCTCATCAAGGCGGAACGCAGCGCCCCCGCCGCGGAGCGCGCCAAGGCCAAGGCCAAGGCGGAAGAAATCCTGGCCCAGGTCCGCAAGAACCCGGGCGAATTCGCCGCCCTCGCCAAGAAGAATTCCCAGGACGAAGGTTCGGCCGTCAACGGTGGCGACCTCGACTTCTTCAGCCGTGGCGCCATGGTCAAGGAGTTCGACGCCGCTGTCTATGCGATGAAGCAGGGCGAGATCAGCAACCTGGTCGAGACCGACTTCGGCTATCACATCATCCAGCTGACCGGCACCCGCGGCGGCGACAAGAAGCCCTTCGAGGCGGTGCGCGCCGAGGTCGAGAACGAGGTTCGCAAGCAGCTCGCCCAGCGCCGCTACTCCGAGGCCGCCGAGCAGTTCGGCAACCTCGTCTACGAACAGTCCGACAGCCTGCAGCCCGCCGCTGACAAGCTCAAGCTGCAGGTCCAGACCGCCACCGTGCAGCGCCAGCCCCTGCCGGGCGCCGCGGGTCCGCTCGCCTCGGCCAAGCTGCTGGAGGCCGTCTTCGGCAACGACGCGCTGCGCAACAAGCGCAACACCGAGGCCGTCGAGACCGGCCCCAGCCAACTCGTGTCGGCCCATGTCGTCCAGCACAACCCGGCCCGCGTGCCGCCGCTGGCCGACGTCAAGGACAAGGTCCGCAGCCAACTGGTCCAGAAACTCGCCTCCGAGCAGGCCAAGAAGGCCGGCGAAGCCCGCCTGGCCGCGTTGAAGGCCAATCCTGCCGACACCGCCGGCCTGGAAGCTGCCGTCGCCGTGTCGCGCGCCAAGCCGCAGAACCTGACGCGCGCCCAGCTCGAAGCCGTGCTCGGTGCCGATGCCACCAAGCTGCCGACGGCGGTCGGTGTGGCCGCGGACGATGGCGGCTATGTCGTGGCCCGCATCAACCAGTTGCAGCCGCGTGACGCCACCGTCATCGACGACAAGCGCGCAGCCCAGCAATACGCCGGCGCCTGGTCCCGCGCCGAAGGCCAGGCCTATCTCGCCGCGCTGAAGTCGCAGTACAAGGCCGCCATCAAGGTCGAAGCGCCGGCCTCGGCAGCCAGCGCACCCTGATTTTTAGGCTATACTCTTTGGCTCTGCGGTGGCTGTAGCTCAGTTGGTAGAGTCCAGGATTGTGATTCCTGTCGTCGTGGGTTCGAGTCCCATCAGCCACCCCATAAGAACATTTCATGTGAACGCATGAAGACGCAAAAGCCCCAGGCGCATCAAGCACTTGGGGCTTTTTTCATGTCCGGGCGACTCACGTCCGCCCATGGCAGCGCAGGGGAGCAAGGGGCACATTTCGGCGGCGGCGGCCCCACATCCAGAAAGAGCGTAAGGTAGGGCTCATTTGGAGCACCTTATGAAGCCTCGCGCTTGGCCAGAGCCATTGGCAGCAGGTCGCACACCTGCGAGTCGAAAATGATCCGCCTCGAGATCGCGCTCGAACTCAATTACGTCATCTCCGAACCCGGCTGCGACTTCATCTTCAACATCCATGCTGCCAGCACTCCGCGCCAGCTGGTGCTGGAGGAATTGCTGACGCTGAGCCAGGACCAGCCTGCTCGCGTTGAGATGGAGCCCGTCACCCGCAACCGCTACCTGCGCCTGCAGGCACAGGCCGGACCATTGAAGGTGGCCTACCGTGCTGCGGTCGACCTCATGCATCACGTTGCCACGCCGGGCGACGTGGCCGAGGTGCCCGTCGCGCGGCTGCCGGCCGACGTGCTGGGCTACATCTACCCCAGCCGCTATTGCCAGTCCGACCGGCTGCATCGCCTGGCCATGCGGGAGTTCGGCCAACGCTGGCAGGGCTACGGTCGTGTGCAGGCAATCCGGGACTGGGTGCTGGAGCGGACGACTTTCACGTCCAATACGTCGGACTCCAACACCTCGGCAATCGATACGTTGCTGGACCAGGTGGGCGTGTGTCGCGACTTTGCTCATCTGATGATTGCGCTATGTCGCGCCATCAACATCCCGGCGCGCTTCGCCACCGGCATCGACTACGGCGCCGACCCAGCCCTCGGCCCGACCGACTTCCACGCCTATGTGGAGGTTTATCTCGGTGACTGCTGGTACATCTTTGATCCTTCCGGGACTGCCATCCCGATGGGCTTCGTGCGTTTCGGCACCGGGCGCGACGCCGCCGATGTGGCCTTTGCCACCATCTTCGGCACGGTCAACTCCGGCGCACCGGTCATCAGCATCAAGGCGGTGGCGGGCGCCGATGGCCAGTTGCGGATGCCGTACCACAGCACCGACGCCATATCCACGGACGGGTGACGCAGCCGTGACAATCCGCGCTGTCCTCGCCCGCCATCCCGTCTTGGTACCCATTGCCTGCGCGGCGGCAGTGACCGTGGTGCTGGTGGGCGAGAACTCCTACTGGCAATCAGAAGGTGTGCTCGCCAAACTCAGCGAACTGCGCTCTGGTGCGGCCAAGCTGGAAGACCTGCGCGCTGCCCCATCTGCGCAGCAGACCGACATCCACCGCACACTGCTGCTCAACCGCATCGGCGTGGCGGCGCTGAGCGTGGCCAGCCTGGCGGCGCTGTTCCTTTATCTCCGCCGCGGTCTCGCGGCGGAGGAACAGCGTGAGCGCGAGAAGCACGAGCGCCAGCGCCTAGTGCAGATCGAGCGCGAGCGGCTGGAAGTCGAGGTCGCGCGCCGAACGGAACAGCTCGTCAAACTGGCGCAGCACATCGAAACGGCGCGCGAGGAGGAAAGGGCCCGGCTGGCTCGCGACCTGCACGACGAGATGGGTTCGCTGCTCATCTCCGCCAAGCTTGATGCCGCGCGCATCCGCACGCGCGTCACTCGTCTCGCGCCCGAGGCGCTTGAGCCGCTCACTCAGCTGATTGAGAAGCTCAACAGCGGCATTGCGCTAAAGCAAGACATCATCGAGAACTTGCGCCCCTCCACCCTCGGCAACCTAGGCCTGGCGTCCACGCTGGCCATACTGGCCGGTGAGTTCGCTAGGCGCGCTGGTGTCCAGGTGCACTGCTCGCTGTCGCCGGTGCGGCTTGGGGCGAACGCCGAACTTGTCGTCTACCGAGTGGTTCAGGAAGCCATCACCAACGTCAGCAAGTACGCGGGCGCACGCAATCTGTGGATGAGTCTCACCCTCGCACGCGGGCAGGCCGAACTCATCGTGCGGGACGACGGCATCGGCTTCGACACCGATGCAATCAAGAACTCGACCTACGGTCTGTTGGGGATGCGGTTCCGGGTCGAAGCGGAGCGCGGTACCTTGTCAGTCGAATCTGCGCTGGATCAAGGGACGTTGATCCGGGTGAGATTGCCCGCGTTGACCGAAGCCAAAGTGGCTTGATGGCGCAAAGCGCATACTCAGGCTCCACTGAAGGAGAGCCGCATGGACGTAGTAACCGCCACGTATGAAGGGCGCGCCTTCGTTTGCCGGGTCTCTGGCGCCGGTCCTTACTTCGGGCACTACCGCTTCACGGGCGAGGACCTGGGCGGAATGGCCTGGGTGGTACTGCCAAAGCCCTGGCCCAGTGAGCAACTGGCTTGCGATGACGCTGGCCGGGCGGCTCACTTCGCTATCGACGTTGAGAACTACGACGGTGCGGCTACTCGCGCTATCAAGGCCGCAGCTGTGGTGATGACACTGAGCTGCAATGCTTCAGGCTGGCTGGCCGCGGTTCAAGCGCAGCGCATCGCTGCCAATGAACGCGATGCCCTTGAGGAGAGGCTGTTGGGCGCAAAGGAGCGCCATTGGCCGGATATTCAGGTGCGTGGCGGCGGGCCGGTGCCGCTGCGCTGCCAGTAGGGGAACAGATCGGGGAACGATCAGCGCCAACGCATTTGGAAGCGAGCATTGGCGTGGCCTGCATTGAACTGTTCAATCTCCATCAGCCCCAAATAAAACAAGGGCCTGGAAGCGAAAGCTTCCAGGCCCTTTGCGTTTCTGGGCGCCGCCAGACAGCGGCTCAAGCCTCAGCGCATCGTGTAGCCACGCCCATCCATGCAGGCCTCGACGGCGCGCTGGAAGACGCTGGCGTCGGACATGGCGGCCTGCTGGGTGGTCGCCCAGCGGTTGCATTCACGGCTGTCACCTTCCAGTTGCGCAGCGCTCTGGCCGTTGCGCGGATAGATGACGGGCACGGCGCGCGACGGAGCCGGCTGCGTGTAAACCGGTTGCACGGGCTGCACATAGACCGGTTGCGGCGGTGGGGGCGGTGGGGGCGGCACATAGACCACCTCGCGGTCGGCTTGGCTGGCCAGAGCGATCAGAGGCACGGCCACGGCCAGGCCCAAGACCAGGCCGCCCAGACCGACGCCGTGATGGTGGTGATAGTGGCGCGGTCCGTCGTAATAGCGGGGGCCGGCGCTGGCCAGGCCTTGGGCAGCCAGCAGGGCGAGGACAACGGAGGCGCGAACAAGGGTCTTCATGGCGAACTCGCTCAGGTCGAATGCGGTGAACTTAACGCCGCGGTGCCTGCATGGTGTACTGCGGCCACCCGCAATTTGCAACACCCCGTAGCAAAAGGGGTGTCAACCGACATACCCCAGCGGCAGCGCCGTCGTCAGCTTGAGTTCTTCCATGGCGAAGCTGGAGCTGACGTCGCGCAGCTCGGTGCCGGCGATCAGGCGCTTGTAGACCCTGTCATAGGCGGCGATGTCGGGCACCACCACGCGCAGCAGGTAGTCCACGTCGCCGCTCATGCGATAGAACTCGACCACCTCGGGAATGGCCTGCACGGTGGCCTTGAAAGTTTCGAACCAGTCCTGGCTGTGCGTGTTGGTGCGCACCGAGACGAAGACGGTCACGCCGACATTCACCTTCTGCGCGTCCAGCAAGGCCACCTGGCGGGTGATGACGCCAGCCTCCTTCAGGCGCTGGATGCGTCGCCAGCAGGGCGTCGTCGACAAGCCGACCTGTTGCGCGATCTCGGCCGTCTGCAGTTCGGCATTCTGTTGAAGGATGTCGAGGATGCGAAGGTCGATGGAATCCAATTTCATGGATTTGATGATACGCAGCATTGGGTGCTCGATTTGGACGCTGCCAGGCGGGCTGGCGCAACCCATTTCCGGCCCGGGCTGGCAACAATACCCGCCAGCGCATTTCAACGCCGCAGCGGCTCCGCCCCATGGAAATCTATCTCGACGCCAACGCCACCACGCCCGTCCTGCCCCAGGCTCGCGAGGCCGCGCTGGCCGCGATGGCCGAGGACTTCGGCAACCCCAGCAGCATCCACGGCACCGGCCTGAAGGCGAGGGCGCTGATGGACGGGGTGCGCGGCCGCGCCCGGCGCGTGCTGGGCGCCAGCACCGGCAAGCTGCTCTTCCTCAGCGGCGCGACCGAAGGCATCCAGACGGCCGTGCTGTCGGCGCTGAGCGCCCTGCGCGACCGCCCGCAGCGTCCTGAGCTGCTGCTCTACGGCGCCACCGAGCACAAGGCCGTTCCCGAAGCCATCAAGCACTGGAACGCCTTGCTCGGCCTGAACCTGCAGGTGCTGGCCATTCCCGTCAGCCGCGATGGCCGCCACGACCTCGCCTGGCTGCGCGAGCATGCACCGCGCGCCGGCCTGGTGTGCACCATGGCGGCCAACAACGAGACCGGCGTCATCAGCGACCTCGACGGCATCGAACAGGTGCTTTCTGGCAGCTCGGCCCTGTGGATGGTGGACGGCGTGCAGGCCCTGGGCAAGCTGCCGCTGCGCCTGGCAGAACGCCGCATCGACTACGCGCCTTTCTCGGGTCACAAGCTCTACGCCCCCAAGGGTATCGGCCTGCTCTATGTGCGCGAAGGCGCGCCCTTCACGCCGCTGCTGGCCGGTGGCGGCCAGGAAGGCGCGCTGCGCTCGGGCACCGAGAACATGTCCGGCATCGCGGCCCTGGGCGCGGTGCTGGCGGCGCTGGAAGACGGCAAGACCTTCCGCGACCACGCCACGCTGGTTGCCTTCCGCGACCGCCTCGCCGCCGCTCTGCAGCAGACCTTTCCCGGCCTGGTCTTCAACGCGCCGCCCGAGCTGAGCCTGCCGACGACGCTGAACTTCGCCGTGCCCGGCATCAGTTCCAAGCTGCTGCTGGACCTCTTCGACGCTGCCGAACTGCGCGTCAGCGGTGGCTCGGCCTGCAGCGCCGCCAAGGCCGCGCCCAGCTATGTGCTCGAAGCCATGGGCCTGCCGGCCTGGCAGACCGCCTCGGCGGTGCGCATGTCCTTCGGCCCGGTGGCCGATGCGGCCTTCATCGAGGAGGCCTGTGCCCGCATCCGCATCTGCGGCGAGTCGCTGCGTGAATCCTGCCTCGACCCGAACGCCACCGGCCAGGCCCTGCCGGCCGATGGCCTGACGCGCTTCATCGTCGACGGCGCCTGCTGCTATCTGCTGGCCGATGCCGCCAGCCGCCGCGCCGTTGTCGTCGACCCGCTGCCCGAACTGACGGAGAGACTGGCCCAGTGGCTGCGTTGCCAGAACTACGAGCTGGCCGCCGTGCTCGACACGCACAGCCACGGCGACCATGCGTCATCGGCGCCCGAACTGGTCGCCGCCGCGGGCCAGGCGCGCGGCGAGGTCGACGGCCTGGGCTGGCCGCGCGGTGTCGACAAACTCGAACTTGGTGCGCTGAAGCTGAGCCGCGTGGCCATTCCCGGCCACACCCAGGACTCGACGGCCTATTTGCTCAACGACGCCGCCGGCCTGCGCCTCGCTTTCGTCGGCGACACCGTCATGCCCGGCGCTCTCGGCCGCAGCGACTTCGAGCAGAGCGCGCCGCAGGACTACGGCAGCTCGCTGCGCCGCCTGCAGCAGACCGTTGGCGCGAACACGCTGCTGCTGCCCGGCCATGACTATGACGACCGCTTCGCCAGCACCCTGGCCGTCGAAGCCATCGCCCAACCACTGCTGGGCGACGTGCTCAACGGCCGCGTCGACGACGCCGGCTTCGCGGCCGCCAAGGCCCAGCTGGAGCAGGGCCTGGCGCTGACCGAATACCAGACCGTGGCCTGCGGCGCCCGCGTGGACAGCGCCTGCCCGCTGGCGTCCAGCGAGCTGAGCCTGGCCGCGCTGACCCAGCTGACGCGCGAGCATCCCGGCCTGGTGCTGGTGGACGTGCGCGAGCCCTATGAGCAGCGCCTGGGCCAGCCGCCCGAGCTGGGCGCCGCCGTCAGCCGCGAGGCGGTGGCGCTGTCCGGCCTGCCGAACGCGCTGGCGCGCTGGATGGCCCTGCCGGTCGGCACGCCCGTCGTCTTCTTCTGCCGCAGCGGCAACCGCAGCGCCCAGGCCGCCCAGGCCCTGCGCCGGTTGGGTCATCAGCAAGCCTGGAGCCTGAGTGGCGGCCTGGCCCTGTGGCCGCGCATCACCGCTGCGGCCGACGCGGCGTTCGCGATCTGACGCCCACTCCGGCCTGATCGCATCGGCCCCGCCTCGGCGGGGCTTTTCATTTCTTGATTTGCAAGTCGACAGCCGATCTCGCTAAAATTCATTAGCCAACTAACGATTGGTTGGTAAACGAATAGGACGCGAACCATGACCTCGACGGAAGAACGCTTCTCGATGGCGCTGCACAACACGGCGCGCATCTGGCGCCAGGGCATCGACCGCCGGTTGAAAGACGTGGGCGTGGGCCAGGCCGGCTGGATGGCCATCGCCAACATCGCCAAGTCCAAGGAGTCGCTGTCGCAGATCGAGCTGGCCAACCGCCTCGGCGTTGAAGGCCCGTCGGTCGTCGCCCTGGTGGACCGCCTGGTGAAGGCCGAACTGGTCGAGCGCGTGCCGTCGGAGACCGACCGGCGCATCAAATACGTGGTGCTGACCGAGGCCGGCCAGGCTCTCTACGTCGAGGTCAAGGCCGTCGCCGACGCCTATCGCAAGGAGATGCTGGCCGGCATCGACAAGGCGGTGCTGGAAGCCGCGGCCGACCTGCTGGAGGCGTTGCAAGCCCGCGTCGAGGCCAGCCTGTGACGACAGCCACCCTCCAGGCCGCCGCAAGTCGACCGGGTTCAGCGGCGCCGGAAATCAACCGCGTCATGATCACCGTGTCGATCATGCTGGCGACCATCATCCAGGCGCTGGACGGCACCATCGCCAACGTCGCGTTGCCGCATATGCAGGGCAATCTGTCGGCCTCGCAGGACCAGATCACCTGGGTGCTGACGTCCTTCATCGTCGCGTCGGCCATCACCATGCCGCTGACCGGTTGGCTCTGCGATCGCTTCGGCCAGAAGACCATCTTCCTCGCCTCCATCGGCGGCTTCACCATCGCCTCGGTGCTGTGCGGCATGGCCGGCAATCTGACCGAGATCGTGCTCGCCCGCTTCATCCAGGGCGTGTTCGGCGCGGCCCTGGTGCCGCTGTCGCAGGCGGTGCTGCTGGACATCAACCCGCGCGAGAAGCATGGCCAGGCCATGGCCGTCTGGGGCATGGGCGTCATGATCGGCCCCATCCTCGGCCCCACGCTGGGTGGCTGGCTGACCGACGCCTACAACTGGCGCTGGGTGTTCTTCATCAATGTGCCGGTCGGCGCCATGGCCTTCTACGGCGTCTGGAAGTACATCCATGGCGCCCAGGCGCCGCGCAAGATGCGCTTCGACCTGTTCGGTTTCGCGACCCTGTCCCTGGCCATCGGCGCACTGCAGATGCTGCTGGACCGTGGTGAGCAGAACGACTGGTTCGCTTCGCGCGAGACCTGGATCGAGGCCCTGCTGCTGGCCATCAGCTTCGCCTACTTCGTCGCCCACACGGCGCTGCGGCCGGCCGGCCAGTCCTTCTTCGACTACCGGTTGCTGAAGAATGGCAACTACGTGACGGGCCTGCTCTTCATCGCCATCGTCGGCATGGTGCTGTTCGCCACCCGGGCGCTGACGCCGTCAATGCTGCAGGGCTTGATGGGCTATCCGGCAGCCATTGCCGGCCTCGTCACCGCACCCAGCGGCCTGGGCACCATGGTGGCCATGCTGGTGGTCGGCAAGCTGGTCGGCAGGGTGGACGTGCGCTATCTGCTCGCCGTGGGCTTTGCGCTGACGGCCTTCTCGCTGTGGCAGATGAGCCAGTACACCCTGGTGCTGTCGCGCAGCGACATCGTCTGGCCCGGCATCATCCAGGGTATCGGCCTCGGCCTGGTCTTCGTGCCGCTGAGCACGGCCACCTTCGCCACCTTGTCGCCGCAGATGCGCGCCGACGGCACCGCCATCTACAGCCTGGTGCGCAACATCGGCAGCAGTGTCGGCATCGCCCTCGTGCAGGCCTTCCTGACGCGCAATGTGCAGGTCGCCCATGCTTCGCTGACCGAGCACATCAATATCGCCAACCCCATGCTGCAGGACCCGACCGTGACCGCGGTCTACGGCTCTGGCGGCGTGGCCGGCGCCACCCTTCTCAACGCCGAGATCACGCGGCAGGCCTCGATGCTGGCCTATATCGACGACTTCTGGATGATGTTCCTCGTCACGCTGGCCATCATCCCGCTGCTGCTGCTGATCCGCCCTCCCAAGGCCCAACCCGACCCCACCGCCAACCACGCGGCGCTGGAGTGATGCGCATGCTGTCCCGCCTCAACCCTCTGAACCACACCTTCGCCCTGACGGTGCTGATGGCCACGCTGTCGGCCGTGCTGCTTTGCTCCTGCATCAGCATCCCGCCCGAGTCCCACGCGGTCGCGCTGCCCGATGCCAGCACCGTCGAACTGCCGGCCGACATCAAACTCGCCGGTGCCAACGCCTGGCCCGGCGATCGCTGGTGGACACGCTATGGCGACACGCAGCTCGATGCCCTCGTCGACCGCGTGCTGCAGGCCAGTCCCTCGCTGGAAGCCGCCGCGGCCCGCGTCAATGCGGCGCAGTCGACCCTTGCCGTCACGCGCGCTGCCGCGGGTGCCGAGGCCGGCGTGACGGCCGATGCCAACCGCCAGCGCTACTCAGCCAACGGCCTGTTCCCGTCGCCCATCGGCGGCGGCACCTTCAACGACTTCAACCTCAAGCTGCAGGCCCGCTACGACTTCGATCTCTGGGGCCGCAACCGCGCCCAGGTCGCAGCCGCTGCGGGCGAGGAGTTCGCCCGCAAGGCCGAAGCCGCCCAGGTGCGCCAGGCTCTGGCCGGCTCGGTGGCGCGCAGCTACTTCGAGCTGCAAGGCCAGTGGGCCCTGGCCGCCAACCTGCGCGAGCAGGCCGCCGCCCAGCAGGCGCTGATCGACGACAAGGCCCGCCGCGTGGCCCATGGCCTGGCCTCGTCCGACGAGCACCGCGCCGAGGCTGCCAAGCTTGCGGAACTGCGTGCCCGCATCGCCGAGGCCGAAGCGTCTGCGATCGGCCAACGCGAGGCCCTGCGCGCCCTGCTGGGCCATGGCGAGGACGCGCTG
This sequence comes from Roseateles sp. FW305-36, assembly GCF_058787015.1. NCBI lineage: Bacteria > Pseudomonadati > Pseudomonadota > Betaproteobacteria > Burkholderiales > Sphaerotilaceae > Roseateles > Roseateles sp. FW305-36. Next base: position 85,324 of record NZ_JBYSZK010000020.1, on the reverse strand, counting down.
GCCGCATTGCAGCCGCGCGCCTTGCCCGCCGACAACGCATCGCTGCCGCCTCACCTCGGCTACGAGCTGCTGGCCCGCCGCCCCGACCTGCAGGCCGCGCGCTGGCGCGTCGAGGCGTCCATGAACCGCGTCGACGCGGCCAAGGCCGCCTTCTACCCCGACATCAATCTCGCCGCCTCCATCGGTCTCGACGCGTTGAGCTTGCCCAATTTGTTGAAGACTGCCAGCCGCACCTTCTTCGCCGGCCCTTCGCTGGCGCTCCCCCTGTTCAGCACCGGCACGCTGAAGGGCCAGCTCGGCCAGACGCGCAGCTCGCGTGACGAGCTCATCGCCGACTACGACCAGCGCGTGCTCGACGCGGTGCGCGACGTGGCCCAGGCCGCAGCCGCGCTGCAGGGCCTGTCCGCGCAAGCCACGCAGCAGCACGAAGCCGCCACGCTGCTCGAAGCCCAGCATCGCAGCGCCCAGGCCCGCCAGCGCCAGGGCCTGGCTGACCGCGCCAGCACCGTGCAGGCCGGCCTGGCCCTGTTGCGCGAGCGCCAGGCCGAACTTCAACTGACCAGCCAGCGCCTGCAGACCGAAGTCGCGCTGACGCATGCCTTGGGCGGTGGCTTCCATGCCGAAGCGCCCGCCGCCATTTCCTGGAACTGAACCATGTCCACCACCGAACCCCTTGCTCCACCCCCGCTGGAGCGCAAGCGCCACTGGGCCCTCGTCGGCATCACGGCCCTCTTCGTCATCGCCGGCGTGCTCTACGCCATCTACTCGGCCCTGGTGCTGTCCAAGCGCGAGGAGACCGACAACGCCTATGTCGGCGGCAATATGGTCACGCTGTCGTCCCAGGTCACCGGCAACGTCGCCGAGATCCGCGCCGACGAGACCCAGCTGGTGCAGGCCGGCGCTGAGCTGGTGAAGCTCGATCCGGTTGATGCCGAAGTGGCCCTGGCCCAGGCCGAGGCGCGCCTGGGCGGTGCCGTGCGTCAGCTGCGCGAACGCTATGCCGGCGTCCCTCAGTACGAAGCCACCGTCGAATTGCGCCGTCAGGACCTGAAGCGCGCCCAGGACGACCTGGCCCGCCGCCAGCCGCTGGCGGCCGACAACACGCTACCGGCTGAAGAGGTCGCCCATGCCCAGCAGGCCGTCAAGAGCGCGCAGGCCGCGCTGGAAGTGGCGCAGCGCCAGGTCGATGCGTCACGCGCCGGCGTGCAGGGCGTGGCCCTGGCCCAGCACCCCAGCGTGCTGGCCGCGCGGGCCGACTATGTGCAGGCCTGGCTGGCCCTGCGCCGCAATGCCGTCGTGTCGCCGGTGTCGGGCTATGTCGGCAAGCGCAGCGTGCAGGTGGGCAGCCGCGTCATCCCGGGCACGGCGCTGATGTCCATCGTGCCGCTGGAGCAGCTCTGGGTGGATGCCAACTTCAAGGAGTCCGAGCTGCGCAACATCCGCGTCGGCCAGGCGGCCACGCTGGAAGCCGATACCTATGGCGGCAAGGTCGAGTACCACGGCAAGGTGCTGGGCCTGTCGCCGGGCACGGGCAGCGCCTTCTCGCTGCTGCCGGCACAGAACGCGACCGGCAACTGGATCAAGGTCGTGCAGCGCGTGCCGGTGCGCATTGCGCTGGACCCGGCCGAGCTGCGCGAGCACCCGCTGCGCATCGGCCTGTCCATGGACGTGAGCGTCGACACGCACGACACCGGCGGCGCCGTGCTCGGCGCGCCGGCCCCCGCCACGCCGGCCTATTCGACCCAGGCCCTGCAACAGCCGCTGCAGCAGGCCGAGCACGCCGCCGACGCCATCATCGCGAAGCAGTCGGCCAAGGGCTGAAGAGCGCCCTCATGGGAATTGCAAGAACTGGGCAGCCATCACCGCCCAGTTCGCGCTTTGGAACCCCGCTTTGTGTCTGTCCGGACACATGGCGCATACGAAGGCCTTACTCACGCTTTCAAGAATGAATCGTCCCGCCGCAACAGGGCCGCGGGGCGATCCACAACCCTTGAAAGGAGTAGCCAATGAGCACGATCAGCGGCCTGGGCGGTGCCAACCGGTCCTGGGAAACCAACTCGAACCGCCGAGCCGAGCACGAGGCCAAGATGTTCGCCAAGGTGGACAGCGATGGCAGCGGCAGCGTCGACGCCACCGAGCTGGCGGCCATGCTGGAAAAGGGGCCTCTCAGCGCCGAGGCCGGCAACAGCGCCGAGCTGTTGAAGAAGATGGACAGCGACGGCAACGGCAGCCTCTCCAGCGACGAGCTGAGCCAGGGCATGCGCGACCTGATGCCGCCGCCGTCGTCGACGATGGATTTCGCGCAGTCGCGTGGTGCGGCCAACGACGAAGGCGGCGACAGCGACCTGTTCGCCAAGCTCGACACCGACGGCGACGGCCAGTTGTCCAAGGCCGAGTTCGAGGCCGGCAAGGCGCAGCGGCATGAAGGGGGGGCGCATGGTGCAGGCGGCCCGCCGCCGGCGGCTGCATCCGGCGGCAGCAGCTCCACCAGTTCGACGTCCACGACTTACGACCCGCTTGACGTCAACCAGGACGGCACGGTGTCGCAGATCGAGAGGCTGGCCGGCCAGCTGAAGGAGCTCGCGCAAACGGCGGGTTCCGATGGCAGCCAGAGCAGTGCCAACAGCGATATCGCCGCGTTGGCGCAGAAGCTCTACGACCAGCTCAGCAAGAACTGGTTGCAGGCTTCCAGCACCGACTCTCAGCTCAGCGTCACGGCCTGAGCAACCGGGCAGCGACCTCTTCTGCCAAGGCCAGGGAGGCCGTCAGCCCGGGTGATTCGATGCCGAAGAGCTGCACCAGGCCGGGCGCGGCGCTCTCGATGCAGAAGTCCGCCGCCGCTTCGCCGGGGCCGGTCAGCTTGGGTCGGATGCCGCTGTAGGCCGGCTGCAGCGCGCCTTCGGGCAGGCCCGGCCAGTAGCCTCGCACCTCGGCCTCGAAGGCCGGCGCCAGGGTCGGGTCGACGGCGTAGTCCAGCGTGGCCGGGTCGGTGTCGGGCAGCCATTGCACGTCCGGCCCGAAGCGCGCCTGGCCGCCCAGGTCCAGCGTCAGGTGCACGCCCAGGCCGCCGTCCACCGGCAGCGGGTAGATCAGCCGTGAGAAGGGCGCCCGGCCGGCCAGCGAGAAGTAGTGGCCGCGTGCAAAGCGCAGCTTGGGTGCCGGCGTACCGAGGGATTCGGCCACCTGCGCAGCGAACAGCCCGGCCGCGTTGATGACGCAGCGCGCGCCCAGCTCGAAGTCTTCGCCGCAGCGCAGCGTCCAGGCGTCGCGGTCGCGCCCACCGCCCGTGACCGGGCTGGCCTGGGCCAGCGTCGCGCCGGCGTTCTCGGCGTCGGCCAGCAGCGCGGTCATCAGCCCATGGCTGTCGACGATGCCGCTCGATGGCGACAGCAACGCGCCGGCGGCGTTCAGCGCCGGCTCCAGGGCCAGCGTCTGCGCGCGGCCGAGCAAGCGCAAGTCATCGACGCCATTGGCTGCTCCGCCGGCGGCGATCTTCTGCAGCCGCGGCAAATCGGCTTCACGCGTCGCGACGACCAGCTTGCCGCAGCGACTGTGCGCAATGCCGCGCGCTTCGCAGTAGTCGTAGAGCAGGGCCTTGCCACGCACGCAAAGCCTGGCTTTCAAGCTGCCTGCCGGGTAGTAGAGGCCGGCGTGGATGACCTCGCTGTTGCGCGAGGAGATGCCCGTGCCGATGGCGCCCGCGGCCTCGATGACGACGACCTCGCGCCCGCGCAGCGCCAGCTCGCGCGCGATGGCGAGGCCGACGACGCCGGCGCCGATGACGGCAATATCCACCTGGTCCATCACCGCAGTGTGCCTTGCCTAGAATGGCCGCCGTGCTGCGGTGGTTGCCGCGGCATCGTCTCGCCGAGGGGTGCTGCGACGGAGGCCATGACGCTTCCGCCACGCTCGACCGGGACGTCAGATCAAGGGCGCCCTCTGTGAAGAAGAGGCTCCCTCATGCATTCCCCTCCCGCATCCCCGTCCGCTTCCATACGAACCATCCTGCCGCTGGCCTTCGTCACCGGCGTCAGCATGGCCGCGATGGACCTCTATCTGCCGGCGGTGCCTGCCTTGCAGACCGGCATGGGCATCAGCGTGCCGCTGGCCCAGGCCACGGTGGCCGTCTATCTCGCCGGCCTGGCCGGTGCCCAGCTGTTGTGGGGTGAACTGCTGAACCGCCTCGGCCCGCGGCTGTGCATCCAGGTCGGTCTCATCCTGCTGGTGCTGACCAGCCTGGGCTGCGCGCTCGCGCCCAACATCGAGATGCTGCTCGTGCTGCGGCTGCTGCAGGGCGTGTCGGCCGCAGCGGCCACCGTGGTGGCGCCGACCGTCGTGCGCGCGACGCTGGCGGATGCCGATGTGGTGCGCGGCATCGCGGCCATCTCCATGGTCGAGGCCATTGTGCCCGCGGCCGGGCCGGTGATCGGCGCGCTGCTGCTGCGCATGACCGACTGGCGCGGCACCTTCTGGGTGCTGGCCGCGCTGGCCCTGCTGGTGCTGCCCTGGGTGGTGAAGATCGCGCCGCGCAAGCTGCCGGGTCTCGACATGAAGCACGACGCGGGCTACCTCGGCATCCTGCGCAACCGCAGCTATCTGCGCCTGGCGGGTTCGCATGCGCTGTGCATAGGCGCGCTGCTGACCTTCCTCGCCAGTGCGCCGCAGTTGCTGCAGCACACCCTCGGCTTGGGCACGGCGGCCTTCGCGCTGCTGCAGGTGCTCGGCGTCGGCTCCTTCATGCTGGGGGCCTCGCAATCGGGCAAGCTGGCGAAGCGCTTGGGTCATGCGCGTGTCGTGAGGCTGGGCAGTGTGGCGCAGCTGGTGGCCTGCACGCTGGCCCTGCTGCTGGCCGGAGCGGGGCAGCAACTGCCTTACGCCGTCGTGGCGGCCTACTGGATGTGCTTCTGCGGCGCGCTGGCCATCCGCGGGCCGGCCACCTTTGTCGATGCCCTGGCCTTGCCGCCGGCGCAGATGGGCCGCGGGACCGCCCTGCTGGTGCTGGCCTTGCTGGCCGCCGGTGCGCTGGGCACGCAGCTGGTGGCGCCTTTCCTCGGGCACGCGGACAGCGCCGTGCCGGTGTTTGCCGGCGTGCTGCTGCAACTGCTGGCCAGTGCGGCCCTGGTTTGGCGCTACCCCGTCCTGCGGCGCGCTGAGGCGATCGCAGCCTAAGGACTCGGCCCAATGGCGGGGCAGGGCGCTCCCGCCTAGGCTCCTCGCATCGCCAGGGAGTCTCCAACAAATGCCTCAGTCTTCTTCCAGTCGCGTCCGCCTGCCGTCGTGGCGCCTGTGTCTCTTGTCGCTGTGCGTGCTGGCCTCCTGTTCGGGCCTGCCCCTGCAGGTGGACCGCAGCGCGCGCGCGCCGCGGCTGGAGGGCTATGGCAGCGTCGACCTCGCCGTGACGACGCGCTCGGACGAAGCCCGCCGCCTCTTCGACCAGGGCATGGCCCAGGCCTATGCCTTCAACGAAGTCGAGGCGGTGCGCATGTTCAAGGCCGCACTGGCGGCCGACCCCGACTGCGCGCTGTGCGCCTGGGGCGTGGCCTGGCAGCTCGGGCCCAATATCAATGCGCCCGACCGCGGCGACCTGGCCGAGGCCAAGCGCTATGTGGACCTGGCGGTGCGCCTGCGTGCGAATGCCAGCCCGCGCGAGCGCGACTTGGTCGACGCGATGGCACTGCGCTATGGCCATGCCAGCCAGAAGGCCACGGTCGCGGTGCTGACGGCGCCGGTCTGCGGCCAGAAGTCGGGCGGTTCGGCCAAGCGCGCCGACCCGCTGGACGTGGCCTATGCCGACCGCCTGCATGCGCTGGCCGATGGCGCGCCGGACGACCCTGACCTGCTGTCGATGTGGGCCGAGGCAGAGATGATCGCCACCCGTGGCGACTGGTGGGATGACGATGCCGGTACGCCGAGCGGCCGCATCGGCACGCTGGCGACGCGGCTGGAAGCAGCTGTGGCCCGCCACCCGCAGCACACCGGCGTCAACCACTACCTCATCCACGCGGTGGACACGCCTCGCCAGGCGCATCGCGCCCTTCCCGCGGCCGAGCGCCTCGGTGCTCTCGCGCCGCAATCGCCCCATCTGGTGCATATGCCCGCGCACACCTTCGGTCTGCTGGGGCGCTATGCCGATGCCGCTGCCGTCAACGAGCGTGCCCTCGCTCTAGATGATGCGCGCGAAGCCGAACTGCAGCGCCAGGGCTTCAGCGCCGGCAAGGACTGGCGCGGCCACAACGGCTCCTATCTGTGGTTCGCGCCGCTGATGCAGGGGCGCGGTGACGTGGCGCTGGCCAATGCGCGCAAGGGTGCTGTGCGGGCCGAACAGTGGACCTTTGCGTATGGGGAATACCTGCGCAGCCTGCCCCTGCTGACGCTGATGCGGCTGGAGCGCTGGGACGCCGTGCTGGCCGAACCCTTGCCCAGCGACAAGCACGGCATCGCTCTCGTGCTCGGGCAGCAGGCGCGCGGCGTGGCTCTGGTGCGCACAGGTCGCCTGGAGGATGCCAGGCAGGCCTACGCGCAGGTCGTGCCTGTGGCCGACCGGCTGGTCAAGGAGAACGCTGGCGACGAGTACATGGACAAGGTGGTGCGGGGCCTGGCCCAGGTGGCCAAGGCAAGGCTGGGCGCCGAGATCGCGCTTGCCGAAGGACGCAGCGACGCCGCCTTCGAGCTGCAGGCCCAGGCCGTCGAGAACGGCAAGTTCGTCGACCGCAGCGAGCCGCCCATGCTGGCCGCCGGCTCGCGCCTGGCCCTGGGCGACATGCAGCTCAAGGCCGCGCGCTGGACCCAGGCCGAGGCGAGCTTTCGCGCCGACCTGGCCGAGCACCCCACCAGCGGCTGGGCCCTGCGCGGCCTGCTGCAATCGCTGCAGGCCCAGGGCAAGCCGGCAACAGAAGTGGCCCCAGTGAAGGCGCAACTGGCCACCAGCTTCGGGGGGGCGGACACGGCACTCAAGCCGTCGCTTTGAGCGCTGCAAAGCGTCAGCACTCGCGCATGTAGTGCCCGATACGGCCCGGCGGTTCCCCGGCGGGGGGCCAGTGCCTCGGGGGTAGAGGCGATGGGGAAGTGCCTCTAACTTGGACATGTCTTCAACCCGGGAGCCCCCCATGTCCTTCGCTTCATCCCTCCTCACCCGCGCCGCCGCCGTCCTTGCCCTGAGCCTGGGCGCGGGCGCCGCCCTTGCCAGCCCCGTGACGCTGGAACTCAAGGCCTCAGGCTTTCAGAACGCCGGCACGCAATGGCCTGGCTTCGATGGCGAGATCGATGCCCGCCTGACCTGGGACACGGCCAACAAGGCCGATCCCATCGCCAGCTTCCTCAGCATCGACATCGAGATTGCCGGCCACCAGTACACGATGGCCGAAGTCGGCATCGCCAACCAGGGCGCGACCCAGACCGCCATCGGCGCCCTTGTGCGCGGCGCCAACGCCGTCGTCGGCGATGGGGCCTTCAACGACTTCCTCATCGTCTTCGATCGCGTCAACCCCTTCGTCAACGCCTTTGCCTATTCCATCCAGGGCAAGACCAATGCGATCTGGTGGAGCCCGACGACCACCAGTGCGGCCTACGTCGACACCAACAGCGTGCCGGAGCCGGCGACCCTGGCCCTGCTGCTGCCGGCGCTGGCTGCGTTGATGCTGTGCCGCAGGACTAAGGCTTGATGTCGATGGCGCGGAAGGCGCGCTTGGACTTGTCGGCGTCCTTGCAGGCCTTTTTGCCCACCATCACGCCGCCGTCGTCGCTGAGCAGGGTGAGCTGCCCGTCGGGCCAGGCGAACAGCGCCTCGGGCCTCAATGTGCCCAGTTCGGCCTTGACGGGCACGGGCATGTCGTTGGGTTTGCCGCTCCAGCGGAACAGGGCGAACGTGCCTTCGTCGGCCGGCGGGCCGGCGACGATGAGATAGCTGCTGCCGATGCGGTCGATGGAGCGCACGCCGCGCCCGCCCAGGTCCAGGCGGATGGCGCTGCCGAAGTGCGCCGGGCCTTTGCCGGCCACGAGATCGGCCGGGTTCAGCAGCGGGATGACGAGGGCGCGCCCCTGCGGGATGGGATTGCGCAGGCCGATCAGCAGGCTGCCATCGGGCGCCGCCGCCAGGCCTTCGATGTTGAAGCCGCCTTCCGCCTCGGCTGCGCGGCCGGCCGCGTCGGCCAGCTTCAGCGGCGCGACCGCCGGCGCGGCGAGCAGGTCGATCAGCAGCGACGTATAGGGCTTGCCGATGGCTTGGACCGTCGCACCGCGGATCTCGGTGGCGAAGAAGCGCTGCCGGTCTTCTCTCACCTTGCCCGCGCTGTTGCGCGCATGCGAGCCAATCCAGTAGATGCGGTTGCCGACCTGGGCCGAGCCTTCGAGGTCGGCCTCCTTGTCGGTCTTCAGGAACTTGTCGAGCTCGACCTCTCCCACGGCCTTGGGCTGGCCGCGCCGGTAGATGGTCAGCCTGTTGTGCTCATCGTCGGCGACGACGAAATGGCCTGCGTCCAGGGCCACCGCCGCCGAGGCGTCGCACAGCCCTTCGTAGCGCGTCTGCGCACCGGCCGCCGCCGCCAGCAAGACCAGCAGGGCGGCGGCACTGCGCATCAGGCCGCCAGGGGCTGGGTGCGTTCGTTCAGCCAGGCCAGCGCGGCGCCACTGACCTTGGGCGCCAGGCGCTCGCGCACGGTCGCGTGGTAGTCGTTCAGCCAGGCGACCTCGTCGGCGCGCAGCAGGCTCGCGTCGATGCAGCTCGTGGCTATGGGGCAGAGCGTCAGCGTCTCGAACTCCAGCATCTCGCCGAAGGCGTTCTTCTCCGGCGTCTCGAGGGCCACGTTCATGACGAGGTTCTCGATGCGCACGCCCCACTGGCCCGGCCGGTACAGGCCCGGCTCGATGGAGGTGATCATGCCGACCTCCATGGCCATGGCCGGCTCGGCAATCGCCTTGCTGATGCTCTGCGGTCCTTCATGCACGTTCATGAAGTAGCCCACGCCATGGCCGGTGCCGTGACCGTAGTCCAGGCCGTGCTCCCACAGCGGCGCGCGGGCGATGGCGTCCAGCATGGGGCTGAGCGTGCCGCGCGGGAAGCGGGTGCGCGACAGGGCCAGCGTGCCCTTGAGCACCAGGGTGTAGTCGCGCTTCTGCGCGGCGCTGACCGTGCCGATGGGCCAGACGCGGGTGATGTCGGTCGTGCCGCCGAGGTACTGGCCGCCGGAGTCGATCAGCAGCAGGCCGTTGCCCTCGATGTGGGCGAAGGACTCGGGCGTGGCGCGGTAATGGGGCAGGGCGCCATTGGCCATCCAGCCGGCGATGGTGGAGAAAGACAGCCCGACAAAGCCCGGGCGGCGCTTGCGCGCGGCGGTCAGCCGGGTGTCGATGTCCAGTTCGCTCCAGCGCTCGCCGCGGGCCATCGAGGCCTCGAAGTCGGCATAGAACTCGCACATGGCCGCGCCGTCCTCGGCCATGGCCTCGCGGATGAACTCGGCCTCGGCGGCGGTCTTGCGGCTCTTCAGCAGGGTGCTGGGGTTGATCTGCTCGACGACGCTGACCGTGGCGGGCACGGCCTCGCGCAGGCCCAGGGTCACGCGGCGCGGGTCGATCAGCAGCTTGCTCGTGGCCGGCAGGGCGGCCAGGGCCTTGGCGGCCTGGTCATAGGGCGCGAGCTGGATGCCGTCGGCGGCCAGGCGTGCGGTCACGTCGGCCGGCACCTTGCCGTCGGCGATGAAGAGGCGGCCGCCAGGACCTTTGGATTCAGCGTCCAGCAGCAGGTGGGCGATGAAGACGGGGTTGCACTCGACGTCGCTGCCGCGCAGGTTCAGCAGCCAGGCCACGTCGTCGACGGTGGAGACGAGGTGGTGGGTGGCGCCCACGCTCGCCATCGCGGCGCGCACGCGGGCCAGCTTGTCGGCGCGGGCCACGACGGCCTGGGGCGGCTGATGTTCGTAGACGGGCTCGGTCGGCAGGCCGGGGCGGTCGTCCCAGGCGTCCTGCACCAGGTCGTGGTCGGTGCGCAGCGTGATGCCGGCGCGCTGCATGGCCGTGCGCAGGGCATTGGCCAGCGACAGGCCCAGCACCTGGCCGTCCACGGCCAGCACCTGGCCGGGCTTCAGCGTCTTGGCGATCCAGTCGATGTAGATCGTCGACGCGCCGGTGGCCATCTTCTCGAGCTGGATGCCGCTGCCGGCGATCTGCGCTTCGGCCTGGGCCCAGTAGCGACTGTCGGCGAACAGGGCCGCGCTGTCGCGTGTGACGACGAGGCTGCCGACGGAACCGGTGAAGCCCGACAGGTATTCGCGGCCCTGCCAGCGGCCGGGCAGGTACTCGGACAGATGCGGGTCGCTGGAGGGCACCAGCACGGCATGCGCGCCGGTGGCTTTCAGGGCGTCGCGCAGGCGCTCGATGCGCAGGCGGGTTTCATGGGTGCGGGTGTCCATGGCGTCAGGACCTCGGTCAGGGACCCGCGCCGGGTGGGCGCCGGGTCGTGGAAAGGGGTGGGCCGGATTGTAGGAGGCAGGCCCGGGGCATCCGGTAGGTCACGCCCCCCAAGTCTCCAGGGACTCTCAGCGGCCGAAAGCCTTCCACCGGCCTTCTGAAATGACCTCCACCCGGCCGTCCGCCACTTTGAGGGCGGTGTCGTCGTCGATGGCATAGGACGGGCAGCCGATGTCGGCCGCCCAGACCTCGGCGGCAGCCATGCTGTTGTCGGGCCAGCCGGGATAGTCCAGGTGGGGAAAGATGGCGAAGTCGACGACGCCCAGGGCCTTGTCCTCGCCGGTGAGGGGCGGCTTGTTCTCGATGAAGGCCTCGCCGACCCTGGGGGCCATGACCATGCTGCCGGCGCTCAGGCCCACCCAGACCATGTCGGGCAGGGTGTTTAGCAGGCCGGCCAGACCGGACTGGCGCATCCAGTGGGCCAGGTAGAGGGCGTCGCCGCCGTTGACCAGCAGCACGTCGGCCTGGCGCACCCAGCCCTCCCAGCGCGACCGGTCGATGCTGGGCAGCGCGGTCAGTTCCAGAACGCCGACCGACTTCCAGCCCAGCTCGGCCATGGGCGTGGAGGCCTGGGTGCCGCTGATGAAGCGCCAGGTGTTCTCCGGCGTGCCGTAGGGGTGGCCGTACAGCGCCGTCGGGATGCACAGGGCATGGCACGCCTCGATGGGCTTGCCCAGCAGGTCCAGCAGGGCGGTGTGGATGCTGGGGTTGCGGATGCCGGCGGAGGTGAGCAGGAGTTTCATCGTGGCCTTTCAACGGGTTCGTCGTGGACGACGAACGACCTGGCCTCGGATCGACATCAGAGCTCGGTGCGCAGCGTCCACAGCTCCGGGAAGAGCACCACGTCCAGCATCTTGCGCAGATAGCTGACGCCCCCCGTGCCGCCGGTGCCGCGCTTGAAACCGATGACGCGCTCCACGGTCGTCACGTGGCGGAAGCGCCAGAGGCGGAAGGCGTCCTCCAGGTCGACCAGTTCCTCGCCCATCTGGTAGAGGTCCCAGTGCTTCTCGGGCGCGCGGTAGACGGTCAGCCAGGCCTGCTTGACGCCCTCGTCGGCCACATGCGGCTGGGTCCAGTCGCGGTCGAGGTTGGCGGCCGGCACGGCGATGCCGCGGCGGGCCATCAGCTTCAGCGCCTCGTCGTAGAGCGACGGTGCCTCGAAGGCGGCCTTCACCTGGGCCAGCAGGTCGGGCCGGTGTTCGTGGGGCTTGAGCATGGCGGCGTTCTTGTTGCCCAGCATGAACTCGATGCGCCGGTACTGGGCGCTCTGGAAGCCGCTGCTCTTGGCGAGATAAGGCCGCACGGCGCTGTACTCGGGCGGCGTCATGGTCGCCAGCACATCCCAGGCATGGACGAGCTGCTCCATGATGCGCGACACCCGCGCCAGCATCTTGAAGGCCTCGGGCAGGCGGTCGGCCGCCACGTTGGCGACGGCCGCGTGCAGCTCGTGCAGCATCAGCTTCATCCACAGCTCCGAGGTCTGGTGCTGCACGATGAAGAGCATCTCGTTGTGGTCGGGCGAGAGCGGCTTCTGCGCGTTCAGGATGGCGTCGAGCTGGAGATAGTCCCCGTAGCTCATGTCCTTGGAGAAATCGAGCTGGGCGCCGTGGTGATCGATGGTTGCCATGGGATTGCGTAGTGCCTTACCGAGTGACTGCCGTGGAGCCGGCTTTGCCGGGCCACTGGCAGTGCCCCCTTGAGGGGGCTCGCGAAGCGAGTAGGGGGTGGGTCAAGTCACCTTCGAGCGACTGGTGAACTGGGGCGCGTCCCAGGTCTTCTTGTCGAGGATGTCGACGAGCACGTCCACGGCGCGTGCCACGTCGGCAAAGCCGTTGTACAGCGGCGCGAAGCCGAAGCGCAGCAGCTCCGGTTGGCCGGCGCGGAAGTCGCCGATGACGCCCTGATGGATGAGCGCCTGCATCACGGCATAGCCGTCGATGCCCCTGGGCAGCGCGAAAGACACCTGCGAGCCGCGCAGGGCGGCGTCGCGCGGCGTGGCGATCACGGCACCGGGCACGCGGGCTTCCACCTTGTCAATGAAGGCCTCCGTCAGCGCCAGCGACTTGTTGCGCAGCGCCTTCATGCCGCCGAGCTTCTGGGCCGCGTCGAAGACGTCCAGGGCCGTGTCCAGGCCGGTCATGGCCAGCACCGCGGGCGTGCCGCACTGGTACTGCTGGATGCCTGGTGCGGGCTGGTATTCGCTGTCGAAATCGAAGGGGTTGGCGTGTCCCAGCCAGCCGGTCAGCGGCTGCCAGACCTGGCCTTCGTGGCGCGGGTGCATCCACACGAAGGCCGGTGCGCCGGGGCCGCCGTTGAGGTATTTGTAGCCGCAGCCGATGGCGAAGTCGGCGGCGCTGCCCAGCAGGTCGATGGGCACGGCACCGGCGCTGTGCGCCAGGTCCCACACGGCCAGCGCGCCGGCCTGGTGGGCCCAGCGCGTCAGCAGGGCCATGTCGTGCATGCGGCCGCTGCGGTAGTTCACGTGCGTCAGCATCAGCACGGCGCAGCGCTCGTCCAGCAGCGGCGGGATGTCCTCGGGCGATTCGGTCAGGATCAGCTCGCCGCCGTGGGCCCGCACCACGCTCTGGGCGATGTAGTTGTCGGTCGGGAAGTTGCTGCGCTCGCTGATCACCACGCGGCGCTTGCCCTGCTGCAGTTGCAGGGCCGCGTGCAGCACCTTGTAGAGGTTGACGGAGGTCGAGTCCGCCACCAGCACCTCGCCGGGCCGCGCGCCCAGCCACGGCGCGAGGCGGTCGCCCAGGCGGCGCGGCAGGTCGATCCAGCCGGCGCTGTTCCAGCTCTTGATCAGGCCCTGGGCCCATTCCTGTTCCACCGCGCGCTGGATGCGCCCCGGCGTGGCCTTGGGGCAGGCGCCCAGCGAGTTGCCGTCCAGGTAGGTGATGCCGTCCGGCAGCGTGAACAGGTCGCGCAGGCTGCGCAGCGGGTCGGCGGCATCGAGCCGCTTGGCGTCTTCGAGATTCATGGCTTCAGTTCCCTCAGGATGGCGCGCACCGGGGAGGCGCAGGCGCCTTGTAATTTCAGGGGCAGGGCGATCAGTTCGTAGTCGCCCGCGGGCACGGCGTCCAGCACCAGGTTCTCCAGCACGCGCAGGTCGTGGCGGCGCAGTTGCTGGTGACTGTCCAGCACCTTGGAGTCGGCCGGGTCCACGCTGGGCGTGTCGATGCCGATCAGGCGCACGCCGCGCGCGGCCAGCCACTCGACGGCCTCGGGTGCGTAGGCGGTGAAGCCGGGGTTCCACACCGTGTCGGCCTGCTCGCAGACGCGCACCAGCACGCGCGGCGGCAGCTGCTCTTCAGCGTGCTGCAGGTGTTCGACGGTGATCAGCGGCGTGGCGCCTATGGCATGGATGACGCGGCAGCGGCCGAGATAGGTGTCCAGCGCCACCTCGGCGATGGCGGGCGCGTCGTTGGCGTAGTGCAGCGGCGCATCCGCATGCGCGCCGACGTGGGGGCTCATGGTGATGGCGCTCAGGTTGACCGGGCAGCCGGGCGACAGCTGGGCCGTCCAGCGCAGGCTGTAGGGCTCGTCGCCCGGGAAGATGGGCGCGTCGGGGGCGACGGTGGGGGAGATGTCCCAGATTCGAAGTGATGCGTTGGAGCTCATGGCGGCGGCACCATAGCGTCGCGGGGGATGGCGTGGTGTCGGTTAAATCCAACTCCCTGTCAACCCAGGCGCCGCCGACGGCGGCCTTGCCATCACACCGGCGTTGCCATCATCCTCAGCTGCGGCGCCTCACGGCCGACCGGGTCCACCAGCACCAGGGCCACCTGCAGGGCGGGCACGGCCGGCGCGGCGCACTCGATGACGAGGTCCAGGGCACCGCTGTCGAGCGGCACCGGGTCGGGCTCGGGCACCCAGTCGCCGTCGTCCAGCTTCAGATGCAGGTTGACCGCGAAGCCGCCGACCGCGCGCGGGTGGGCCAGCGGACCGCCGCGGATCTGCAGCGTCAGTCGCCAGCTGCCGGCCGCGGCTCCGGCCCCGACCGTCGCCGTCACGCTGCCGGCCGGCAGCGCGGGCGCATCCGCCGGCATGAACAGGGCCATCGCGGGCGCCGACGCCATGCTGAAGGCGCCCGGCGCGTTCTGGCGCTGCGCCGGCTGCAGCGGTTCGATGGCGCCGACGGGCAGCGCCACCTCGGCCACGCCGGGAGGCAGGCGGCGTTCAGGCGGCATGCGCACCTCGGCCCAGTAGTGGTAACGCACATAGGCGCTCAGGCCGTCGGGCGTCGGCGAATCGTCCACCTCGGCACTGAATTCGTCGCCGTCGCGCTGCAACAGGCCCCGGCCGATCTCGCGGGCGTAAAGGGCGTCGGGCACGCCGCCGCTGGCACGCCGCAGGCGGTACTCGGGCGCCTGCGCATCGGCGGCCGGCGGTTCGTCGAACAGCCCCGGCTCGGCGGCGCGCAGGGCCACCAGGTCCAGCCCCAGCGCACGCACCGTGACGGTGGCCACGCCGCTGAGCGGGTCGACGCGGGTCTCGACGCGCGGCGCGGGCGGGCGCCGGTCGCTGGGCACGGCCACCGGCAGCAGCGGGCAGCTCTCGAAAGCCGCCTCGTTGCCCTGGCTGCTCAGCGGCACGAAGCGCAGGAACTGCACGGTCTCCAGCGCCCGCGGCAGGCGGGTGTCGAACAGCACGCGGCCGTCTCCCCCGGGCTGCAGCGGTGTGTCGGTCAGCAGGCGAAAGCGCTCGCGCCGGCCCAGGCCCGCCAGGCCCTGTTGGGCGCCGTCGACGGCCACCTCGGCGCGCGTGCGCGGCCGGTCGCCTTCCATCAGCGCGATCTCCAGGCCACGCGCATCCGCCAGATAGGCGCGGTAGCGGGCACCGGCCACGCCGGTGAAGCGCAGCCTGAACTCGACATCGCTGGCCGGCGCCGGCCGGCTGCTCCAGACGATGGCGATGCCGGTCTGCGGCACCGGCGGCGTGCGCGGGTCGTGGATGACGAGGGTCTGCGCCACGGCAGGGCCGGACGTGGCCTGGTCGTCTTCGAAATTCGCCGTCGCCGTCAGCGCGCGGCTTTCCATCGGCAACAGGGCCGGCAGCTCGAAATCGAAGTGCAGCACACCGCCGTCCTGCGGCGCCGGCGCATCCTGCAGCGCGCCGTCGAAATCGATGACGACGCGAGCCAGCGGGCGCGAACCCGCCGTCATCTCGTGCAGGGCCGGCACCACCACCGTCCATCGCACGCTGCCCGCCACGGCGGCCGCATCGCCGGCGGCCCTCGTGGCCAGCACCAGATGGGATCGCAGCACCGGCTGCGGCACGGGCGGCCGCGGCGGTGTCGGCACGCTGATGTCGGTGGCGGCGCCGAAGCGGCCGAACACGTCGGCCAGGGCCACGCGGTAGGTCCACGGCGCGTTGTCGGCATCGATGTCGGCATCCGACACGATGCCGAAGACGCCGTCGTTCAGCTTGTCGGCGTTGCCCAGCATGCGCGGCGCTGCCCGCTGCGCCGGATCGGCCTCCGGCGTGGCGACGGTCAGGTCGACGATGTCATGGCGCGTCTGCCAGCCGTCGGCCTGCAGCCGGCCCAGCGCCACCAGGGTGGCCAGCGGCGGCGTGGCGATGCGCAGCTGCTGGCGGAATCTGAAGCTCGGGCCCTCGTCCTCGCGCTGCCAGCCCGCATCGCCCAGCTGCACCTGCGGCGCCGCCAGCAGGTCGGGCGGCGGCGCGGCCAAGGCGGGGGCCACCAGGGCGCGCAGGGTCAGGCCGTGGCGCTGCACGGCCAGTTCGGCCGGGCGACGCAGGCCGGGCTGCAGCTGCATCAGCCGCTCGATCAGGCGCAACTCCATCGCGTCGGGGTCGGGCAACTCGAAGCGCATCGCCGGGCCGACGGCGAACAGGCCGGCCGCCAGCCAGCCGCGGGCGCCCGGCAACTCGAAGGGGTTGGCCGGCACCGGCAGGTCGTCCAGCAGCGCGGCGGTGCCCAGGTAGCGGCCCGCGCCGACGTCCAGCGCCTTCATCATCAGGCTGGCTTGCACCCATTCGGTGGCGCGTTGCCAGGGACGGCGTTTGCCGTCGACGGCCACGGCGGCGTTCCAGAGGTGGACGCGCTGCACCAGCGAGGGGGGCACGGCGGCGTCGCCCACCAGGCGCTGCGCGTCGTCGTCCAGGTCGGCCTGGAAGGCGGCCACGCGCGCCCGCTCGGCGGCGGGCGGCAGCGGGTCGAAGGGGCCGTCGGGCCGGTCGGGCCGCGTCCAGCGCTTCGGCGCCCCGCGTTCGGCGCGCTGCAGCGCCGCGTCGGGCCCTTCGCCGCCCGCATACCAGGGCTGGTCGCCATCGACAGGCAGGGACAGGCTGGCAAACGGCCGCTGGTTGAGGATGGCCTCCACCGCGCGCCCGGCCGAGATCACCCAGCCCTGCAGCGTGACCGGGCCGTGCCCGCGCAGCCGCACGCCGGTGATCTGCGGTGCCGCCACGAGCCAGCGCAGGGCCGAGCGCGCCGCGATGACACGGCTGCCGCTGCGGTCCATCAAGGCCAGCTCGCCGCCACCGCGAAAGCGCGCCTCGATGCCGACCAGCCGGCTGTCGCTCGGCGCCTCGGGCTGGCGTCGGCCGAAGAGCTCGCCGCCGGCGGCGTCGAGGTCCGGCGCGGGCAGCGGCTTGCCGCCACGCGTCATCCAGTCCATGGCGACCGCCTCGGTCGTGAACGCCTCCACGGGCCACACCAGGAAGGGTGCCAGCGGAAAGCCGAGTGCGGCCGACGGGAACAGTCGCAGGTGCGTGCCCTTTTGCAGCTCGGGGTCGCTGGCGTTGATGCCGGCGGCGGCCGCATGGGCCGAGAAATAGCGCGGATCGACAAGCCAGCTGGTCATGCGGCCTCCTCGGCAAAACTCGGTTGCAGCGGGATCTCGAGCAAGCCCTGCAGCGGCTTGACCGGTTTGGCGATGGGTCGGTCGGTGCAGACCAGGCGCAGCTTGGGACTGACCCAGGGGAAACCGATGCCGCGCCGCGTGCGCCGCGGCACGAAGGGCGCCGACGTGGCGAACAGCAGCCGCGAGCCGCTGCGGTCACGCAGCCTCACATTGAAGTTGGCGCTGCTCGCGCCGCTCAACAGCTGCAGGTCGTTCACGTCGAAGCGGCCGTCCCTCACCACGGGTTCGGGCGACTCGATCAGCACGCCGGCGCAACGCCAGGGCGTCGCCGCGGCGGCCGGCGGCAGCCATAGCAGGCTGATGCGCGGCGCGCTGGCGACGGGCCAGCCGTCCAGGCCCAGGCTGTCCAGGAAGGCATCGAAGGCGGCGTCGTCACCGCTGCTGACCTGGGCTGCCAGCACCGTACCGGGTGGCAGCGCCACGCCGCCCTGCGGGTGGCCCGCCGGGCCGCCGATGGGGAAATGCAGGCCCGCCAGCATCTCGGTGCCGTCGGCCCAGCGCGAGGTCCTGAAGCTCACGCCGGGCAGGCGCCCGTCCGCCACGCCGGGTCGCTTGGACTTGGCCAGCGCGAACACCTCGTACCAGGTGTCACGCGTGAGCTTCACGTCCATGCGCATGTCCACCACATTGGGTGCCAGGCCGCAGGTCGAGGCGAGATAGGCGTCGGCGACGACGGCGGCGCTGCCGGCCAGCTGCGCGCTGCTGCTGGCCCAGGCGAGCTTGGGCACGAGCAGCTGGTCGGGCTCGACCTCTTCGGGCTGGTCGAGCCGGCGCAGGCCGCACAGCAGCTCGTACTGGTAGGCGGCGGCCAGCAGGGCCACGTGCCCGGGTGCGAAGCGCATGCGCACGGGGTCGCTGGCAAAGCGGTGCAGCTCGCTCTGCGCCGGCTCGTAGCCCAGCAGATGGCGCTCCAACATGGTGGGGTCGAAGAAGTCGCGCTTGCGGTGGATCAGCTCGACATAGGCGGACGTGCTGACCGCCGGCTTGCCGCCCGCGCCGAGCAGCGGTGCGGTGCGGAACCAGTACTGGCGCAGGACGTCGGTGCTGCCATCGGCGGCCTGGGTCACGAGCACCTGCTTGTTGCCCTTGTCGTCCACCTCGTACAGCGTGCCCGACCAGCGCATGCGCACGTCGATGCGGTACAGCCGGCCGGGGTCGAGCACGGCGCGGCGCGTAGTCGATGGCAGAGCGTCGGGCCCGGGTGGCCCGTCGGTGGCGGCCTTCTTCTGCTTGGCAGCTTCGGCCGCGGCGGCGGCATTGCTGGCTGCTGCGGCCGCGGCGGCCGACAGCGTGATGCCGCCCAGGGCCAGCAGGCCCAGCCGCGTTCCGGCGGCACAGCTCGCCTCGATGAGTTTCACGGCGCCGCCGGCCGGGGGCTGCCAGCGCACCGCCAGCCAGCCGTCGCCCAGGTCGGCCTGCAGGTCGGGTGCCCAGCGGCGCCCCAGGTCGTCGATGACGATGAAGGGCTGCGCCCCGGCGGCGTTGGCCAGCCAATCCTGGGCGCGCACCACCAGCCACAGGCGCGGCTGGGTCAGGGCCTCGTCGGGCCGGATGCGCAGGTCGTGCCGCGGCGCCGTGCGCTGGAAGGCGAAGTCCACGCGCGGCGTGAGCTGCACGGCGCCCGGGTCCAGCCAGGCATCGAAGGTCCGCCCGTCCAGCGCCTGGGCCGCGAACGGCCACACGCGCGGCCCGGTGTAGCCCATGTGCAGGGGCAGCGCCGCCGCCGCGGACTTGTCGAGCAGCGCGGGCACCAGCCCCGGCTGGGTCAGCAGCAGCTCCACGCGCGCCCGCACCTGGCTTTGCAGCGGGTCGGTGCTGCGCGGGTCAGGTGGCAGTCGGTAGCCGCTGCCCTCGCGCGTGGCCGAGGCGCCCAGCGCCCAGCCGAAGCGCGCGCTGGCCTGCAGATGGCAGATGTCGGCGCGCGCCTGCAGCGGCGAGTCCGCCGGCCCCGCGCCGGCGTCGCCCAGCGCGTGCATCCACAGGTCGCCGTAGGGGGTGAGCAGGGCCAGCTCGGCAGGCTGCGGCTGGCCGCCGGCGTTGCCGAGCTTGCCGTCCAGCCAGGCGCTGCTGAAGGGACCGGCCACCGGCGCATCGCCCGCGGTGGCGTCGACCAGCGCGACGTCCAGCAGCTCCCAGTCGTAGTTGAGCAGCTCGCTGCCGATGGGCTTGGCGCGGCTGCCGCCTTCGGGGTAGCTGCCGGCGTCGGGGAATTGCGCCGACGCCAGGCTCAGCCGCGGCGCGGTGCTGAAGGCCAGCAGCGGGATGCTGTCGGGCCACACCGCCGTCTCGGCCGTCGCATCCCCGGGTTGGGCGGCCAGCGGCGTCAGGCGGTGGTAGTGGTCGTCCACCAGGGAATGCACCTGGCCGTCCAGCGGGTGCTCCGGTGCCGGCATGCTGGGCGGCGTCGGGTTGCCGTACTCCAGCGTCACGCACTTGTGGATCTCGTCGAAGAACAGGTCGATGCTGCCGCACAGCTGCGCCTTGACGTGGGGCGGTGAGCCGTCCACCAGCACCACGTTGATGGTGGCGTCTATGCCCACCGAGAAGATGCCGATGTGCAGGCCGCCGCCGATGGTGCCCACGCCGACGAAGCTCATCGGGTGGGTGGCCACCAGGATGTCGGCGCGCGCGAACACGTCGGCCCAGAGCACCGGCTTGAGGCCGTAGACGATGTCGAATCCGACGCCGAAGGCGATGACGAAGCTGCCCGGGCCGAAGCTGTAGGGCCCGCCGCGCGGCCACTTGGTGATGCCGTTGCCGCGCATCATCAGGTAGGCGTCGGAGCTCTGGCCGACGAGGTCGGGCAGGAAGATGGACCGCACCGGGCCGCGCTCGCGGCTCTCGCTGGGCGCATTGCCGGTGTAGCCGTCGGCACCGAGATGGATGAACCAGGCCGCCGAGTGCGTCGGGAAATGCGCGCCCACCGGCACGATGGTGGTCAGGATGTGGGGGATCTCGTACTTGCCTTCGACGGCGATGGTGACGCCATCGGCCGGGTCCACCAGGATCACGCCCTTGGCCTGCAGCAGCGACAAGGGGTCGTTGTCGCCGCGCGCGATCTTCATGCGCGGGCCCATGTAGCGGCCCTCGACCGAGCCGCGCACGATGATGTCGGGCGTGGTCACGAACAGGCCGGCGCGGGCGCTGAAGGTGAAGCCCATGTCGGGCGCGGTGCCGATGACGGCTTCCAGGCCGAAGCTGAAGGCGCCCGGGTCGTCCTCGAACTGGTTGGGCTTGCGGTAGTCCCAGTCCAGCGCCGCCTGTACCGGGTCATCGCCGGGCGGCACGCGATTGGGTCTGGCATTGATCGCGAACATGCCGCCCACGCCATAGATCGCCAGGCCGGAATTGCCCAGCGGCAGCGGTCCGGGCAAGTCCACGCCGAGGGCCAGCTTGAGCAGTTCGCCCTCGGTCTCGACCTCGGCGCTGGCGCCCAGGTTGCCCAGCGGCATGATGCTGGCTTCCATCGCGGCGCGAAAGCCGTCGGGCGTCAGCGCCACCGAGCCGCTGCCGCTGATCATGGGGTCCAGCGCGATAGAGGCCGCCAGCCCACGCAGCTCGCCGCTCAGCTTGCCACTGTCATCCAGCGTGCCGCGGATGGTGGCGCCGCTGACCTTCACCGGCCCGAGGTCGAGCTTGAAGCGCAGGTCGACCTCGATCCACATCGAGCCCCGGCCCGAGCGCGTGCCCAGCACGTCGAACAGCGAGCCCGGCCCCTGCACCAGCCAGCCGCCGGGGTCTTCCACCTCCAGCGAGCTGCGGGCGTAGTCGAGATGGAATTTCTCCAGCCCCGGCTTGCTCGGGTCGATGCTCAGCACCACCTCACGCACCCGCACGCGCAGCGGCTGGTCGGGCTGCATCTGCACCGACAGCACGCCCACGTCGATGCCGGTGACGGTGGCCGCCACCGAATAGTCGAGCTTGAGCCTCACGGTCTTGCCGGCCGGCAGCATGCCGCCGGTGCTCATCAGTTCGGCGCCGTGCAGCACCAGCTCGCCGTGCTCCAGGAAGCTCGACAGCCCCGTTGCCGCCACCAGCAGCGTCTGCAGCACCACGCCGGTGCCGTCGCCATCGGGCGCCTTCGTCTGCTGCGCGCCATGGGCGATCAGCGCGGTGGCCAGCGTGGCCGCGGTGACGGCGATCTTGGCGCCCAGGCCGCCGGGCGTGCTGTCGATCTTCAGCAGGCCGTCGGGCCCCTGGCTTTCCAGCGCCAGGCTCATCTCCGACGTGGGGGCCTCGCCGGCCAGCGCCGGCTTGCGGGCATAGCGCAGCCGCGCCAGCACCGGCACGCCGGCCGCGAAGCTCAAGGGCTTGCCGAAGTTCTCGTTGCGCCCCTGCAGCGGCAGCTCCATCACCGCCTCGACGAGGGTGGGCACGAAGCCGTCCAGCCCCGTGGCCGTCGGGTCGCGGCATTCGATGCGCACGTTGATGGCCGGCCGGTCGCCGTCGGCCGGCACCTGGGCCTGCACGATCAGGTCGATGCCCGGCGTGGGCGGCAGGCCGAGCTGCAGCCAGGCGTCCACCGCATGACCGCCCAGGAAGGGCACGCCGGGGGGCAGGAAGAAGCGTGCCCGGTTGACGGCGATGCCGTGCCAGGCGGGCGTGTCGGCCGGCGTGGCGAGGGCGACGCCGTCGACCACCACGCCATCGGCCGGGCCGGCATCGTCGGCGAAGTCCATGACGATGCCGTGGGTGAACTCGAAGCCGAAGCCGGTGCCGCCCAACAGCACCGTGGGCGGTTGCACCGCCAGCACGACGACGTCGTCGGGCGCCTCGCGGTTGGGCGACAGGCTCAAGCTCACGCTGCCGCCGGCCTTGCCTTGCAGCACCAGGAAGAGGCCGCTGCCGACGATCTGCACCGGCGGGTTGGCCGGGTCGGCCGTCAGCGACTGACCGTCCGCCGCCAGCGTGGCCGCCACCAGGCCATGCGACGGCAGCGAGCGCAGCAGATTGAACAGCGGCCGCGGCGCGCCGTCCTGCAGCGACACCGCCAGCCGAAAACCGCTGCGCGCATTCACGGGGCCGTCGAAGGACAGGAAATAGCTGCGCTCGGGGTTGACCAGCGGCGGCGGGATCAGGTTCAGGTTGAAGACGCCCAGGGCCTGCTCGGCGACGGCCAGCAGGGCCGTGCCTTCCTCGCTGTGGTCCGACAGCTGCGCCGTGGGGTCGATCTGCAGCGTTCGCAGCAGCGCGTCGATGGCAACGCTCGTGGTCAGCTGACCCAGCAGCCCCTCGTCGGACAGACGCTTGTTGATGCTCTGCATATGCCCATGCCTCACCTTGCAGTGGCCAATGCGTGCGCTGGCCCAGGCGGCGGACTGTTGAACCACGAGCGATCGCACGCCATCCCTCAAAACGCATCCGCAGGGCGGGTCCGTGGCTGCCCGCGCCGCGCGCCCGGGCGGTTGCGTCATGGGGCGCGACGGGGATTGCAGGGCCTTGCGGGCGGGCCGGCGCACCCCTGCGCGGGCCGGCAGGCGAGGGGGCTGGCGGCTAAGAGTTGATGACGCCGCGTGGGCCGCGCTCGGCAAGAAAAAGCCCGCCGGGCCGAAGCCGGGCGGGCCTTGCCGAGCTCAGGCGGTCAGGGCTTGGGCAGGGCGTTCAGATAGGCCTTGTGGTTGACCGAGAACTCGTTGCCGTTGTAGCGATCCCAGTTGATCGACCAGGTCATCACGCCGCGCAGGCCCAGCGTCGGCGTGCGTGGTGCATAGCTGCCGCAGTTGCGCAACTGGGTCAGGCAGTTCAGCGCCGCCTGCACGTCGGCCACGGAGGTGAAGCCACCGCCTGCATACGCGTTGGCCGGCAGGCCGATGGCGACCTGGTCGGGCCGCAGCGCCGGGAACTTGAAGCTCGTGCCCGCGACGGTGAAGCCGGTCAGCAGCATGTCGGTCATGGCGACATGGAAGTCGGCCGTGCCCATGTTGTGGTACTGGTTGTCCAGCCCGGTGATGGGTCCCGAGTTGTAGTCCTGCACATGCAACAGGGTCAGGTCGTTGCGCAGCGCGTAGAGGACCGGCAGGTAGGCGCCGGCCCGCGTGTCGCAACCCGAGCAGGTGCCGCCGTAGAAGCTGTAGCCCAGTTGCACGAAGAAGGTCTCGGGCGCCATGGTCAGCACGAATTTGCTGCCATAGCGCGCCTTGAGCTGCTTCAGCGCGCTGATGAGGTTGACCACCACGGGCGTGGTCGGGCTGGCGACGTTGCTGTCACCCGCATTGAGCTGCAGCGAATGGCCCTCGAAGTCCACGTCCAGGCCATCCAGGCCCCAGCGGTCGATGATGCCGGCCACCGAGTTGACGAAGGCCGTGACTGCGGCGGTGCTCTCCAGCCTCACCTGGCCGTTGGCCCCGCCGATGGAGATCAGCACCTTCTTGCCCGCGGCCTGCTTGGCCTTGATGGCGGCCAGGAAGTCGGCATCGGACTCGACGTTGGGGCACTCGCCGACCGAGCAGCGCTTGAACGCCACCTCGCCCGAAGTGGCCGAGGTCGGCTCCGCGAAGGACAGGTTGATGTGGTCCCACAGGTCGCTGACGTCCGCCATGCGCACATAGCCCGAGCCGTTCGCGAAGCTGGCGTGCAGATAGCCCACCAGCGAGTGCGTGCCCGAAGGAGGCGGCGGGGGCGGAGGCGGAGGCGGAGGTGGAGGTGGTGGCGGAGGCGGAGGCGGAGGCGGAGGCGGAGGCGGAGGCGGAGGCGGAGGCGGAGGCGGGGGAGGGGGCGGAGGAGGCGGCGGCGGCGGGTTGCCACTGACGATGGTCCAGGGCTTGCCGCTGCCGGTCGGGCCGTTGTTGGTGCGCGGGTCCTCGCCGCGGGTCCACCAGTTGGCGCGGTAGGTCACGCCGGCGATGACCACGGTCTGGCCCTGGGTGTAGGCCGTGTTGGCATCCCAGGTGCTGCTGGGCGGCGGTGGCGGCGGGGGTGGGGGAGGAGGCGGCGGCGGTGGAGGGGGCGGTGGCGGCGTGCTGCCGTCGGCGGCGCCGATGTCCTGCCACAGGCTGGCATTGGTCGGGTTCCAGCCCGTGCTGGCGTAGTCGGTCTGGTTGACCAGGGCCTTGTAGTTGCGACCCTGGTAGGTGACCTGCGAGCCGGCAGCGTAATAGGTGTCGGCTTTCCAGGCCGGATAGCTCGCGGCATGCACGCTGAGGGCGAGCAGGCCACCGGCCAGCAGGCCGACGGCGCCGCGCACGCGCTTGAGCGGCGGGGGCGGAGGTTTGAGGGGCGGGAGGGCTCTTCGCATGATGGGTCTCAGCGGGGGGTGGATGGCCGCGCCGGGGCGTGGCCTTCGGGGCTGCGAGAACTACTCAACTGCGGCTCGCAGGGCGCCTGCGGACGGGGACGCCCGCAGGCGGCCATCCGTCAACGCGGCGCAAGGTACCACTGAGATACCAGTAAATGGAAGAGGGAAAGCGGCGGGTGTGCAGAGCACCTTTTGGGACTCGCCGGCAGGCAACTTCGGTCTTCTGGATTGGCTGGATTTACATAGTTGCAATACCAGCGGAACAGGCGCGCTGGCTACGCCGTGAATTGGTGCGATACCAATTGAATGCCAAAATGGCCAAGCCGTGTGCGCCAACGCGCTAAGCAAAAGGGGCGACCCCACGGTCACCCCCTAGAAACGAAGGCTGCGGAAGGGCTAGCGCCTGAACTTCCCGTTCTGGTCCACGATGGCCAGGTCCACATAGTCCAGGCCGGTGTGGTCCTTGGGGCCGTAGCCCAGCTCGATGCCGCCCAGGTCGTAGCGGCTCATGTTTTCCAGCGCGTCGCGCAGGCTCTGGCGCGTGGGGTTCTTGCCGGCGCGCTTCAGGCCTTCCACCAGCACCTTGGCCGACACATAGCCCTCGACGACGGTCGGCGTCAGGTCCACGCCGGCCTTCTGGGCGGCCTCGGAGATCTCCTTGATGATGGGTTTGGCGATGGAGCGTTCGTAAGGGAACACCTGGCTGACGATGACGCCGTAGCCGATGGGGCCGAGGTCCTTGATGAAGCCCATCGAGGCGTTGTTGGACAGGGTCACCAGCTGGGCCGTCGAGCCCGCGTCGCGCACCGCCTTCATGCCCTGCACGACGGCCGTGCCCGAGCCGATGAACATCACCGCCTGGGCCTGCTTCTCGACCAGCTTGGGCACGATGGCGCTGAAGTCGGGCTTGGTGCGGTCGTATTTCTCGTGGACCACGGGCTTCTTGTTGGTCTTGGCCAGGCCCGCCATGGCGCCCTGCACAGCGTCGTCGCCGAAGGAGTCGTTCACCTGCACGATGGCGATGCGCTCCATGCCGATCAGGCTCAGGTGCTCGATGGCCCGCTCGGCCTCGCGCTGGTAGGTGGCGCGCACATTGAAGAGCCACGGGTGGACCGGCTTGTGCAGCACCATGGCGCCGGTCGACGGCCCCACCAGCGGCACCTTGTGCTCGCTGAGCAGCGGCATGATTTCCTGGGTATGCGGCGTGCCGCGATTCAGGAACAGCGAGATGACCCCCTGGTCGATCAGCTGCTTGGCATTGGTCGCGGCGATCTTGGGATCGAACTTGTCGTCCAGCGACACCAGGTTGATCTTCTGGCCGTTGATGCCGCCGCTGGCATTGACGATGTCGAAGTAGAGCTTGGCGCCGCGCGTCGCCTCACCCACGCTGGCCGCCACCTGGCCGGTGTGGCCGGCCGTCTGGCCGATGGTGAAGTCGGCGTGGGCGGTCGTCGCGAAGCCGGCCGAGAGGGCGGCGAACAGCAGGCTGCTGGCGAGCTGGCGGAGGGAGGTCTTGCTCTTCATGCTGGTTGTCTCCAAGAGGCCCCTGGATGCGGCGGGCTCTTGTCGTGACGCTCTAGGCGGCCTGCGCGCGGGTGTGACATTCAAGCATGGGGCGTGTGTCGGTGGCGCGTGGCGGGCGTGTGGACATCACGTATGCGCGAGGGCGGTTCCCGGGGAGGTTGGGTGGCGGGCCTGTGCCGTAGGCGTGCTCGGGGCTTGAGGTTTAAGCCCTGACCCCCAGTAGCCCTCGCGTAAATATGGATGCCCTGCCAATTGTCTGGTAGTGCCTATATAAATTCAATGAGTCCAGAAAGAACGCTCCCGGTGGTTGCTTTCTTTATTTGGACATTGTTCTTTAGAACATGATTTGTGTAGTATGAAGTTACTTCCTCTCTATCTAGTAGATCGATTGTTTCTTGGTGTGGATGGGGATCTTTGGAGCGGCCAAAGATGCCGTTGTTGTGGCTGATGATGGCGTGGCTGGGTTTTATTGCATCGATAATTTTCTTTGACAGATTTTCTCGGCTGCCGTGGTGAGGTATCTTTAGGAATTTGCTTGAAATGTCGCCATGGCTGCCGATGATCCGCTCGAATGCATTGAGGTCGGCATCGCCTGTAAAGAGCCAGTGGTCGTTTTCATGCTTATGCCTGAAAACAATACTGGCTTCATTGGAGGTTAATTCCAGATTTCTGGTTAAATAGTAAGATATATTTTCAACTGTTGCGCCATCTAGGGATTGGCTCAGGGCAATGAAAAATTTGTGCACGAATTGTCGAGCGACATTCTGGTATTCGGCATCGATTCGATTGTCTTTAGGGGTGATCGGAGAAGTGTAGTTTTCAATTTCCTCTCGGGGAAGTTCTATTCCCAGGTTGGAAAGAATGGCGAGTGCTTCGGCAATCGATGTGTTGGTGTCTGACGCCGCCGACAACGAGGAGAAATCGGCTGGATGCTTGGGCGGATTCAAGGCCTTTGCATGTTTGCAAAGGTAGTCGCCATCCCCGATCAATTCGAAGTTCAGCTTCTCTATTGATTTCCAGTTGATGGGTTTTGTTTTTATTTTGGTTTTCCCTTTTAGAAATTTAAATATGCTAGAAATTTCAGGAAGAAAATATGGAATGTAGATCTTTTCTATTTCTTTGTTCTTAATAAGTGCAGGCAGGCCGCCAATGTGATCTGAGTGCGAATGGGTTATCAGTATATTGATGCGGGGCGCCGCAATTTTTTCAAAGACCTTCGCCGCCGTTGGCCCTGTATCGATGACTAGTGGAATATCGGTCCATATGCAACCGCTGCTTGGCTGAAGGATAAGTGAGTCTCCCTGGCCAACATTGATGACTTTGAGCATGGTGATCCTTTTGTGTCCCTGGTGCCGCATATCTGCAAACTTGCATTTACCGCGAGGCGAATGATGCCGGGCAGCAGTCACCTAGAAGTAGAAGGGTTTGCACCGACGGCGTTGTTAGCCGTCGTCCGTAACGCAGGCTGGGGAGGATTGGGATCGGTCGATTGGTATCAACTCGTCAATCTGGATCAGGGGCAGGTCCGAAGTCTGAAGCCCAGTTGCTCCAACTCGGTGTTCTACAAGTCGCGCCATGCGCGCGCGTTCAGGCGGCAGGCGGCCTATGTCATCGCCCTCGCCGGCACCCGCTTCAAACGTCAAGGCCCATCAAGTCCAGCGCCTCGACGCTCTGCGCGCCGAGGCTTTTGTAGAACTGCGACGCACCGGTATTGCGCCGGTCCACCGTCCACACCAACTGCGCTGCCGCCGCGCTCGCCGCGATTTGGCGCGCGGCCTCCACCAGCGCGGCCCCGATGCCAAGGCCGCGAGCGCTCGGGCTGACGAAGAGGTCCACGATAAACAGCAGCCGGCGGGCCGTGTCGGTGTCGTAGCCCGGGTGGTGGAGCAGGTAGCCGACGACCTGGGCATTGCGTTCGGCCACGAGGCCGCGGAAAGCCGGGTCGGGGCCGAAGCCGTCGCGTTCGAGGGCCGTCGCGTTGAGGGCGAGCGGCGTCGTGTCGCCGAGTTCGCGCATGTGCTGGGCGAATTGCTCGGCCAGGGCGGCGATGGCGGGAACGTCGGCGCGGCAGGCCGGGCGCAGCGTGAAGGTGGCGGTGGGGTGCTGGGGGCGCATGTGAGCTTCGAGCGTTACGAGGTCAGCCCGCTCGGCTCCGGCGCATAGCCGTGCGGCCTCGCGACAGCTGTGAGGCTGACGTCGGAGGTGGTCGGCGCGGCGGGCAGTGTGCTTACACCCGGGTGATGGCGCGGGGATCGGGGTCAGGTCTTGAAGCAAAAGCCCCGCCCCGGCCAGTGCTCGTCGGAAGGCCGGCGCCCCCTGGCGCCGTGCCCGTCCCGCCTACTTCACCGTCACCGAGAAGTTCTTTGACCCAAAGTTCATCCCGCCGGACGACGACGTGATCTCGAAGCCGTACTGCACATCCCCCACCACCAGGTCGCTCATCCAGCCGAGGTTCTTCAAATAGTTGAGGATGGCCAGCACGTCGATGCTCGTGTTGTTGGTCTTGGTGGTGCGCAAAAAGGAATACACCATGTTGCTGCC
Organism: Roseateles sp. FW305-36; assembly: GCF_058787015.1. Lineage (NCBI taxonomy): Bacteria > Pseudomonadati > Pseudomonadota > Betaproteobacteria > Burkholderiales > Sphaerotilaceae > Roseateles > Roseateles sp. FW305-36. The sequence goes on along the minus strand of NZ_JBYSZK010000020.1, from coordinate 56,671 downwards.
GTTGTTGCCGCGGTAGACGTTCCAGGTAGCGCCGCCCACGTTCACGTTGGTGTAGACGGGAATGGCGCAGCCGGCGGAGGTCCAGTTGTAGGAGATGGGCTTGACGTTGCCGCAGCCGGCCGCGGTGCCGGTGTAGTTCAGCCACAGCATGATCTCGTGGGCGTTGTTGCCCACCCAGATGTCGTAGGCGGATTCCCAGGCGCCGCCGGACGGCGTGGTGGCGGAGATGGTCGACGACAGTTGCGACAGCGAGCTGATGGTGCGGTTGACTGTGTAGCCGATGTGCGGGTACGACTTGATGCCGCCGGTGTTGGGCTGCTCGGACCAGACGCCCCAATCGGCATTCGTGTTCGCCCAGATGGTCTGCGCGCCCGCGGCCACGCCGCTGCAGGGCGACCAGACGTCGTTGTTGAAGCCGTATTTGCCGTAGGTCCAGGTGGCGAACAGGTTGGTGGCCGAACAGGACGCCGTGGCGGGCGAGGAGGCGGCCCAGGTGGCGGCCTGTGCCCCCGTAGAGGCGAGAGCCAGGGCGACGAAGGCGGCAGTTGCGCCCAACGCGCGGCGGATGGATTTCTTCATATGTCTCCGGTGTCGTTTGATTGATCGAATGATTGAAGGAACACGCCCGCGACGGCCGCCATGGCAGCGTTGTCATCGGGTGAATTAATTCGAGCGCCGAACAATTAGTTCGACCATCGGGCTTACCCGGGCCGCCAACCCGGGCTGCGGGACGTGGATCGCACCCGGCAGCGCGGAGCGCCTGCAGCTACCAGCTGCCCTGGAAGGAGTTCGCGCTGAACCGGCTGTCGCGCGTGACGGCGCCCATGTCGACGAACTCGAAATCCGACGCCTTCAGCGTCTTGAGGTTCTCGAGGGTCGCGTCCTGCCACTGCGCACTCGGCTCGCCCTGCACATAGAGGTCCGACCCGATGTCGGCCACATAGAGGCCATAGCGCTGCATCGCCACCGCAACCGCCTTGGCCTGGGCGCTCCACGAGGCTGGTGGCACAAAGCTGGCCTTCAATCGCATGACGGCGCCGAAGGGCACGCCGCCTGTCGTGGCGCCACCCGCGTCGTGGCGGGCCGGCCAGACATGGCTGCGCGCAAGCACGCTGTCGCGCAGCGTGACGCGCAAGGCATGGCGGATCTCGCCGGCGCTGGCCTCGGCGGCGCGGGCCAGCAGCGGCAGGATGGGCAGGCCGGCCGCGTCGCCCGAGGTCCAGGTGTCGGGGCGCATGGCGTTGCTCTTCAGGTCCCAGGCGGCCGTCGAGTAGCTGTACCACTGGCCATTGAGCTGGTAGCTGGCATAGCTCTCCCACAGCCGGCAGAAGCCTTGCTCGACGGCGAGGACGTGGCGGTCGCCGCATTGCCGGGCGTCGTTGCAGGCGCCGCCCTCGGCCTTGATGAGCTCGTCGCGCGGGAAGGGGAAGCGCCGGTAGGGCGCGCTCATCGTCGTGCAGTCGCGCTGGAGGGCGTAGAGGTTGTCGCCGGCCGGAATGGCGCAGTCGCTCTCGTCGGGCGCGCCGTCGCCGCTGCCCGCGCGCGGGTCGGTGGGGTTGAAGGAGACGAGGGGCCAGTACGTGGTGGCGATGGTGCCGTCGACGACGTTGTAGGGAATGCCGTAGTAGTCGGCCGTCTGCTGCGGGTTGTCGTTGCTGCCCCAGTCGGGGTGGAAGGCCCGCGTGGTGCCGATGTTGGCGATCCACGTCGCGCTGCTGGCATGCACGGGGAAACGCTGTGCGTCATCGATGCGCGTGTTGAAGACGGCGGTGGCGGGGAAGACGTCGCAGCCACCGATCTGCGGCGCGGCGCCGGGGCTGGGTGCGGGCGCTGGGGCCGGCGCAGGCGCAGGTGAAGGAGCCGGTGAGGGCGCGGGCGTGGGTGCCGGCGTAGGAGCCGGCGCTGGCGGAGGGGGCGCCGGTGTCGGCGCGGGGGTGGGTGCAGGCGAGGGCGCCGGGGCCGGTGCAGAGGAGCCGCCCCCGCCGCAGGCCGTCATCATCAGTCCCACCGAAGCGGCCAGCAGCAGTCGCGGGCCGAGCTTGTTGTTCTTGTCCTGGATTCGCATCCGCCAGTGATATCGCCAAATGACCCGCGGAGCTGCAATGGATGGTGACAAGTGCAGCCCGGCGGCCGGGCGAAGACGCTAGCGCTCGTCGGCGAGGTAGCGGTAGACGTAGTGTTGGCAGCCCTGGACGGCATAGCCGTCGAGGACGCCGCAGTCTTCGGTTCTCGCCGGCTTGTTGGCCTGGGCCCATTCGACGCCCTGCTTGAGCCGGGCATTGACGTTGGCCTTGACGCCTTCGCGGCAGCCGCGCTTGCGCTGGTCGTCGGCCATGGCCTCGCATTCGTGGCCGGTGAGCCAGTCGGCGTGCATGGCGTCGCTGCGGCCTTCGGCGAACCAGTCGGAGCGTGGGCGCGGGCGCAGCTTCAGGCTGGCCTCGGCATTCTTGAACTGCGAGCGGTCGATGGCCTTGGTGGCGCTGGACCAGAGGGACAGTTCCTCGGCCGTGGCCTGGCGCACCAGGCGCAGATAGGCCTCCTGGCGCAGCGGTTCTTCCACCGTGTGGCCGTTGCCGATGTCCACGCGCGTGCTGACGCGGCGCGCCTTGTGGATGGCCGCCGTGTGGAAGGCATGGCCCTGGCCGACGATGCGCTCGGGCTGCTCCTCCATCACCGGGAAGGCGATGGGGTCCAGCGAATAGCAGCAGCGGTCGGGCGCGGCGACGGACAGGCCCTGGAGTTCGTCGACGGTGGGCAGGCGCCAGGGCTCGCCGAACTGGGAGAAATGCTTCTCCTCGGCGTGTGCGAAGTCGACGTCGATCCAGGCCGCATCGCCCTTGCAGAGCGGCCCGACGCCATCCTGACCCAGCTCCGTGCCTTTGGGGCAGCGGTGCCAGACGAGCCGGGTCTTGCGATCCAGCACCATGCCCGAGGAGAAGTCGAGGACCACGTAGCGCGAGGTGTCCACCCGAGGGCCGGAGAGCCAGGCTTGGGCCTTCTTCAACCCGCCAAGGATGGCGAGGGCGACCAGGACGATCAGCACGGTGGCGAAGATCCACTCGAGCCTGGGTTTGGGCTTCGCGGGTGACGGGCGGCGCGCGGGCTTCATGGGGCGCGGCATCTTAGGGGGCGCTGCCGGCCGCCAGTGGGGGCATCGCGGCCAGGAACTTCTCCCTCAGCACGCCGGCCGCATCCTTGCGCCAGGCCGCAAACACGGCCGACGGCTCGATGGTCTCGGCCAGCGGCTTGAACACCGCCCCCTGCACGCCCGAGCGCTGGAAGGCCGCCGGCACGATGCTCACGCCCAGGCCTTGAGACACCAGCGACACGACGGACAGCCAGTGCCGGCCCTCGTGCTGCAGCCGCGGGTAGAAGCCGTGCTGGCGGCAGATCTCGACGATGCGGGCGTGGTAGTCGGGCGAGCCCTTGCGGGAGAACAGGATGAAGGGCTGGTCGCTGAGCGAGGCCAGCGGCAGTTTCTTAAGCTTCGCGCCCGGGTGGTTGGCCGGCAGGCAGGCGACGAAGGGTTCGCTGTAGAGGGGGGTCGACGCGAGTGCCGGCGGCAGGCGGTCGGTGTGGACCAGGCCGAGGTCCAGCTCCTCGCCGAGCAGGGCCTCGATCTGGTCCTGGGAGTTCAGCTCGACGACGACGACCTCGACCTTGGGATGGGCGGCCTGGAAGGCCTGCAGCCAGGCCGACAGGCCGTTGAACAGCGTGGAGCCGACAAAGCCCAGCCGCAGCCGCCCGACCTCGCCGGCCTGCACCTCGCGGGCCAGGGCGCAGGCGTCTTCGGCGCGGTCGAGCAGGGCCTGGGCGCTGCCGCGGAAGGTCTCGCCGGCGGGCGTCAGGCGCACGCCCTTGCTGTCGCGGTCGAAGAGACGGGCGCCGACGCTGGCCTCCAATTGCTGGATGGCCACCGACAGCGGCGGCTGCGAGATGGCCAGGCGCTGGGCGGCGCGGCCGTAGTGCAGCTCCTCGGCCAGGGCGATGAAATAGCGCAGATGGCGGAACTCCAGGGCGCGAGCGGTGTCGATAGGCATGGCGAATCGTCGAAGTCGTTTTCTGAATTGGACACGAATCGCGACGAGAGGAATACTGGGCGGATACGCGCGCGGCTTGTCGGCCGGCGAAACAACAGTCAAGGACACCACCATGGCCACCAAGGCAAGCTTTCACTGGGACGACCCGCTGCTGCTGAATGAGCAGCTGACCGATGACGAGCGCATGGTGCGCGACGCCGCCGCCGCCTACTGCACCGACCGCCTGCGTCCGCGCGTGCTGGAGGCCTTCCGCAACGAGAAGACCGACGCCAGCATCTTCCGCGAGATGGGTGAGCTGGGCCTGCTGGGACCGACCATCCCGACCGAGTACGGCGGCGCCGGCCTCAACTACGTGAGCTACGGCCTGATCGCCCGCGAGGTGGAGCGCGTGGACTCGGGCTACCGCTCGATGATGAGCGTGCAGTCGTCGCTGGTGATGGTGCCCATCAACGAGTTCGGCAACGAGGCCACCAAGCAGAAATACCTGCCCAAGCTGGCCAGCGGCGAATGGATCGGCTGCTTCGGCCTGACCGAGCCCAACCACGGCTCCGACCCCGGCTCCATGATCACCCGCGCCCGCAAGGTCGACGGCGGCTATGAGCTGACGGGCAGCAAGATGTGGATCACCAACAGCCCCATCGCCGACGTTTTCGTCGTCTGGGCCAAGGACGATGGTGGCCAGATCCGCGGCTTCGTGCTGGAGAAGGGCGCCAAGGGCCTGAGCGCCCCGGCCATCCACGGCAAGGTGGGCCTGCGCGCCTCCATCACCGGCGAGATCGTCATGGACAAGGTGTTCTGCCCCGAGGAGAACGCCTTCCCCGAGGTGCGCGGCCTGAAGGGCCCGTTCACCTGCCTGAACAGCGCCCGCTACGGCATCGCCTGGGGCGCCCTGGGCGCCGCCGAGGACTGCTGGCACACGGCGCGCCAGTACACCCTGGACCGCAAGCAGTTCGGCAAGCCCCTGGCGGCCAACCAGCTCGTGCAGAAGAAGCTGGCCGACATGCAGACCGAGATCACGCTGGGCCTGCAAGGCTGCCTGCGCCTGGGCCGCATGAAGGACGAGGGCACGGCGGCCGTGGAGATCACCTCCATCATGAAGCGCAACAGCTGCGGCAAGAGCCTGGACATCGCCCGCATGGCGCGCGACATGCTCGGCGGCAATGGCATCAGCGACGAGTTCGGCATCGCCCGCCACCTGGTCAACCTGGAAGTGGTGAACACCTACGAGGGCACGCATGACATCCATGCGCTGATCCTGGGTCGTGCGCAGACGGGCATCGCCGCGTTCTGACGCTCGGCGCTCGCTATGCCTAATGGCAGGGCGGCGGCAGGCCGGCATGCTGCGGTTCCTTCAACAGGAGACCGCCGATGACCAGCCGCCGCCACGCCCTGCTCGCTGCTGCCACGCTGCCCGCCGCGGCAGGGACCGCCACCGCTCAGGCCGGTTGGCCCAGCGCTGACGAGATCGCCAAGCGCGTCGAAGAAGCCCGAGCCACCGAGACCGCCTTTGCCGCGGCCTTCGCGGCGCGTGACGTGGCGGGCTTCCGGCGCTTCCTAGCGCCCGACACCATCTGGATGGGCAAGGCGCCCCTGCACGGGCCCGATGCCGTCATGGCGGCCTGGAACGGGCTGCTGACCTCGGCCAAGCCCCCCTTCAGCTGGGGACCGGATCTGGTGCTGGTGCTGCCCAGCGGTGATCTCGCCCGCACCTCCGGGCCGGTGATCGACCCGGACGGCAAGCAGGTCGGCCGCTTCCAGTCGACCTGGCGGCGCAAGCCCGCCGGCGGCTGGGAGATCGTGTTCGACTTCGGGACCTGAGCCAGCGCTTCAGCGCTGCTTGGTCAGCCGGATCTCGAACAGCTTGGGCCACAGCTTGCCCGTCACGAACAGGCGCTTCTTCTTGGCGTCGTAGGCGATGCCGTTGAGCACGGCGTCGGGGTTGGGGCGCTGGGCGCTGGGCAGCAGGCCGCTCAGGTCGATCCAGCCGGTCACGCGGCCGGTCTTGGGGTCGATGCGGGCGATGCGGTCGGTCATCCAGACATTGGCCAGCACCTCGCCCTCCACCCATTCCAGCTCGTTGAGCTGGTCGATGGGCTTGCCGTCGCCGGTCACGCGCACGCGGCGCAGTTCCTTGAAGGTCAGCGGGTCGAGGAAGCGCAGCTCGTTGCTGCCGTCGCTCATGACCAGCTCCTTGTCGTTGTGCGTCAGGCCCCAGCCCTCGCCGGGGTAGCTGAACTTGCGCCACAGCTTGAAGGTCTTGAGGTCGAGCACATAGGCGGTCTGCTCGGTCCAGGTGATGCCGATGAGGCGGTCGCCCCATTGCGAGATGCCTTCGCCGAAGACGTCTTGCGGCAGGTCCACTTGCTGCAGCACCTTGCCGGTTTCCAACTCGACCTTGCGGATGCTGGAGCGACCGCGCAGGCCGGTGCCTTCGAACAGGAAGCCGTCGTGGAAGAAGAGCCCTTGGGTGAAGGCGTCGGGGTCGTGCGGCCAGGTGTTGACGACCTTGAAACCCTGCACGGGCGTGGCGGCGATGGCGGGGGCGGCCAGGGCGGCAGCGAGCAGGGCCAGGGCCGCGCGGCGCGGCATCAGGGAGGAAAGAATCGAACGCATCCCGTCAGCCTAGCTGAAGCAGCGGGGGCACAGCTGTCTGCAGCAGTTCAACGAGTTCGGGGGCCATGAAGCGATAGTCGTCGGGGATGTCGAGCACATGCAGTTCTTTACCCGCCAGCAAAGTGGCGTGCTCCTGCATCAGCCGCGAGCGGTGCTTGCTCTCCATGACGAGGATGAGGTCGGCCCAATCGATGTCCGCGGCGCTGACCTGCTTGCGCGCGCTGGCGCTGGTGCCGGCCGAGCGCACGTTCAGGGCCGGGTCGCGCCTGAACACCTGCTCGGCCGTGGGGCTGCGCCACTGATTGCGGCTGCAGATGAAGAGGACGTTGAGCCGGTCGGTCACTGGTGCACCCTTCGGCCTTCGGCCTGTCCCGCCACGCGGGAGCGAGCTTGCTTGGGGCGGCCCGGCGCTGCGCTCACGCGCCGCCGAGTGACTTGAACAGCGCCGCCTGCCGTACCCATTGCTGCAGGCGCAGGTTGATGCGAGCCTGCTCGGCGTCGAGCACGCTGCTGCGGATCTGCAGCCAGTCGGCGCGCGAGATGGCGCCGACTTCGTAGCGCAGCTTGGCCAGGCGTTCGTTCTCGACGGCTTCCTTCAGCCGGCCGGCGTTGGCCTGCAGCTGCTGGGCCGAACGCTCGGCCTCGATGCGCTGGGTCTCGATCTCGGCCAGGGCCTTCTGCAGGGAATCGAGCAGGTTCAGCGCCGCGCTGTCGAGTTCGCTGCGCGCGCCGTCGCGCTGCAGGTTCAGGCGCTGCCAGTCGATCAGCGGCACGGCGAGGTTGGCGGCGAAGGAGGCCAGCGGCTGCGACAGCCAGTCGCTTGCCCGCGTGCCGCCCGTGCTCAGGCCGGCGGAGAAGCTCAGGCGCGGGTAGCGCTCGGCCTCGCTGACACGCAGTCGGGCCAGGGCCGTGTCCACGCCGAGGCGGGCGCGTTGCACGTCGGGGCGCTGGGCCAGCACGTCGGCGGGCTCGGCCAGGCGCCAGCGCGGCGGCGCGTTGGCGGGCAGGGCGGCCTCGGGCGAAGGGCCGGGCAGGGGTTCGTCGAGCAGCAGGGCCAGGCGCTGGCGCTGCAGCAGCTGGTCGGCAGCCAGGTCGGCCAGGCGCGACTCGGCGGCCTGGACGCTGACGGCGATCTTGTCGAGCTCGATGGGCAGCAGCTTGCCTTCGCGCACGCGGGCCCGGGTCAGCTCCAGCGTCTCGCGGGTGATGGCGAGTTGGTCTTCGGCCAGCGGCTTTTGCGCCCAGATGGCGGCCAGGGTCCAGTAGGCCTCGGCCACCTGGCTGCGGATCAGCAGGCGGGCGGCGGCGATGTCGGTGCGGGCGGCTTCGGCCTGGGCGCGTTGGGCGGCCGTGGTTTGGCCGAGGCGGTCCCACAGGTCGAGTTCGTAGCCGATGCCCAGGGAGGCGCCATAGCTGCGGCTCCAGCCGGTGGACGTGGTGACGGGCACCGTGACGCCGCCGATGTCGACATTGCGGGTGCTGCTCTGGGTCTCGACGGGGCGGCTGGCGTTGGCGGACACGCCGGCGCTGGGCAGCCAGCGCAACTCGCTCTGCTCGGCCAGCAACTGGGCCTGTCGCCAGGCCAGCGCGGCGCGGGCGATGTCGCGGTTGGCTTCCAGCGCGCGGGCCTGCAGGGCGGCGAGCTGGGGGTCGAGCAGGCCGGCCCAGTCGGGCGCGACATCGCCGCTGGCCAGGCTCCAGGCCGTGGGCGTGGCGACTTCAGGTGCCTTGATCGACGGGCCGAGGGCGCAGCCGCAGAGCAGCAGAGAGGCTGCAAGGGTGATGGCAGTCAGTTTCATTTTCTTGTTCACTCCCGTGCCAGGGCATCGACCGGGCTCAGCGCTGCGGCACGCCTTGCCGGCAGCGTGCCGAAGATCAGGCCCACGCCGCTGGAGACGGCAAAGGCCACGCCCAGGGCCGCCCAGCTGACGTCGACATGCAGATGCTGCTGGGCCGCGTTGACGGCCTGCGCCGCCAGCCAGCTCAGGAACACACCCACCAGGCCGCCGAGGATGCACAGCACGATGGCCTCGATGAGGAATTGCAGCCTCACGTCGCCCTGGCGCGCGCCGACGGCCATGCGGATGCCGATCTCGCGGGTGCGCTCGGACACCGACACCAGCATGATGTTCATGACGCCCACGCCGCCGACGAGCAGCGAGATGGCCGCGACGCCGGCGAACAGCGCCGCCATCGCGCTGGTCACGCTCTGGAATTTGCGGAACTCCTCTTCGCCGTTCCAGGTGCCGAAGTCCTCGGCGCCGTGCAGGGCCTTGAGGCGGTGGATGATCTGCTCGCGCACCTGCTGGGGCGGCACGCTGAGGTCCAGCAGCACGTCGAAGTTGTCGACATCGGGACGGGCATCGAGCTTGCGCGAGAAGGTGGTGTGGGGCAGATAGAGCTGGCCCAGCCAGCTGCCGAAGCTGAAGGCGCCACCCTCGGGGGCGACGACGCCGACGACGGTGAAGGGCAGGGCGGCCGTGGGCGGCGGTGGCGCGCCGGGCACGGCGGCCTGGTCGGGCGGCGCCATGCCGGGGTTGACGAAGACGAGCTGACCGAGGGGCGACTCGTTCTTCTTGAACAGCGCATCGCGCGACTTCTCGTCCAGCACCACGACCTGGCTGCGCGACTCGAAGTCCATCGCGTTCAGGTAGCGGCCCTGGATGATCTTGAGCTTGCGCGCCTTCAGCGTGTTGGCGTCGCCGCCAATGGCCTCCAGCATCGCGTCGCGCGACTGGTGGCGGGCGGTGAGCTGGATCTGGCGGTTCAGCGTGACGCCCTTGACGCCGGGCAGGGCGCGCAGCGAGTCGATCTCGTTGGGCCGGAAGGGCTGGGGCACGGCGCCCGGCGGCAGGCTGGGGTTGCCGCGCCAGACCGGGATGCGGCCGGAGATCAGGCTGGAGAGGTCGGTCTCGATGGAGGCGCGCGCTGCGGTCGTCAGTGCCACGATGCTGACGACGGAGGCGATGCCGATGCTGATGCCCAGCATGGACAGGGCCGTGCGCAGGCGGTTGCCCCGCAGCGCCAGCAGCGCGGTGGCGACGGCTTCGCGCCACTGCACCTGCAGCCGGCGCAGCCGGCCGCCTTCCTTGACCGGCGGCGCGTCGCTGGGCAGTTCGGTCGGTGGCACATGGCCAGCCGGCGTGCCGTTGTCGGCGACGACCTTGCCGTCCTTGAGCTCGATGACGCGGCGCGCATGGGCGGCCACGCCGGGGTCGTGCGTGACCAGGATGATGGTGTGGCCGCGCTCGTTGAGCTCCTTCAGCAGGCGCAGCATCTCGGCGCCCGAGGCCGAGTCCAGCGCGCCGGTCGGTTCGTCGGCCAGGATGATCTGGCCCCCGTTCATCAGTGCGCGGGCGATGGAGACGCGCTGCTGCTGGCCGCCCGACAGTTCGTTGGGGCGGTGGTGCAGGCGTTCGCCCAGGCCCAGGCGCTCCAGCAGCGCGCGGGCGCGCTCGCCGCGCGGGCCGGTGCCCACCCCCGCGTAGACGGCGGGCAGGGCCGCGTTGGCGCGCGCGTCCAGGTGGGGCAGCAGGTGGTAACGCTGAAAGATGAAGCCGAATCGCTCGCGGCGCAGGGCGGCGAGTTCATCCGGACCCAGGGTGCTGGCGTCGTGGCCGTCGATGACGAAGCTGCCGCGGGTCGGGTTGTCCAGGCAACCGAGCACATTCATCAGCGTGCTCTTGCCCGAGCCCGACTGGCCCATGATGGCGACGAACTCGCCGGCCTCGATGTCGAGGCTGACGCCGTCCAGCGCCGGGACGTCGATCTCGCCCAGCTGGTAGTGCCGGGCGACGTCCTTCAGCTCGATGAGGGCCATGTCAGCTCGAGGCTGCGCTGGCGCCAGAGGCCGCCGCATCCGCCGCGCTCGGCGGTGCCAGCAGCACCTTCTCGCCAGCCTTCAGGCCGTCGATCACCTGCACCTTGGCGCCGTCCTGCAGGCCGACCTTGACCTGGCGCGGCGTCTGCTTGTTGGCGGCGTCCAGCACCGTCACCGTGAAGCGGCCGTCCTTGCCGCGTTCGCCCAGGGCGACGACGGGCATGGCCAGCACCTGCTTGGCCGCGCCGGTCTCGATGTCGACCTGCACCGTCATGTCGCTGAACAGGGCGCGTTCGCGGTTGTCCACCTCGAACAGCACGTTGTAGAAGACCGCGTTGCCGGCGCGCTCGGGCACGGGCTGGATGACGCGCACCTTGCCCTCGTAGCGCTTGCCTTCGCCCGACAGCGTGGAGAAGCGCGCCGTCTGGCCGACCTTGATGGCCTGGATATCGGCCTCGGGCACCTTGGTGCGCACGGTGATGGTGTCGAGATCAGCCAGCGTCAGGATGACGGGCGTGATCTGCACCGAGATCAGCGTCTGGCCCACCTGCACGGGCAGGTTGACGACGGTGCCGGTCATCGGCGCCGTGATGCGGGTGTAGGAGAGATTGACCTTGCGCTTGTCCAGCTCGGCCTGCAGGCGTGTGAGGTTGGCGGCCTGGCCGCGCAGGTCGGCTTCGATCTTGGCGAGCTCGATCTCGGCCTTCTCGGCTTCATTGCCCGAGGTGGCCTGGCCGGCCAGCAGGCGCTGCTGGCGTTTGAGTTCGCGGCGCGCGGCATCGGCGTCGACTTTGCGGCTGTCGATGGAAGCGCTGGCCTGGGCCACGGCGGCTTCGGCCTGGGCCACGTCGCTGCGCGCCAGCTCGGGGTCGAGGCTGACGAGCAGGTCGCCCTTCTTGACCTGCTGGCCCAGCTCGATGTGGATGGTCTGGACCTGACCGCTGACCTGGGCGCCGACATCGACCTTGGTCTTGGCCTGCAGCACGCCGGCGGCCTGCACGTTCTGGGTCACGTCGGCCAGGGCGACGATGCCGCTGGGCGGGGGAGGCGGCGGGGGCGGCGTGCGGGTGAACCACCAGGCGGCGCCACCGATGGCGAGCACGGCGACGACGATCAGGCGCACGCGCCAACGCTTCAGAAACGATGCTTTCTTCATGTCCCTCCCAGGACTTCGGGGTCTTTTCTTTCGCCCCTTCTGGCCGGCGTCGGCGCGATGGGTCGGCTAGCGTAGCAGTCGAATGGAGCGCCAAGGCTCCGGTTCACTCATCGTCGCGAGTGAATATCACCTTGGCTAAAGTCACGGGGTCAGGGCTTGCGCCTTCAAGGCGCAAAGTCTGCCCAGAGGGCTTGCGCCCGCAACGCTCAGCGGCTGTGTGACGTGAGCCGCGCCAGCGGCGAAGCCATGCTGACGCCCGGCGCCGCCGCCGGCTTGCTGTCCTCGTCCTCCGGCCCGCCAGCCGACAGGGCCGCGATGCTGTCCGGGTTGCGGCGCATGGCCACGCCCACGGCCAGGATGTCGATGACGAGCAGGTGCAGGATGCGGCTGACCATGGGCAGGTGGGTGGCGATGTCCTCGATGTGGTCGACGATCAGCGTCACGTCGGCCTTCTTGGCCAGCGGGCTCTGGCTGGCCGTGATGGCCACCACCTTGGCGCCGCGCTCCTGCGCCTTCTCGACGACCGACAGCAGCTCGGGCAGGCGACCGCCGCTGCTGATGACGACGGCCACGTCGCCCTCGCGCAGCACGTCGGCGGCCAGCAGCTGCAGGCGCGGGTCGGTGTAGGCGCCGCAGGGCATGCCGAAGCGCAGGAACTTGAACTGGGCGTCCTGGGCCACGACGCCGTAGTGGCCCAAGGCGAAGAACTCGATGCGGCCGGCGCCCAGCAGCATGTCGATGGCGCGGTCGATGGTGTCGCGGTTCAGGTGGCTGCGCACCTGCAGGATGGCGCTGGCCGTGTTGCCCAGCACCTTGGCGCCCAGCTCCAGCATGGAGTCGTTGGTGTTGACCTGGGTGTGGGTGACGGGCACGGTGCCGGTCAGGCCCGAGGCCAGGCGCAGCTTGAAGTCCGACAGGCCCTCGCAGCCCAGCGACCGGCAGAAGCGGATGACGGTGGGCTGGCTGACGCCGGCGGCGCGGGCGATTTCGGCGATGGGGTCGTTGAGCACCGAGCGCGGCTGGGCCAGCACCAGGTCGGCCACACGCAGCTCAGCGGGCGACAGCTCGCTGCGGGCACGGCGGATCTGTCCGAGGATGGCCGAGCCGGGCGAGGCCTGCAGATTGCGCAGCTGGTTCTCGAGGATGGCCGACGCGCCCTTGAAGGTGGCGTGCTCGGCGGTGATGACGAAGGTCGGGATGGCCGCCACGTAGTCGTGAAAGCGCCCCTTGTCCTCGAAGCGGGCGCGAAACGGGCTGCGGTCGAAGTACTCGCCCAGGCGCGGCACGATGCCGCCGCCGATATAGATGCCGCCCAGCGAGCCCAGCGTCACCGCCAGGTTGGCCGCGGCGGTGCCCAGCAGGCCGCAGAAGACCTCCAGCGTCTCCAGGCAGAGCTTGTCGCCGTCCTCCAGCGCGCGCTGGGTGATGGCGGGAGCGAGCAGCGGTTCGGCATCGGCCACGCCGTTGCGGTCGGCCAGGGCCTTGTAGATCAGCTCCAGGCCGGGGCCGGAGATCAGGCGTTCGTAGGAGACATGGTCCAGCGTCTTCCAGGCGAACTTCAGGATGTCCATCTCCCGCTCGTCGCGCGGGCCGAAGTTGACGTGGCCGCCTTCGGTGCCGAGCGCGATCCAGCCTTCGCCGGCGGGGATGAGGCCGGAGACGCCCAGGCCCGTGCCGGCGCCCAGCAGGCCGATGACGCTGGGTCGCCGCGCCTGGCCGCCGCCGACCTGGTGCACGTCCACCTCGGCCAGGCGGGGCAGGGCCATGGCCAGGGCGGTGAAGTCGTTGACGACGACCAGGGTGTCCAGGCTCAGGCGCTGGCGCATCTCGTCGATGGAGAACTGCCAGTGGTAGTTGGTCATGCGCACCCGGTCGCCCTCGACCGGGTTGGCGATGGCGATGGCCGCGTGGGCGATCTGCTGCGGGCCGCCCGTGTCCTGCCAGCTCAGGCCCGCCAGGTAGGCGCGCACGGCGGCGTGGAAGTCGGCGTGGTCGGCGCAGCGCAGCGAGGCCATCTGCGTGAATTCACCCGGGCCGATTTCCAGCGTGAAACGGGCATAGGTGCCGCCAATATCGGCAAGCAGGCGGGGGCTGTCGAAACGGGGCATGGGCGCTGGCGGATAACCGGGAAGAAAAGGCGGCCGATTATCAGCAGGCCCGCGGGTGGCGGTCGGCTGTCTCGGCAGCGAGGGCTGGTGTGAAAAGTGGTTGTAGCTTCACTACAGGCCCTCGGCAATCGAGTTTCCCCAGGACGAGGCCGCAGTTGCCGGGTTTTGAAAGCGTTTTCGGGGTAGAAAACGGAAACCCAGGGTGAGGCTGTATTGTCGATTTGATGTAGTTTTGCTACCGTCCGCCCCGACCCAATTTCAGCCTTTTCAGCCCTGTGTCTGCCTACGTCCGACCCCTGAATATCCGCCGCCTTTCATTCTTCTCCGTTTCGGGAGTCCTGGCATGAGCGCCGCCTATCCCTGGCTGGTGGCCGACGTCGGCGGTACCAATGCCCGTTTCGGCACGGTGGCCGGCCCGGGCGCTCCGGTGGAGGATGTGCGGGTGCTGCCGGTGGCGGGCCATGCCGGTCCGGCGGCGGCGGTGCGTGCCTATCTGGAGGGCCAGCCGGCCGGCAAGGCCAGGCCGCAGAGTGCCGCCTTCGCACTGGCCACGGCCCTGGATGGCGATCGCATCGAGCTGACCAATGGCGCCTGGAGCTTTTCGCGCGCCGGCACCCAGGCCGAACTGGGCCTGAAGACGCTGCTTTGCCTGAATGACTTCGAGGCTCAGGCCTTGTCGCTGCCGCGGCTGCGCGTCGACCAGTTGCGCGCCTGGGGCGCGCCGCCGCCGTCGACCGGCGATGTGGCGGTCGGCACGGTGATGGCCGTCATCGGCCCGGGCACCGGCCTGGGCGTGGGTGGTGTGGTGCGCGCGCCGGGCCGCTGGCTGGCGCTGCCGGGTGAAGGTGGCCACGCCACGCTGGCGCCGGCCGACGATTTCGAAAGCGCCGTGCTCAGCCACGCGCGCCGCGAGTTTCCCCATGTGTCGGCCGAGCGCTTCCTGTCGGGCATCGGCCTGCCGACGCTGTGCCGCTGTGTGGCGGCGGCGCTGGGGCAGGGTGAGGACGTCAGCGCGCTGCCGACCGAGCAGGTCGTCGCCCGCGGCCTGTCGGGCGAGTCGCCCGCCTGCTCGCGCACCCTGGACGTCTTTTGCGCCATGCTGGGCGGCTTTGCCGGCAGCGTGGCGCTGACCCTGGGTTCGCGCGGCGGTGTCTTCATCGGCGGCGGCATCGTGCCGCGGCTGGGCGAGCGCTTCTTCCAGTCGGAGTTCCGCAGCCGCTTCGAGGCCAAGGGCCGCTTCCAGTCCTTCCTGGCGGGCATTCCCACGGCCCTCATCACCGACACGCTGGCCGCGTTGTCCGGTGCCTCCCTGGCGCTGGAGCAGACCGACGCCTGAGCCGCCGCGCGCCGATCGCGCGCCGCCTTCTGGCCTTCCTCCTGAAGCCACGCCCACCGCCTCGTGCGGTCGGCGTGGCTTCGGCATTTCCGGGCCCGCCATGCATACCAGTTGTCCTGCGGGGCGGTGCCGCTCGTCCTGTTCTGCGCATTTCGTCACGCCCGACGACCCTGTTGTTATCCCTAGGTTGACGATGTAGTTGGGCTACAAGATTGAAGTTCTGACGGGGTTGTCAAACAGAGCAAATGCTCGCAAGTATCAATTCCATGCGGGTTTGCCCTTGGTTTTTGGTCGAAATCGGGTCGCTTCTTCGCAACGTCTAGGGTTTACGCAGGTGCGGAAAAAAATCTAGTTTTGATACAAACCGGTTCGAGACGTTGGGTTCTCGCCCACAAGACGCCTGCCGACAACCCCGGCGGCGTCCTTCGGGCCAACCGTTTTCCAATGAACCACAGGAGACATTCATGACCATGAGCCAAGACAAGCGCGGGTCGGGCAGCGCGGCGTCCTTCCGCATCAGCCCGGTCGCCGTCGGCTGCACGCTGCTGATCGCTGCGACCGGCGCGATGGCGCAGCAGGCTGCAGCCCCGCAATCACTGGAGACGGTCGTCGTCACCGGCATCCGCAAGGGCATCGAGGACGCCATCTCGGTCAAGCGCAACAGCGATTCCATCGTTGAAGCTATTTCCGCCGAAGACATCGGCAAGCTGCCCGACACCAGCATCGCCGAGTCGATCGCCCGCCTGCCTGGCGTTGCTGCCCAGCGCAACGCGGCGACGGGCCGGGCTTCTGGCATCAGCGTGCGCGGCTTCGCGCCTGACTTCGCCACCTCGCTGCTGAACGGCCGCGAGCAGGTCTCCACCGGCGACAGCCGTTATGTCGAGTACGACCAGTACCCGTCGGAGCTGATGAGCGGCGTCACCCTGTACAAGACGCCGGATGCCGGCCTTGTGGGCCAGGGCCTGTCGGCCACGGTCAACATGGAGACTGCCCGCCCGCTGAACTTCAGCTCGCGCCAGATCGTCCTGAACTATCGCGACGAAAAGCTGGGCAAGGGCCTGAGCACGCCGGCCGGTAATGGCTCGCGCATCAACCTGGCCTACATCGATCAATTCGCTGACCGCACCCTCGGTGTGGCCCTGGGCTTTGCGCGTCTGAAGGAAACGCTGGGCGTTCAGCAGAACTTCGGCTCCTGGGGCGTGAACAACGTCTGCCCGGTCTCCAACGTGGGCGGCAACTGCCCGGTCGCGACGCTGGGCAAGGCACCTGGCGGCTTCAACGACCTGGTGGACAGCGGCGATCAGAAGCGCGATGCCTTCATGGGCACGCTGCAGTACAAGCCCAACAAGAACTTCAACAGCACGCTGGACGTGTTCTACACGAAGTTCGACCAGACGCAACTGGAACAGGGCGCTCAGATTCCGTTGGCGCCGGCCTACCCCGAGTGGGGTCAGAACTACGGTGGCACGACCGTCACGCCGACGACGGTCACCGGTGGCGTCATCACCGCAGGTTCGATCAACGGCTTCAAGGCTGTGTCGCGCAATGACGTGAACGCCAACCACGACAAGGTCCACTCCATCGGCTGGAACAACCAGCTCGTGATGGGCGACTGGACCGGCGTGCTGGATCTGGCGACGTCCGAAGCCAAGCGCAACGCGCCTCACCTGGAAACGACAGCAGGCCTCACGGGCAACTGCAAGGCCAACCCTGCGCTGTGCGGCAGCGCCTCGTGGACCGGCTTTGACGGCACTGCCGTGCAAAGCGCCAAGTACACCTTCCCCTACGCCCTGGACGACGTCAACAAGATCAAGCTGACCGACGTGGAAGGCTGGGGCGGTGGCCCGAACCTGCCGCAGGCCGGCTATTCCAAGGTGGCCGCCACCGACGACAAGCTGAACTCCTTCCGCGTGAGCGCCAAGCGCAACCTGGACGGCGGTTTCTTCAGCGACATGGATCTGGGTTTCAACTACTCCGACCGCAAGAAGACCCGCACCTACGTGGAAGGCCGTCTGCTGGTGGCAGCCGCCACCGACCCGTTCGCCGGCGTCACGGTCCCGGGTGGCACGGCTGCCGTGGGTCCGCAGACAGGCACGCCTTACGTCGCCTGGAATCCGGACGGCTCCGTCGGTTCCATCTACACCATCGCCTCCAAGCTGGTGCCGGACATCGCCAACAAGAACTGGGTCGTGACCGAGAAGGTCGCCACCGCCTACGCCAAGTTCGGCATCGACACCACCCTCGGTGGCATCCCGGTCCGCGGCAATGCGGGTGCACAGTTGGTGAACACCGACCAGAGCTCGACCGCCTTCAGCGCCGACCGCACCGTAGCCTGCCCGGGTGACGTCTGCGCCCTGGGTACCAACACGCTGGGCAAGAAGTACTACGACTTCCTGCCGAGCATGAACCTGGTCGGCGACTTGGGCAACGGCAACACGCTGCGCTTCGCCCTGGCTCGCCAGTTGGCCCGCCCGACGCTGGACGACATGCGCGCCAGCCTGGACTTCAACGTCGACGGCACCAGCCACGTGATCAGCGGCAACGGCGGCAACCCGGAGCTGAAGCCCTTCCGAGCCACGGCGCTGGACCTGTCCTATGAGAAGTACTGGGGCAAGCAGGCATACGTGAGCGTGGCGGGCTTCTACAAGAAGCTCAACACCTACATCCTGCGCGTGCCTCAGGCCTACGACTTCACGCCCTACATCACCGCCAACACGCCCAAGCCGCTGTCGAATGTCGGCCTGCGCACGGCGCCGGTGAACGGCGACGGTGGCAACATCAGCGGCATGGAACTGGCTGCCTCGCTGCCGCTGAACATCGTGACCAGCTGGCTGGATGGTTTCGGCGTGCAGGGCAACTACTCGCGCACCCACAGTTCGCTGCAGCTGCCGAGCTCCGGCTTCAACAGCGGCCTGACCACGCCCTCGATCTCGATGCCGGGCCTGTCCAAGGAAACGCGCGGCTGGGCGCTGTACTTCGAGAAGTGGGGTTTCGAGGCGCGCGTGGGCCAGCGTTATCGCACGGACTTCGTCGGCTCCATCAGCGACCAGTACGGCGACAGCCAGCTGATCTACATCAAGGCCGAGCGCGTGACCGACGCCCAGATGTCCTACAACTTCCAGGACGGCTGGCTCAAGGGCCTGACGCTGCTGCTGCAAGCCAACAACGTCAACAACGAGCCTTACACCGAGTACAAGCAGTCGCGTCTGGACCCGTCCACGAACCGCAAGTACGGCAAGACCTATCTGATGGGCGTGAACTACAAGTTCTGACCACCGAAAAGGTTCTTTGCAAGGCCCCTGTTCGGTATCGTCCGGGCGGGGGCCTTTTCATTTCGGGGAATTCATGCACGAAGCACAACGTCTCATCCGCAACGTCGTTGTCGTCGGTGGCGGCACGGCAGGCTGGATGACCGCGGCGGCCCTATCCAAGCTGCTGAAAAACAAGATCCAGGTCACCGTCGTCGAATCCGAAGAGATCGGCACGGTCGGCGTCGGCGAGGCCACCATCCCGATGATCCAGCGCTTCAACCAGGTGCTGGAGATCGACGAGAACGAGTTCATGCGGGAGACGCAGGCGACCTTCAAGCTCGCCATCGAATTTGTCAACTGGGGCAAGGTCGGCGAGCGCTATATGCACGGCTTCGGCCGCATCGGCCAGGCCCTGGGTACCGTGCCTTTCGAGCACTACTGGCGCAAGCTGAACCAGGCAGGCAAGGCCGGTGACCTGGCCGACTACTCCATCACCCGCGCCGCCGCGGCGCGCGGGCGCTTCATGCGGCCGGTGACGGATGCCGGCAACTCGCCGCTGGCCGAGATCGCCTATGCGTTTCATTTCGACGCCTCGCTGTACGCCCGCTACCTGCGCAAGTACGCGGAGGCCCGTGGCGTCACGCGCGTCGAGGGGCGCATCGTCGACGCACGCCTCAGCGGCCTGAGCGGCCGTGTCGAGTCGGTGCTGCTGGCCGACGGCCGCGCCGTGGCCGGCGACCTCTTCATCGACTGTTCGGGCTTCCGAGGCCTGCTCATCGAGCAGGTGCTGCACACGGGCTACGAAGACTGGTCGCAATGGCTGCCTTGCGACCGCGCCATCGCCGTGCCCTGTGAAAGCTCGGCGCAACTACTGCCCTATACGCGCGCCACCGCCCACACCGCCGGCTGGCAGTGGCGCATCCCGCTGCAGCACCGCATTGGCAACGGCCATGTGTTCTGCAGCCGCTTCATGGAGGAGGCCGAGGCCGAGCGCATCCTGCTCGACAACCTCGATGGCAAGCCGCTGGCCCAGCCGCGCATGCTGAAGTTCACCACTGGCATGCGCCGCCAGTCCTGGAACCGCAATGTGGTCTCCATGGGCCTGGCCAGCGGCTTCATGGAGCCGCTGGAGTCGACCAGCATCCACCTGGTGCAGACGGCCATCGCGCGGCTCATCGATTTCTTCCCCTCGACCGGTTTCGACCAGGCCGACATCGACGAGTACAACCGGCTCTCGCGCTTCGAGTACGAGCGCATCCGCGACTTCCTGATCCTGCACTATCACGTCAACCAGCGCGAGGACTCGGCGTTCTGGCGCCATTGCCGCCAGATGTCCATTCCCGACACGCTGGCTGCCAAGATTGAGCTCTACCAACGCAACGGCCGCATCGTGCGTGAGGGCGCGGAACTGTTCGCCGAGGTGGGCTGGCTGCAGGTCATGCACGGCCAGAACCTCAGCGCACAGGGCTATCACCCGCTTGCCGACCTGATCGACGACAGCGAGACCGAAGCCTATCTGCAGGGCGTGCGCGAGGTCATCGCCAACTGCGTCGAGGTGATGCCCTCGCATGAAGAGTTCATTGCGAAGAACTGCAGTACCGCCGCCTGACACCCATAGGACCACATGCCCACCCGCCGCACCGTGCTGACCGCAGCTGCCTCCTCCGTCATGTTGCCCGCCATGAGCGCCTCTCAAGACATGTCCCATCTGCCCTGGTCCCGCCAGGCCGTCATCTACCAGATCAACATCCGTCAGTACTCGCAGGCGGGGACCTTTAGGGCCGTGCAGGCCGACCTGCCGCGCCTGAAGAAGCTCGGCGTGGGCATCCTCTGGCTGATGCCTGTCCAGCCCATCGGCAAGCTCAACCGCAAGGGCACGCTGGGCAGCTATTACTCGATCAGCGACTACACGGCCGTGAACCCGGAGTTCGGCACGCTGGCCGATGTCAAGGCCTTCGTCGCCGAGGCCCACCGGATGGGCTTCAAGGTCATCCTCGATTGGGTGGCCAACCACACGGCCTGGGACCATGCCTGGGCCACGGCCCACAAGGATTGGTACAAGCTCAATGCCAAGGGCGAGATCTATCCGGTCACCTTCAACGAAGGCCAGCCCAGCGAAGAGCATTGGGACGACGTCGTCGCGTTGAACTACAAGAGCGAGGGCCTGCGCGCGGCGATGATCGACGCGATGAAATTCTGGGTGCTCGAGACCGGCCTCGACGGCTTCCGCTGCGATGTGGCCAGCCTGGTGCCCGTTGACTTCTGGGTGCGCGCCCGCAAGGAACTGGATGCGGTCAAGCCCATGTTCATGCTGGCCGAGTCCGACGCCATCGACCTGCACACCAGCGGCGCCTTCGACATGACCTATTCCTGGGACCTGGCCGACCAGGTCTTCAAGAAGATCGGCAAGGGCGAGGCGGGGGCTCCCCTGCTGCGTGAATGGCTGGACAAGCAGCCGGCGGGCTACCCCGCCCATGCCTACCGCATGCGCTTCACCAGCAACCACGACTTCAATTCCTGGCATGGCACCGACGCCGATCTCTATGGCGACGCCTACCAGGCGCTCGCGGTGCTGAGCTTCACGCTGCCGGGCATGCCGCTGATCTACAACGGCCAGGAGTCGCGCCTGACGAAAAAGCTGGAGTTCTTCGAGAAGGACCCCATCGCCTGGAAGACCTATGAGCTGAGCGACTTCTACGCCGGCCTCGTCGCCCTCAAGCACAAGCACCCGGCCCTGGCCGCCGGCCAGTACGGCGCGCCGGTCAAATTGCTGGAGGCGCCTGCCGATGTCGTCGCCTTCGAGCGCCGCCTGGGCAGCGACGCCGTGAGCGTGGCCGTCAATCTGTCGAAGTCGCCGCAGCTGTTCGGCGGCAAGACCCTGCCGGCCTGGGGCTGGTCCGTCGCATGAGCGAAGCTTTCCGCCCGCGCCTCCATTTCGCGCCGCGGCGGAACTGGATCAACGACCCCAACGGTCTGGTCTTCGACGCGGCCACGGGCCTCTACCACCTGTTCTTCCAGCACAACCCCTTCAGCGACGAATGGGGCCATATGAGCTGGGGCCATGCCAGCAGCCCCGACCTGCTGAACTGGACCGAGCTGCCCCTGGCCATTGCCGAGGACGAACGGGCCTCCATCTTCTCGGGCTCCATCGTCATCGACGAGCACGACACGGCCGGCTTCGGCGCCGGCGCCTGGGTGGCCTGCTATACGGGCTGCCTGCGCAGGCCCGAGGGTGGCCAGGCCCAGGAACTGGCCTGGAGCCTGGACCGCGGCCTGAGCTGGACCAAGTACGCCGGCAACCCGGTGCTGGACCTGGGCCTGCGCGAGTTCCGTGATCCCAAGGTGTTCTGGCATCAGGCCACCAGCCGCTGGATCATGGCCGTCGTGCTGCCGGAGGAGCGCCGCGTGGCCTTTTACGCCAGCGCCAACCTGCGCCGCTGGACGCCGCTGAGCCAATTCGGCCCGACGGGCTGCGCCGTCGCGATCTGGGAGTGCCCTGATCTCATCCATTTCCCGGCCCAGGACCGCTGGCTGCTGAAGGTCGACACCTTCGAGGGCCATCCCGCCGGCAGCGGCGCCCAGTGCTGGGTCGGCCGCTTCGACGGCGATCGTTTCACGGCCGAGGGCGAGGCCTTCTGGGCCGACCACGGCAGCGATTTCTACGCGGCCCTGTCCTTCGCCGGCCTGCCTGCCGGGCGCGCGCCGGTGTGGCTGGCGTGGATGAACCAGCATGCCTACGCCAAGCACACGCCCACGGCGCCCTGGCGCGGGGCCATGAGCCTGCCGCGCGAGCTGGCGCTGGCGCAGACGCCCGAGGGCTGGCGCCTGCTGCAGTCGCCGGTGTCCACCGGAGCACTGCGCGGCGAGCCGCGCCACCTCGTCGGCGCCGGCCTCGTCGATGCCGCCGGCGACGTCATCGAAGTGCACTGGGAGCTGGATCCGGGCGAGGCCGAGGCATCGACGCTGGACCTGCGTTGTGGGCCGGGCGGCGAGTTCACGCGTGTCGGCATCGACCATCGCCGCGGTAGGGTCTGGATCGATCGCAGCGCCAGCGGCCAGCTGCCCGATGCGGCGCATTGGCAGGGCCGGCGCGAGCAGGCCTGGGATGGCGCACGCGGGCGGCTGGCGCTGCGCGTCATCGTGGACCGCTGCTCGGTGGAAGTCTTCTCTGACGATGGCCGCGTGGCGCTGACCGAGGTGATCTACCCCGGTCCGGCCAGCCGCGGCGTGGCCGTGCTGAAGCAGGGTGGCGGCGACTGGCTGCGCAGCGTGCTCACCGTCTGGGCGCTGGCATGAAGATCCTCATCACTGGTCTCAACGGCACGCTGGCGCCGCGGCTCGCCGAAGCGGCCCGGGCGGCGGGGCATCAGGTGGTGGGCTGGGATCGCAGCGCCGTGAATCCGGACGACGAAGCCCTGGCCGCGGCCTGGCTGTCGGCCCAGTCCGTGGACGCCGTGGCCCACCTGGGCATGGGCTCGGCCCGCTTCGCCGGCTGGCTGGCGGCGCGCTGCCACAACCTGCTGTTCACCAGCACGGCCATGGTCTTCGACCATCGTCCCGACGGTCCGCATGACGTGGCCGACCCGCGCACGGCCAAGGACGACTACGGCCGCTACAAGGCCGACTGCGATGACGCCATCCTGCTGGCCAGCGAGACGCCCGTCATTGCGCGCATCGGCTGGCAGATCGACCCCACCCAGCGGGGCAACAACATGCTGATGGCGCTGGACGACTGGCACAAGCGCGAGGGCCGCGTGGCGGCGAGCCATGCCTGGACGCCGGCCTGCAGCTTCATGGCCGACACGGCCGCCGCGTTGCTGGCGCTGATCGAGCGGCCGCTGCCCGGCGTGCACCATCTGGACAGCAACGCCGAAGAGGGCTGGCGCTTCGACGAGCTGGCCCGCGCGCTCGCCCGGCAATTCGGGCGCGATTGGCGAGTCGAGGCGCATGAGGACTATCGCCACGACCAGCGCCTGGTGGGGGGCTCGAGCCGCCTGCCACCGCTGTCGGGCCGCCTGCCGGGGCTGGCCCGTGATTGAACGCTGGCCCATCAACGGCAGGGGCCGCAGCCGCACGGTCGCCTGTGGCGGCCTGGTCTGGACGGTGGCCAATGCAAGCGACCCGGCGGCGGGCTTCGAGGCCCAGGTCAGCCAGAGCCTGCAGATGCTGGACGCGCATCTGGCCGAAGCGGGCTCGGCGCGCACGCATCTGCTGTCGCTGCAGGTCATCCTCACCGACATCGCCAACCGCGACGCCTTCGACCGGCAGTGGCAGGCCTGGATAGGCCCCGATCCCGAGCATTGGCCGCAGCGGGCCTGCTTCCAGTCCGGCCTGGCGCCCGGTCTGCAGGTGGAGCTGGTGGTTGTCGCGGCAGCCGTTGGCGCGGCGCACCGACAATCGGTCGATGAAAGCACCCGCCCGCCTGCAGGCATTGATTGAAGAAGGCCTGATCGACAGCGTCGTGCGCCAGTTGAAGAGCGGCAAGGAAGCCGATGTCTATGTCGTGCGCTGCGGCGACGACACCTGCGCCGCCAAGGTCTACAAGGAGGCCAACAAGCGGGGCTTCCGCCAGGCCGTCGACTACACCGAGAACCGCAAGGTGCGCAACAGCCGCCAGGCGCGCGCGATGAGCAAGCGCACCGCCTATGGCCGCCAGCAGCAGGAAGCCGCGTGGCAGAGTGCCGAGGTCGATGCCCTCTACCGCCTGGCCGCTGCGGGCGTGCGCGTGCCGCGACCGGACAACTTCCACGACGGCGTGCTGTTGATGGAACTGGTGGCCGACGAGGACGGCGACGCGGCACCGCGCCTGAACGATCTGACCTTCAGCGAGGACGAGGCAAGCCAGCATCATGCGACGCTGATCGGCGAGGTGGTGCGCATGCTCTGCGCCGGCGTCATCCATGGCGACCTGTCCGAGTTCAATGTGCTGCTGGCCGCCGACGGCCCGGTCATCATCGACCTGCCGCAGGCCGTGGATGCCGCCGGCAACAACCACGCGCCACGCATGCTGCTGCGGGATGTGGACAACCTGCGCAACTTCTTCGGCCAGCATGCGCCGGCCCTGCTGGCCACGCAGTACGGCCCCGAGATCTGGGCCCTCTATGCCGCCGGCCGCCTGCTGCCCGACACGCCGCTGACGGGGCGCTATGAACACAGGCCCGGCGAGGTGGACCTGTCGGCCGTGCTGCGCGAGATCGAGGACGCGCGGCGCGAAGAGGCGGACCGCCTGCTGCGGATGAGCTGACCGCGAGGCGGCTCAGCTCTCGCCCGGCTGCATCCACAGCTCGCGGCGGTTCACCGGCGTCTCGGGCGGCAGCAGCGGGTTGCTCA
The DNA here is from genome assembly GCF_058787015.1 of Roseateles sp. FW305-36. Classification (NCBI taxonomy): domain Bacteria; kingdom Pseudomonadati; phylum Pseudomonadota; class Betaproteobacteria; order Burkholderiales; family Sphaerotilaceae; genus Roseateles; species Roseateles sp. FW305-36. The sequence continues at coordinate 32,017 of NZ_JBYSZK010000020.1, read as the reverse complement.
GCTTCAGCACGCGGTCCGGCGCGATCGGGTGGGCCTTGAGCACGGCGCCGTAGAACTCGCGATGCAGGCGCTGGAAGCTGCCGTCGGCCACTGCCGCCTCCAGTCCGGTCTTCAGCTCGGCGGCGAGCTCGGGGCGGCCGGGGCTGACGAAGAGATAGGCCGCCGCCGGGTAGTGCAGCATCAGGTCGGGCGCAATGGCCAGTTCGGGGTAGCGGCCGCCGGCCATCTCGGCGTCGATCTCGAGGATGGAGCGCGGGAAGTAGTCGATGCGGCCGGCCGCCAGCATGCGGAACAGGGCGTCGTAGACGCTGCTGGTACCCACCTGCAGGCCGTTGGCACGCAGGATGGCCGTGTCCGGCCAGTCATGGCCCTGGCCGGCAAGGCGCTGGCCCAGGTCCTTCAGCGTGCGCACCTTCTGCCACTGCGCCAGCTCGCTGCGGCGCACCAGCAGCAGCCGCCAGCCCAGCAGGCCGCGGTCGATGGGGATACGCACCGGCAGCAGGCCGCTGGATTCGCGCTGGGTGTCGGTCATCGTCCACATCAGGTCGATGGGGGCGTGGCCGGCCGCCAGCTCGACGAGGGTGCGGCCCTGGGTCATGTCCAGGTCCACCGGCTGGATGGCCAGGCGGTTGCCCGTGCGGTTCAGGGCCAGCTCGACGATGCGGCGCACATAGACCAGCTGCGGGTCGGGCATGGTGATGTGGCGCGGCAGGCGCACCGGCTCGCCGGGCTGGGCCAACAGCGGCCGGGCCGCCAGCAGCAGGGGCAGGCTCAGCAGGGCGCGGCGGCGTGTCGGCGGAAAGATGACGGGCATCGGCCGCCATCATGAGGCAGCCGGCGCAATGTCGGGTTATCCCTGGGCTCGGAGCTGATGATGGCGGGCTTCGAGCTCGCGTTCGTACAGGCAGGCGAGCAGGGTGGCGTCGCTCAGTTTCGCGTCCGCAGGCGCGAGGGCGCCGCTGGCGCGCAGGCTGGCACCGTGCTCGCGGAACGTGCGCTGCAGCCACTGGGCGCGGCGCAGCGTGCGTTGCGTGCAGCTGCGGCCGCGCAGGTCGTCCTCGAGATCGCTGCTGTGGGCCTGCCAGGCGTCGGCCAGGTAGAGGCGGGCCGGTGCATGGGCCAGCTCGTCGCGCCAGTGCGCGGCGAGGCCGCGGTAGTGGTTGAGCACGAGGGATGTCGCACCCCGGCGGGCCAGCCGCTCAACCAGGGCGTCGTAGGCCTCGATGGCGAGGCGCTTGAAGGCCAGGAAGTGAGGCAGGGCCTCGTCATCGCTGCCGGCATCGAGCAGGGCGCCGAAGAGATGTCGGCCCTCGATGCGCTCGGCGAGATGGAACTGCGGACAGTCGCGGCCGTTGCCAGCGCTGTTGAGCTGGGTCAACGGGTCGAAACGGTAGCAGTAGCCGAAGTCGTAGAGCCAGAGCCGCTGCCCATCGTCGAGCAGATTGCCGGCGCTGTAGTCCCACTCGAAGAAGCCGTGCTCGATCAGCGCGCAGCCGGTGTCGAGCAGGGCACGGGCCTGGCGCTCGTCCAGCACGCCGGGGTGGCGACCTGCTATCCATGGCGACACGACCAGACCGTCGCGCAGCGAGCCGTAGACGGGCGCGATGACGCCGGGCAGGTCAAGTGGCGCCAGCTCGGCGTGGCGTTGCAGCTCGTTCAGAAAGGAGGTCTCGCCGTCGGGATTGCGCACCCTGCATTCGGCGCGCGCCCGCTTGATGGCCCAGTGGCGGCCGGCGTGGTGGAGGCAGAACACTTCGGCGGTCAGGCCGCCATCGTGGACGGCCTCGACGTCGGGGCTGTCGGCATCCAGCGCCTGCAATTCGGCGATCGGCAAGGGCAGGGCTGCCGTGTCGCCAAACGCGAACTCCGCGCCGCTGGCCATGAAGGCCAGGTTGGCCTGCTGGCGCCGGGCGTCCAGCGTCAGATCAGGCCCGGCCATGCGTCGCCGTGGCGGTCGAAGGCAGCGCGGATGCTGACGACCAGCTCGGCCGGCAGCGGGCCACGCTCGATGGCATCGAGGTTGCGGCGCAGGTTGGCCGGCTTGGCCGTGCCAACGATGGCGCTGGCGGCGCCGGTGTGGAAAGCGGCGAAGCGCAGCGCGACGTCGGCCCAGTCCTCGGCGCCGGGGAGGCCCATGGCCTTGAAGCGGTCCCAGTACTGACCTTCGGCAAAGTCGTTGGGGCGTTCGGCGTGGCGCCAGACCGCGCCGGCCAGCGGGCGCTTGGCGATGACACCGATGCCGGCATGGTCGGCCCGCGCGGCGCGGGTCTTCAGGTGGGCCTGGTCGCAGACGCTGATGGAAGTCTGCAGGCTGCCGAAGGCGCCGCTGCTGATGGCGAAGTCGATCTCGTCGTTGTCGCCCGAGTAGGCGGCCACGCGCAGCTTGCCGGCCTGGCGGCAGTCGTTCAGTGCCCGGGCGACGTCGCCCTGCTGCAGCACCGGCAGCGGGCAGGAGTGCAGGTGGACGATGTCGAGCCAATCGGTCTTCATCAGCTTCAGCGCGCGCTCGACGCCGGCCACGATGCAGTCATAGGTCCAGTCGGGCAGGCCTTCGACGCCGTAGCCGACCTTGGTGGACAGCACGAAGTCGTCGCGGCGATGGGCGATGTGGCGGCCGATGCGCTCTTCGCTCAGGCCATAGCCGCGGGCGGTGTCGACGAGGTTGATGCCTTGGTCGAGCACATGGTTGAGCAGGGCGCCGGCCTCGGCTTCGGTGGTGCGCTCGTCGTTGATGTGCATGGCGCCGAAGCCGAGGGCGGACACCTGGAGGCCGGTGTGGCCGAGGGGATTGAGGATCATGGGGTGATGAGGACGCGGCCGAACAGGGGCGGCACGGTCAGCTGGATTTCGTGGTTCTTGACGGTGACGGCTGCGCCGCCGAGGGCGTCGCGCAGCGTGCTGGATTCGACGGGTGCAAAGAAGCTGACCGTCTTGGCGGTCGTGCTGTTGTTGGTGGCGGTGATGGCCCAGGTCTTGCCGTCCTGGCGGGCCAGCACGACGACGTGCTCATCGACGTACAGCGGCGCACTCAGCGTGCCGTGGCGCAGCACGGGCAGGTCGTGGCGCAACGTCGTCAGCCGCTTGAAGTCGGCCAGCAGGGCTTCGTCGGGTTGGCCGCCTTCGTCGGCCCAGGGATAGGGCGCGCGGTTGTAGGGGTCATCGCCACCGCCCAGGCCCACCTCGTCGCCGTAGTAGATGGTGGGCGAGCCGGGGTAGGTCATCTGGAAGAAGACGGCCAGGCGCAGGCGCTGCTTGGCGAGCCGGAGATCCTGGTCTTCGCCGAAGTGATGCAGGGCGCGCGGCTGGTCGTGGGTGGACAGCAGGTTCATCAGCGCCGAGAAGGCCTGGGGCGGATAAGCCTCGCGCATCAGCTCGAGGTTGGCAGCCATCAGCTTGCCGCTCTTGCCGGCGGCGTAGTCCAGCACGGCGTTGCGGAAGATGTAGTTCATCGTGCTGTCGAACATGTCTCCGAGGAGATATTTCGAGCTGTCGAACCAGGTCTCGGCCACCGTCAGCGCATCGGGCTTCTTGGCCTTCACGGCCTGGCGCCACTCGCGCCAGAAATCGTCAGGCACCCAGGGCGCCACGTCCATGCGCCAGCCGGCCGCGCCGCGGTCCAGCCAGAGGTCGGTGACCGAGTCCTTGTCGCGGTAGGCATAGGCACGGAAGGACGGGTTGTTCTTGTCAATCTCCGGCAGGTCGCTCACGCCCACCCAGCCCTGGTACTGCTTGCTCGGGTCGGTCTCGTCGGGCTTGAACTTGAACCAGCCGTAGTAGGGCGAGGTCGGGTTGGGCTTGCCGTTGTCGAAGGCGCCGCCGGCGGGGAAGTTGCCGTAGCGATTGAAGTAGGGGGAGTCGGCGCCGACGTGGTTCAGCGAGGTGTCCGGGATGACGCGGATGCCGCGCCTGGCGGCTTCCGCGCAGAGGCGCTCGAAGTCGGCATTCGTGCCAAAGGCCGGGTCGATGTTCTTGTAGTCGGCCGCGTCGTATTTGTGGTTGCTGGGGGCGCGGAAGACCGGCGTCAGATAGAGGGCGTTGGCGCCCAGGCTCTTGATGTAGTCGAGCTTGCTCGTGATGCCGGCCAGGTCGCCGCCGAAGAAGTCGTTGTTGTAGAGGTTGTCGGAGCCGTCGCCCGTGCCCGGCTTGAAGGGCTTCTCGTTCCACTTCGCGTGGCGCTCGACGTCGCGATCCTGGTAGCGGTCCTGGGGCCGGCCGCCGCCAGGGCGCGGGTCGTTGCTCTTGTCGCCGTTGCGGAAGCGCTCGGGGAAGACGTAGTAGTAGACGATGTCCCGGGCCCAGTCCGGCACCTTGAAGTCGGGCGCGTAGACGGTCTGGCGGTAGCGGCGCACGCGGTTCAGGTTGCCCGGCAGGCGCTCGACGGTGGCCGGGCCCATGGAACCCTTCTCGCGCGTCCAGTAGACGCTGTCCTTGTTGTTCTGCAGCGCGTATTGGCCCTGGTCGGTCTCGATCTCGAACCAGTAGCCGAAGACGCCGACCTCGTCGAAGCGGTAGCGGGTGGCGAAGCCGGTGCCCAGGCCGCGCGGCTCGGGCGTCATCGCGATGCGGGTCAGTGGCTCGTAGGCCAGCTGCTCCTGGTTGCCGGTCATGCGGCGGCGTTCGATGACGAGGGTGGCGCGCTTGAGGCCGGGCACGTCGTTGCCGACGTAGAAGCGGATTTCGCGGCCTTGGGGTTGGGCGCCGAAGGGCGACTTGAACTCCTCGGTGCGCGAGTCGAAGCGGGTGCTCAGCGCGGCCTTGTCGGTGATGGCCCGGGGCGGCGCGGGCTTGAAGGTCTTGGGGCCGACGGCGAGCGTCGCGCCGCCGTCCGCGGCGATGGCCAGACGCAGCGCGTGCTCGCCACTGAAGTCGCGCTTGAGGTTGCCGCTGGCGCCGCGGGCCGGGTTGCCCTTGGCGTCGCCGCCGAAGGTGTGCGAGGCCGTCCAGTCCTCGTCGGCGATCTTGAACTCTTGCGTGCCCTTGGCGGCCAGGTTCAGGTAGTAGGCATCGCAGCGGTATTCGAAGGCTTGCTCGTCCTGGGCGGCCCAGTTGTTCAGGCCGCCGCGCAGATAGAGGGTGGCGTCGCCGAGAGGCGCGGGCTTGCAGTCGGCGGCGTGGGCGGCAGGCGCCAGCGCGAGCAGGGCGGCGCAGAGCGCGAGTGACTTGAACATGGAATGGCGATCCGTGATGCCGCGACTGCGGCCATGGGGTTGATGCTTCAGTGCACGCGCTTGTAGCGGTTGTAGCCGCCCATCTCGCGCGGGACGGGTTGCAGCACGAGCACGCCGTGCGCGGGCACGTCGACCGTGATGAAGCCGGAGCCGATGGTCAACGGCGCCGCGTTCGGCACCAGGCCGAGCACATCCTGCAGCGGGGTGTCGTCCATCAGCGCCCAGTTCGCCACCATGAGGCGGTCGCGAACGGGCCGGTCCGACGGGTTGGCGACGACGATCAGGGTGTCCAGTGCCTTGTCGGTGTAGCGCTCGAAGGCGAGCAGCCGGGCCGATTCGACGAGGCGGAAGTCGCCGACGCGCAGGGCGCGGTGGGACTTGTGCAGGGCTATCAGCTTGCGCACCCAGACGGTCTCGGGGTTGCCGTCGGTGGCCAGGTCCCAGCGCATCGGACCGCGGTTCTCGGGGTCGATGCCGCCGGCCATGCCGACCTCGACGCCGTAGTAGACATTGGGTGCGCCGGGCAGCGTGAACTGCAGGGCCTGCACGAAGCGGCGCTGCGCGGTGTCGGGGAACTGGCTGGCGATGCGCGGGATGTCGTGGTTGTCGATGACGATCCAGGACTTGAGCATGGGCTCGATGCCGGCATCACGCACCATGCGGTCGATCATTCGGCCGGCCATCGGCCCGTCCAGTTCGCCACCGGCGGTGCCGTTGATGATCTGGCGCAGCGTGAAGTTCATGACCGCGTCGATGGACTTCAGCCAGTCGCCGGGGTAGTTGACGATCTCGCCGACGACGAGCGAGCCGGGCTTCTGGGTATGAGCGGACTTCGTCAACGCCGCGAGATACGTCGGGCCGAGCTCGAAGGCCGTGTCCAGCCGCCAGCCGTCGGCGCCGTCACGCAGATAGCTGCGCACGACGGAGTCCGGTGCTTCGTAGAGATAGCGGCGCACGGCGGGCGATTCGAGGTTGAGCTCCGGCAGGTTCTGGAAGCCCGTCCAGACCCGTGCGCCGCCAGCGTACTGCGGGTCGATGGCGAACCACTCGCGCCAGGGGCTCTTCGCGTCGGCCATCGCGGCCTTGAAGGCCGGCGCATTGCGGCCCATGTGATTGAAGACGCCGTCCAGCACGACCTTGAGCCCGCGGCGGTGGGCCTCGGCGGCCAGGCGCTTGAAGTCCTCGCGGCTGCCGTACTCCGGCGAGATGGCCTTGAAGTCCAGCGCGTCGTATTTGTGGTTGGTGTAGGCGTGATGGATGGGGTTGATGTAGAGCACGTCCGCGCCGAGCTGCTGGACGTGATCGAGCCTGCTTGTGGCGCTGGCGAGGTCGCCGCCCCAGAAGTCCAGCTCGTGGGCCGACAGCTTTTCCGCCTCGAGGTAGGGGCCGGGCGTCGGCACCTCGCTCCAGGCGCGCAGCCGCTTCGGCGCGGGATAGAGAGCGCGCTTGGCCTCGAGGTTCTGCGACGGCGCGAAGCGGTCCACGATGATCTGGTAAACGACGGCGCCATTGCGCCAGTCGCGTTCGCGGTCCTCGTAGGGGCCGGCCTGGGCCGACAGGGTGCCGAGCAGAACCAGGCCTGCCGCGGCGAGGGCGCGTTTCATCCCTTCACGCCGCCGGCGGTCAGACCGGAGACGATCCAGCGCTGGGCCAGCAGGAAGACCAGGGTGATGGGCAGGCCCGACAGCACGGCCGCGGCCGCGAAGTCGCCCCACAGGAAGCGCTGGTCGTGCAGGAAGTATTTGGAGCCGACGGCCAGGGTCAGATTTCCCTCTTCGCGCAGCAGGATGGAGGCGACCGGGTACTCGATGATGGTGCCGATGAAGGCCAGCACGAAGACCACCATCAGGATGGGCACGGCCATGGGCAGCAGCACGCGCGAGAAGGCCTGCCAGTGCGTGGCGCCGTCGACCTTGGCGTTCTCCTCGATCTCGACGGGGATGGTCTCGAAGTAGCCCTTGATGGTCCAGACGTGCGTCGCGATGCCGCCGAGGTAGGCCAGCACCAGGCCGGCGTGGGTCTCGACGCCGAGCGCCGGCACGTAGTTGCCGATGGTCTCGAAGATGGCAAAGATCGCCACCAGGGCCAGCACCGGCGGGAACATCTGCAGCAGCAGCATGCCGTTGAGCACCGGCTTGCTGAAGCTGAACTTCAGCCGCGCGAAGGCGTAGGCCGCGGTCGTCGAGATGGCGACGATGAGGAAGGCCGAGGCCGTGGCGATCTTGATGGAGTTCCACAGCCAGGTCAGTACCGGGAAGGGCGGCTGCACCAGGCTGCCATCGGCGGCCTGATAGGGAATGCCGAGCGCCAGCTTCCAGTGCTCCAGGCTGATCTCGGTCGGGATCAGGCTGCCCGTGGCGAAGTTGCCGGGGCGCAGCGAGATGGACACGACGGCCAGCAGCGGGAAGAGGGTGATGGCGATGAAGATCCACATCACCGCGTGGGCGCTGAAGGTGCGCCAGCGGGCTTGTTTGCCGAGGACGATGGCCATGTCAACGCCCGCCCGGCCGCCCGTAGGGCGTTGAGCGCCCCCTCGGGGGGCAGTGAATGGAATGAACTGGGGGCTTCATTTACTTTTGCGCCTTTGCGGAGAGCCGCAGGTTGATCAGCGACAGCGCCGCGACCAGGAAGAAGATCAGCGTCGAGATGGCCGCGGCCAGGCCGAAGTCCGAGCCCGAGTCGCGGAAGGCGATGCGGTAGGTGTAGCTGACCAGGATGTCGGTCTGGCCCGCGGGCAGCTTGGTGGACAGGAAGTCCGGCCGGCCATCGGTCAGCAGCGCGATCAGCACGAAGTTGTTGAAGTTGAAGGCGAAGGCGCTGACCAGCAGCGGCGCCAGCGGCTTGATGATGAGCGGCGCGGTGATCTTGAAGAAGTTGGTCGCGGGGCTGGCGCCGGCCAGGGCCGAGGCTTCGTAGAGGTCCGCCGGAATCGCCTTCAGCAGGCCCGAGCACAGGATCATCACATAGGGATAGCCCAGCCAGACGTTGACGATGACCAGCATGGTCTTGGCCAGCAGCGGGTCGGCGAACCAGGCCGGCTTGACGCCGAACAGCGCGTTCAGGATGGCGTTGATCTCGCCGAAGTTCTGGTTGAACAGGCCCTTGAAGACCAGGATGGAGATGAAGCCCGGCACCGCATACGGCAGGAAGAGCAGGGTGCGGTAGGTGGTGCGGTAGCGCATGCCCTCCCAGTTCAGCATCACCGCGAACAGCATGCCGATGGCCGTGGCGAAGAAGACCGTCAGCGCCGAGAACACCACCGTCCACGTGAAGATGGACAGGAAGGGGCCGCGGAACTCGGCGTCGAACAGCATGCGGGCGTAGTTGGCTGCGCCGATGAAGGCCTTGAAGCCGGGCTGCAGGGTCTCGCCGGCGGCGGTCTGGAAGAAGCCGGTGTCGCGGTTGGGCGTGAAGACGGCGGCGTCCAGCGTGCGCGTCAGGCTGCCGTCGGCATTCGCCGTCCACTGCGGCTTGACGGGGCCGAACTCGCGCAGGCCGAGGTAATGCAACTCGGTCTTGTCGGGCAGTGCCAGTACGAGCCGCGCCAGCGCCTCGCGGTGCTTGATGAGTTCAGGCAAGGGCAGGGCGGCCTGCAGCGGCGCGGTGAGCGGCAGGTGCTCGGCGTCCGCTGCCGTCAGTTCCACGCGCACGGGCTGCTTGCTGTTGCGAAGAGCGAGCGGCGGCGACACCCAGCGCGGTGCGGCGCCGCCCTCAGGCTGCAGCACCAGGCGGAACTCGCTGCCGTCGGCATGCAGGCTGTAAGCCAGCACCTGGTCCTCGACCGCGTCGTGCTGCTCCAGCAAATACTCGCGCACCCGGCTCTCGCTGAGCAGATGGGTGCTGGAGTAGTTGGTGAAGCCGATCTGCGCCGTGTAGACCAGCGGGAAGGCAATGAAGACCAGCATGCCGGCGATGCCGGGGAAGAGATAGCGCCAGGCAAAGCCGCCGCGGCTGAGATACACATAGAAGCCGGCCGTGAACAACACCAAGAGGCCCGCGGCCCAGGCGGCCTGGCCGGTGGTGTAGACGACGAAGACGAGATAGAGCGCGGCGACTATTGAGCCCGCGGCCACCGGCCAGTGCAGCCACTTGGCCAGCTTCTCGGTCAATGTGGGCGGCAGCGTCGAGTAGGCGCCTTGGCCAAGGGAGGAGGACAAGGCGTTCATTTGTTCAGCAGCATCCGTGCGGCGGCGCCGTCCAGCGCGTCCTTGGGGCTTTGCAGGCCGTTGGTGATGGCTTCCAGGGCCGCGTCCATCGCGGTCCAGAAACGACCCACCTCGGGGATGTTGGGAATCGGCGCGCCGTTGCGGGCGTTGGTCATGCTGGCCGCGATCAGCGGATTCACCGACAGCTCCGCATAGAAGGCCTTGTTGGCCGGCACGCCGATGGGCACGTTGGCGTCCAGGATCTTCAAGGCCTCAGGGCGCATCAGGTGGTTCTCGATAAACTCCTTGGCGATGTCCTTGTTCTTGCTGGGCGCCGAGATCATGCAGCCCAGCACGCCGACAAAGCTCTTGCTGGGCTTGCCGGCGATGACGGCCGGAATGGGCGCCACGCCGATGTCGATCTTGGCCTTCTTGGCGTTGTCCCAGGCCCAGGGTCCGGAGATCATCATGGCCACCTCGCCGCGGGCGAAGGCCGCTTCCATCTCGGAGTAGCGCGCGCCCTTGGGCATGTGGCCGTCCTTGATGAGGCGCTCGATCATCTGCGCGCCCGCCAGAGCGCCTTCGTTGTTGACGTCGACCTTGCGGGGATCGAAGTCACCTTGCGCGTCCTTGCCGAAGATGACGCCACCGGCCCCGGCAATCATGGGCCAGCTGAAGAAGCTCTTGTTGTAGTCCCACAGCACGGCGTGCTTGCCGCTGGCCTGCAGCTTCTTGTCGATGGCGATGAGTTCGTCCCAGGTCGCGGGCGGCGTGGGCACCAGGGCCTTGTTGTAGATGAGGCCGGTGGTCTCGATGGCGATCGGGTAGCCCCAGATGCGGCCGCGGTAGCTCAGCGCATTCCAGGCCTGCTCCTCGGACTCGGCCTTGAGCTTGGCGGAGGGGCGCAGCGGCGTCAGCAGGCCGGCCTTGGCCCATTCGCCGACGCGGTCGTGCGGCCAGCAGAAGATGTCCGGGCCCTTGCCGGCACCTGCCGCCTGCTGGAATTTGTCGGTCGGGTCGACCGGGTGCTCGACGACGACCTTGACGCCGGAGACCTTCTCGAAGGCATTCCCGACGGTCTGCAGGCCACCATAGGCCTTGTCGCCGTTGATCCAGACGAGGAGCTTCGGGCTCTCGGCCAGGGCCGGCGCCGCAGCGAGCGCGGCCAGCAGGGGGAGCCACTTCATGCGTTCAGCTCCGGCGCAGCCAGGCGACGCAGCGCGAGGCCGTCGGCGTTGAACACATACAAGGCCTCGGCCGGCAGATGCAGGTCCAGGGCCTGGCCGTTGCGCAGACGGTCGTTGCCGTTGCGGCCTTCGAACTGGCAGGTCAGGGGCTCTTCCAGGCCCGGGTAGGGGCAGTAGGCGAAGGTGATGCCGCCCAGCGACTCGACGAAGGCCACCGTGCTCTGCAGCAGGTTGCCGGGGCCGCCCTGGCGGATGTGCTCGGGACGCACGCCCAGGGTGACCTTGTCACCCACCTTGGCGCCGCTGCCGTCCACCCGCGCCTGCAGCACGATGCCGCTGCCAGTCAGCTTCACGTCCACATGGCCAGCATCGACCGCGACCAGTTCGCCCGCGATGAAGTTCATCTTGGGGCTGCCGATGAAACCGGCCACGAAGAGATTGCGCGGGTGTTCGTACAGCTCCAGCGGCGAGCCGACCTGTTCGACCTTGCCGGCCGACAGCACGACGATGCGGTCGGCCAGCGTCATGGCCTCCACCTGGTCGTGGGTCACGTAGATCATCGTGGTCTTGAGATCTTCGTGCAGCTTGGCGAACTCGTAGCGCATGCGCACGCGAAGCGCTGCGTCCAGGTTGGACAAGGGCTCATCGAACAGGAAGACCTCGGGCTTGCGCACGATGGCGCGGCCGATGGCGACGCGCTGGCGCTGGCCGCCGGACAGGTCCTTGGGCTTGCGGTCCAGCAGGTGTTCTATATGCAGGATCTTGGCCGCGTTGCGCACGGCCGTCTCGATCTCCGCCTTCGGCACTTTCGCCAGCTTCAACCCGAAGGCCATGTTGTCGAACAGATTCATATGCGGGTAGAGCGCATACGACTGGAAGACCATGGCGATGCCGCGTTCGCTCGGTGGCACATCGTTGACGACGCGGCCGCCGATGGTCAGTTCGCCGCCGGTGATCTCCTCCAGGCCGGCGATGGAACGCAGCAGCGTGGACTTGCCGCAGCCCGAGGGGCCGACGAAGACCATGAACTCGCCGTCGCGGATCTCCAGGTCGATGCCGTGAAGGATGCGGATGTCGCCATAGGCCTTCTCCACGCCGGTCAGTCGAACGTCTGCCACTTCTAACCTTTCAGTCTCCGGGCGTCCGTGTTGTCGAACTACGCCGGCTTGTCTCGCCAAATCGGGCTCAAATTTCTCGTCTTTGCCCGTCTTTGTAGACAATATACATTCCGACTTCGCCAACAACAACAGCAAAGACCCGCTTGAACCTTCATGAAACCCTTACGGATCAAGCATTTATAAAACTCACCGGGTTTTCCCGATGTAGTCAAACTACACAACGGGTCGGAGCTGGTTGATACTTCGGACAACGCCACTCCTCGAGTAGCATTCTTGCCCCCGTCGCCGGGGGCTGGCACTGATGAACACCCCAACCCGCATGCCCGTTCAACGCAAGCCCGCCGCGAAGGCCTCCACCGCGATGAAGAAGCCGTCTGCCCTCTCTGCCGAAGACAAGGCGCTGCGCGCCGCCTTCGAGGTCGCCTACGAGCGCGAGCTGTCCCAATCCAGCCATGGCGCCACGCCCCAGGCGGCCCTGCATGCCGCGGCCATCGCCTGCCGCGAGACGCTTGCGCGCCGCTGGGCCAAGACGCAGGCCGCAGACGCCGCGCGTGGCGACAAGGCCCCGGTGCGCCGCGTCCACTATCTGTCGATGGAATTCCTGATGGGCCGCGCGCTGTCCAATGCGCTCGCGGCCCTGAAGCTGACCGAGCCGCTGGAGGCCAAGCTGGCCGAGCAGGGCGTGGCCCTGGGCGATGTGCTGGAGCGCGAGCCCGATGCAGCTCTCGGCAACGGCGGCCTGGGTCGCCTTGCGGCCTGCTTCCTGGATTCGTTCGCCGAACTGGAACTGCCGTCCTTCGGCTATGGCCTGCGCTACCGCTATGGCACCTTCGCCCAGATCATCAGCCAGGGCCGCCAACTGGAGCAGCCCGACGACTGGACGCGCGATTCGCCGGCCTGGGAGCTGCCGCGCCATGACGTGCGCTTCCATGTCGGCTTCGGCGGCCGCGTCGAGGCCGATGCCTCGGGCGTGCGGCGCTGGATGCCGGCCGACAACATCGAGGCCCAGGCCTTCGACTTCGTCGTGCCCGCTCACCACAGCGACCGCGTCTCCACGCTGCGTCAGTGGCAGGCCACGGCCGCGCCCATCGCCTTCAAGCCCTTCTGCGAGGGCGACTACGCCCGCGCCGCCCGCCATCAGGTGCTGGCCGATGCGCTGAACTGGGTGCTCTACCCCGACGACAGCACCGAGGCCGGCCGCGAGCTGCGCCTGAAGCAGGAGGCCTTCCTGGTCAGCGCCTCGCTGCAGGACCTGATCGCCCGTCACCTGCGCGAGTTCGGTTCTCTGCACAACCTCGGCAAGACCAACGCCATCCACCTCAACGACACGCATCCGGCCCTGGCGCCCGCCGAGCTGATGCGCCTGCTGCTGGACGAGCATGGCCTGGGCTGGGACGAGGCCTGGAAGATCACCCGCCAGGCGGTGGCCTACACCAACCACACGCTGATGCCCGAGGCGCTGGAGACCTGGCCGGTGCGCATGTTCGAGAACCTGCTGCCGCGCCACCTCGAGATCATCTACGAGATCAACCACCGCTTCCTGGAAGAACTGAAGCTGCGCTTCCCCGGCGACCATGCCTTCGCCTCGCGCGTGTCGCTGATCGACGAAGGCAGTCACGGCGGCGAACGCCGCGTGCGCATGGCCTCGCTGGCCCTGGTGGCCTCGCACCGCGTCAACGGCGTCGCGGCCCTGCATTCGGAACTGATGGTGCAGACCATCTTTGCCGACTACGCCCGCATCTGGCCGGAGCGCTTCCACAACGTCACCAACGGCGTCACGCCGCGCCGCTGGTTGCAGCAGGCCAACCCGGCCTTGTCCACCTTGCTGGACAGCCGCATCGGCGATGGCTGGCGCAAGGACCTGGCCGAGCTGGCCGATCTGAAGCCGCTCGCCGCCGACCGCGAGCTGGGCGAGGAGTTCCTGGCCGTCAAGCGCGCCAACAAGGAACGCCTGGCCGCCGTCATCCGCCGCGAGCTGGGCATCGCGGTCAATGTCGACAGCCTGTTCGACATCCAGATCAAGCGCATCCACGAATACAAGCGCCAGCTGCTCAACCTGCTGCACGTCATCAGCCGCTACCAGGCCATCCGCGACAACCCGGAAGCGAACTGGGTGCCGCGCACCGTCATCATTGCCGGCAAGGCGGCTTCCGCTTACCAGATGGCCAAGAGCATCGTGCGCCTGGCGCATGACGTGGCCCGCGTCATCAACAGCGACCCGCGCGTGGGCGACAAGCTCAAGCTGGTCTTCCTGCCCAACTACAGCGTCACGCTGGCCGAAAGCATCATCCCGGCGGCCGACCTGTCCGAGCAGATCTCGACGGCCGGCACCGAGGCCTCGGGCACCGGCAACATGAAGTTCGGCATGAACGGCGCGGTCACCATCGGCACCTGGGACGGCGCCAACATCGAGATGGCCGAGGCCATGGGCGTGGAGAACATGTTCGTGTTCGGCCTGCGGGCGGACGCCGTCGCCAAGATCAAGCAGCTGGGCTACGACCCGCGCCTGTATGTCGAAGAGAATCGCCAGCTCAAGCGCGTCATCGATGCCATCGCGGCGGGCGTCTTCAGTAACGGCGACACCGAGCGCTATCGCAGCCTCGTGGACAGCCTGTTGCACCGCGACGTCTACCTGCTGATGGCCGATTTCGCCGATTACGTTGCCACCCAGGCCAAGGTCGATGCGCTGTTTGCCGACCGTGCCGCTTGGGGCCAGCGCGCCCTCCGCAATATCGCCGGCATGGGCCCGTTCTCGTCCGATCGCACGATCAACGAGTACGTGGACCGTGTCTGGTCCGTGAAGAGTTTGAACAGCTGACGATGATCACCGACGCCGACCTCGACGCCCTGCTGGCAGGACGCCACGCCGACCCCTTCTCTCGGCTGGGCCTGCATACGGACGACTCGGGTCGGCTTTGGGTGCGCGCGCTGCTGCCGGGTGCGGCTGGCGTCGCGCTGGTGGATGCGGCCAGCGGCAAGCGCCTGGTGGAGCTGGAGCAGCGCCGCGCCGGCTTCTTCGAGTCCATGGTGCCGCGTCGCAAGCATCGCTTCGACTACCGCCTGGCCGTCAGCTGGCTCGGGGGCGGGGAGGGTGTCTATGCCGACCCCTATGCCTTCTATCCCCAGCTGGGCGACGAGGAGCTGAAGTCCTTCGCCGAAGGCCGCAACTTCCGCCCCTGGCTGAGCCTGGGTGCTCACCTCATCCAGCATGGCGACGTCGCCGGCGTGCGCTTCGCGACCTGGGCGCCCAACGCCAGGCGCGTCAGCGTCGTCGGCAGCTTCAACAACTGGGACGGCCGCCGCCATCCCATGCGCCTGCGCCACCAGGCCGGCGTGTGGGAGATCTTCGTGCCGCATGCCGCCGAGGGCGACCTCTACAAGTTCGAGATCGTCAACGGCGCCGGCGCGCTGCTGCCGCTGAAGGCCGATCCCTATGCGCGACGCGCCCAGCTGCGGCCCGAGACCGCCAGCATCGTCGCGGCCCTGCCCGAACCCACGCCGCTGCCGCGCCAGCGCGAGCGCGCCAACCGGCGCGAGTCGGCCATCAGCGTCTACGAGGTGCATGCCGCTTCCTGGCGCCGCGGCGTGTCGGGCGAATTCCCCACCTGGGACGAACTCGCCGAGCATCTGCCGGCCTATGTGGCCGACATGGGCTTCACGCACGTGCAGCTGATGCCCATCAGCGAGCATCCCTTCGACGGCTCCTGGGGCTACCAGACCCTCGGCATGTACGCGCCCAGCGCGCGCTTCGGCCCGCCGGAGGGCTTCGCCCGCTTCGTCAAGGCCTGCCATGAGCAGGGCCTGGGCCTGCTGCTGGACTGGGTGCCGGCCCATTTCCCGGCCGATGCCCATGGCCTGGCCGAGTTCGACGGCACGCGCATCTACGAATATGCCGACCCCAAGGAAGGCTTCCACCGCGACTGGAACACGCTGATCTACAACTTCGCCCGCACCGAGGTGCGCGAATTCCTGATCGGCAGCGCCGTCTACTGGATCGAGCGCTGGGGTGTGGACGGCCTGCGCGTGGACGCCGTGGCCAGCATGCTCTACCGCGACTATTCGCGCCCGGCGGGCGAATGGATTCCCAACATTCGTGGTGGCCGCGAGAACCTCGAGGCCATCTCCATGCTGCGCGAGATGAACGAGCATGTCGGCGAGATCGAGGGTGCGATCACCGTGGCCGAGGAAAGCACCAGCTTCCCGGGCGTCTCGGCGCCGACCTACGCCGGCGGCCTGGGCTTCCACTACAAGTGGAATATGGGCTGGATGAACGACACCTTGCGCTACATGGCCGAGGACCCGATCAACCGCCGCTGGCATCACGACAAGATGACCTTCGGCCTGATCTATGCGTTCAGCGAGAACTTCATGCTGCCCATCTCGCACGACGAGGTCGTGCACGGCAAGGGCAGCATGCTGGCCAAGATGCCGGGGGACGACTGGCAGAAGTTCGCCAACCTGCGCGCCTACTACGGCTTCATGTGGGGCCACCCGGGCAAGAAGCTGCTCTTCATGGGCCAGGAATTCGCCCAGCGCCAGGAGTGGAACCACGCCGAGTCGCTGCCCTGGGGCCTGCTCGAGGACGACCGCCATGCGGGCGTGCAGCGCCTGGTGCGCGACCTCAACAAGCTCTACCGCGAGCACAGTGCCTTGCACCGCCTGGATTGCGAGCAGGGCGGCTTCGAGTGGATCAGCGCCCACGATGCCGAGCACTCCATCTATGCCTGGGCGCGCCGTGACGGCACGGGCCGCATGGTCATCGTCGTCGTCAACATGACGCCGGTGCCCCGCGAGGGCTATTCGCTGGGTGTGCCCGACGGCGTGACCGCCTGGAAGGAAGCCCTGAACACCGATTCCGCCTATTACGGTGGCAGCAATATGGGCAACGGCGTCGCCGCCGCGGGCCTGCCGGTGCAGGCACTGCCGGCGCATGGCCGGCGCCTGTCCATCACCATCAACCTGCCGCCGCTGGCGACGCTCTTCTTCGTCCCCATCTGAACTTGAGTCTGTAGTCCATGGCTCATTTGCCTGATCTACAACCCGGCTGGCACGAGCCGCTGGGTGCGCTTGCCCGTGATGGCGGCGTCAATTTCGCCGTCGCGAGCGACAACGCGACGCGCATCGAGCTCTGCGTCTTCGACGGCGAAGGGCAGCGCGAGCTGCGCCGCTACACGCTGGACGGCCCGCACGACGGCGTCTTCCATGGTTTCCTGCCCGGCGTCGGTCCCGGGCTGGTCTACGGCCTGCGCGCCCACGGACCCTATGCGCCCGAGCAGGGCCACCGCTTCAACCCGCACAAGCTGCTGCTGGACCCGTATGCGCGTGAGATCGTCGGCCACTTCGGCTGGCGCGCCGAGCACCATGGCTACGAACTGGGCCACCCGGACGGGCCGCGCTCGCTGGACACGCGCGACAACGCCACGCAAGCGCTGAAGGCGCGCGTCGCGCCGCCGCCGGTGCTGCATGGCCGCGCGCATCGCCCGCGCCGCGCGCCTGCTGAGGTCGTGCTCTACGAGGTCCACGTCAAGGGCTTCTCCAGGCTGCTGCCCGGTGTGCCGGAAGAGCTGCGCGGCACCTATGCCGGCCTGGCCCATCCGGCCTCTGTCGCTCATTTCAAGCGCCTCGGCGTCACGACGCTGTCGCTGCTGCCGGTGCAGTACTGCATCGACGAGCCCCACCTCGCCGAGCGCGGCCTGCACAACTACTGGGGCTACAACACCCTGGGCTTCTTCTGCCCGGACCCGCGCTGGGCGCAGGCCTCGCACCGCAATGACCCCAGCGCCGTGACGGCCGAGTTCCGCCAGATGGTGGCGGCCCTGCACGAGGCCGGCCTGGA
Organism: Roseateles sp. FW305-36; assembly: GCF_058787015.1. Lineage (NCBI taxonomy): Bacteria > Pseudomonadati > Pseudomonadota > Betaproteobacteria > Burkholderiales > Sphaerotilaceae > Roseateles > Roseateles sp. FW305-36. Next base: position 14,563 of record NZ_JBYSZK010000020.1, on the reverse strand, counting down.
GGTGGTGCTGGACGTCGTCTACAACCACACGCCCGAGGGCAACGAGTTCGGCCCGACGCTGTCCTTCCGTGGCCTGGACAACAAGACCTGGTACCGGCTGGTCGCCGATGACAAGAGCCGCAACGAGAACCTGACCGGCTGCGGCAACACCGTCAACTGCGCCCACCCGCGCGTGACCCAGTTCGTGCTGGACTCGCTGCGCTGCTGGGTGGCCGAGATGGGCGTCGACGGCTTCCGTTTTGACCTGGCGCCGGTGCTGGGCCGCACGAACCAGGGCTACGACCCCAACGCCGCCTTCTTCACCGCGCTGCGCCAGGACCCGCTGCTGGCCGGCGTGCACCTGATCGCCGAACCCTGGGACGCGGCCTACGACGGCTACCAGGTGGGCCGCTTTCCTGGCCGCTTCCTGGAGTGGAACGACAAGTTTCGCGATGCCGTGCGCGGCTACTGGCTCCATGGTCAAGCTACGGCCGGACCCGGCATTGGCCGCGGCGAGCTGGCGCGTCGCTTCATGGCCTCCAGCGATGTCTTCCACCACGGCCAGCGCCTGCCGACGGCTTCGGTCAACTTCGTCGCCGTGCACGACGGCTTCACGCTGGCCGACCTGACCAGCTTCAGCGGCAAGCACAACCAGGCCAACGGCGAGGACAACCGGGACGGCCGCGACGGCGAGCTCTGCGCCAACCTCGGCGCCGAAGGCCCGACGACTGACGCTGCCGTCAACGCCACCCGCGAGCGCGTGCGCCGCGCCCTGCTGGCCACGCTGCTGCTGGCCCAGGGCACGCCCATGCTGTGCGCCGGCGATGAGATCGCCAACAGCCAGGGCGGCAACAACAACGCCTACTGCCAGGACAACGCGACCACCTGGCTGAACTGGGCGCAAGCCGACGGCCGCATGACCGAGCTGGTCGCCGAACTGCTGGCCCTGCGCGCCGCCGAGCCGCTGCTGCGCCACCCACGCTGGTTCGCCAGCGGCCCGGGCGAAGCCAGCATCGCCTGGTACGCCCCCAGCGGCCACGAGATGACGCCGCACGACTGGCACGACGCCGGCCAGCGCGCCTTCGGTGCCCAGCTGCGCGAAGCCGACGCGAACGCGCCGCGGCTGATGATCGTCTTCAACCCCGACCCGGCGCCGCTGCCCTTCCTGCTCTGCAACGGGCCCTGGCAGCTGGTGCTCGACAGCAGCGGCGAATCCGCCGCGCCCCTCGTCCTTCCCGGCCAGCCGCTCAACGTGCCGGCCCGCTCCCTCCTCGTGTTGAGGCATCAATGAACCTGAACCAACGCTCCTCGGGTGTGCTGCTGCACATCACCTCGCTGCCCGGCCCCCACGGCATGGGCGACTTCGGCCCCGATGCCTACCGCTTCGTCGACTGGCTGCAGTCCGCCGGCCAGAGCGTCTGGCAGCTGCTGCCCACCACGCCCATCGGCCCCGGCGACAGCCCCTACCAGGGCGTGTCGGCCTTTGCCGGCAGCCAGTGGATGGTGGCCCTGGAGCCGCTGATCGCCAAAGGCTGGCTGGCCAAGCCGCAGGTGCCCGCCTTCGACGGCAGCTTGATCAACTACGGCTCCGTCACGCCATGGCGCGAGCAGCAGTTGCGCGCCGCGGCCAAGGGCTTCTTCGCCAACGCGGTGGACGCCGACCGCATCGCCTTCGCCAAGTGGTGCCTGGAGGCGCAGAGCTGGCTGGACGACTATGTGCTCTTCATGGCCATCCGCTCGCCGCTGAACGGCCAGCCCTGGTGGGAGTGGAAGGAAGGCCTGAAGAAGCGCGAGCCCAAGGCGATTGCCCAGGCTCGCAAGGACTACGCCGACGAGATCGCCTTCTGGCAGTTCGTGCAGTGGCAGTTCGATGTGCAGATCGGCGCACTGAAGGCCTATGCCAACGAGCGTGGCGTGCACCTCATGGGCGACCTGCCCATCTTTGTCGCCCACGACAGCGCCGACTGCTGGTCGCGCCCCGACCTCTACGAGCTCGACAAGGACTTCCAGACCACCGTCGTGGCCGGCGTGCCGCCCGATGACCTGGGTCCACTGGGCCAGCGCTGGGGCAACCCGCTCTACCGCTGGGACAAGATGGCCGCCGAGAACTACGCCTGGTGGACGGCGCGCGTGCGGCGGGCGCTGAGCCAGGCCGACGTCTTCCGCATCGACCACTTCCGCGGCTTTGCCGGCTATTACGAGATCCCCGGCGACAGTCCCGACGCCAAGCGCGGCGAGTGGAAGACCGGCCCCGGCATGGCCCTGTTCGACGCCATCAGACAAGCCCTCGGCCCGCTGCCCATCGTGGCCGAGGATCTGGGCTTCATCACCGACGACGTGCATGCCCTGCGCGACGGCTGCGGCTTCCCGGGCATGAAGATCCTGCAGTTCGCTTTCGGTGCCGAGGGTGACCACGAGTTCCTGCCGCATATGTGGAACAAGACGTCGGTGGCCTACACCGGCACCCACGACAACGACACCGTGCGCGGCTGGTGGGACCAGGCGAAACCTCGTGAACGCGCGTTCGCGGGCTCCTACCTGGCCTGCGGTGAGCAGGACGTGCACTGGGCCATGATCCGCGCCTGCGCCAACTCGGTGGCGAACATGGCCGTCTACCCGCTGCAGGACGTGCTCGGCCTGGGGAGCGCCCATCGCATGAATGTGCCGGGCGTGCTGGGCGGCAACTGGGGCTGGCGCTTCCATTGGGGCATGCTGGGCAGCGAGCCGGCGCGTGTGCTGGGCCTCATCACCGCGGCGTCGGGCCGTGGGCCTTTCGAGCTGCTGCGCCTGCCCTGAACCGTTCTTCCCGTAGATCGGGGGGTGTTTTCACCCCCCTAGGATCGTCAGTTCTGCGGTGTTTACGGAATTTCTTCCCGTTACGGTGACTAGCATTGCCGGGTTTTCACCGGGCCGTCGTCCCGGTGCTCGAGGGGAAGAAAAGCATGAAGTTGAAATCTCTTGCCGCTGTGGCGGCCCTGTTGGTTTCCGGCCTGGCCAGCGCTGCCGTCGTGACCATCGACGCCGGCCCCTACAAGCTGAGCTATGACAACGCCGCCGCCAGCGATTTCGTGCTCGGCGCCGTGACCGCCGGTGGCTTCGAATGGAGCTTCAAGGACGTGTCGGTGCAATCCTTCAGCGCGGGCGTCGTGACCAAGGACCTGCTGCTGCCCCAGTTCACCGTGACCGCGAACAGCGGCTGGAATCTGGGCAACACGCTCAACAGCGCCGCCGGCAACGTGGTCTTCTTCGAGGCGGGTGCTTCCGCTTCGACCAGCCTGACGGCCGGCGGCACCCTCAGCGTGCTGGGTGGCGCGACCACCGTGCTGCCGCAGACGGCGCTGAACCGGTCGGCCAGCGGCAACTACTTCGGTGCCACGTCGGGCGCCCTGAACGACGCCACGGCCTTCACGGTCAAGGACGTCAAGCTGGTGTTGACGGCCAATGCCGGTGCCGCCAGCTTTGCGGCCATCACGGCCCAGAACCAGAACAAGCTGGCCTACGCCTTCACGGCCGAAGCCGTGCCGGTGCCCGAACCGGAGAGCTATGCGCTGCTGCTGGCCGGCCTGGGCGCCATCGGCCTGTTCGCACGCCGCCGCCAGCCGCGTTGATCGGCCTGCGCCGCAAGCAGGAAAGGGCTCCGCAAGGAGCCCTTTTGTTTTCTAGCGCGAGATCTCGAGGATGAGCGGGCTGCGCGCCGGCACGCCCAGCGTCGTGCCGAGCTTGAAGGCCTGGCCGCCGAGCACGTCACGCGCCGCGTCGCCAGGAGCCAGGCGCTCGCCGAAGCGGGCCAGGGCCAGTTCCACCGGTTTGGCGTTCTTGTTCAGCACCATCATGACGGTGCGGCCGCCGCCGTAGCGGAAGAAGACATAGCAGCCCTCCAGGGGCGCGTACTGCATCAGCGCGCCGTCATGGATGACGGAGGCGCCCTTGCGCCAGTTGAAGAGGCGGCGTGTCCAGTCCTGCATCTCGCGCTGCTCGGTCGTCAGGCCGGCGCCGGTGAAAGCGTTGACCTTGTCGCCCTTCCAGCCGCCCGGCATGTCGGCGCGCACGCGGCCGTCGTCGCGTTCCACGGGGCTCTGCATCAGCAGCTCGCTGCCGTAGAAGAGCTGCGGGATGCGCCGCGTCGTCGCCAGGTAGGCCAGCGCGATCCGGGTCAGGCCGACGTCGTTCTTCAGCAGCGAGAAGAGGCGCGGCGTGTCGTGGTTGCCGTCGAAGAGGACGAGGTTGGCGGGGTCGGGGTAGACGAAGTCGTGGGCCAGGCCCTCGTAGAGCTTGGTCAGGCCGGTGTGCGGGCCGTCGTCCTCGGTCAGCGCGGCGAGCAGGTTGGTCTGCAGCGGGAAGTCCATCATGCTCGGCGCCTGCGAGACATAGCCGTCGTGGTTCCTCTTGCCGCGCTGCCAGTAGGCCACCACGGCGGGGTGCGGGCTCCACTCCTCGCCGACGATGTTCAGGCGCGGGTACTCCTGCATGACGCGGGCCGACCAGCGGGTCAGGAAGTCGCGGTCGGAGTAGGAATAGGTGTCGGTGCGGATGCCCGACAGGCCGTAGCGCTCGATCCACCACAGCGTCATCTGCGTCAGATAGACGGCCAGTTCGGGGCGGCGCTGGTTGAGGTCGGGCATGCCGGGCACGAACCAGCCGTCGGTGAAGCGCTTGCGATCCTCGGTCGACGCGTAAGGGTCCTGCAGCGTCATGCGGGCGTGATGGGTTTCGGTGTACTGAGGCCAGGCATTGACCCAGTCCGGCGCCGGCAGGTCGGCCATCCACCAGTGGCCGCCACCGATGTGGTTGAGCACGATGTCCTGGATGACACCGACGCCCTTGGCGCGGGCCTCGCTGACGAAGCTGCCGAAGTCGTCGTTCGTGCCGAAGCGCGGATCGATCTTGTAGAAGTCGGTCGCCGCATAGCCGTGATAGCTGTACCTGGTGCTGTTGTTCTCGACCAGGGGCGTGGGCCAGACCTGGGTGAAGCCCAGGCCGGCGATATAGCCGAGATGCTCGCGCAGGCCGGCCAGGTCGCCGCCATGGCGGCCGCCGGGGTCGTCGCGGTGGAGGCCCTCCTTCATGTTGGCCTGCCGGCCGCTGCCACCGTCCTTTTCACCTTTGGCGAAGCGGTCGGGCACGACGAGGTAGATGGCATCCCTGGGGCCGAAGCCCTCGCGCTGCGCCGATCCCGGTGCGCGGGCCAGCAGCGGGTAGCGCAGCGTCTGGCCGGCCAGCATCAGCACCAGTTCGCCGGGCTTGGCCTCGGGGCCGACATCCAGGTCGACGAAGAGATAGTTGGCGCTGGTGGCGCGATGGCTGCCTTTCAGCGTCACGCCGGGGTAGGGTGCCAGCGCCGGCTGCGCGTCGGCAATGCCGCTGCCATGCAGCATCAGTTGCAGGGAGGTGTCGCGCATGCCGACCCACCAGTTGGGCGGTTCGACGTGCTGCAGGCCGGCGGCCATCGTGTTCAGGCTCATCAACAGGGCTGTGGTCAGGGTGATCAGGGACTTCTTCATGGCGCTTGCAACCTGTAGAGGCGCACCGACAGCGGTGGCAGCGTGGCGGAGGCAGCGCCCTTGGGATAGAGCGCCCGGGCCCGAGCCGGCAGTTCGATGCGGGCCGTCGTGTCGCCGTAGTTGATGGCGACGAGGACGCGCTGCTGGTCCTGCACGCGCTGGAAGGTCCAGACGGCGCCTTCCACCCTGTCGGCTTCGTAGCGGCCCAGGGTCAGCGCCGCGGAGTCGCGGCGCAGCTGGATGAGCTCACGGTAGAAATTGAACAGCGAGCCGGCGTCCCGCTGCTGGCTTTCGGCGTTGTGCGTGCTGCGGTTCAGCGCCAGCGGGCGGAAGGGCTGGCCGGTGGTGAAGCCACCGGCGGCCGTCCAGCTCATGGGCGAGCGCAGCGGGTCGTCACCCTTGCCATCAATGCCGGCCTGGCCGATCTCCTCGCCGTAGTAGACGAAGGGCGTGCCCGGCAGCAGCAGATAGCTGGCGGCCGCCAGGCGGTAGCGGGCCTCGTCGCCATGCAGCTGGTCCCAGACGCGCTGGCCGGTGAAGATGTCGTGGTTGTGCAGGAAGGTTGCCATGGTCGGCGACATGGTCCGGTAGTAGTCGGCCATCTTCTGCACGGCGGCCGTGTCGCCCTTGGCCGCCTTGATCATTTCGTAGTTCTGGTTGAAGGCGAAGGCGCCGCCGCAGAGTTCGGGGTTGCCGTAGGCGATGGGCTCGGCCGTGGCCTCGCAGACGACGTAGCGGCCCGGGTAGCTCTTGATGAGGTCCTGGAAATGCTTGGTCAGCACGCGGCTCTCGGGCTGGTCGTTCCAGTCCTTGGCGCTGTTCTCGATCAGGTGAGGCACGGCGTCCAGGCGATAGCCGTCCAGGCCGCGGTTGAGCCAGAAGCGCATGGAGTCCTCGTGGTACTGCACGACCACCGGATTGCGCATGTTGAAGTCCGGCATATGGGGCCCGAAGGTGCCGAAGAAGATGTCGGGCGAACCGGGCTGAACAGCGGGCAGGTCCTTCCATTCGCCCGTCCAGGTCCAGGGCTTCTGCGCCGCGTCGTACCAGGGGACCTTGCCCCAGATGTCCCAGCCCGGGCCGGGGTTGGGATTCCAGACGAACCAGCTGCGCCAGGGACTGTTGCGGTCAGCCAGGGCCTGCTGGAAGGGCGGGAACTGCCAGGACGCGTGGTTGATGACGTAGTCCATGACGATGCCGATGCCGCGCTTGTGCGCCTCGCGGATCAGCTCGTCGAAATCGGCGAGGGTGCCGTACTGCGGCTCGATGTTGCGGTAGTCGGTCGTCGCGTAGCCGTGGTCGTGATCGGAGCTGGCCGTGATGGGCATCAGCCACAGGCCGCTGACGCCGAGGCGCTGAAGATAGTCCAGCCGCTTCGTGAGGCCCTTGAGGTCGCCCATGCCGTCGCCGTTGCTGTCCTGGTAGCCGCGCACGAAGACTTCCATGAAGACGCCGTGCTGCCAGTTCGCCGGCAGCGTGCTGGCCTGGGGCTGGGCCGGCACGGGGCGGGTGTCGATCTGAGCCGCGGCCGGAAGGGCCAACGCGGCGGCAAGAGCGGTGCTGATGAAGGACTTGATGGGCATGGTTCAGCGAACGACGTAGACGCGCACGCTCTGGGCGGGCATGGCAATGTGGACGGCACCTGTGGCATCGGCCGCGATGTCGGCGGCGCCGAGCTTGCCCTGCAGGGAGGCGTTGGCAGGCAGGTCGGCGCTGCTGGCTTGTGCGGCGCTGCTGCCGAAGTTGATCGCAACCACGACCGTCTGACCAGCGCTGCGGCGCTGATACGTCAGCACCGTGTCGACGGCGCTGGCGCCCACGAAGCTGCCGTCGCGCAGGGCGGGCAGGGTCTTGCGCAGGTCGAGCAGGGCACGGTAGTGGTTGAGCAGGGAGTCGGGGTCGGCCTGCTGGGTGGCGACGTTGTTGGTCGCGGCGTTGGATGCCAGGGCACGGTAGGGCGTCGCGATCGAGAAGCCGGCGTTGGCGGCCGTGGACCAGCTCATGGGCGTGCGGATGGCCGCGTCGCCGCTGAGGGACGTGGCGCCGCGCATGCCGATCTCTTCGCCGTAGTAGATGAAGGGCGTGCCGGGCAGCAGCAGATAGGCGCTGGCGGCGAGCTTGAGCTGGGCCAGGTTGGCATTGAGCTGGTCGGCCGGGCGCAGGCCGGCGAAGCTGTCGTGGTTGGACAGCATGGGCGCCATGCCCGGCGTGGACGTCTTGAAGTAGTTGACCAGGCTGGTGACGGCAGACGCCTGGCCGCGGGCCGAGCCCATCAGCGCGTTCTGCAGGTCGAAGGCGAAGGCGCCGCCACAGGCCGTGGGCGCGCCGAAGCCCTGCGGGTCGGCCGGGGCCTCGCAGACCATGTAGCGGCGCGAATAGCCGTTCAGCAGCACGCGCATCTCGTTCATCAGCGTGTAGTTGCGCGGCTGGTCTTCCCAGGCATTGGGACCGTTCTCGACCAGGTTGCCGACGGCGTCGAAGCGGAAGCCGTCGACGCCGCGGTTCAGCCAGAAGCGCAGCGCGTTCTTGTGGAAGTCGACGACCTCGGTCTTCAGCAGGTTGAAGTCGGGCATCTGGTCCCAGAAGGGGGCGTAATAGGCGCCGTTGCTCGTGCTGCGCCAGGGGTTGCCGCCGTAGATGCTCCAGCCGGTGGGAGCCGGGTTCTGCCAGACATACCAGTCGCGCCAGGGGTTGGTGGCCGAGTCCTTGGCATTGATGAACAGCGGGTGCTGGCCGGCGCTGTGGTTCATCACATAGTCGAGGATGACGCCGATGCCGCGGGCATGGGCCTGCTTGATCAGTTCGTCCAGGTCGGCCAGCTTGCCGTAGGCGGGCTCGACGTCGCGGTAGTCGACGACGGCATAGCCGTGGTCGCCGTCCTGGCTCTTGGTGACGGGCATCAGCCAGATGCCGCCGACGCCCAGGTCCTTCAGGTAGTCGAGTTTGCCGATCAGGCCGCGCAGGTCGCCGATGCCGTCGCCGTCGCTGTCCTGGTAGCTGCGCACGAAGATCTGCATGAAGGCGCCGCGCTGCCAGCCCTCGGGCAGGGGGCTGCCGGGGTCGGCGGCCGTGACGGCGCTGACGTCGGGTGCCGGCAGGGGTGCCGGCAGGGGTGCCGGTGCGGGAGCAGGGGCTGGCGCCGGAGCGGGTGCGGGGGCTGGAGCAGGGGCCGCGCTGCCACCACCACCACCGCCGCAAGCCGTCAGGGCGGCTGCCGCTAGCAAGGCCGCAGCGGTCGAAAATTTGTCCGTGAAGTGCTTCATGTAATCAAACTACTCATCAAGACTGCGCCGAGCATAGCGATGACCAAGGGAGGAGCGCTAGCGGGATTTCGATGAATGTAGTTTTGCTACTATTCCAAAAACACAAAGGAGACCTTGATGCCTTCTCGTCCCTGGCTGGTGTCGACGTTGCTGGTCCTGACCCTGATCGCGGGCGCTGCCCGGGCCAGCGACCTGGACGACTGCAATGCCGAGGTGCCGATGCCGAGCGCTGCTGCGCGGCCGGCCGCCGAGGCCTATTGGCTGGACGCGCATACGCTGCAATGGCCGGGGCTGAAGTTGCAGGCGGGGGAGCGGCTGCGCCTGTATCACGCCCGGGCGGCTGGGGTGAAGGCGCCGGTGGGTGAGGCTGTCGGCGGGGCCGATGGTGGGCTCGACCTGGCGCCGAGCGCGGCCGCGCTGCCGATGCGTTTTCGCTTCATCGGCGACGGGCCCCGCTTCGCGACGGCGGCGGGCGTGGACGTCGCCGCACTGCTGCGTGAGCAACTGGTGCTGGTGCACGAAGGCGCCGACGGGCGCGTGATTGCTGCGACCGGCCTGCAACTGCCGGGCGCCCTGGACGACCTCTATGCGGCTGCCGAGGGCGTGAAGGACTTCGGTGCCCATCCCGCCAAGGCGCAGACGCGCTTTGCCGTCTGGGCGCCCACGGCCCAGCGCGTGGTGCTGTGCCGCCATGGCGGCCCCGATTCACCGGCCGTCGCGGCGGACGCCATGCGCTTCGATGCCGCCACCGGCGCCTGGCGCGCCGAGCTGCCGGGTGACCTGAGCGGCCAGGCCTACCGCTATCTCGTCGATGTCGTCACGCCCACCCACGGCCGCGTGCGCAACCTCGTCACCGACCCTTACTCGGTGGCGCTGACGGCCGACTCGCGGCTCAGCGTGGTCGCCGACTTGACCTCGCCCGCGCTCAAGCCGCGCGGCTGGGACACCGTGCCGCGCCCGGCGCGCGTGAAGGCGGCGACCGACCAGGTCATCTACGAGCTGCATGTGCGCGACTTCTCGGCCAGCGATGCCACGGTGCGCCCGGCCTGGCGCGGCAAATACCTGGCCTTCACCGAGGGCGCGTCCAACGGCATGAAGCACCTCAAGGCGCTGGCCAAGGCCGGCCTGACGGATGTGCATCTGCTGCCGGTCTTCGACCTCGCCAGCGTGCCCGAGCGAGGCTGCAAGGTGCCCGACGTGCCCAGGGCGCCGGCCGACAGCGAGGCCCAGCAGGCCGCCGTGATGGCCGTGGCGGCCGACGACTGCTTCAACTGGGGCTACGACCCCTGGCACTTCAGCGTGCCCGAAGGCAGCTATGCGACCGATCCGTTGAAGCGAGTCACCGAGTTCCGCGCGATGGTGATGGCCCTGCACCAGGCCGGCCTGCGCGTCGGCATGGACATGGTCTACAACCACATGGCGGCCGCCGGCCAGGCGCCCAAGTCGGTGCTGGACCGCCTCGTGCCCGGCTACTACCACCGGTTGAATGCGAAGGGAGAAATCGAACGCTCGACCTGCTGCGACAACACGGCCACCGAGCACCGCATGATGGCCAAGCTGATGATCGACTCGGCGGCGCTGTGGGTGCGCGAGTACAAGATCGACTCGATGCGCTTCGACCTGATGGGCCACCAGCCGCGCGAGGCCATGGAGCGCCTGCAGGCGCGTGTCAACGCCGAGGCCGGCCGGCCGGTGCAACTGCTGGGCGAGGGCTGGAACTTCGGCGAGGTGGGCAACGGCGCGCGCTTCGTGCAGGCCTCGCAGCTGTCGCTCAACGGCTCCGGCATCGGCAGCTTCAGCGACCGCATGCGTGATGCGGCCCGCGGCGGCGGCGCAGGCGAGGGCGGCGACGACAGCGTGCGTCGCCAGGGCTGGCTGAATGGTCTGGTCTACGCGCCCAACGCGCCCGCCAACGCGAAGCCGGAGGAATTGCTGGCCACGGCCGACATGATCCGCGTCGGCCTGGCCGGCTCGCTGCGCGGCTATCAACTGACGACCTGGCGCGGCGAGACCAAGCGCCTCGACGCCATGCCCTACGGCGACCAGCCTGCCGGCTTCGCTTCAGAGCCCGGCGAGGTCGTCAACTATGTCGAGAACCACGACAACCAGACCCTGTTCGACATCGACACGCTGAAGCTGCCGCTGGCGACGAGTCGTGAGGACCGGGCTCGCGTGCAGATGCTGGGCGCGGCCCTGGTTGCCTTCAGCCAGGGCGTGGCCTACTTCCATGCCGGCCAGGACATCCTGCGCAGCAAGAGCCTGGACCGCAACAGCTACGACTCGGGCGACTGGTTCAACCGCCTCGACTGGAGCTACCAGAGCAACCACTTCGGCACCGGCCTGCCGCCGAAGCAGGACAACTACGGCCGCGACGGCCGCGATTGGGCCTTGGCTCGCGAGCGGCTGGCCGACGCTTCCATCCCCCCTGCGCCGGCCGACATCGCCTGGGCGCGCGACGTCTTCCGCGACCTGCTGAAGATCCGCGCCAGCACGCCGTTGTTGCGGCTGCCGACGGCTGCCGAGATCCAGAAGCGCGTCAGCTTCCCCGGCAGCGGCGCGGGGCAGAACCCGGTGCTGGTCGCGACGCGCATCGACGGCCGCGGCCTGCCCGGCGCGCGCTTCAAGGCGGTGATGACGCTGATCAATGTGGCGCCGACCGCCCAGTCGCTGGCGCTGCCCGAGGAGGCGGGGGCGGCCTGGCGCCTGCACCCGGTGCAACGCGGCGGTGCCGACGAGCGCGTGAAGCGCGAGGCGCGCTTTGCGGCCGGCCGCTTCGAGGTGCCGGCGCGCAGTGCGGCAGTGTTCGTGCTGGAGTGAACTAACGCGGCCGGCCCGTGCCCAGCGAACCGTCGGCCCGTGCGGCCAGGTAGGCGTATAGGTCGGTGATGTGAGCGGTGACGGCCGGGTCGCCCTGCCAGGCCGGCATCGTCAGCGTGCCCTCACGGCCGCGCAGGACCCGGTCGGCCAGATCGTCCTGGCTGGTGTTGGCGGGGCTGGACTCGGCGGCCGCGAAGATCCAGTCGTAGCGCCGCAGCACCAGGCCGGCGAACTGATGGGCACCCATCTCACGCAGCCGCGGCAGCAGGTCGGGGGCATTGGCGCTGCCGGTCGCGGCCACGCCATGGCAGCCGGCGCATTTCTGCTGGAACACCCGCCAGCCGATTGCGAGGTCGCCCGCCGGCAGGGCTTCACGCGCGAGCCGCCGGGCGGGCTCGGTGTTCTGCACGGCGACGCTGCAGCCGGCAAGCAGCGCGACGGCAAGCAGGCCGGCGACGGTGGCACGCCGGGCGGCGGCGTCGGGTCGGGTGTTCATGGGAAGCGCCTCCAGAGGACGTCGGGTTGCCGACCACTGTAGGAGGCAGTGCGCCGCGCGGTTTGCGCTGGCGCAAGTGATGGAGCGAAAGGCGGGGCTGTTTTCGTGGATGACGTCAGGGTGTGAGCAGAGCTGCTTCGGCACAGCCCAAGCGCCGTCCCGGCCCGCCGAGGCGCAGGGCACGCTTCAAAGGATGACCGCAGTGCCGGCAGCACATCCAGCGGGCTGCGCACTGCGCCGCCGCCCTTGCAGCGCCTCGGTGATGCGCAGCCCGGTGCCGTACAGCAGCTGCGCCAGCAGCAGGTGTTCGCCGTCCAACTGGCCTAGCACGCGCGCCACCTCCGGCGCGGTCAGCACCACCGGCAGGCGCGGGCGCCGTTGCGGGCGGCCGATGTCCTTCAGCCAGGGCAGGTCGTGCTGCAGCACCTTGGCGTAGAAGAACAGCAGCGCCGACAGCGCTTGGTTGTGCGTGGACGGCGAGACGTGGCGGTCGTTGGCCAGATGCAGCAAGAAGGCCTCCACCTCCGGCCCGGCCATCTCAGCCGGATGCCGAATGCCATGGAAGCGGATGAAGGCCTTGACCCAGTAGACGTAGACCTCTTCGGTGCGCAGGCTGTAGTGCAACAGCCGCAGCCTCTCGCGAAGCTGGTCCAGAACCCGGGTGGATCGCAGCGGCGGCAATGCCGCGGCGACCGAAGTCGGGCGAAGTGTTCCCCGGGGCGGCAAGTCGGCGTGACTGACTGGCATGATGCGCCTCCACGGCCCCGGCGTCTGTTCAAAGAGAACTTGTAAGCGCCCGCCGCTTTCAGGGAAGAATTTAATGCTGTACAAAAATACAGTCAATCGCCAAGATTCGCTGACAAGTCAACGGCTTGTGTTTGGCTGCAGCGCCCGTGTTGTGGCGCAGTCGCCAGCGTTAGGCAGCAGCGGCTGTCTCCCGAGAACACGTTAGAGCGCATGTTTCGAAACACTGTGATCTGCGAGGGGCTGAAGGACGGCGAAACCGCCGAGGCGGTTGCAGACATGCTTTCAGAGTTCGCTCAACGGTCTTGGCACCAAGCGGTGACCTGTGAGTGGCAAGCCGGCATTCTGCGGCTGAGCACGCAAAGTGAAGGAGATCCCACTGGGATGGCATTGCTCGATGAGTTTCAAGATGCTGTGGTGGCCTGCATTAACTTCTCGGACAACATTCACTTCGAAGTTGAATCCTGTGTGCCGCTATGACTCAGCGCATGCGCTCTAACCTCTCATTGCAGCCGACCCTGGCCGGCTGCGCCAGCCGGTCGGCTGAACTCCAACGTTAGAAATCATGCGCCTAGTCAAGCATCCCGCACTCATAACGGCGCTTCGAGCGAACGCAGACCTGGTTCGTCAGGTGGCCGTCAAGCACGGCTTGTCGTACCAGGAAGAGGCGGTGCCCGAAAGTGCGGATCTGGTGAGGTTCAATTTCGGCCCGTTGGATGACGTGACGACCCGCAAGTTCATCTTTGACATCCCTAGGGAGGCGTACTACTTCAAGGCGGTGATCTGCAATGGCGGGCCGTCTGCGCAGGAGCAAGACAATGCTTTCTAACCCATTGCTGCAGCGGACGGCTTCGCCGCCCGCTGAGCGCAGACGTTGAACGTCATGGGTGAGTTGCAGGCATATCGCAAAGAAGTTCAGGCGACTGGCGGAAGTACGGCCGTTGCGGATGCCTTGGTTCAAGAAATTGCGCACTCGCAAGACTCGACGTTGCTTCTCCCGCTATTCGCTCGGCTGGCAACTGAATCAGATCGACTTGGCTGGTTTCGCGATTGCGATTACGCGGCAGTAGCACTTCAGGCCGCGCGTGTGCAAGTCGCATCTCCGCAGCTCAGGGAAGTAATGCTCAGGTTCGCGTTGGAGCGCGCTCAATGGTGTGCCAGCTGTGCCACTGCAGGCGGGGAAGGGCTGGCACGGTCCCTTCATGTACGCGAGCTTGAGGCGCTGGTCGGCAATGACGTCCAACCTTTCACTGCAGCGGACGGCTTCGCCGTCCGCTGAGCTCACACGTTAGGCGGCACAGGTGCCAGAGCGAAATGACTGATCGTCGCATCGAAATGCTGAGGCACTTCCCAACGCTGCTGACTCGTTGGCATGGCGCGGATGCGCAGTTAAAAGAGCTGACATCAAGCCACCGCACGCTGAGACTGTTCTTGCAATCTCCAAATCGGAATGGCTTTTTGCTGGTCTCTTGCATAGATCCACTGCGCATCGAAGCGCCGATCTCGTGGGCGAACGCCCGCTTGGAAGTGGTCGCTGACGATCGAGATGGGTTCTTGGTCTTCGATTCGGCTGCCGGGGTACAAATCCGAACCGGGGGCGTAGAAGTCAAGGAGTTCGACTAAGTGGCCATTGAGATCCAACTCCACAACATCGGTGCCGCCCCACGTCGAGTGCGGCCTAACCCTTCTACAGGGACTTCCCGGTTAATCAACCGGATTGATGTGGGCGGTATTCGATAGTTGCCGTTGCTGTTTTCCTCAAG
>NZ_JBYSZK010000019.1:0-151733 GCF_058787015.1 Roseateles sp. FW305-36 | reverse complement strand
CCGTGAGTCGGCGAATCCACCCAATGTAGCGGTGAGCTCGATTCGGCGCAGTCAAGAGGGGATGGCCGGACGCTTACATTGATTGACTCTTGTGATTCAGTTTTACGTGTGGAAGGGTGCTGCTGTCGCGAGAGTATCTGGTGAGGAAACGCCGAACCTTGCTTTCGACGTGGCCAAATGATTCGTCGTAAGTTGCGATCAAGCGACCGCCCTTGATGGCCCTCGTCTTGACGCCAATGAAGCTCTGGCGACTCGAGACGATGGCTGAAGGCTGCCATGGCACGACGTCACTGGACGCCTACATCAGCGCCGGATTTCGAACACATGCCGGGGGGGGCAGATCGACAGCTTCGCGTCCGATCTGACGAACGTGCGAGTCCCCGTCATCGGGGCCCGCATACGCCGTCCTCCCGGCCTGCGGAGGCAAACAGGTCTGACGACCAGTGTCGTGATGCCTGAAGATACTGGCAGCCACCGCCTTCATCGGCCGCGGCCCTTGTTCTCCGTTGTCGCACCTCTGCTCCAACGTCAACGGGACGACCTGCCCCGCTTAGCGCCCCAACAAAGCACGCGGCAGTAGTCAGCCCAAGCCGCCCAGCGCGTCGTCGAGGCTGATCTGATCACTCCACCCTGCGACCAGTTTCTCAGCATCACTGCACGCGTCTAGCATCGCCTCCGCACGCGTGTCGCGAATATGCAGGCATTCATGCCGAAGCGAGAAAGGCCGCTTGCCAGCGAAGCACATGTTCACTAGGCCGACGTATCCCAGCCGATGGGTCATCACCGAGGGCCAAGCCGACGCCGAGCCGTCGGACGCGCAGATCAAAGGACTCATGAGGTGGTCGGTTCGCGCATTGGAATGTCGTTGAACACTAGGCCAGACCTACCCCTTCATCAAGGCCGGGATGCTCAGCGAAGGGCGCACCACCGAACCGGTAAGCTGTGCCCATGAGGATTGCGTGTATCGGTTGGGGTTCGCTCGTGTGGAAACCCGGTGTCTTGCACTGCGCCGGCCTTTGGCAGCCTGGCGGCCCGCAGCTACCCATCGAGTTCGCGCGAACGTCTCAAGATGGCCGGCTGACACTTGTGCTGCTTGATGGAACCCCCTCGGTCCCAACACGTTTCGTCGAGCTGTCGCATGCAACGGCGGAACAGGCCCAGGAAGCACTCGCCGGCCGTGAGGGCAGCGGCGTGGAGTCCATCGGGCTCTGGCCAGGCCCAGAGCCCAAATACCCTGTCGGTGCTGCGGCCATCGCCGAATGGGCGACCACCACCGGCTTTGACGCCGTGGTGTGGACGGCGCTGCGGCCCAAGTTCCGCGGCGTCTTCGAGCAGGTCCCCGAGAACGCTGATGACGTGCTCCACTATCTTCGCGAACTCGATGAGGAAACGTCGCGCGCGCGCCCGTGAGTACGTCTGCAAGGCCCCTGAAGAGGTGCGCACGCCTTTTCGTGCAGCCATCGAGTCGGAACTCGGTTGGGTGCCTAACGGCGGCCATTGACCCGTCCTGGCAGCTCTTGGCTGCAGTGGCGCCGATAGCGCGCTTGGCAAATCGAAGCCATCGGCCAGCCCGGCGTGCAGCCCGCCGCTGTTTGGCGGACAACGGGCGTTATGTCAGATTCGGTTTGAATCCCCGGGGGCAGGAAGGCATCGCGAGTCACACGGCGACGATGAGGATCAACGCAGCAACTCGCGCATACATTCCGTAAATCCGTCGGTGGCGCTTGCAGGCCTTGTCAGCGCGATGGTGGTCGCACCGCGGCGGACCTCACTACGGGTCGGCCAAGCACACGGCGCCGGCGGGACGGGTGGCGCTGGCATCAGCAGTTCGATGCCGATAGGCTTCGGCCACTGCGCCAACAGCCGACTGGGCCCTCTCATGGATCCAACGCCGAAGCCAGTTCGCGTTGATGCCATGAGCCGTCGTCACGGCGGGCATCGACACGGCTGGCTGCTGCGAGGTCAGTCCTTAGGAAGCTCAGCTAACTCCATTTGAGCAACGTGAACGGGCTCCATGAACGACTTCAAAGATTCCTGCTGCTCGAGAAGAAAGGGCGCGTCCTTTACCTTCTTGTGGAGACTCAGAAGCCGCTTCTCCGCCCGGACCAAGATGGTGTCATAGAGCATGGGGTAGATAGTCACAGACTCACCGTGTGCTTCAGGTTCCGCCTCGCCCGATTCGATCTTGTCCCCCAGCAAGAAGCCGTCTACCTTGGCCGTTGGCTTCAGATAGCCCCTGGCCCGTAGCTCCTTGACGTACTTCCAAACTTGCCCCTTCTCCTTGCTTCCAAGAGCTAGTCCTGTGGTCTTGAGGTCGATGATGACAAGGTGTGCGACACCATCCTCATCGTGATTGTCGTCATAGGACGGGCGGGCATATAAGCCGACGCTCGAGTCCGGGAGCGCGACGAAGTCGGGGCGGTTGCGCGTGCCCTTGCCTGCCTTGTCCTTGAAGATGGTCTTGATGACCTGTGTCATGCCCACGTTCGATGTGAAGTCAATTGACTCGAACTGAGCGCCGAACATCCACAGGCCTCGTTCAAAGAGGGGCTGAAGCTCGTGCACTTCATCAATGCCCACCTTCTGTAGTTTGATCCGAAGTTCTCCAATGAGCCTCAAGCGGTTCTGAATCTCGTCCAGAACCAGTTTCGCCATACCGATGGTCCACTCAGTCAGGACCTCGTGCAGCTTGTCGTAGTCGTCGGGCTCGCACTTATGAAGGATGTCTAAGAGGCCGTAACGAGACTTGGATTGCTCAAGCTTGGCCAGGATGGTCGTCAGCTGGACGATCTCTGTTTCGCCGAAGGTGGGACACGTGTCAACGACTTCGTCCACAAAGCTGGTCACCCGTTCCTTGCTGATCGGGGACAGCTTGTTTATCGTGTTGCCCACCTTTTCTTTGACGGCGGCCTTGGTGCTAGCCCGCTCCTCTTTGCTGGTGCTGTCAATGATTTGGCAGATGCGGTCTTGAACTGCGGCCCTCGTCTTGACCCACGTGCTGCTCTCTTCCCGGAACCCGCTCCAGTCCTCTTTGACCGCACCGTGCTCGTTGAGAAAGTCTGCCTTCACGATGAAGGTGAATCTTTTTGCCTCGGTCGTTCGCCCGTCAAGAATTCGGGTGTAGTCGCTAGCGCTCCAGTTGCACTGACCAACTGCTCTATCTTGAACCCACCAGGCGATGCCATGTTGCTTCGTGGTCTTGTCGGCCTTCTTCGTGTCGATATGAAGGATGGTCACAACGCCCAGCCCTTGGATCTCAACCTCAGCCTTGCTGAGGTAGTCCGGGATGTCGTTGAAGGTGATGGCCCTACCTCCAATAAAGACCTTGAAGGCAGGATTCGCGAGGAACCGGCTTCCAAGCAACTCTCTTGCCTTTTCCTCGGCGAACTGGAGATACGGAATCTCCCCCGTGCCTACGATCGTTGTGCCATGGCCTTCAACACCTTCAGCGGTGAAAGACACTTCTTCGAGCACAAGTGGGCGCGTTGAAGTTCTGCTGACCTTGCAGATGAATTCCTGGCCGTTCTTCCTGGATGTGATCAGGTACTCACTGGAGAAGCAGAAGCTGGCGAAGCGGCCTTTGCCATTCTTTCCGAACACTGCTCTAGGAAGGCCCTTGATCTCCGGTGGCGGATCGCTCTTAGGACCTTGGGCACTGATGCGGTTGTAGTCCCAAGTCCGCCAAATGAAGGCGAACTCTTCTCGGGTCATGCCTTTGCCGTTATCGACGATTTTGAAGTGCTTGCCTTGCTTCCTGTCGGGAAGAGTGATCTGAACCTCAGTGGCATACGCATCCCAACAGTTCGCAACCAGCTCAACGATTGCCGTGGAGGGATCCGTGATGATGCTTCCCGCATATTTGTTCAGGAATCGCTCGTCATAAAGATATGACGGGTCTTCAATCAGCGATGCTTGTTCCACGATGCTCCCTGGCTTCGGTTCGTCCGAAATCCGCACATTCAATTCAGCTTCAAGGGTATCCGAAAGCCAAACGGGCAGTGCCGCTGCGCTCGCTGACCTACGCAAATAGTCATCCGCGGCGCGGTTGTCCTTGAGCTCTTCATCGAAGAAGTCCTTGCTCAGCCAGTGCAGCCCCCACTCCGCCAGGTTCTCCGTGTTGGCGAACGCTGGCCTGAGCGCCGGTCTTCTTGTCCTTCCAGATGTGCCTGAACATGACCTGGGTCGAGGGGATGCCCAGCTTCAAATTGTGGTTCAGGAAGAAGGCGATCTTGTCGAACAGCGAGTACTGGCCCTTCCCCCTCAATCACACAAGAACCAGCTTTTCGGTCCGGTCCAGATCACTTCTGGCCGGAAGCCTCCGGGCGCGAACGCCGGGGATCGCACGAAGAACGCACGTGTGACAGACACCTTCATGCGCGTCTCGGTGAAATCCTCGACATAGCCTCGGTAACGCACGCCATCGCGGTCCTGGCATACCACCCGTCCGCGCTCGCGCATGAGCGGCCAGGCCGCCCGCGCCTGCTGCTCCTCTTTTTCAGCCTGAGCAGCGGTGGCGACCCTTCGCTGCTCTAGCTCGCGGCCCGGTACAAAGCCGGCGCGCTGCAGCACCAGTTGATAGTCCGGACTCGGCGGCTGAACGGTGGGCTCCACGAACATGATCTCCGTCGACGCCGAGCCGTCATAGATCCAGGTCTTCATCTTGAGCGCGAAGAGGATCCTGTCCGGGTCCTGGCGATCGTGACAGAGCTTGTTGGCGTCAAGGTCGCCGTTGGCTTGGGCGCAGGCCTGCCGGAACCCTTCCGTCCAGCGGCTTTCGATGGCCGCACCACCGGGCTTGCTGAAGAGGGTCAATATCCGAAAGCCGTTTCCGAGCTCGACTTTCGGTCTCGGCAAGTACTTCGCTGTTTCGATATTGACGGGCTTCGGCCCGTCCGCCCAAGCGAACGCCCAGCTCATGGGGTGAGACCGGTCCAGCGGAGGAGTCGACACGCAGCCTGCCAGGAGTCCTGCGGCAAGCGCAGACGCCAACCAAACGGCTGGCACGCCTAGCTTCGACAGCTGCGGTCTAACAGGGCCCACAAACTCGAGTGATGCGGTCATGGATCCTCCTTGATGGCACAGCTCGGGCACGATTTGCCGTGAGCCTCATGCGCCAATGTGCGAATTAGTGTGTGTTTGAATGAGTGTACTTTCGACACCCTGCCGGGGTGTCTCAGGCATCCCCCCAACCCCGATCGCGCGCCAAGGCGACGCCACGCGTAGCGGCCCACCCGCAGGCGGTGTTCGGCGCACGCGTGCGAGAGTTGCGCCTGAAGCTGGAGCTCACCCAGGACGACCTGGCGACGCACTGCGGGCTGTTCCGGACCTACCTGAGCCGCATCGAGACCGGCAATGCCAATCCGACGCTGACCATGATTTGCGCGCTGGCCGATGCGCTGGGCGTCACCGTGGCCGAGCTGTTCCCGGACACGACGCCTCCCACACCTGCACGGGGCAGCAACCGCAAGCAAGGCAACACCCCGTCGCGTGGGCGCGTGCGCTGAGCTCTTCTCGAGGTTCAAGCGGCACCCCGCCTGTGACGCCGCGGCCGGCGCAGGAATAGCTCGTCCACCCAGGCCTGCCGATCGCCCTCGCTGATCGCGCCGAGCGCAAACCAGTCACCTTTCGGCAGGCGCGGATGCAGCCGCAGCACCCAAGCCCGAGTGCGTCGGCTTGGGGTGAACGTTCCATCCGCTATCGCTTCGACGATCTGGCAGGCCTGCTGCAGCACGCGCATGTGCGCGTTCAGGGCTTGCCGGTCTTCACCCTCAAACCGCCTGGACAGCGTCCGTCGGTCCGGCATGGCCCTCAGGGTCTGCCAGACCTGGCCCGAGGCGAACACCGTCAGCCCAGGGTCCCGATGCAGGCATCGCAGCGCTGTCGCCAGTTGCCGCAGGGCTTCTCGCCGTTGACGCTTGTTCGCCATCCTCGGCGCAGAAGGTTGTGGCAGATCACACTGCAGCGATGCCGACCGCCCAGGCGCGCGATCAAGGTACATCGCCGCCCAGGCTCGCGCCTCATAGGGGCTACGCACCGCCAGGGCTAGTTCCTCCCGTTCGGGAAAGTGCCTCGCGATCCGGACTGCTCGATCCCGCAGGCCAACGCCCACCTCCAGCGTCAGCCGCTCCAGCAGCCCCGCCGTTCGATCAAAGGCACGCACAGCGAGCATCAGTGCATAGCCACCACACCCCTCCAGCCGCACCTCAATCTGGGCCAGCGTCGGATAGTGCGGCAACAACCAACTGGCGAGCCCCTGTATCGGGAGGTCCTCTGGCGCCGCTACCAATTCCTCCAGCAGCTGCCGGCCCCAGCCGAGCGCCCGCAGTCGTTCATCAAAGGTCGTCATGGCCTCTCCTCAGTGCGTTTCGAGCGGGCGCACAAAGCCACCCAGGATTTCCAGATACAGCTCCGGCTTGATGTGGCCCAGTCGGTGCAGCAGGGTCAGGCCGATCACGGATGGCTCCAACGGCATCAGACGCAGGTAGCCCTCCGACAGTGGCGCGGGCAGGTTCTGGTCAGGCAGCAGCGGGCTGAGATTCACTGAGGCGATCCCTGACAGGTCCACGACCCAGTTCAGAAACTCGACCTGGTCGGCCGCACTCAGGCTGCGCTGCGAGCTCCACAGCGCTCGCTGCAGGTGGTGGCCACCCAGCACCAACTCGCGCTCCCGCGCGAAATCCTCGATCTGCCGCTCAAGCGTGGCGAGCTGAGGCCAGGTCATGCCAGGCACCAGGACGATGGAGAAGGAGAAGCCCAAGGCTTCAGGGATGGATGTGTTCATAGGATTTTCAAAAGTGACAACAAGGTGATCTGGGTCATTTCCGCTTGGCGTATCGACTGCCATTCGGACGACCACGGGGCCTGCGCATGCGTGTGCTGCGACGCCCCAGGGTCGGTCGAGGACCTCGAGGCCAACGGCTTACTTCAATGCCGCCACGGCGGGCGGCGAACCAGACGCGCGATCCCGGGGGCCCCAGGCCTTCACAAGCACCAGGCGGCAGGGTGACTTCCAACCGTCCGAGTACGTTGCGACGGAAAACCACGATCCAGGTGGGGGCCGATCCATGGCGATGCCGAAGAGAACGGCGCTTCATTCGGCGAACTCCAGCGTCCAGCCTCTGCCGGGCACCTGCACCACCCGGCAGCCGGCCAATTCGGCGCTGGTCGGGAAGTACCGGTCCGCCCACCGAGCGATGTCGCGGAAGTCGGCATCGGCGTCGAATACCAGCAGCTGATCCAGCGCTGGGCGGGCGTGCCTTAGCGCCCTACCCCAGGCCGTGACTCGATCCGGATGCGTCGACCAGAGCCCGTCTCGAACGGATGCCAAGCTTGGATAGTCCACGCACGCTTGAGCGGCAGCAGCGCGCAGGGCATCTGGCACCGCCGGGATTCGTGGCACTTCCTGCAGCACCAAGTGGACGGCATGGATCGCGTTGAGGCGCAATGCGGCGATCCTCATGGGCGCCTCCAGACTTGCAGTGCGATCGGCTCAACGGACAAGATCTCCGGTTGCTCGCGCAGCCAGTCGCACACACCCTGGCACAGCGACGGCGGAATGCCTCGGTTGGGTCGACGCAGCACGATGCTGTCGGGTGTGATGGCGACGCTCACCTGAAAGCCGCGCAGCCGCTGAGCCAGGCGACGGCCAACGTCACCACGGGCGAACCACGGGCCGCGGAAACGCACACACAGTTGGACCTGGGATGGCGGACGGCTGCGCCAGTCGGTGGAAAGAGAGTGCGGGCTGGACGTGCTCACGATGCTGCCTCCTCACCAGAAGCCGGGCCCGCCTCGCCGCTCTGCGCCTTCTCGCCCTGACGCGTTGACCAGCGCTCCAGGTGCCAGTCCGGCTCCATGTGTCGGATGAGGGAGAGCCACTGAGCCGACGCCATAGGCTCGTCCGCCTCGAACTCGCGGCCGCAAACATTGGCCAGCAATTGAGCGAGCATCTGGACGTCCGAGTACCGAACAACGGCGACCGCATCCTGCGCGGACAGCCAGGTTGCGATGGCCTCACCGTCGTCCTCGCGAATCGAGCGCAGGAGGCCGATAACCAGATACTGCTCGTCATCCGCATAGGCCCCAAGCAGACCAGTCGATTCCAACAAGAAGGCCAGCTCGCGCTGCAATACGTGGATCTCGTCTCGGCTGGCGTCAGGGTTGAATTCGAGCCGAACGCGCAGCGCCGGTTGCACCAACGCCCGGCAAAGGCCCAAGTCCATGGCATGGACGTGGCTGGCACTCCAGATGAGCGGCCGGGTGCCGGTGAAGTCGGCGCGAGGCGCAAAGAGATCAACACCAGGCAGAGGGAAGTCGTCAGACATAAGGTCTCCAAAGATCTAGGGCAAGGTCGGGGGGGAGGCAGCGGCGGGCTGCTCGGGCAGCACGAGGCCCTGCCGTCATCGCCGGGGCATTTGCGAGCGCTTGAGAGGCCAAGACCTTCCCTTGCGCGGGCTAGTTCGGGCAGCGCTCCGCCGGCCCGGCCGCTGCGAGGCAGCGGGCCGTGCGGGTCACGTCGAAGGGATGGGCGCGGTTGCCGGATCAGGCAGCCTGGCGCAGTGACTTGGGAGGGGGTTGCGCCTGGGCGCCGTCGTCGTTGGCCGACTTGTTGCGAGGCGCCGAGGCCGAGTCCCCGCTGGCAAAGCGACTGGCCAGCAGGCGGTCCATGGCGGAACCGTCACGGCGGGTCAGATTGGGCACATAGCGGCTGTAGACCTGGAACAGCATCTGCGTATTTGCATGGCCAAGCTGGCGGGCGATCCATTCCGGCGCTTCACCTGATGCGAGCCAGAGCGTCGCCGCGGTATGGCGCATTTGGTACGGCCTTCGACTGTCCAGGCCCAGGTGCCGCAGAAGCGGATACCAGACACGGTCGCTGAAGTTCTTGTTGTCGATCGGCAGTCCCTCGCGATTGCAGAAGACGTACTCACTGAGCTTGCTGGTGGCCGCCTGCTGGCGCTTCAAAGCGTCGAAGACAACCTGGCTCAGTTGGATGTCGCGCTGCGAACTGTCTGTCTTGGTGTACTCGTCCTCGCCCAGCACGAAGGTCTCGCGCACGAGGATCAAGCGGCGCTCGAAGTCGACATACTTCCACTTGAGACCGTGGACTTCGCCGGTGCGCATACCGGTAAAGAAGCGCACGACGAAGTAGTCACGCCAGTCCGCGCGCACGACCGCCAGCATGTTCTGCACCTCATCCAGCGCAAAGGGCTGGACGTCGGACTTTCGGATCTTCAGCGGCTTGAGCGTGGCGCAGGGCGAGACGAAGCTGAAGCGATCCGCAGCATCGGCCATGATCTGGCGCAGCACCCCGAGGATGTTGTTGATGCGCTTGTTGCTGAGCTTGGCGCCCGTACGGCCTGGCTTCTCCGCAAGCTTGGCGCGGAAGGCCAGCACCTCGGCCTTGCTGATCGAGCCGATGGGTTTGGCGCCGAAGAACGGTAGCAAATGGCCGTCGAGAGTCGATGTGAGGACTTTGATGTGGGACCGGCGCCATTCGATCTGGCGCTCGGAGTTCCACGTCTTCGTGAACTCGCGGAAGCTGGGTGTCGCAGGCTCCGAGTTGGACGCGTGCTCGGCCATGGCCTGGCTTGAAGCGCTACCTGGTGCTGCAGCTATCGCGGCGCTCTGCCGAGCGTCGAAGCGCTCGGCCAGAGTGCTACCGGGAAAAAACTCCGCGTAAACGAAGCTGCCGGCGGAAATGCTGGCGCGCAGCCGGACCAAAACGACTTCAACTCGCTTGCGATTGGCCACTGTGTCGTTGAGCGCTGTCTGTTCGCGACACCGAACTCCGCGGTACGTGAAGTCGATGACGAGCCGACCCGTCTCCTTGCGAACGGTCACCTTAGCCATGCAGCACCGCTCCGTTCGCCATGGGCAATCCGATCGGCGCGTCGTTGGATGCCAGACGCATGTCGCGCTCTATGGCCTCCCACACGAACAAAATCTTGCGGCCGCCGAAAGGCCGAACGTAGTGCGTGCCTTCCAGAAGGACACTGTCTTTCAGCCGCTCCCGGATGGTGCGGACGTCGTACTTGATGCGTGCCGACAGCTCGTCGGTCGTGAGATACGTGTGGCTCATGCTACCCTCATGTCGAGCAAACTCACCAAACATCGCAGGATCGCGACATCTGGTGCGAATATTAGTCGACGCATGACGCCTGTCAAGCACATTCGTGGAGTTTTCTCCACATTTATAGATCAGAGGCAGCTTTGTGATCCGCTTCAAGCTGGGTGAACAACTGGAAAAGAAGCAGTTCAAGGACTCGCGCCGGATCACGCTGCAGGAGGTCTCGGACGCGACTCAGATCAATCGATCGACGCTGTCAAAGATCTTGAATCAGAAGGGGTACAGCACGGGGACCGACGTCTTGGACCGCCTGTGCACGTACTTCGATTGCGCGGTCTCCGAGCTTGTGGAGCATGTTCCAGACCCGGTATCGACAGAATCTGCACCCAGGACGTAAAAGCTCGCGTTTGAGGCGCTGCGCTCCGAAGGCGGGAGTTGTTGGTTCGATCCCAACCGGGCGCGCCAGACACAAGCCATGCAAGTCGCTAACTGTTGATGGCAGCGACTCATCAATGGAGCAGACATGGCCGCGACGCCCTCCAAACGCAAGCGCAAGGCAGAGCTGCTTTCGCGATCAGGCCTGGTTGGCGATTGGAGCGGATACATCCACATCCTCGCCGATCGCAAGGGAGGCGAAGGGGCTCGGATGACTTTGATGTCGCTCGAGATTCGGGGAGTGTTCTCACAGCCGATTCGCGGTGTTGCCGCGTTCAGACTGCGTGTGACCCCGGAGTCAAATCCAAGCACAGGGAATGTGGAGATCCCATGCGTCGGCGTTTGGATTTCAACAAAGCCTTTGCTGGATGGTGGAGTCTCTCTCTCGGACCGAGAATTCGACTTGGTTCGAACGATGGCTTCCTCGGGAAAACTCGTGTCTGTCCATGTCAACTGTCAAGAACCGCACTACGGCAAGTCTCTGATCGCCTCCGTTTCATTCAGCAGCGATCCACCAGAGGCGGAGTAGGCCTACGGCAGGCTTTAGCCGTGCTGCCGACAGTTGTCTCCGTGGACGGGTCCGTCACCCGGCGACGCAAGAGTGCGTGAGCTCCGCCACCGCCTCAGGTCGCTGCTTCATCAGTCCGGAGGTGCCGGCTTATTTGCTGCGCTTGGCAGGCTTCTGCGTCAGCGCGCTAGCTGCAGCAGACTTTGCTGCGGCGGGGGCCTTCGGATTCGCAAGGACCTGTGCGGCCTTCGTAGCAGTCGTCTTCGATGTCACCTTGCTGTTGCCGGTCTGCGCCAACGCGCTGGCTGCGGCCGACTTTGCGGCCTTCGTTGCAGTCGGGCTCCTCAAGACGGCCGAAGCCGTAGTCGCGGCCTTCTTGGATGTCTTCTCAGTTGCCATGATCTGGTCCCTGTACGAAAAGGATCGGAAACGCCCTGGCCCCCTGCATCACTCGCGCAGGAGCCCAAGCTCTTGAATGCGGATCGCCATCGACGAGATCGAGATTCCGAACTCGTCACACATCGACTTGAAGTGCCGCCCGTTGAACATTCGGGATGACGCCACGGCGCTGGCGAACTCCAAGCTGCCCGGCCCCGCTCGCATCAGTGCGTGGCTGGATTCCTTACATAGGTTGAAGACCACGTCGTCACTCAGCGGCAGAGGTACGAAGAGGAACCTCGCCTTGAAAGCTTCTCTCACCAGGCGTTCCGGCGCCAGGAAGCAGGCGGCGAAGTAGTCGGCTTCTTGCTCAATAGGATCCCGGCGGCGCGTCTGAAGCTCAAAGACCGGCCGGTCGCGGTGAAAAACGTGCCCGTCATGACCCAGGACGATGTGCCCAACCTCGTGGGCGCCGGTGAATCGCATGGCCGGATAGTCGCAACGGGTTGAGACTGCGACCACCTTGTCCTGCTGGTTCAAAGACCCTGCGACCTGGAAGCGGTCGCGTCCCTGGCCGAAGGAGCCGAGACCATCCCAGAGCTGGTAGTCGTAGCCGAGCACCTTGCATGCAACCTCGGGCTCAAGCATGACCTTCGCAGGGGGTACGCCCATCGGGAACAGGGCAACCCTGTTCCTCCAGATCTCGGCCTGGAGCTCCCAGGCCTCTTGCGCAATAGCCGAACGCTTCATGGAATCTCCAAACGGACAGAAGCTCCAATGACACTATATATGTGCAAAAACTAGTATATGCCCACTAGATGTAGTGCCGCAAACCCATCATCGAGCGTCTCTTGGTGCTCTGCGAGCGAGCTGGCAAGACCAAATAGCCTGGTCCCTACACTGGCCTGTCCACCCAACCCGAACCGCGCCATGTACACGCTCCGCGTGCCCTTCGACACCTCGGAAACCTACACCTTCAAGCCGATGGAAGAGGCGATGGAGTTCGGCCTTGGCCGCGCTCGCGTCGAATCGTCGGGGACACGTTTTGTTCTGGTAGTTGACGGCCTCCAGTCAGAGGATGCTGCGGGAGTTTTGCTGCAACAGCTGAAGGTAGGCTTTCACTACGCCTCATTGACGATGTGCATGCCCTTGTCTTCGAGCTACCTACTGGGGCCGGTCGTCTACACCTCGCCGGGCGCCGTCATGAAGACGCCACAAGGGGATTTCTCGTTGGGCGACGGACTCTATTCCGACGACTCCCCAGTGATTTTCAAAACCGGCTCGAAGCTAAGACGCGTGACCGGTTATCCGCCCTCCGTCGAGGTCGGGGCTTCGGGAGCTTCCCTGCTCAACGCGCTGAACGACGGCCTGCGTCTAGCGGCCGCGGGTGAGATCGAACCCAAGCTTGACCTGGCCATAGATCTCTACGTGTCGCACTACCGAGAGGCCTCCGCAAACGCCAAGTTCTTGACGCTGGTGATGGCGTTGGAGTCGCTGTGCGAACCGCTACCCCGACCACCCGCAGTCCAGGAACTCTTGAAGGAAATGCGTAAGCGGCTGGACTTGACGCTCACAGGCCTTGGCCCCGATGCTGAGCCGGCCGAAAGGCAGTCGTTGGAAGCTTTGCGCGGTGAGCTTTCCTTTCGATCCAAGGACTCCATCAGCAACCAGCTCCGTCGACTCGTGCGCAGCTCCTTGGCGACCGACCCAAACGTCGAAGCGGACGTTTCGACCATGGGAAAGCTCTACGACATCCGAAGTGAACTGCTTCATGACGGCGAGGTTCAACAGGAGCCAGGATTCGACCGATACGCCGAGACCTTGAAGTTGGTCCGCCGCGTGCTTGAGGCGCGTTTGCGTCGATGCGTTGGTATGCAGTGAGGTGTGAGCGCGCGAATGACTGGATCTATCTGACGCCGAGATCGTCATTCAAGGCGTTTGTGGATCGATGGTGATCGAGGCATTCACTTCGCGAGCAGGTGTCCTAGCCTGGACGCAGGATGCCTTTTGGGTCCCATCCGTACCGCCAAACCTTGGATATCCCCAGTTGCCGCGGTTGCGGGCGTGGGTGTGTGAATTTAAAGCGGCTGAGAAGTACAGACGCTGGGCCTAGTTGGTGCCAGATAGAGTTGGCTAGGCATTCAAGTGGCATAGGCTGTTACGGCCCGCCTAGAAGCCCCCACAACATCTTCCAGTGCGGGGCCGCGGACACTCCTCCGACGACGAAAATCAGCGCGACTGCAACCCTGCTCACATCGCGCGACAGCAACGCCAGCCGCCGCTCGCGGTCGTCCGAGAACGCGACGTATGGGCTATGCGCGTTGTCCTTCACAGGCTTGCGGGCGGTCATGCTGCCTCCCGCGGAGCCTTGAAAACCGGGATCGAGGGCTGGTTAACTTTCGGCGTCTGCGCCGGCTTGTCGTCTGCCGAGGCGGCCGGCCTGCGCGTAACTGCCGCCGGCTTCGCTGCCGGCTTGCGCGCCGCTTTCGCCTGCTCCTCCAACTGCTGGCGCTGGTCTTCCCAGTCATCGCGGATGGCCGTGAGGTCCTTCAACGCCCCGACGTCGGTCACCCGCGTCAGGAAGCGGCCGTACAGGTCGGGCTGGACCAGGCCCTGCTGGTGCATGTGCTCCATGCCGACGTTCGGGTTCAACAGCAGCACGTAGTTGAAGTCGCCGGCGTCGCCCTTCCTCACGTCGATGAAGTGAAGGTCGCGCAGCGTCTTCATGCGGCGGCGCCAGGTGTCTACTGCGCGCGGCCCGCTGAAGCCGGCCTCAACCGCGTACGCGAGAGGGTTCTCGATGATGAGGAGCGGATGGTCCGGCGACCGGGCCCACAGGCAGAAGAGGGTGTGGCCGGCTGGCTGGCTCTTGGAGTTGTGATCGATGGCCTGCATCACGAACGGGAGAGTCCGTGGCACGGTGGTGTACCCATCATTAGATTTACGCGACCACAGCCAGAGCTTGTGGTACTTCGGGAAGTGCAGCTCGAGTTGCTGCTCGGCCCGCTCCGACATGCTGAGCCGTTTTGCGCGTGCTTGCTTTGCTGTAGCCATGGAGCCTCCGCCAAGTGCTGTTTCGTAGCCTTCAGTCTGGGTCAGCGACAGCGGCGGAGCAAGGATTCGTGGCGCGGGTTCTAACAGTTGGATATAGCCAACTCGCGAAAAACTACTTGCCAGATGCGCGCATCACCAGGTTCCGATCGTACGACTTGCGCGGAACCGCGCAGAATTTTCATAAGAACCCTTTATCCATCGGGTAAAAGCCTACACGAGCGGTACTCACTGTGCTCCCAGTGCTCCGTGTACTCTTTGTGCTCACCGTGCTCCCGGGTAATGGTGCAGGAAGAGGGGCCTGGAGACGGTCTACGCTGCTAGCGCCCGAACACCCTCGCCAGCCAGGACAGGAGACCCATCCCGGCGGTCCCGGCCGCTGTGGGCAGCGGCGCCTGGTACATGCCCACCACGGCGACGGTGAGCACTACGGCGAGCAGCACGTAGCAGAACCGCTCCCTGACGCGCTGGGGCAGGAGCTTCAGCACCGCGACGACCAAGCGGTCGTTCTGCGGCCTGGATTCCTTCGGCGCCCTCGCGTTGGCGCGCTGTTGGTCTGTGGACATGGATGTCGTGAAGAAGGTGAAGGTCGTCTTCACCACCGGCGCCGACCGGTGATCCCGGCCGCACAACATCTACTGTCTACAAGAGCACCCTGGGCTGCCTAGTCTGGGCCGTGGGCCAGTTTGGCCCAGGGTGGCGGCCCAGGGTCTAGGCCTCCCTGATCCGCCCGTCGGCCCGGAGCCTCCGCCACGCCTTCTTCATGACGTCTTGGGAATAGCTGAGAGCTTCCTTGACCGCCTTCTTTGCCTCGGACGGCATACCCGGCTTTGGCCGCGGCAACGCCGTCGGGGTGAAGCCCAGCTCGGTCAGCTTCGCGAGGATCGACTCCTCCTGGGCCCGATGACGCTGCACAGGTGTTGTCGGCCCCGGCGTTAACGCTGCGACCTCTGGACCAGCACGCGAAGCGTCGGCGAGCGCATGCACTTCCCGGCCGAAGACCAAGCAATCTTCGGTGACGGTCACCATGCTGGGCGCATCGGCCGGTAGGCGCCATCGCTCGAAGCTACACATCTGGCCGCCAGAGGCTTGGTTCGGCTCCCAGTCCTCAAAGTATCGCCACTCGGCTCTGCCGAAGAGGGCCAACGTCTTGCAGGCCTGCATCGGAAGAGTCGGAAAGCTTCCGGCCGGGATGTCTATCGGTTCTTCCCGAGGCCGCGTTGGCTTCATCGTGGCCGCCTGTCCGCACCGCGCGAAGACCCGAATCTCCCCGCGGCCTCCTGCCCTGAGGAAATCGTTGATGGAAACCTTCGACCCAGCATGCAGGCTCGCCAGCTCAGACGCCTCTGCCAAGCCGATGTAGTCGGTGTCGCTGAGTCTGCTCACAGTCCACTCGGTAGATGGCTTCAGGCGCTCAAACAACGCAAGGGAGTAAATGACCTCCTCCGGCGCGTCCGCTACCGTCTGCTGACTCATGGCCTCAGGCTTGAAGTTCCGCGCCTGGTCCATGGTCACGCCGTCGAGCGCGCGCAGTTGTTCGTCGACGTCGTCCATGCCTTTCTTCACGTCGGCCAGCAACTTGCGTCGGATGTCGTATTCCGACGGGGTGGCTGCCGGCATCAGTTCGATCTTCCGCTGCTCGTCCTCCAGTTCGTCGCGCTTCGCGTGAAGCTCGAAGCAATAGGTGTTGTACTTGGCGAATGCGGGGTCGTGCTGCGCGTCATGCTGGTGGGCAGCGTCACGACGCTGGCTGGCGCTGAGTGAATCCCACGGAAGCGGGAACATACGCTCGGAGATAAACGCCGCCGTGTCGGCAGACAGTTCATCGAGGCGCCTCTCCGCGTAGCGCTCGACGACCGGCAGCAGCGCCTGGTATCCCGGTGGCGCTTTATCAGCCGCCACTTTGGGCGCGGGCTTGTCAAAGCGAAATGGCAGCCTGGGCTCGTTCGCATCCAGCCAGCTGTTCAGGTCCTCGACGTGCGCCCAGTCATGGGTGATCCGCACCAGGCGGTCAGTGCTCTTCCGGGACCGCCCGTATTCGATGCGCTCAAGCGACCCGGGTTCGTGCATTGGCAGCGCGCCGGTTCGAGCCGCGGCCGCGAACTTGTCACCCCACCCGCCTGCCTGACCACGCCCTGCGTCTTCAAGGAGCTGAGCTGCTTCCTCGATTTCTAGCCAGCCATCCCGCTGCCGAGCTGCCTTCTCTTGCAGCAACTCCCTCAAGCCGCCAGCGAGCATGTGGCCTTCCGTCTTTCTTCCCGCCACCTTCTCGATGAAGTACACGCGCTGGCCGGCCCGCAAGCCTTCCAGGGCGGGTGGAACCTCCAGCACGCGCACCGGGATGTCGAAGCGCATCGGCTCGATGTTCCACCGGTATGGTGTCCCGCAGGCATCCAACCAGTCGTTGACGTCTTCGGGGTAGACGCCGAGCGCCAGCTCGCCGGGCTCCGGCTGCTGCGTCGGCACCTTGTTCTCGATGTTGCGCGTGCGAAGGTAGTGCGGATGGTCTGCGGCAAGCCCTGCGCACTCACCCATCCGGCGGTACAGGTCCTGCCGTCCGGTGGTGGTCAAACCTTCCTGCTCGGCAAGCGCGAACGCGGCGTCAGCGATGAACCACATGCCGTCCGAAAGCGGGCTGAGCCCGGCGCGAGGTTGCGCTGCGGTCATGCTTTCTCGACTCCTCTCAGCTGCTTCCATTTGACGGTATCCAGTATGAAGTTAGAGAGCCCGCCGACGGGTCCATAGCGAACTAGGCTCTCCCTGACGGGCCGCACCCTGGCTTCACCAACAAGACTGGGCAGCAAGCCCGCCTGCAACATGTCGATCTTCGAAGCGGAAATCGACATATCGAGGGGATGTGTCGAGCCCGTCGACATGAGGGTCGTCATCGCGTAGCTCATGGGCCGTTGGTCAGACCTGACCCGGCTCCCCCGGCTTCGGCCCCGGACGCCGCGGGGTGCCCGCGGCTCTGGGCGCTGCTTGGCGTGCCTGCTGCCGCCGCTGCCTGGCCTGGAATGATTTCCATGCCTGGCTTAGCGCTTCCTGCACATGGCTCCCGTGCCTTCCGAGGTAGCTGTCCAACGCTTCCTTCGTTGCGGCGCCGACCGGGAAGCCCTTGTCGCGCAGGATGTCCGAGGCAAGGTCGCCAACTGGGGTATCCCGATTCCGCTGCGTGTCCAGCCACTTGTGGAACGCCGAACGCGATGCCTCGTACTTCGCGCGCGCCGCATAGGCGTCGGCGTGGAAGAGGTTCGGCACGTCGTCTGGCCGGTCCAAGTTGGGCCTCTCCTCGCGCCGCTCCACCCAACGGCCGTGGCTGTACAGGAAGCGCTCGAAGTTGATGGTCTGGTCGCCATGCTCACCGCCGGGCTGGAGGTGCTCGATGGGATGCATGTCGTCGCAGCGCACGCAGAAGTACCTCCCCGCCTCTTTCTCGGACGCATCGCCATGCAGGTAGAAGCGCGACACCCAGGAAGGTCGTTCAGCTGGCGCCACGGGCGTGGCGGTAAGCAGAGGCGGTGCGGCCTCGGCAGCCACTTTGTTCGTAGCGCTGGCCATCAGCGACCAGTTCTTGAAGCCGCGCTCAACCGCGAGCTGCTGCTGCGCCTCACTGAGGGGGATGGATTTGTCGCGAGCGATCCGTTTGGCGTCGCGACGAAGGCGCTCGAGCTGCGCCTCAGAAAGAGGTGTAGTCAAAGTGGGTCTCCAGGTCACGGAGCTTCAATGCGCCCACACACTGAGCCAGTGACCCGAGGGGGCCACCTGACTTTCAACTTGTCGCTGCCGGGGTCTCAGCTTCGCCGACGTGGGCGGGCAGGCCTGCGAAGTGGCCTTGATGTGCAGTGTAGCGAGTCGGCACATTTAGAACCGTCAGCAGGCAACATCGCGGCCTGGCTTCCAAGCAATCGACCCCCGCCATGTACCGAGCAAAGCTGAGTTCCGATGCCCCCATCGCCGATCCCACGGGAGACGCCTTCGGGTTCTCAGGGTTTGCGAAGAACCTGGCCGCAGCGATCCGCACTACCCCGAGCCCTGACGGTCTCGTGATGGCCATCAACGGCCCATGGGGAGCCGGCAAGTCCAGCCTCCTCAATCTGGTCAAGCACGACCTCAAAACCCTCCACGAAGAGCAGTGCCCGGTCATCGTTGAGTTCAATCCGTGGTGGTTCAACGGACGCGACCAGTTGGCTTCTCAGCTGCTCGGCGCGCTTGCGACGCGAATTCGGCCGGAGTCACCTGGCCTTCTGAAGGTCGGGGAGTTGATGGCTGAGTATTCAGGGGCCATCTCGAAAGTCGTCGCGGTGTCCACGGGTTACCCGTTGATTGATGTTCCCCTCGGCACCTTGCTCAAGCTGCTGAAACGAAAGCCCCGTGATGTTCCCAAGCTGAAGGCGGAACTCGTCAAGCTATTGCGCAAGGAAGACCGTCGTGTGCTCGTCATCGTTGACGACCTGGATCGACTGACACCCGAAGAGATTCGCGAGCTTTTCAAGGTCATCAAGGCACTCGCAGACTTCCCGAACGTCATCTACCTGCTGTCCTTCGCCAAGGACATCGTGTCGAAGGCGCTTGCAACTTCGTTGAACGTCGACGGCGACGCCTACATGGAGAAGATCGTTCAAGCGGCCTTCTCACTACCGGCCGTCGACAGAATTCGACTGCAAGGAAAGCTGTTCGAGGACCTGAGCACCCTCATCGAGGCGCTCCCGATGGCGCGCTTCGATAAGACCTATTGGGGCAACGTCTTCTTCGATGGCCTTCAGCACTTCATGTCCACCCCCAGAGACATCGTTCGCGTCATGAACGTGCTGGCGGTCACCTACCCGCCGGTTGCCGGGGAGGTGAACCCAGTTGACTTCATCGCGCTGGAGTTCATGCGCGTCTTCGAGCCGCGCGCCTATGAGGCAATTCGCGACAACCGAGAGATGTTTGCGGGGGCTTCGCGTGACCATCAGCATCAGCGAGACGAGGTTCAGCAGTTCCACGAAGCGTGGCTTGCAAACCTGAGCGAGGCGTCCCGCGGGCCCGTCAAAGACCTGATGGTCCGCATGTTCCCGAAGGTCGAGGGAGCTCTTGGAAACATGAACCATGGCACCGAGTTCCTGGGGCAGTGGCGACAGGAATTGCGGGCCTGTTCGCCAGACATATTCGACCTGTACTTCCAGTTCAGCATCCCAGACGACTTCTTCACCAGGGCCGAACTGATGCGGCTGCTCGAACTGGCAGGCAACCAGCCTGTGTTCGTGGAAACGCTGAAAAGCGCAACCCGCACTGTCCGCGCTGATGGCCGCTCCAAGGCCATCGATATCGTCGATAGGTTGACTCAGTTCGAGGACCTCCCCCCGGACCGTGCACGCCTTCTGCTCAAGGGCTTCTTCGCGCTCGACCAAGACTTGCTCACGGCGGCTGATGAACGCGGTGGTCGGCTGATGGCCCTGCCGAACTCTTGGCGCCTCGCCTTCCTCGTCAACAGGTTGCTGGAGACGCTCACGCCCGAAGAGGTGCCGGCTCTACTGCTCGAGCTCGTTCAAAGCGCGAAGGCGATACCGATGATGGTCGACACGATTGATCGTCTCTATGCCTCACAGGCCAAGGAGCAACTGCGTCGACCATGGATGGGGGGCTTCGATGCGGCGGCCATCGACGGACTGAAGGACGCCGTCTGCGCCAGGATGGCCGATGCGCCGCTGGACGTCCTGCTTGTGAACCGTGAGGCGCCGAACGCGCTTTTCACCTGGTCTCAATGGACGGCCGCGGAGAACGTTCGTGCGAAGCTGACCCCGCTCTTGGCAGACGAAGGCGTGCTCGTGTCGTTCCTCGAGAAGTTCCTCAGGAAAGGAAGCACACATGGCTGGGGCGACCGGGTTGCCCGCACGATCTACCAACTCGATCCTCGCGCACTTGAGCCCTTCTTCGACCTCGAAGAACTTGCTACGCGAGTGCAGGCGGCTCTGCCAAATCTCCCGGAAGGCAGCGAGGGCCGCATGGCCGCCGAAAGGTATCTGGCCGGGATGGTTCCTGTACGAGCTGGTGAGCCGACGGACCGGCGTCTGTTCGACTGAGGCGGCCATACAAAAAAGGGCCATCCAGGCTACTCCCGGAAAGCCCAATCTGAGTCGTCGAGAAGAACGTCCAGCGACTGCTCTGCGCTGCGCGAAGCGCTGATGGTGGTCAAGCGCTGACGAGTTCCCTGCGAAGCATCTCAACAGAGCTCATGCTCGCGACGCGCTGTGACTGGTAGTCCTCGTCAAAGCGGGATTGCGTGGTCAAGTTAGCCGACTCGACACATTGACCAACGGTCGACTGTATTTACGTCGACTGGTGTGACGACACAGACCTCGTCACAAACCTCGACACAAGCGCCAGAAACGACAAAGCCCGCACTGGGCGGGCTTTGCTAAGTCCTTCACAGGACTTGTATTTCTTGGTTGCGGGGGCCGGATTTGAACCGACGACCTTTGGGTTATGAGCCCAACGAGCTACCAGACTGCTCCACCCCGCGACTGAAGCTAGCAGTATACACGAGATTTGACTGGCTCGGCAAAGTCGCCGCGAAGCTTGCTTGAAAGGACGGGGTGGCCCCGCGTAGCCGCGGTTTCAAGCCCGCGCGCGCCGCCCCCGGCCATGAAATGAGGCGTGCTCAGAAGGGCAGCTGGGCGCCGCGGGCCTGCAGCCGGGTGCGCAGATGCGAGCGGGCGCGCGACACGCGGCTGCGCACGGTGCCGATGGGCACGGACAGCAGGGCGGCGGCGTCCTCGTAGCTCATGTCGTCCATGGCGACGAGCAGCAGCACTTCGCGCATCTCGGGCATCAGGCCGTCCAGTTCGGTCTGCAGCAGCACCATCAGCTGGTTCATATGGCATTGCTGCTCGGGGTTGGCCTGGTTGCAGGGCGTGGCGTCCAGGGCCGTCTCGTCCTCGAAGCGGTAGAGCCGCGACGGTGCACGCGACAGGTGGTTGCGCACCAGGTTCATCGCGATGCCGTAGAGCCAGGTCGACAGCTGCGACTCGCCGCGGAAATGCTCGAAGGTGCGGGCCGCCTCGACGAAGGCCTGCTGGGCCAGTTCCTCCGCTTCGGTGCTGTCGCCGATATGGCGCAGCACGAAGCGGTAGAGGCGGTCACGGTGTTCGCCGAAGAGCTCCGAGAAGATGACGTTGGGGTCGGCAACTGCGGGGTGGCGGATCGGTTGGCACTGGGGCTGCATGGCGGGCTCCGGGCGGGTGAGCGACCGAAATGGCCGCCTTGTTGGATCAGACGCCGCCGCCGCCGGACTCGCGACAAGCCAAACCCGCCCTCCCCCATGTTCATGGGCATGGGTTAACCCCCGAGACCGTGAACTACGTCACGAACTCAATGTGGGACCTGGCTGAGCAATGTCCGAAGCCGCTCGGCGAGGGCGTCGGCATCGGCCGGCGGCTGCAGGAAGTCGGGCGCCAGGGCCAGGTCCAGGGCCTGACGGCGCTCGATGCCGAGGCCGGCCGGGTCCAGGCCCAGCCCCTCGGCGACGCGTCGGAAGCGCCAGCCCAGCATGACCGCCGAGAACTCGATCTGCACCAGGGCCGACTGGGCCTGCAGCAGGCTCAACGCCGATTCGGCACAGGCCACCACCTGCTTGACGGTGCGGGCCTGCAGCAGCCGCCGCGCGTTCTGGTTGAGCCGCCATTCCCGCTCGGCGATGGCACTGGCCGCCTCGCCGAAATGCTCGCGCAGGGCCGTCACGAACAGGCGGCCAATCTCGTCCGACACCGCGCCCGTCGGCGTCGGGCCGCCATGCACTTCCAGTCGGCCCGCCACCTGATTGGCCCACAGCAGAGGGCCGCTGGACGCGGCACTCGTGAAAGCGTCCAGCCTGGGCGCTTGAGGCGTCGCCACCGAGGGGGCGACCGGGGCTTGGATGGAGTTCAGAACGCGGTCCAGAGGTCGACAAGAAGGACCGGCAATCCGCTCACCGGCACCCATCTGTAACCGCGACCGCGGCCGGGTTCCGCGAACCTTCGCTATTTGACGGCTTCGACGCTGAACACGGCAGCGCCGTACTCGGCCGCGCAGTTGGGATGGCCGCAGTCCGGCTTGCCCAGCAGCCAGCTCGGCGAGGCTGGTACCCCCGTCGGGCCCTGGGCCGGCAGGCTCAGGAAGCCATAGCTCGGGTCCTTCTCGGAGGACCAGGGCGCGAAGCTGCGCGGCTCGGCCGCGACCAGCACGAAGAAGTGCTCGGGGCCCGGTGGGTCGCTGGCCTTCAGCGGCCAGCTGGCACCCGGCAGGCGCATCGTCTCGCCGGCACCGATGTGGTTGTTCCTGGCCTTGTCGTTGGGATAGAGCTGCACCAGGCTGCCGTCCGGCCCGGCCAGCAGCACATAGACATAGCCCTCGCGCGAGGCGCTGACGCTGAAGCGCAGGTCGTCGCGGTCGATGCGCAGCTGCGTCTTGTCGGCCTGGGCCTGCACGTCGAAGCCCTCGCTGTGACGCGCCACCAGGGAGCGGAACTGACTGGGCAGGTCGCGCGCAACGGGCTCGGGCTCTGCGGGTGCAGGCGTAGGCGCAGGCACGACCCCCGGCGCCGCGGCGACGGGTTCGGGCACGGGGGCGGGTGCAGGTCGGGTTGCAAACCAGGCGGCCGCGCCCACCACCGCCAGGCCGGCCAGGCCGAGGCCCGCGAACAGCGGCATGCGGCTGGCGGCCGGCTTGGCGGCGGGCCCGGGCGCGGCGGCCGGCGCCTGGATCAGCGTCGCCATCTGGCCCGGCTTGGGCGCGTAATGGCCGCTCAGGCCCAGGTCCTCGCGGAACTCGGTCAGGGACTGGGTGCGCTGGTCGGGCAACACCTGCAGGGCGCGGTCGACGGCCTTGACGAGGCGGTCGCTGTAACGACCTTCGGCCAGCTGGCTCAGGGGCAGATAGTCGTCCTTGACCATGCGACCGACGCTGGGCGGCGGCGTGCGGCCGGTGATGGCGCAGTAGACGACGGCGGCCAGCGCGTAGACGTCGGTCCAGGGGCCCTGCTTCATGCTGGGCACCTCGGCGTACTGCTCGATGGGGGCGTAGCCGGGCTTCAGGATGACGGTCAGGGCCTGGGTCATGTCGCCAATGACGCGGCGGGCGGCGCCGAAGTCCAGCAGCAGCGGGCGGGCGCCATTGCCATTGACCAGAATGATGTTGTCGGGCGCGATGTCGCGGTGATAGCAGTTCTCGCCGTGGATCACCAGGAGGGCCTCGGTGAGCGGCGCCAGCATGTCCATCAGCCAGGCCTCGGTCGGCGGCTCGGGCATCTCCTTCAGCGTGTCCTTCAGCGTCTTGCCCTCGATGAAGGGCATGACCATGAAGGCCGTGCCATTGGCCTCCCAGAAGCGGTAGACCTTGACCAGCGAGGGATGGTCGAACTGGGCCAGCAGGCGCGCCTCGTTGATGAAGCTCTTCAGGCCGGCCTGGAAGGTGTCGCGGTGGCGCTCGGAGCGCACCCTCACCTGGGAGCTGTCGCCGCGCAGGGCCAGGGCGGCGGGCATGTATTCCTTCAGGGCCACCGTGCGCTCCAGCGCATGGTCGCGCGCCAGGTAGACGATGCCGAAGCCGCCCTCGCCCAGCACGCGGATGACCTCGAACTCGGCCTGGCGGCTGCCGACCGGCAGGGCATTGCCGCCCTCGTCCCGGTCGATGCGCGAGGGCGCAGGCGGCTCCGGCACTGCCGGTTCCGGCACCGGCGCGGCGCCGATGACCGTGGGCGCGTCCTCGACGGGCAAGGGCGCGGCAGGGCCAGCCGGGGCGCTGGGCCGGATGATGGTCGCGTCGTTGTCTTCCGGATCGCTGGTGGAGTTCATCTTTGCAGGCGGGACGTCCAAGGTACTGAGTGTCGCCGCGCGCCATTCCGTTCCCGCCCTCCCCATACCCAAGTGGCCGCCCAGGGAACTAAGCGCCGCGCCGGGTTACTTACCGGCCGAACCCCCGCCTGCTCTCTGTGCAGGCCCTTTTGCGGACACCCATGGACAGCACTTCCTTCGACGAGACGCTCGACCCCGCAGAGGCGCTGCGCAGCGACCCCGCGCTGGCGCCCTGGCTGGAGCCCGTGTCCGAGGACGAGGTCTGCGGCCCCGACCTGGAGTACGACAACGACTTCCTGGCCCTGACCCAGGCCGCCGCGGGCAAACCCGAAACCCAGTTCGCCGCCGCCGAGCCGCCGGACTGGCGCGGCGTGTTCAGCCAGGCCGAAGACCTCAACGGCCGCAGTCGCGACCTGCGCGTGGCCAACCTCTGGCTGCGTGCCCGGCTGCGCCTGGAAGGCTTCGCCACGCTGGCGCCGGGCCTGCGCCTGTTCGAATACCTGATGACGCGCTGGTGGGATGAACTCCATCCCAAGCCCGAGGACGGCGATGCCTTCGCCCGGGTCAATGTGCTGGGCGAGCTGAACAGCCTGGACACCACCCTGGGCGACGTGCGCGCCAGCCTGGTGCTGAACGACCGCGGCATCGGCCAGATCAGCGTGCGCGACATCGAGATCGCCATGGGCGACCTGCAGGCGCGCGACGACGAGTCCGTGCCCTCGCGCGGCCAGATCGAAAGCATGCTGGCCGACGCCGTCGGCGACAACCCGCAGGTCAGCAGCCAGGCCACCGACGCCGTCGCGGCGCTGGACTCCCTGGTCGAATGCCTGTCCATGCGCCTGGGTTTCGGCGAGCAGCCCGACTTCTCGGCGCTGCGCAGCATGCTGGACAACATCGTCGCCGTCTCGCCGCGGCCGGTGAGCACCGATTCCGACGACCTGGCCGGCATGCTCAACGATCTGGGCATCGACGGCGACAGCGGCGGCGACGACTCACCCGCGCCGTCGCGTCGCCGGGGCGGCGGTGGCGGCCTGGGCAGCATCGAGAGCCGGGCCGACGCCGTGCGGGCCATCGATCTCGTTTGCGCCTATCTCGAGAAGAACGAACCCACCAACCCGGCCGCCGACCTGCTGCGCCGTGCGCAACGCCTCATCGACCGCAATTTCCTGCAGCTGGTACGAGAGTTTGCCCCCGAGGCCGTTGGCGAAGTGGCCCGTATGCTGGGTGTGGACCCCGACAGCCTGCAATGAACGTCGCATGTGGTGCTGCGATGTCGTCTACTCATGCAGACCCGCAGCGATCATCGTGGCCCAACCTCTTTTGAACCCCTGAATCCCATCCGCAAGGAGCATTGAGATGAGCAAGAGCAGCCAGAAATTCATCGCCCGCAACCGGGCGCCGCGGGTGCAGATCGAATACGACGTGGAGCTCTACGGCGCCGAGAAGAAGGTGCAGCTGCCCTTCGTGATGGGCGTGATGGCTGATCTGTCCGGCAAGCCCGAGGATCCGCTGCCGCCGGTGTCGGACCGCAAATTCCTCGAGATCGACGTCGACAACTTCGACTCGCGCATGAAGTCCATGAAGCCGCGCGTCGCCTTCCAGGTCGAGAACACGCTGACGGGCGAAGGCAATCTGCCGGTGGACATCACCTTCGAGAGCATGGACGACTTCTCGCCGGCCGCCGTGGCGCGCAAGGTCGAAGGCCTGAACAAGCTGCTCGAGGCCCGCCAGCAGCTGTCCAACCTGATCACCTACATGGACGGCAAGAGCGGTGCCGGCGACCTGATCGCCAAGGTGCTGGCCGACCCGACGCTGCTGAAGACGCTGACCGACGCACCCAAGGCCGAATAAGCCGCAGCCTCAAGAACACGACCGGAGCTTCCAACATGACCCAAGCGGAACAGTCAGCATCGGCCCTGGCGGGCGTCACCTTCGAAGGCAATGACTTCGCGGCACTGCTGAACAAGGAATTCAAGCCCAAGACCGACGAAGCGCGCGGCGCCGTCGCCCAGGCCGTCCAGACCCTGGCGCAGCAGGCACTGAGCAATACCCAGCTGCTCAGCGACGACGCCGTCAAGACCATCGAGTCCATGATCGCGGCCATCGACCAGAAGCTCACCGAGCAGGTCAACAAGATCATGCACCACGAGGACTTCCAGAAGCTGGAGTCGGCCTGGCGCGGCCTGCACTACCTCGTCAACAACACCGAGACCGACGAGCAGCTCAAGATCCGCGTGATGAACGTGTCCAAGAACGACCTGGGCAAGACGCTCAAGCGCTTCAAGGGCACGGCCTGGGACCAGTCGCCGCTGTTCAAGAAGCTCTACGAAGAGGAATACGGCCAGTTCGGCGGCGAGCCCTATGGCTGCCTGGTGGGCGACTACCACTTCGACCACACGCCGCCCGACGTCGAGCTGCTGGGCGAGCTGAGCAAGATCGCCGCCGCCGCGCACGCGCCCTTCGTGACCGGCGCCGCGCCCAGCGTCATGCAGATGGAAAGCTGGCAGGAACTCGCCAACCCGCGCGACCTGACCAAGATCTTCACGACGCCCGAATACGCCGCCTGGCGCTCGCTGCGCGAATCGGACGACGCCCGCTACCTGGCCCTGTGCATGCCACGCTTCCTGTCGCGCGTGCCCTATGGCGCCAAGACCAGCCCGGTCGACGAGTTTGCCTTCGAGGAAGACACGGAAGGCGCCGACCACAGCAAGTACACCTGGTCCAACGCCGCCTACGCGATGGCCGTCAACATCAACAGCTCGTTCAAGCAGTACGGCTGGTGCTCGCGCATCCGCGGCATCGAGTCGGGCGGCGCGGTCACGGGCCTGCCCACCCACACCTTCCCGACCGACGATGGCGGCGTGGACATGAAGTGCCCGACCGAGATCGCCATCTCGGACCGCCGCGAGGCCGAGCTGAGCAAGAACGGCTTCCTGTCGATGGTGCACCGCAAGAACAGCGACTTCGCCGCCTTCATCAGCGGCCAGTCCCTGCAAAAGCCCGCCGAATACGACGACGCCGACGCGACCGCCAACGCCGCACTCGCCGCCCGCCTGCCTTACCTCTTCGCCTGCAACCGCTTCGCCCATTACCTGAAGTGCATCGTGCGCGACAAGGTCGGCTCCTTCAAGTCGCGCGACGCGATGGAAGACTGGCTCAACAGCTGGATCCTGAACTACGTCGACGGCGACCCGATGAACTCGTCGGAAGAGACCAAGGCCATGCGCCCGCTCGCGGCCGCCCAGGTCGAGGTGTCGGAAGTCGAAGGCGCCCCCGGCTACTACCAGTCCAAGTTCTACCTGAAGCCGCACTACCAGCTCGAAGGCCTGACCGTGTCGCTGCGGCTCGTGTCCAAGCTGCCGTCCGAAAAGTCGGCATAAACAGTTCGGAAGAACTCGCCCGGCGCGGGAGCAGGACGGGTCTTCTCACATCACCACCATTCCCGCGCTTTGAACCTCTAAAGGAGATATCAACATGGCAGTCAATGCATTCCTCACCTTCTTCGACAAGGCCGATGGCGAGTCCATCCAGAAGGGCAAGGAGAAGTGGATCGAGATCCAGGGTTGGGACTGGGAAATCGAAGCCGAGACCAGCTGGACCAAGGGCGGCGGCGCTTCCGTCGGCAAGCCCAATCCCGGCAAGATGAACTGGGAGCACTACTTCGACACCTCGTCGACGGTCATCATGGGCTATATCTGCACCGGCAAGGCCTTCCCCAAGGTCGAGCTGCAGATGATGAAGACCACCGGCTCGGCCACGCCCGAGACCTATTTCACGATGACGATGGAAGGCTGCTTCATCACCAAGGTGCAGCAGAACGGCACCGAGGAAGGCAGCGTCACGCAGAAGGTCGAGATGGTCTTCAAGACCGTCAAGATCGAATACAAGCCGCAGGACAACAAGACCGGCAAGCTGGGCGCGCCCAAGACCTACAACTGGGACATCCCGGCCGGCACGGCCTCGCCTTCCGCTTAACGCGATCGGTGGACGTCTTGTTCGTGTTCGCATTCCGGGCCGAACGCCGGGCCGCCCCAAGTCGGCCCGCCGTGGCGATGTGCTTGCCGGTCAATCTGGCAAGCATCGCCGTCCCCTCGGGGGACCGGCCGGCGTACCCGGCGGACGAGGGGTCCACAAGATGAGTCGTTCCAATATCTTCATGCAACTCATCACCGGCGCCGGGCCGGTGGTGGGCGAAGGCCTGCTCGAGGGCTGGGAAGGCTCGATCGAGGTGCTGGAGTTCAGCTGGGGCATGCACGCCCTGAAGGACCCCAAGGGCAGGCCCAGCGGCCTCGGCGGCCTGGCCGCGGCGGCGGCCTCCATGGCTGGCGTCGGCAAGCCGGTCACCATCAAGATGGAGCCGCTGGTCTTCAAGAAGCGTTTCGACGTCGGCTCCTCGCAGATGCACTTCTGCCTGGACAACCACCTGCCGGTGGTCAGTGCCTCCATCACGGTGCTGCACGTGAAGCAGCAGGGCCGGGCCATCCATCAGCCCGGCTTCGTGGTGATGTGCACCCAGGGCTACTTCGCCGACTGCATCTTGAACGTCCAGGACGACGGCAACTCCAAGGAGCTGACGGAGACCTGGACACTGAACTTCAAGAACATCAAGATGACCTACCTCAAGACGCTGGGCAAGGACAACCTGCCCACGGC
The DNA here is from genome assembly GCF_058787015.1 of Roseateles sp. FW305-36. Lineage (NCBI taxonomy): Bacteria > Pseudomonadati > Pseudomonadota > Betaproteobacteria > Burkholderiales > Sphaerotilaceae > Roseateles > Roseateles sp. FW305-36. Next base: position 122,830 of record NZ_JBYSZK010000019.1, on the reverse strand, counting down.
GCCCTTCTTCCACCCCATGGCGCTCTAGTGATGTCAAGCAACGGCGCCGACATCTATCTGATCCTGCTGCGCCCCACCCGCGTGCCGGTGGTGGGCGAGTCCGTGTCCCATCTGTTCCAGGGCCAGGTGCTGGTCGAGTCCCTGCGCTGGAACCTGCACAACGAGGACGAGATCCGGCGCGCCGAGAAGAACGAAGGCGAATTCCAGAAGATCAAGAGCCTGGTGGAACGCAAGGGCAGCGAGGGCCTGCGCACCCAGCACGCCCTGGACACCATGCGGCGCGACCTGCTCAAGGCCGAGCACGACAGGCGCGACGCGCTGGAGAACGCCGACAAGGCCGATCACCGCAAGATCCACGACGCCCATGAGGCCCGCGTGAAGGACCTCGTCGCCGACACCTCGAGCAAGGTCAAGGAGATCCAGACCGGCGAGGAAGACGAGCGCTATCGCGACGCCGACGAGGAACGCCGACGCCTGGCCATCGAGCGCGCGGATCGCAACCCCAACTTCGAGTTCACCTTCACGAAGCGCGTCGACATCGCCAGCACCCAGTTGCTGAACTCGATGAAGGCCGGCGACATCTTTCCCTCGGGCACGCTGACCATCCACAAGCGCTCGGCCACCGTGATGGACGGGACCTCGCTGGTGTTCACCATCCAGAAGATCCGCCTGCTGGACTACTCCCTCCAGGTCGTGGTGACCGACACCATGACCGAGATGATGGAGGAGTGGATGTGCGAGTTCGCGTCCCTCGCCTACGTCTACAAGAACCCGCCGTCGCACTACGCGAGCAGCGGTGCCGGCCAGACCGCCGTCAAGGCGGTCACGCAGGGCACGGCCCGGGCCTTCACCATGAAGAACATCGGTTCTCCCATATGACAAGCCCCTCGCCCAGCCTGGCCTTGCTGAACGCAGGTCATGCCAGTCGGTCCCCCGAGGGGACGGCGATGCTTGCCGGATTGACCGGCAAGCACATCGCCAGCGCGGGCCGGCTAGGGAGCGGCCCGGCGCTCGGCCCGCAAACTGCATCGCTCGATGCGAGACAGAACTGCTGATATGGCCCTGACCAACTACCGCGACATCAGCACGTCGATGAACGACGTGTCGGCTGGCTTCCAGTTCGAGTTCTTCTGCGAGAAATGCGGCGAGAGCTCCCGCTCGGCCTTCAGGCCCTACCGCAAGGGCCAGATCACCGGCTGGCTGAGCCGCTTCGCCTTCATGTTCTACGACCTCAACAAGGCCAGCCGCGCGACCGGCGCCTTCGCCGAGGCCGGTGGCGGCAGCGCCAAGGCCGAGGCCCTGGCCGAGGCCATGGCCCTGGCGGCTCCGATGTACGAGCGCTGCGAAGGCTGCCGCAAATGGGTGGGCCGCGAATGCTGGAACGCCAGCAGCAACAGCTGCCGCGACTGCGCCGCAAAGGCAGGTTCTGCCGCGAGCAGCGGCTACGGCGCCTCCAGCGGCGGCTCGGCCTGCCCCAACTGCCAGACCCCCAGCCAGGGCGGTCGCTTCTGCCACGAATGCGGCTTCGACATGGCCAGCACGCACAAGAGCTGTCCGGCCTGCGGCGTCACCCTTCCGCGGCAAGCCCGCTTCTGTACCGACTGCGGCCATGGCTTCTGATCCGACACCCCAACAAGCCGCCGAAGAGGCGCTGCGCGCCGGCGACCCGCGGGCGGCCCTCGCCAAGCTGACCGAGGCCGTGCGCGCCAAGCCGGCCGATCCCAAGCTGCGCACCTTCATGTCCCAGTTGCTCAGCGTGCTCGGCCAATGGGAGCGGGCCCACACCCAGCTCAATGTCGTGGCCGACATGGACAAGCTCGCCATCCCCATGCGCGAGACCGTCGGCCACGCCATCCGCTGCGAGCTGCTGCGCGCCGAGGTCTTCGCCGGCAAGCGCACGCCCGTCGTCTTCGGCCAGCCCGAGGCCTGGGTGGCCCAGCTCATCGAGTCGCTCAAGCAAGGCGAGGCCAACCCCGAACTCGCCGTCGACCTGGCAACCAAGGCCTTCGAGGCTGCGCCGGCCAGCGCCGGCAGCATCGACGGCCAGCGCTTCGAATGGCTGGCCGATGCCGACTCGCGCCTGGGCCCCGTGCTCGAGGTCTGCCTGAACGGCCACTACACCTGGGTGCCCTTCAAGCACCTGGCCAAGGTCCATTTCGACGCGCCGGAAGATCTGCGCGACTGCGTCTGGATGCCGGCCCAGCTGAGCTTCACCAACGGCGGCAACAGCGTCGCCCTGGTGCCAACGCGCTACCCCGGATCGGAGAAGAGCAGCGACGGCCTCATCAACCTGGCGCGCAAGACCGAATGGCAGCCCCTGCCCGGCGAGGACCGCTATGCCGGCCTCGGCCAGCGCGTGCTCACGAGCGACATAGGCGACCACGACCTGATGGCCATCCGCGAGATCACGTTCGAAGCCCCGACCGAAGGCACCTGATGGCCGGCCTCGGTGCCCAGGATCGGCTCCAGCCCTCGCTGCTCGACCGGCTGACCGACAACGACCCGGGCTCGCGGGTCGAACCGCTGGAGGCCCGCGTGCTGAATCGCCAGCAGTTGCGCGAGGCCGTGCTGCGCGACCTGTCGTGGCTGTTCAATGCGGTCTGCGAGGAGCCCCACCCCCAGCATGGCGACCCCGAAGCCGTCGCGCTGTGGCAGAGCATGCCGCATGCGCGCGACTCGGTCGTCAACTTCGGCATCCTGCCGCTGACCGGCCAGTCCTTCTCGGTGCACAACTTCCCCATCATCGAGGCCCAGGTGCGCCAATCCGTCATCCGTTTCGAGCCGCGCCTGGACCCGGCCTCGGTGGAGGTCCGCATCATCAACGAACTCAACACCGGCATGCGCCCGACCGCCCTGCGGCTGACCATCAAGGGCCAGATGTGGAACCAGCCCGTGCCGCTGGAGCTGCTGCTGAGCGCGGACGTGGACATGGATACGGGTCAGGCGGCCGTGCGCGACTTGCGATGAGCGCCTCGCCCAGTCTCGCCCCGAATACGATTCGCTGACATGGACCCCCGCCTCCTCCGCTACTACAACCAGGAACTGCGCTATCTCCGCGAGATGGGGGGCGAGTTCGCGCGCGAGTTCCCCAAGATCGCCGGACGTCTCGGCATGGAAGGCCTGGAGGTCGCCGACCCCTATGTCGAGCGGCTGCTGGAAGGGGCCGCCTTCCTGGCCGCGCGCGTGCAGCTCAAGCAGGACGCCGAATTCCCGCAGCTCGCCCAGCGGCTGCTCGACATGGTCTGCCCCAATCTCGCGGCACCGCTGCCGTCGATGCTGGTGGCGCAGATCACGCCGGCCAACGATCCCAACCTGATCGCCGGCTTCACGCTGCCACGCGGCAGCGCGCTGATGGGCCCGCGCACGGCGCTCGGGCCGACGCGCTGCGAGTTCCGCACCGCCCAGCCCGTCACGCTGACGCCGGTGCAGGTCCGCCGGGTCGAATACTTCCTCAGCGCCACCGACGTCAACTTCAGCAACCTGCCACTGCGCGAGCGCCCCAAGAGCGCCGTGCGCGTGCGCCTGGAGTTGCCCGAGGGCATGCGGTTCGCGCAGCTGCCGCTGGACAGCCTGCGCTTCTTCATGGGCGGCCTGCAGGACGTCGCGCTGAAGCTCCACGAGCTGGCGACCTGCCGCTGCGTCGGCGTGCTGGCCGGCGCCGGCGGACGCGATGCGCAGCGCCTCTTCATCGGCCCCGACAAGGTGCGACAGGTGGGCCTGGCGGATGACGAGGCCATGCTGCCCGTCACGCTGCGCGGCCTGTCGGGCACGCGGCTGATGCAGGAGTACTTCGCCTTCCCGCAGCGCTTTCTGTTCATCGACGTCGCCGGCCTGGCGCCGGCCCTGGCCCAGACGGCCGGCAACAGCTTCGAGCTGGTGCTGCTCTTCGACCGCTACGAGGCTTCGCTGGAGGGCGGCGGCGAGCCGGCCAACTTCGCGCTGAACTGCGTGCCGGCGATCAACCTCTTCGAGCGCCGCGCCGAACGCATCTCGGTGGACGACAGCAGCACGGGCTTCCAGGTCATCCCCGACCGGCTGGCCGGCACCGACTACGAGGTCTTCGACGTCTCCGCCGTCACCGGCTTCTCCAACGACACCGACGAGCTGCGCTTCCTGCCGCTGTTCGACGTCCCCCACGTCGACCCCACCGGCGCCGACGGCTTCTTCAGCGCCCTGCGCGAGCCGCGCCTGGTCAGCGAGCGCGGCAAGCGCGAGGGACCGCGTTCGGCCTATGTGGCCTCGGAGGTCTTCCTGACCCTGGTGGACCTGCAACGCGCGCCCTACCGCCAGGAGCTGCGCCAGCTCGCCGCCGAGGTGCGCTGCACGAATCGCGACCTGCCGCTGTTCATGCCGGCCGGCAGCGCCGATGGCGGCCTGACGCTGGAAAGCCGCGCGCCGGTGCAAGGCGTGGGCATCGTTGCCGGCCCGTCGCGGCCGGTCAGCTCGCTGCGCGAGGGCCCGCTGGCCTGGCGTCTGCTGTCGCTGCTGTCGCTGAACTACCTGTCCCTCGTCGAGGAGGACCCCGAACGCGGCGCCCTCGCCCTGCGCGAGTTGATCGGCCTGTTCGCCCAGAGCAACGACGCCGGCCTGCTGCGCCAGGTCGAAGGCGTGCGCGGCGTCGGCGTGAGCCCGGTGGTGCGCCGCCATCCGTCGCCCGGCCCCATCGCCTTCGGCCGGGGGCTGGAGGTACGCGTGGAGGTGGACGAACTCTGCTTCGAAGGCGGCAGCGCGACGCTGCTGGGCACCGTGCTGCACCACTACTTCAGCCGCCACGTGTCGATGAACAGCTTCGTGCAGACGCTGCTGGTCTCGCGCACGCGCGGCGAACTCAAGCGCTGGCGCCCCCTGCCCGGCGCCAGGGCGGTGTTGTGAGCGCCAAGCCGCCACCACCCATCTTCGAGGCGCTGACCCAGCGCCCAGGCCGCTTCGACCTTTTCCAGGCCCTGCGCCGCATCGAGGCCGCCCACGCCGACAAGCCTCGCCTGGGCGATGCGCTGCGCCCCGGCGACGAGCCCGTGCGCTTCGCCAGCGAGCCGGCACTGAACTTCGCGCCGACGCCCATCACCCGGCTGGCCGCCAACGACCACGGCCCGCCGCGCCTGGTGCAGCGGGTGCTGAGCCTGTTCGGCCCCAACGGCGCCCTGCCCACCCACCTGACCGAATACGCCCGCGAGCGGGCCCTGCACCATGGCGACCGCACCTTTGCGGCCTTCGCCGACATGCTGCTGCACCGCTTCGGCCTGCTGTTCTACCGGGCCTGGGTGCGCGCCAATCCGGTGGTCGGCATGGACCGCGGCCGCGACGCCCCCATCGTGCGCCACGTCGGCGCCCTCATCGGCCTGGCCGAGCCCTCGCTGCGCGAACGCGACGCCCTGGGTGACTTCTCCAAGCTCTACTTCGCCGGCCGCCTGGCTCGCTCGGCCCGCGACGCCGACGGGCTGCAGAGCTGGATCGCGCTGCGCTTTCGCGTGCCGACCCAGGTGCAGCAATTCAGCGGCCACTGGATGGCGCTGCAGCCCGAGGAGCGCACCCGGCTGGCGCGGCATGACGGCGTGGCCCTGGGCCGCGGTGCCGTGCTGGGCCGCCAGGTCTGGGACGTGCAGCACAAGTTCCGCATCGAGATCGGCCCGCTGGACTGGCCGGCCTTCCAGACCTTCCTGCCCTCGGGCCAGAACCTGCCGGCCCTGCAGGCCATGGTCAGGCAATATGTCGGCCATGAATTCGCCTGGGACCTGCGCCTGCAGCTGAAGCCCGCCGAGGTGCCGGCCTGGCCGCTGGGCAAGGCGCCCGGCGTCGGCATGCTGGGCCGCAGCGCCTGGCTGAACAGCCGACTGCCGCGCCAGCACGCCGACCAGCTCATCATGAACGTGGAAAGCATCTGCCGCAAGCCGCTGGGCCCGTCGCTCGCGCCCAAGCATCAGATGTAGCACCGCTGGCGGAACCGAACGGCGGCCTCGGTCACTCAGCACCGAGGAGATCTCCACATGACCGATATCAGCCGCCAAGCCCTGTTCGGAAAACTCAATCCGCTCGCCTACAAATCCATCGAAGGCGCCACCGTCTTCTGCAAGCTCAGGGGCAACCCTTATGTCGAGCTGGTGCACTGGATCACGCAACTGCTGGAGAACAACGAATCCGACGTGGCAGCCATCGTGCGCCACTACGGCCTGGACGCCGCTGCCCTGGCCCGCGACGTGACCACGGCCCTGGACCGGCTGCCGCGCGGCTCGACGTCCATCAGTGATTTCTCCGAGCACATCACCCATGCCATCCAGCAGGGCTGGGTCTATGCCACGCTGATGTATGGCGACGCCCAGGTGCGCTCCGGCCAACTGCTGCTGGCCCTGCTCTCCACCCGCACCCTGCGTGAGGCACTGTTCGGCATCTCGCGCCAGTTCGAGAAGATCAAGCCCGACGACCTGGCCGACAAGCTGCAAAGCCTGATCGGCAAGACCGGCGAAGCGGGCCTGGGCGCCACCGACGGCAGCGCTCTCGGCTCGGCCCAGCCCGGCCAGGCCGAGGGCGCCATGGCCCCGGCCGCCATGGGCCGCCAGGAGGCGCTGAAGAAGTTCACCGTCGACCTGACCGAGAAGGCCCGCAAAGGCGAGATCGACCCGGTCACCGGCCGCGACGACGAGATCCGCCAGATCGTCGACATCCTGATGCGCCGCCGCCAGAACAACCCGCTGCTGACCGGCGAGGCCGGCGTCGGCAAGACGGCCGTCGTCGAAGGCTTCGCGCTGCGCCTGGCCCGCGGCGACGTGCCGCCGAACATGCAGGGCGTGACCCTGCTGTCGCTGGACATCGGCCTGTTGCAGGCCGGCGCCTCCATGAAGGGCGAGTTCGAGCAGCGCCTGCGCCAGGTCATCGACGAGGTGCAGGGCAGCCCCACGCCCATCATCCTGTTCATCGACGAGATCCACACGCTGGTGGGCGCCGGTGGTGCGGCCGGCACGGGCGACGCGGCCAATCTGCTCAAGCCGGCCCTGGCGCGCGGCAACCTGCGCACCGTCGGCGCGACGACCTGGGCCGAGTACAAGAAGTACATCGAGAAGGACCCGGCCCTGACCCGCCGCTTCCAGACCGTGCAGGTCGAGGAACCCGACGAGAAGAAGGCCATCCTGATGCTGCGCGGCGTGGCCACCGTGCTCGAGAAGCACCACCAGATCCAGCTGCTGGACGAGGCCATCGAGGCCGCCGTCAAGCTGTCGCATCGCTACATCCCGGCCCGCCAGTTGCCCGACAAGGCCGTCAGCCTGCTGGACACCGCCTGCGCCCGCGTCGCCGTCAGCCAGCATGCCATGCCGGCCGAGGTGGAAGACTGCAAGCGCCGCATCGAATCGCTGGAGATCGAGCAGGGCATCATCGGCCGCGAGGCCCAGGTCGGCGTGCACATCGGCGACCGCGGCACCCTCGTCGAAGAGAAGCTGGCCGCCGAGCGCAGCCGCCTCGGCGAGCTGGAAGCCCGCTGGACGCAGGAGAGGACGCAAGTCGCCCTGATCCTGGAACTGCGCGCCAAGCTGCGCGGTGATGGCCAGCCCGCCGACGCCGGCGGCAGCCCCGACCGCGACGCCCTGCTGGCCGAGATGCACGCCGCCCAGGCCAAGCTGGCCGAGCTGCAAGGCGATGCGCCGCTGATCCTGCCCTCGGTGGACGCCCAGGCCGTGGCCAGTGTCGTCGCCGACTGGACCGGCATCCCCGTCGGCCGCATGGTCAAGAACGAGCTGGAAGCCGTGTTGCGCCTGGGCGCCACGCTGGGCCAGCGCGTCATTGGCCAGCAGCACGGCCTGGACATGATCGCGCGCCGCATCCAGACCTCGCGCGCCAAGCTGGACAACCCCAACAAGCCCATCGGCGTCTTCATGCTGTGCGGCACCTCGGGCGTCGGCAAGACCGAGACGGCCCTGGCCCTGGCCGAGTCGCTCTACGGTGGCGAGCAGAACGTCATCACCATCAACATGAGCGAGTACCAGGAGTCGCACACCGTCTCCACGCTCAAGGGTGCGCCTCCGGGCTATGTGGGCTACGGCGAGGGCGGCGTGCTGACCGAGGCCGTGCGCCGCCGGCCCTACAGCGTCGTGCTGCTGGACGAGGTGGAGAAGGCCCACCCCGACGTGCACGAGCTGTTCTTCCAGGTCTTCGACAAGGGCTGGATGGAGGACGGCGAAGGCCGCCTCATCGACTTCAAGAACACCATCATCCTGCTGACGAGCAATGTGGGCTCGGAGCTGATCATGAACATGTGCCGCGACCCTGAGCTGCTGCCCGACCCCGAGTCGCTGGCCACGGCCCTGACCGAGCCGCTGCAGAAGGTGTTCCCGCCGGCCCTGCTGGGCCGCATCGTCACCATCCCCTACTACCCGCTCAGCGACGAGATGCTCGCCCGCATCGTGCGCCTGCAGCTCGGCCGCATCGTCAAGCGCGTGGCCGAGAACCACCGCATCCCCTTCGAGTACAGCGACGCGGCCGTGGAGCTCATCGTCAAGCGCTGCAACAACGCCGAGAGCGGTGGCCGCATCATCGACGCCATCCTGACCAACACCGTGCTGCCCAAGGTGTCCATCGAGTACCTGTCGCGCACGGCTTCAGGCCAGCCGCTGACGCGCGTCGCCCTCGACGTCGCCGACGGCGACTTCAGCTATGCCTTCGACTGATCAAGCTGCACGCCGGGAGGTGCCGACATGAGTCTGACCAGCCATGTGATGTCCATCACGACAACATTGGGGGCCGACAAGCTTCTCGTGTTGCGCATGAGCGGCCAGGAGCAGCTCGGCCGCCTGCCCGAATGGCAGGTCGACCTGATCGGCAATGTCAACCTGCTCGGCATGAAGGAGCACATCAACCTGCACTCGCTGCTGGGTACGCGTGCCAACGTCACCATCGAGCTGCACGGTGCCAAGCGCGAGTTCAACGGCTATGTGACGCGCGCCCAGCGCGGCGAGCGGCACGGCCGGTTCGAGGCCTTCAGCATCGTCATGCGGCCCTGGCTGTGGTTCGCCACGCGCAGCCGCAATTCGCGCGTGTTCCAGCACAAGAGCGTCAAGGACATCGTCACCGACGTGCTGACGACCTACAGCAGCGACTTCGCCTGGCGCCTGCTGCTGCCCTCGGTCTACCCGACGCTCGAGTACTGCGTGCAGTACGACGAGACCGACTTCGACTTCGTCAGCCGCCTGCTCGAAGAGGCCGGCATCTACTACTTCTTCGAGCACACGTCGACGACGCACACCATGGTGCTGACCGACTCCATGGCCAAGCACCGCAGCAAGGCCAGCACCTCGCCCATCCAGTGGTCGCACGGCCTGAAGCAGGACCAGGCCATCATGGAGTGGCGCAAGCAGGAGGAGGTGCGCTCTGTGAAGGCCACCGTGCGCGACTACGACTACCTGGCCAGCGCCACGCAGATCGAGCAGGACCACTCGGCCCTGCCACTGTCGGCCACCGCCAAGCTCGGCGACGCCGAGATCTATGAGTTCCCGGCACGCGCCGTGCTGAACCAGAAGAACCCCGAGTCCGCGCCGGCCACCTCGGCCGCCACGCAGGTGGCCAAGGTGCGCCTGGAAGAGGCCCAGGCCCTGCAGACCGTCTACACCGGCACCACCAACTGCAACGACGTCGCCGTCGGCACGACCTTCCTGCTCTCCAAGGCCGCCTCGCTGCTGGAGAACATCAACTACCTCATCGTCGGCATCAACTTCTCCGCGGAGTTCGCCGACCACGAGGCCATCGAGGACATCAAGTCCATCAAGCGCCGCCGCGACGGCTTCCTCGCGCAGATCTCGTGCATCAGCATGAGCGGCAACCCCTTCCGCCCGGACCGCCGCACGCCGCGCCCCGTCATGCACGGGCCGCAGACGGCCCTCGTCGTCGGCGCCTCGGGCAACGAGGTCGAGGTCGACAAGCATGGCCGCGTGAAGGTGCAGTTCCCCTGGGACCGCGAGGGCGCCAACGACGCTGCCAGCTCCTGCTGGGTGCGCGTGGCCCAGCCCTGGGCCGGCAAGGGCATGGGCATGTGGATGATCCCGCGCATCGGTCACGAGGTCGTCGTCAGCTTCGTCGGCGGCGACCCCGACCGGCCGCTGATCACGGGCTCGGTGCACAACGACGTCAACCTGCCCGCCTACGAGCTGCCCAAGCTTTCGCACGTCAGCGGCTGGCGCACCCATTCCACCAAGGAGGGCGCGGCCGACATGTACAGCGAGCTGCGCTTCGCCGACGAGAAGACCAAGGAATACGTCTGGCTGCAGTCGCAGCGCAACTTCTACCGCCACGTCAAGGAAGACGCCTTCGACTTCGTCGAGAAGAACGAGACCAAGAAGGTCAAGCTCACGCGCAAGGAAGTGGTGGGCGAGAACTGGTACGTCAACGTCGGCAAGGACGTCATGCAGGACCTCGGCAAGGACCTGCACACCAAGGTTGCCGGCGACATCTTCACGACCGGCGCCGCCACCTACCAGCTCAAGCTGGAGAAGGACTTCAACTCCAAGGTCGGCGCCGACTACGGCCTGGACGTCACCGGCAAGACGGCCATCAAGTCTACCGGCGCCGTGGCCGTCAAGACCGATGCCGACATCAGCCTGAAGGCCACCGGCAAGATCGCCAGCGAGGCGACCGGCAAGGTGTCGCTGAAGTCCGTGGCCGACGTGGTCATGGAGGGCATGAACATCAAGGCCAAGGGCCAGACCGAGATCGTGCTCGAGGCCACGGCCGGCATCAAGATCGTCTGCGGCGCCTCCGTCATCACGCTGGGGCCGGCGGGCGTCACCATCGACGGTCCGCTCGTCAAGGTCAATTGCGGCGGCGGTGGCGGCTCGGCCGGCAGCGCCGAGTCGGCCGCCGACGCGGCGCCCACGGCACCGGCCGACGCCAAGGACCAGGCCGACCTCAAGCCCGACCAGGCCACCGACTACGAGAAGCTGTTCGCCGACCCGGCCGCGGAAGGCGGTGGTTCTTGACCGCTGCCCCGGGCTCGCGCATCAAGGCGGCCCTCTGGTCGTTCGAAGGCGCTCGCGTGCATGCGGTCATCGACGGCGCCGTCGTCGGCGGCCTGCCCGAGAAACTGCAGTCGGCGGAATGCGCCGGCTGGGACTGCCTGCAACGCGGCGCCCTGGCGCCCGAGGCCGCGCAGCGCGCCGCCTACATCGTCGAATTGCAGCGCGAAAGCCCCTTCACCGATTGGCTGCTCGGCGAGGTCAGCACCGGCTTCGACGCCTGGGGCGTGCTGACGACCTCGCGCCAGCCGCTGCTGGCCATGCGCGAGCACAGCCGCGACCTCGCCGAGGTGCGCACCCCCGAGGGCAGACGCCGTCCCTGGCGCTGGTGGGACGCCGAGTTGCTCGAGACGCTGCTGCCCAGCCTCGGGCCGTCCCAGCTCGACCGGGTCTTCGCGCACGGCCAGCAGATCGTCTGCCCCGGCAAGACGCGCTGGACCTGGTGGCAGCGCCTGGACGGCGTCATCGACCGCCAGGAACGGGCCCCGGACGCCTGACATGCTGCAACTGACCCCAGAACAGGTCGACAAGATCGCTCGCCTGCAGGCCCGGCGCGACGCCGGCGCCCTCGTGCAATTGCTGGGCGAAGCCTGGCCCGACGTCGCCGGGCAGCTGCAGGCGCGCTGGCCGGCCTTCGTCGAGGCCGCCGTCGAGCGGGCCTTGCAGCAAGGCCTCACGCAGGTGGCCGACCAGGCGCGCTATGCCTCGCTGTGCTGCCTGTGGGGCGCGAGCTTCGAGGACAAGCCGCGCTTCGAATGGGCCGCGGCCATCTGCGCCGAGCCGGGCCTGAGCCCTGCCGTGCGGCTGCACCAGCTCAACCACCGCTCGCGCGAAACGCTGGTGCGCCGTGCGGCCCGCGCCGACCCCACCCAGCAGACCCACGCGACCATCACGCCGGTCGGCTTCGACAAGGCCCTGGCCGCCGTCGAGGCCGGGCTCAGCCGCATCACGATGGGCCGCACCATCTACCTCGACCAGGCGCCGGAGCCCCGCCCCAAGGCTTGCGATCTGGAAGGCATCACCTTCGCCGTTGCCGAGCCTAAGCCCTTGCAGGCCTACCAGCCGCAGGAGTCGGCCTGGCCGCGCGTCGACCTGGCACCGTGGGCGCCAGCGCCCGAGACGCTGGCCGTGCCGCCGCAAGAGCCGCGCCTGCTGCCCGTGCTCAGCCGTGCCGTCGGCGCCGGCGCGAGCGCACGGCTGCAGCTGGCGGTGGCCACCCAGGCCGCCTGCGACGCCCACCATCCCGAGGTGCTGCATGTCAGCGGCAACGGCCGCCTGAGCTGGCGCGGCCCCGACACGGCCAAGCTGAGCCTGACGCTGCACGCCCCGCCCAGCCCGCCGCCGGACGCCCGGCTGGGCCCCGCCGGCATCGGCTTCGGTGAACCGCCAGACCAGCAGACCGTGCGCATTGCCAGTTGCGGCATCCGCGATGCCGGTGCGCCGCTGGGCTCGCTGGAACTCGGTCTGCAGGTGCATGCCGCGACGCAGCGCCTGGTCGAGATCAGGCACGGCGCCCTGCCGGCGCAGGTCTGGCCCGCCGAAGGCGAGTCGCCGGCCCCCTCCACGGCCAGCACCGCCTGCCGCCTGGAGGCCGACGGCCAGGCCGAACCTGCCCCGGCCTGGCTCAAGGCCTGGCAGAACCTGCAACCGTTGACGCGTACCGGGCTGGAAAAGCTGTTCAGCGCCTGGGCCCGCCAGATGGCCGGCACCAGCGGCCGCCTGCAGGCCGAACTGACCCCCCTGGTGGGTCAGGCCGGCATCACCTGGGGCTGGCAGCACGAGGCCGACGGCGCCATTGCGCTGCGGCTGCAGGGCAGCATCGATTTCGCGGCCCTGATGCTGGATCTGCGGCTGAGTGGCGAACTCGATTGGGCCGGCAGCCGCACCCGCATCAGCCTGCAGGCCCAGGGCCGCAGCGAATGGCGCATGACACTGGACCAGCGCGGCAGCACGGCCGCCGAGGGCCAGGGCCTGGCCGACGCCAGGTGCAGCTGGCGTCACCCTTTCGTGACCAGCGTGGAGGCCATCGCCACCGGCGAGCCGGCCCTGCTGTCGGCAGCCCCGGTGCCCGAAGCGCTGCGCGGCGCCGTCGTCGGCGAATGCGGCCTGCGCCCGCGCCCCGATGGACGCGGCCAGCAGTGGTTCTACCGCCTGGCCGTCGAAGCGGTCAGTGTCTGCCTGTTGAAACGGGACCCGGTCGGCGGCACGCAGCGCCAGCAGCGCGAGCTCATCCCCGCTCTGACCCTCATCGACTGGACTGCCGGATGATGGACCGCCTGATGTGCCTCCATCTCCAGACCAGCGGCGAGCCCGTCGAGGCCCACGTCAACGGCGTGCCCGTGCTGGCCCTGCCGGCCGGTGCGGGCAGCCAGTCCGTCGCCGTGCACGAATACCTGCAGAACGGCAGCAACCGCATCACCCTCGTCGTCGCGCCACCGCCCGTCACCCAGGCCGTCGCCACGCCCGACGCGCCGGCCCAGCCGCGCATGGCGGCTCGAGCGGCCCAGGCGCGGGCCCGCCTCGTGCTGCTGCGCCAGGGCAAGAGCCTGGCCGACGAAACCGTGCGCGTGCTCGCCGAGGTCGCCTGGTCTGTCGAGGAGGGCATGGCTTTCGAGGCGCCGACGGAGCAGCACCAGGACCTGGAGCTGCCGCTCGGCTTCCCGCGCTGGCGCTGGCTGGACGCGCCCGTCCTCAACCCCGGTCCCCAGGACCGCCAGACCATGCTGGCCGCCCTGCAGCGCATCGCCTTCGACCTGTCGCGCGGCAATCCCGACAGCTGGCTGGCGGCCTGCCGGCTCAAGCTCGAGGAACTGGACCAGGCCTACCAGCAGCCCCCCGGCCACGGCGCGGCCGCCCTGCGCGAGCAGGTGCAGCAGCTCTGGCAGGCGGGCGTGCTCGAGACCCTGAAGCCGCCCACCGCCGAGACCCTGCTGCTGCGCATGGTGGCGGGTGGCCGACTGCTGGAATGCCTCAACCCCATGGGAGCCCCCCTCCTCTCCAGCCAGAATGACGACGTGATGCCCGGCAACATTGCCTGGCCCCTGCGACTGACGCTGATCGAAGGCAAGGTCTATGTGCTCAGATAGGCCCATGCAGCAACACCCGTCGTGCAGGGGTCGCCGCCAGAGCGAGCCGCACTGAGAATCGCCTCATGATCCGTCTCAATGTCACCACCTTCAACGGCCTGCCCGTGAGCCAGCCGCTGTCCGCCCAGTTCGATGAACTCGGCGGCGACATCGGCCGCGCGGACACCAACCAGCTGGTGCTGCCCGACCCCGAACGCACCATCTCGCGCGTGCACGCCCGCGTGCTGTTCCGCGCCAGCAGCGGCTACGGCATCGTCGACCAGGGCAGCAATGCCATCAGCGTCAACGGCATCCAGCTCGGCAAGGGCCGCGAGGCCGCCATCAAGCCGGGCGACCAGATCCAGATCGGCGGCTATGTCCTCGTCGTCGAGGCCGGCAGCGCCGGCGGCGCGGCGGCCGATCCCTTCGCCGACTTCTTCGGCATGGCGCCGGCCACGGCCCTGACCCAGCCCAGCATCCGCCGCGACCTGGCGGCCGCCGACCCGCTCGGCCTGTTCGGCGGCACCGTGCCACCCCCGCCGCCGGCCGCACGCACGGTGGCGCCGCCGGCCTATGCGCCGCCGCCGCCCGCCCCCGCCATGGGTGGCATCCCCGCCGACTGGGATCCCTTCGCCCCGGCGGCGCCGGCCCGGCAGGCCGCGGCCCCGCAGCCGTCCGCCGGCGCGCGCGCCCTCGGCCTGGACCTGGGCGCCGGCGCGCCGACACCGCTGATTCCCGACCTGCCGGCTGCCGGCAACCGCGGCGGTGCCGCCGGTGATTCGCTGGACGCCCTCTTCGGCCTCGGCGCCCCGACACCGGCCAGCAACAACCCGCTGGCCCAGTCCCTGCTCGGCGAAGCCGTGGCCCAGCCCAATATGGCCGGCCATGCCGACCCCCTGCAGGCCCTGGGCATGCTGCCCGCCGCGGCCGGCCAGGCCCTGCCGGACACCAGTTCGGAGCTGAACCGGCCCTTCATTCCGCCCAATTCGTCGATGGCTGCACCGCCCCCGGTGGCCACGCCGCCGTCGTCCCGTTCGTCGGCCCAGCATCCACGACCCTCGGCCGCCTCCATGGCCGCGCTGAATGCCCTCGATCCGTCGGGCACGCTGTCGGGCGCCGTCGTGTCCTGGAACGACAGTGCCGGCGAGGGCCGCACCATCATCCGCGCGGGCAAGAAGGCCGAAGCGCCGCCCCAGACCACCATCGCGGCGCCGGTCGCTGCTGCGCCGGCCCCCTCGATGCCGCCGCCACCGGCCCCGGTCGCGCCGGTAGCCGCTCCAGTGGCCAGCGCCGCCATGCCGGCCGACCAGGCCGCCCTGCTGGCCGCCTTCCGTGAGGGCCTGGGAATTCCCAACCTGCCGGCCGGTGGCCTGACGCCCGAGTTCATGCGGCTGCTGGGCCAGCTCATCCACGAATCGGCCCGCGGCACGGTGGATCTGCTCGTCGCCCGCGCCGCGCTGAAGCGCGAGGTGCGCGCCGAAGCGACCATGATCGTCGCCAAGGAGAACAACCCGCTGAAATTCTCGCCGACGGCCGAGGTCGCCCTCGGCCATCTGCTGGGACCGTCGGTGCGCGGCTTCGTCGAGCCGCAGCGCGCCATGCGCGACGCCTTCGACGACCTGCGTGCCCACCAGCTGGCCTTCCTGGCCGGCATGCGCGCGGCCCTGGAAGGCCTGCTGCAGCGCTTCGACCCCGCCCAGCTGGAATCGCGGTTGACGCAGAAGTCGGTGCTGTCCAGCCTGCTGCCGGCGGCGCGCAAGGCCCAGCTCTGGTCGGTCTTCCAGCAGGAATACCAGCAGATCGCCGGCGAACTGTCGGATGATTTCCACCAGGTCTTCGGTCGCGAATTCCTGCGTGCCTATGAAGCGCAGCTTGACGCGCTTCAACAACAGCAATGAAGCCCCTCGTCCAAGAAATACTTGGCCGGTCCCCCGCGGGGACGGCGATGCTTGCCGGATTGACCGGCAAGCACATCGCCATGACGGGCCGGCTCGGGAGCGGCCCAGCGCCCGGCCCGCGAAACGCGGCGGCCAATAGACAGATCAGCTGAAGGAGAGTTGTGCAAATCGAGCTCGCATTGATGTCGGAGCAAGGCGGCCGCGACTACAACGAGGACGCCTGCGGCCACTGGCATTCCGAGCGCTATCTCTGCTGCGTGCTGGCCGACGGCGCCGGCGGCCATGGCGGTGGCGACATTGCGTCCAAGCTGGCCGTCAGCCATGTGCTGCAGGGCTATGCCAACCTGCCCGCCCACCATCCCCAGGCACTGGAAGCCCTGCTGGTGGACACCAACCGCGAGCTGCTGGCCCAGCGCGCCGCCAACCCGCAGCTGCGCAATATGCATTCCACGGTGGTGGTGCTGTCCATCGACCTGCAGGAGCGCCATGCGCTGTGGGGCCACTGCGGCGACTCGCGCTTCTACGCCTTCCGCGACGGCGTGCTGGCCCAGCGCACCCGCGACCACAGCCTGGTGCAGTCCCTCATCGACGGCGGCCTGCTCGACGAGGCCGGCGCCCGTGTCCACCCCAAGCGCAGCGAGCTCTATTCGGCCCTCGGCACCCAGGGCGAGGACCTGCACATCAGCGTGTCCCAGCAGCCCTGGCCGCTGACCGGCCGCGAGGCCCTGATGCTGTGCACCGACGGCCTGTGGGAATGGATGACCGACGACGAGATCGCCGCCGCGCTGTCCTTCGCCCCGGACCCTCAGGCCTGGCTGGACGACCTGGGCCAGCGCGTGCGCCTGGCGGCCGCCGACAAGCCCAACCACGACAACTTCACCGCCCTGGCCCTCTGGCTCAAGAATGACTAGCCCCTCGCCCAGCCTCGCCCCGCTGAACGCGGGCGCGCCCGGTCGGTCCCCCGAGGGGACGGCGATGCCCGCGGCTTCGAGCCGCGAGCACATCGCCAGCGCGGGCCGGCTAGGGAGCGGCCCGGCGCTCGCCCCGCAATACAGCGGCCCCGTCATCTAAGGAGAAGCGTCATGCCTCAACATGTCTGCAACGGCGCCCTGCTCGCCTGCACTTTCGGCGCCGCACCGAGCGCGATGGTGGTGCTGCCCAAGAACAAGATGATGAGCAGCAACATGCCCGCGGCCAACATCATGGACAACGTGCCCATGGTCAACATCATGCCGTTCGCGATGTGCAGCAGCCCGGCCAACCCGACCGTGGCCGCCGCCACGGCGGCCGCCCTCGGCGTGCTGACGCCCATGCCCTGCGTGCCCGTCATCCCCGGCCCCTGGGTGCCCGGTGCGCCCACCGTGATGCTGGGCAACATGCCGGTGCTGAACAACACCTCCAAGCTGATGTGTGCCTATGCCGGCGTGATCAGCGTGAACATGCCCGGGCAGATGACCGAGATGACGCCCTGAGCAGGCGCCGGGCGGCGAGGCGCACTGCGCCTCCCGCCAACCGCAGGTCAGATGTGGCTCTCGGCCTTCTTCGCGAGAGCGTCGATCTTGAGCTGATAGGCACGCGACTGCTTCATCTCGTCCTTGAAGGCCTGCACCAGGGCCGCGTAGACCTTGGCGTCGGCCGGTGCCTTCATCACGGGCTCCTGCTTCTCGAGATCGGCGAGGTCGCGGATCAGGTCCTTGAGCCGCTTCTCCAGCAGGTCGGTCATGCCGTTCATGGAATTGATCGACGTCCGCAGCACCGCCTTGGCCTTGGCGAACTCGGCCAGGTCGGTGGTGCCGGTGTCGACGATGTCCTTGAGGGCCTTTTCGGCCGTCGAGTTCTTGTCGAGATCCTTCTTCGCGTTGGTCAGGATGTCCTTGCTGGTCGGCATGTTCCGCTCCTTGGCGAGGTTGACACGGGTCTACTTGCGCCCGATCTCCACCCGGCGGTTTTCGTCGGCGTTGGGCTTGGCGGGGTTCTTCAGGTCCTTGGAGCCCACGCCTTCAACGACCAGCAGGGCCGGATCGGCGCCCTTGGCGACGAGGTAGTTGCGCACCGACTCGGCACGCTTGATGGACAGGGCCTGGTTGGCCGCCGGCGTGCCCGAGGCATCGGCGTGGCCGATGACGCGCACCTGGCGGTCACTGTTCTTCTTGGTCTTGAGCACGTCGGCGAAGACGTCCAGCTGCTTTTTCAGCATCGTGGGCAGCTCGGCCGAGCCGACCTTGAAGGAGGTGGCGGGCAGCGAATACCGGATGGCGGGCTTGAAGCCCATGCACTTGAAGCCCGAAGCCTCCAGTTCCTTGCACTTGTCGTCAGGGAACAGGCCCTCGTTGATGGCATCGGCCGTGGGCACGGTCTTGCCCAGGTCGACGGCCTCGGCCGCGGAGGCGGCGGGCGGCGGAATCTCGGGCGTCTGGGCGGCCACGGAGGCACTCAGGGTGAGACCGCACAAGGAAAGAACCAGGAGGGGGCGAAACTTCTTCATGACGGGTACTCGGTCGGCTGGCGGGATTGAGCCGCAGACTGTGTGACCGTTGACGCCGATTGGTTCCCGCCGGAGCCGGGAACCAAGCGCCGCCGCCAGTCACTCAGTGCCTGATCGCAGGCCGCCGTGGCTGCTTCCTCCTGTTTTCTCTTGCTCCATCAAGGCGATCCCATCCATGACCTGGCGTGACCGAGTGATCTGGACGGAGGGCATGTTCCTCCAGCCGCAGCACTTCCAGCAGCACGACCGCCACTGGGAACACCAGTGGCGCCAACGCCTGCAACAGGCCGTGGCCTATGCCTGGGGCTTCACGGCCCTGAGCCTGGACGACGCCTCCCTGACCCTGGGCAAGGTCGGCCTGGCCTCGGCGCAAGGCCTGATGCCCGACGGCACGGCCTTCTCCGCCCCCGGCGGCGACGCCACGCCGGCGGCCCTGGACATCCCCGCCGACGCCCGCAACGAGATCGTCGTGCTGGCCGTGACCCTGCAGCGCCCCGGCGTCGTCGAGACCGACGCTGAAGCAGCCGCCGGCGCCATGGGCCCGCGCTTCTCGACGGCCGAGGTCAATGTCGGCGACAGCAATTCCCAGCTCGACCGCGACGCCGCCCTGCAGATCGGCCGGCTCAACCTGCGGCTGATGCTGCAGCGCGACGCCGGCGAGGGCTATGCCACCCTGGGCGTGGCCCGCGTCGTCGAGCGCCGCGCCGACAACCGCGTCGTGCTCGACGCGAGCTATGTGCCACCGCTGCTGCACGCCCCGGCCCACCCGGTGCTGGACGGCTATGTGCGCGAACTCTGCGGCCTGCTGAACCAGCGCGGCGAGGCCCTGGCCGCCCGCCTGGCCGCCCCGGGTCGCGGTGGCGTCGGCGAGATCTCCGACTTCCTGCTGCTGGAAGCCGTCAACCGCAACCAGGCCCTGTTCAACCACCTGCGCGTGGTGTCGGTGCTGCACCCGGAGCGGCTCTACAGCGACTGCCTGAGCCTGGCCGGCGACCTCGCCACCTTCCGCGACAGCCGCCGCCCCGGCCAGTACGCCGACTATCTGCACGACGACCTGGCGGCCACCTTCCGCCCCGTCATCGACGACCTGCGCCAGTCCCTGTCCATGGTGATGGAGCAGACGGCCATCCCCATCGAACTGCAGGACCGGGCCTACGGCGTGCGCGTGGCCCTCATCCCGGACGTTGGCCTGCAGCGCACCGCCACTTTCGTGCTGGCGGTGTCGGCCCAGCTGCCCGGCGACGCGCTGCGCGCCCGCTTTCCCACCCAGGTCAAGATCGGCCCGGTCGAGCGCATTCGCGACCTCGTCAACCTGCAGCTGCCCGGCGTCACGCTGCGCCCGCTGCCGGTGGCGCCGCGCCAGATCCCGTATCACGCGGGCCACAACTACTTCGAGCTCGAGACCCGCGGCAACGAGCTGTGGAAGCAGCTCGAGACCTCGGGCGGCCTGGCCATGCACATCGCCGGCGAATTCCCCGGCCTCGAGCTCGAGTTCTGGGCCATCCGCGCCTGACACTTTTCCTGATCGGTCCGCCTCATGAGCGATCCCAACAACGACGATCCCTTTGCCGCCTTCGGGCAGGACCGCACCGTCATCAAGCCCAGCGCGGGCCGGCCGGTCACGGGCCTGCAACAACCGCAGCAGGCGCCGGCCCGGCCGGCTTCGCCTCAGGGTCAGCCGCCCGCCGGCGTGCCCGCCGGACCCATGGGCAAGGAAGCCCCGATGGCGCTGGAGGCGCTGACGACGGCCAGCATGAACCCGCTGGTGGCCGCCGCCATGCCGCTGCTGTCGGCCGCGCCGCGCGTGCGCCACAGCGCCCAGCATCCCAACCCCGCTGGCCTGAAGGAAGCCCTGGCGGAAGGCATCCGCGGCTTCGAGGCCAAGGCGCGTGCCGAGGGCCTGCCCAACGAGCAGGTCATCGCCGGCCGCTACATCCTGTGCACCCTGCTCGACGAGTCCGCCGCCAGCACCCCCTGGGGCGGCTCCGGCGCCTGGGCCGCGCAGAGCCTCTTGGTGCAGTTCCACAACGAGTCCTGGGGCGGCGAGAAGGTCTTCGCGCTGATGGCCAAGCTGGCCGAGAACGTGCCGGCCAACCGCAACCTGCTGGAACTGCTCTACGTCTGCCTGGCCTTCGGCTTCGAGGGCCGCTACCGCGTCATCGACAACGGTCGTGCCCAGCTCGACGGCGTGCGGGCCCGCCTCGCCCAGATGCTGCGTCAGGGCAGCAGCCCCGACCCGGCGCTGTCGCCGCGCTGGCAGGGCGCTGAAGGCCGCGAGGCCGGCCTGCGCCACAAGTTGCCGGTCTGGGCGATCGCCGCCGCCACCGCCCTCGTGCTGCTGCTGGTCTATATCGGCCTGCGCTTCAGCATCAATGGTGCCTCCGACGACGTCTTCGCCACGCTGCGCGGCTATGACGTGAAGACCGCCGCCGTCGCCGCACCGGCGCCGCCACCGGCCGCGCCGCGCCTGGCCGGCCTGCTGGACAACGACATCAAGGCCGGCCTCATCCAGGTCAACGATCTGGCGGACCGCTCCGTCGTCATCATCAAGGGCGATGGCCTGTTCGGCCCCGGCAGCGCCGAGGTGTCGTCGGAGCTGCGGCCGCTGGTGCTGCGCATCGGCGAGGCCCTGCAGCGCATGAAGGGCCAGGTGCAGATCACCGGCCATACCGACAACCAGCCCATCCGCTCCCTGCGCTTCCCGTCCAACTGGCATCTGTCGCAGGCCCGCGCCGAGGCCTTCCGCAACCTGCTGGCCGAACGCGTCGAGATCGCCCGCCTGCGCGCCGAGGGCCGCGCCGATGCCGAAGCCGTGGCCGACAACGCCACCCCCGCCGGCCGCGCGAAGAACCGCCGTGTCGAAGTCACGCTGATGGTGCAGGACGGTCGCTGATCATGAAGAAAGTTCTCTCCTTCCTGTTCCATCCGCTGACCCTCGGGATCTTCTTCCTGGGCGTCCTCTCCGCCCTGGTCTGGTGGGTCGGCCCGCTGATCGCCTTCGGCGAACACCGGCCGCTGGACACCAGCCTGTCGCGCTGGATCGTCCTCGCCATCGTCTGGCTGCTGGGCGGCCTGCGCCTGGTGTGGTCGCAGATGCGCCGCCGCCGCATCAACGCCGCTCTGGTCAAGGGCATGGGCGGTGGCCCGTCGGCCGCCGCCAAGGAAGAAGGCGCGCTGCAGGAGCGCTTCGCCCAGGCCATCGATTTGCTGAAGAAAGCCCCGGGCGCCAAGAAGGGCCTGTTCGGCGGCAGCAATTCGCTCTACGAGCTGCCCTGGTATGTCTTCGTCGGCGCGCCGGGCTCGGGCAAGACGACGGCGCTGCTGAACGCCGGCCTGAACTTCCCGCTGACCGAGAAGCTCGGCCAGGCGAGCGTCCGCGGCGTGGGTGGCACGCGCAACTGCGAATGGTGGTTCAGCGACGAGGCCGTCCTCATCGACACCGCCGGCCGCTACGCCACGCAGGACTCCGACAAGGACACCGACGCGGCGGCCTGGGACACCTTCCTCGGCCTGCTGCGCAAGGCGCGCCCGCGCCGCCCCATCAACGGCGTGCTGCTGACCGTCAGCGTGCAGGACCTGCTGGCCCTGCCGCCCGACCAGCGCAAGGAACAGGCCTCGCGCGTGCGCGGCCGCATGCAGGAGCTGCAGCAGCGCCTGGGCGTCAAGGTGCCGGTCTATGTGATGGTCACCAAGTGCGACCTGCTGGCCGGCTTCAACGAGACCTTCGGCCCCATGGGCAAGGAAGACCGCGACCAGGTCTTCGGCTTCACCTTCCCGCTGGCGACGCAGCCGGGCGAGGAGATCATGACCAACTTCGGCGGCGAATTCGCATCGCTGGAGAAGCGCCTGCGCGAGCGCCTCATCGAGCGCATGGAGGCCGAGAGCGACACCCTCAAGCGCGCCACCATCTTCGCCTTCCCGCAGCAGTTCGGTGGCCTCAAGGGGTTGCTCGGCGGCTACCTTGAAACGGTGTTCGGCGGTGGCGGCGCGCTGGACGAGGCCCCCCGCCTGCGCGGCGTCTACTTCACCAGCGGCACGCAGGAAGGCACGCCCATCGACCGCGTGCTCGGGGCGCTCGCCCGCACCTTCGGCGTCGAGCGCCGCCTCACGCCGCCGGCCGCGGCCAAGGGCAAGAGCTATTTCCTGAACCATCTGCTGCGCAAGGTCATCTTCGTCGAGCAGGGCCTGGTGGGGCAGAACGCGCAGGTCGAGCGCCGCAGCGCGCGTCTGCGCCTGGTGGGCCTGGCAACCGTCGCCCTCCTCACGCTGACCCTGGCCGTCGGATGGGGCTTCAGCTACTTCGGCAACAAGCGCTATATCGCCGATATCGAAGCCAAGCTGCCGGCCCTGAAGGACACCGTCGCGGCCCTGCCGCCCACCAGCGGCAGCGACCCCTCGGCCCTGCCCGAGGCACTCGCCGCCATCCGCGATGCGGCCCAGCCGCCCGGCTTCGCGCTGGACAGCCCACCGCTGTCCCTGGGCTTCGGCCTCTTCCAGGGCGACAAGCTCGACGCCGGCGCCCAGGTCTCCTACCACCGCCTGCTGCAGCGTGCCCTCGCGCCGCGTGTCGCGGCCCGGCTGGAAGAGCGCCTGCGCACCGCCAACCGCGACAACCTCGAGTTCGCCTACGAGTCGCTGAAGGCCTACTTGATGCTCTACACGCCCGAGCATCTGGACGCGCCGGGCCTGCAGGCCTGGGTGGGCCTGGACTGGGACGCCAACCTCGAAGGCAGCCTCGGCGCCGAGAAGGTGGCCCTGCTGAAGAACCACCTCGACGCCCTGCTGTCGCGCGGCGCCTTCGAAGTGGCCCAGCCCATGGACAAGACCCTGGTGGCCAGCGTGCGCGAGATGCTGGGCGCCTACCCGCTCGAGTACCGCATCTTCAGCCGCCTGCGCCGCGCCCAGATCGACGGCGACCTGCCGCCCTTCACGGTGGCGGCCGCGGCCGGCCCGCAGAGTCCCAACGTGTTCGTGCGTGCCAGCGGCGCGTCGCTGACGCAGGGCATCCCGGGCATGTTCACCAAGGACGGCTACAAGAAGGCCTTCCAGACCTCGGTGGACAAGACCGCCAAGCAGCTCGCCGAAGAGGAGGCCTGGGTGCTGGGCACCAATGCCGCCACGGCCAAGCGCCAGGCCGAGGACAAGACCCTCGTCAATCGCGTGCGCCGCCTCTACCTCGAGGAGTACGTCAAGGTCTGGGACAACTACCTCGCCGACGTGCGCCTGGTGAAGCTCAACGGCCTGGACCGCGGCATCGCGGTGTCGCGCCTGCTGTCGGCGGTGGACTCGCCGCTGGCGGCCTTCCTGCGCGCCGCGTCCCGGGAGACGACGCTGATCGATCCGGTCACGAACGACAACAGCGTCGGCAAGGAACTGAACAAGCGCGCCGACGACGCCATCTTCGCCAAGGGGGGCGAGCTGGCCAAGCTCGCGGGCAACCAGGCCAAGGCGCCGGCCGCCATCTCGTCGGACGGCCCGCTGGAGAAGATCGTCGACGACCACTTCGCCGCGCTGCGCCGCCTCGTGACCGGCACGCCGCCGCCGCTGGACGACGTGATGAAGATGTTCAACGAGGTCTATGTGCAGCTCAGTGCCGTGCAGGAAGCCTTGAAGAGCAAGTCGCCGCCGCCCGCGGGCGGTGGCGGCGGCAAGCTCAAGGCCGCTGCCGGTCAGCAGCCCGAGCCGCTGCGCGGTGCGCTGGAGACGCTGGCCGAAGCGGCCGACAACCAGAGCCGCCTCGTCGAGCGCCAGAGCCTGACCGGCGAACTGCAGCCCGTCAGCGAGTTCTGCTCGCGCGCCATCGCCGGCCGCTACCCCGTTGCGCAAGGCTCCAAGGTCGACGTGCTGCCCGAGGACTTCGGCCAGTTCTTCGCCCCCGGCGGCATGATGGACGACTTCTTCACGCGCAAGCTCGCTCCCCTGGTCGACGTCGGCACCAGCCCCTGGAGCTTCCGGCCCACCGGCGACGGCAGCAAGCCGGTGTCGCCGGCCGCCCTGGCCGACTTCCAGCGCGCCGCCCGCGTGCGCGAGGTCTTCTTCCGCGGCGGCGGCAAAGCCCCGGCCTTCCGCGTCGACGTGCGCGTGCTGGAGCTGGCAGACGGCCTGAAGGAACTCAACCTCGACATCGACGGCCAGGTCACCAAGTTCACGGCCGGCAGCAACCAGGCCGTCAGCCTGCAATGGCCGGGCGCCCGCCTGTCCTCGCAGATCAAGCTCAGCGCCCTGCCCGGCGGCGGCGCCCCCGTCACCTTCGACGGTCCCTGGGCGCTGTTCCGCCTCTTCGACCGCTTCGAGGTGCAGGGTTCGCCGCAGCAGCCCGAGCGCTTCATCGTCGTCATGAACCTGGACGGCCACCGCGCCCGCCTGGAAGTGACGGCCAGCAGCGTCTTCAACCCCTTCCGCCTGCGCGAGCTGCAGCAGTTCCGCTGCCCGGGGGCGCTGTGACCGGCGTTCCCGGCTGGTATGGGAAGTTGCCCGCACTGGGCGACTTCGCCTCGCGGCGGCTGACGCCCGAGTGGATCGCGCAATGGGATGGCTGGCTGGCTGCCGGCCTGCACCAGCTGCGCGAGGCCGCGCCCGAGACCTGGCTGAACGACTACCTCGCCAGCCCGGCCTGGCGCTTCGCCCTGCTGCCGGGCTCCCTGCCCGATGGTTCAGGCGAGGGCCTGCGCGTCGGCGTCATGATCCCCTCGGTCGACCGCGTCGGCCGCTACTTCCCCCTCGTCGTCATCAGCCCGCCGCTGCCGCGCCCGCGCGATGGCGCCCAGGTCGCCGCGCTGTGGCAGTGGGCCGGCCAGCTCGAGGAGATCGCCGTCAACGCCCTGCATGAGGACTGGACGGCCGAGGCCCTGGACGCGGCACTGGCCGATGCCCTGCCGCCAACCGCCGCGGCCGACAACGCGCTGCCGCCCGCACTGGCCAACCTGCTCAGCCAGGCCGCCTGGGATGGCTTGCAAGGCTGCAGCTTGTGGCTGCAGACCGGCGCCGGTCCGAGCGTGCACTCCGCCCTGCCCCGAGGCGCTGCTTTCGCCGCCCTCTTCAAACCGAACTGAGAACGCCATGAGCGACTGGACCCCCAACTACGGCGAGCTCGATGCCGCCGCTCCCGCCTGGGCCGCCAAGCGGCCGGTGCGCATCGCCCTGCTCGGCGACTTCGGTGCCGGCGCCGCGTCCGGCCGGCTCGACACCGGCGGCGACCTCGCGCGCCACAAGCCCAAGTCGGTCGAGTTCGATTCGCTGGAAGACTGGCTGGGCCAGCAGGACCTGACGCTGACCCTGCCCATCGGCAGCAAGCGCGGCGGCGTCAAGGTACCGCTGGCCGACCTGGAGTCCTTCCACCCCGACACCCTTTTCCGCGAGCTCGACCTGTTCAGGAAGCTCAACGACCTGCGCAAGCGCCTCAACAACACCGCCACCTTCGAGAAGGCCGCCGGCGAAGTCGCCAAGCTGGCCGGCGTGAAGCGCAAGGCCTCGCGCGCCGGCCGCGGCGTGCGTGCCCGCGGCGCGGCGCCGGCCGCGGGCGCCCGGCTCGACGACTTCGCCCGCCTGACCGGCCGCGCCAGCGTGCAGGCCGAAGGCGGCATCGACGCGCTGCTGCGCGACGTCATCGGCCCCTTCGTCGTGCCGTCGGCCAAGCCCGAGAAGGCCGGCCTGCTGAACACCCTGGACGCGGCGATTGCCGACGGCATGCGCGCCATGCTGCACCAGGCCGATTTCCAGGCCACCGAGTCGCTGTGGCGCGGCGTGGACTTCCTGCTGCGCCGCCTGGAGACCGGGCCCATGCTGCAGGTGCATCTCATCGACTGCAGCGCCGAGGAGTTCGCCGCCGATCTCAGCAGCGGCGACGACCTGACGGACACGGGCCTGTACAAGCTCCTCGTCGAGCAGCCCGGCCAGGCCAAGGACGGCGGCTACACCTATGTCGCCGGCCTCTACGACTTCGAGGCCACGCCGCCGCACACCGAACTGCTGGGCCGCATGGCCAAGATCGCCCACGCCGCCGGCGCCAGTTTCTTCACCGCCATGGCGGTGGACGACCTGAGCAACCCCAAGAAGCCGCCCCACCCGCTGGTGGCCGAGGCCTTCGACGCGCTGAAGGCCCTGCCCGAGGCGAAGCGGCTCAGCCTGCTTGGTCCGCGCTTCCTGCTGCGCCACCCCTATGGCAAGCGCAGCGATCCGATCTCGTCCTTCTCCTTCGAAGAGTTCACGATGGCCGACGGCCTCGCCGGCATGCTCTGGGGCCACCCGGCCCTGCTGGCGCTGACGGCCCTCGCCGGTCAGGGCGGCACGCCGACCATCAGCGACCTGCCCTTCCACTTCTTCGTCGATGCCGATGGCGACAGTACGGCCCTGCCCTGCACCGAACGCTTCATGTCGACCACCGCCGTCTCGGCCCTGAGTGGCTGGGGCATCGCTGCCCTGGTCGCACACAAGGGCGAACCGAGCGTGCGCCTGTCGGGCCTCGGCGGCATCGCCGCTGCGGGCGCCGCCTCCAAGGCAGGCGCGCGGGCCGGCATCGAGATGAGCGTCAAGTCCAAGCTGCCCGAAGCCGCCGCCAAGCCGACGCGCGCGGCGCCTGCGGCGAAGTCCGCCAGCACCGACGACGACCTGCTCTCCACGCTCGACGTCGACAGCGGCGGCGACGACGGCGCGGGGGGCAGTGCGGGCGGCGACGACCTCGACGCGCTGCTGGCCAGCCTGGGCGGCAGCGATGACGACAGCAGCGGCGACACCCCCGCATCCGGGGGCGACGATGTCGCTGCCGACGCCGCGGCGGCGTCTGATGAGGACATGGACTTCGATCTCGATGCGCTGCTGAAGTCGCTCGACTGATCCAGGCCTGCCACCACCATCATCACTTCATCACAAGGAACCAGCGATGACCGACTTCACCAAGGAATGGGGCGACGTGTTCAACAAGGCCGAGGCCATCTTCTCGCGCGACATCGCCGCGACCAAGAAGACCAATCGACCCATCGGGGAACTGCTGAGCGAGGAGCTCGAGCCGATCCGCAAGCCCACGCCATGGTTGAGCGCGCTGATTGCCATCGACAAGATCTCGCTGAATGCCGGCAACGACCGGGAGATCGCGGCACTGCCGGCCAATATCAAGCTCTACAAGGTGGCCCTGGCCAAGGCGAGCGACGAGGCCAAGAAGCTGGACAAGGTGCTGGCCGCCAGCCAGAAGCTGCAGCCGTCGATGAAGGACAAGAACGGCCTGATGGTGCCGACGCCCATCAAGACCTTCCTGCCGGACAGCTACCGCCAGCTCAAGCTGGTGCGGACGGAGATGAACGCCATCGTCGCCCGTGCCGAAAACGGACTCAAGGGCGCCCTCAACCAGGCCGAGATGGCCAAGATCGACGAAGCCAAGGAGAAGGCGAAGGCCAAGGCCGCCGATGACGAGGGGCGCAAGGCCGCCACGGAAGAGGCCAACATGAAGAAGCTGGTGCTGCAGTTGAGCGCCAGCTTCAAGAGCAGCATGGCCAAGGGCGCCGCCGTCATCCAGCGCATCAAGGCCAGCCCCGACGTGGCGACCTACAACACCGAGATGAATGCCGGCGGCCGCGACATCTCGCAGAACCTCGTCAACATCGACAAGCTGAAGAAGAACTCCGCGACCAAGGACAACGCCATGGTCAAGAAGCTGCCCGCTCCGGGCCGCCTGGCCACCGACATCACGCCCTTCGCCAACGGTGCCAAGCGCAGCCTGAGCCCGCCGGCCGGCCCGGTGGAGGTCAAGGAGCACCTGGTGGAGTTCACCAAGCTCTACAAGGACATCGCCAAGGAATACGCCGACCTGCTGTCCGGCAAGCTCGGCTGAACAGGCTCGCCCCGGTCTGCCAGATCACGTACGCCAACTGAAGGATTGCCGACATGGACGCATTGCTCACCGAAGCCAACTGGAAGGCCAAGGGCCTGCCGCTGCGCAGCCTCAAGGAAAAGGTCTCCACCACCAAGACGGGCATTTCCGAGGCTTTGCGCGCGCTGGCCCTGGCCGACAAGGCCCTGCTCGCCGAGGTGCTGAATGCCTCACTCGCCAAGAAGATGGACCTGGCGCTGAAGGCTGCCGAAGCCGCGCTGAAGAAGCTCAAGGCCGAGGACAAGAAGCTGCAGAAGCTGCGCGACGACATGGTCAAGGCCATCGCCGACCACCGCCGCAGCCACAACGACATGCTGGGCAAGATCACCCGCGGCACCATCGGCGGCCTCCCGGGCGGCCTCAAGATGCTGCAGAAGCAGGCCACCAAGGAGTTCTCCACGGAGAACCAGCAGTTCATGGCAAGCGCCATGAAGGTGGCGGGCGACGCCGAGAAGATCATGGCCTACATGAAGACCATCGACGTGGGCTCGCTCAACATCTCCAACGCCAACCGCTGGAAGGCGCTGGAGGCCGAGCATGCCGAGTGGGAAAAGCAGGTCAAGCTCGCCATGAAGACGTCGCTGACCGATATCGCGAAGAACCAGGAAGACACCATCGGCCGCCTGCGCAACGAGTGCCTGCTGTGAGCCCGATGCCGGCGGCGGCGGCCGCCGGCTACTTCCTGACGTTGTCCAGGTCCGGTGGCGGCGTGTAGCCCAGGTCGCGGGCGCGCGCCTCGTACTGCGAGGCCAGCAGGGGCTGGCCGGTGCTGCGGAAATGCACGGCCAGCTCGTAGCTGGCGATGCCGTTGCCCAGCGCGACGGCGAACTGCATCCAGCCCTCGTAGCGCGACTGCGCCGACGAGGCGCCATAGCCCCCGGCGCCACTCTGGCCGCGGAAGCGCCAGCCCATGCGCGCCGCCGCATCCTTGTCGCCGCGACCACAACGCAGCAGGTCCTGGCGCTGGTCGACCGACATGTCGGCATTGAAGGCGAAGGCCGAGCGATACAGGCGCACGTCGTTGCGCTGCAAGGCTTTGATGGCGCTGCGCGCGCCGTCGCGGGCCACCTGCACGCCGGGCGCGAAGGGGCTCTCGGGCCGTGCCTTCAGGAAGGCCTCGGCCACCTGCAGCACCTCGGCCGGCCAGGCCAGTTGCTCCAGCTTCTTCAGCTCGGCCTCCTCGTCGATGTCGGGCACCGTGGGCGCCGCGGCACCGGCACGCTTGGGCTCGACGGTCAGGCGCACCCGGGTGTGGTCGGCAATGAAGGGGTCCTGGGCCAGTTGGCGGATGGCGGCGACCGGATGGTTGAGCATGGTCTCGCGCACATCGCTGCGCACCAGCTGCATCAGTTCGGGAAAGGTGGTCTGGTCCGACACGCTGTTCATCAGCTTGACCAGGGACCCCGTGTAGAAGGTGTTCTGCGTCTCGACGGCAGGCGCGATGGCCGGCTTGCCGGCGCCGGTGGAGAAGGTGATGAGGCAGCCCGGCGGCGCCTCGACCTGGTTGAGCCCGACCACCTCGCCGGCGCGCAGGCCGGTGCGGCAGGCATCGACGACGGCGATGACCATGCCTTCGCGCCGCGGCGGCAGGCGGCGCACGACGTCGCCGAGCAATTGCATGCTGCTGTTCTGCAGCAGCTCGCCCTTGGCCGAAGGATTGAGTCCCGCCGGCAGCAGCAGGTTGGACGCATCCACCTGCACGCCATGGCCGCTGAAGTAGAAGAACACCGTCGCATCGGCCGGGCTGGCAGCCGCCTCGGCGATGAAGGCTTCCAGCGCGCGGCGCGCGGCGGGCAGGTCCAGGTCCAGCGCCGACGTGACCTTGAAGCCGCGCCTCTCCAGCACCGCCTCCAGGTCGCGCAGGTTCTTCGGGATGGGCGGCAGGTCGAAGGGCTGGGGATAGTTGCGGTTGCCCAGCAGCAGGGCCAGACGGATCTCGGTGCTGGGCAGCGGCGAATCGGTGGCGGCGCGCGCCACCGGCCGCACGGTCAGGCCGGCACCCAGCAGCGAACCCCACAGGAAGCGGCGACGGGCGAGATGGGAAGGGGGGACGGACAAGGCGCTCATGGATTCGCAGGCTTGCAACCCAGCACCGGCTGGGCCGCGGGATCGCACAGCTCGGGCGGCTTCGCGCCTTCGCTGCCCTGGGTGGACGGCCGGCCGGGGCCGACCTCGGCGATGACGCCGGAACGCAGGCGCACGGTCACGTTCTCGGTGCGCACGGTCTCCTGGAAGCGGGCACGGCGGGCGTCCTCGGCGTCGCCGTTGATGGAGGACAGGGCTCCGGAGGCCGCCGGCGTCAGCGGCAGGACTCCGTTATAGACCACCGGGATCTCCGTTGCCTGACTGGCCCCATCGTGGAAGAAGCGATAGGTGGGCCCGCCGCTGGCCGGCTGGCTGCCGACCTTGGGGCCGACCAGCACCACGGCCGTCGAGCCCTGCGCGCCGGCCTTGGGCAGCACCGACACATAGCCGGCATTCGGGCCGGTGCTGCGGTTGCCGGTCTCGGTGCTGCCGACCTGGATCTGGATGGGCTGGCCGTTGACGGAGCCGAAGCTGCCGGGCGTGCCGAAGGCGCCGGGCGCCAGCTCCAGCACCATGCCGGGGGCCGACAGCGCCTTGCCCAGCACGATCTCGTCGAAGGGCATGCGCGCGACCAGCTTGGCGTCACCGGCGGTGGCGAGCTGGTCGGCGCGAATGTAGACCAGGTCGGCCTCGATGCCGCTGCCGCCCACCATGACCTGCTGGCCGGACACACGCACTTCGGACTGCACCGCCTGCCCCCCCTTGGCATTCGGCGACCAGGCGGTGTTGAAGGCCGCACCGCTGAGCACGGACAGCTGGCCCTTGAAGCTGTTGGCGTCCTGGGCCAGCCGCACCGAGCCGCCGCCGCTGGCTTGCACGTCGAGCCTGGCGCCTTCGGCCAGCGTGATGGCACCGGCGCTGCCCTGCAGCACGGTGGCCTCGGCGAGGGCCAGGGGCTGGCCCACGACCGGCACCTGGGCCGTGCCCTGCAGCACGGTCTTGGCATCGTCGGGTGTGGCCTTGGCCACCAGGGCCAGGCTGCCGCCCGTGAGCTGCATCTTGCCGTTCAGGGCCAGGCGATCGGCCTCGATGCGCCCGCCGTTGGACAGCGTCACGTCGCCCAGCTGCAGGCCCTCCTTGACCGTCACCAGGGCCTGGCCGCCGGCGAGGCCCAGCGGAGCGGACCCGAACTGGTTGTTGCTGCGACTTGCGTCGATCTGCGTGCCGCTCAGCGTCTGGCCGGCGGCGTTGGTGAGGGTCAGGCTGCCGGTGTAGACCTGCTCGGCGCGCGTCGTCAGGTTGCCGGCCAGCTTGACGCTGCCGGCGGCCTGCAGCGCGGCGATGGTCTCGTTGCCGCCGAGCTGCAGCTGGGCGCCGGCAGCGACCTGCACGGCGCTGGCGTCGGACAGGCGCTCGGCTGCCGTCGTGATCAGGGTTCCGCCCTGCACCTGGGTGGCGCCGCTGTAGCTGCTGGCGCCATTGTTCAGCGTCACCTGGCCCTGGGTGATGACGAGGCCGCCGTGGCCGCTGATGGCCTGGTCCAGCGTCAGCGCATCGCTGCGCGACAGGCGCAGCACGCCCTGGTTCTGGATCTCGCCCGAGCCCAGGGCGCCATTGCCGCTCAACTGAACGGTACCGGCCTCGATGACGGTGGGCCCGCTGTTGGTGTGCGCGACCGTCAGCGTCAGCGTGCCGGCACCCTGCTTGACGAGGCCGCCGCTGCCGCTGACCGTGCCGTCGAAGCGGCTGTCGCTGCCGTCTGCGCCGGCGGCCAGGCTGGCCCCGTTCAGCACCAGGGCGCCGTTGCCGTTCAGCGAGGCGACGGCCTGCCGTGCATTCGCCTGGACCTGGCCGGGCGCCTCGATGACGAGGGCAGTGGCGCCGGCCAGGGCTTGGGCCCCGTCCAGCACCAGCAGGCCGCCGTCGACGCGGGTGCTGCCGGTGTAGACGTTGGCGCCTCCGAGCGTCAACGTGCCGCCGCCGGTCTTGGTGAGGCTGCCGCCGCCGGCCATGACGCCGTCGAAGCGGCCGCTGCGGCCACTGGCACCGACGGTCAGGGTGTTGGCGTTGAGCTGCACCTGGCCGGCACCGGTCAGCGCACCGAGGTCGATGTCGGTCAGCAGCTCCAGCGTCGCGCCGCCGGCCACGTCGACGCCGGCCGACGTCGGCACGACCGGCCCCGTCGCCGCGCCGGCCGCCAACGGGCGCACGCCGCCGCCTTGCAATTGCAGCGTGCCGGCGCCGACCTGGAGGTCGCCGGCCAGCGTGTTGTGGCCCGCCAGCGTGAAGACACCCGCGCCCAGCTTGGCCAGGCCGCCGCTGCCGGTGATGTTGCCGTCCCAGCGCGTGCTGCTGCCATTGCTGCCGACGCTGAGCAGCGGGGCCTGCACGTCCACCGTGCCGGTGCCCGCCAGCGAACCGAGGCGGATGCTCTGCCTCAGCGTCAAGGTCGCGCCGCTGTCCACGGTCACGGCGCTGATGTCGTTCAGCGCGCCGGCGCTGGCGAGGGCAAGTTCGCCGCCCGCCACCCGCGTCGCGCCGGTGTACGTGGCGCTGCCGCTGAGCGTGAGGCGGCCGCTGCCCAGCTTGGTCAGCCCACCGCTGCCGTCGAGGCTGCCGCTGAAGTCGGTGTCCTTGCCGTCCAGGCCCGTGCCCAGCGTGAAGCTGCCCAGGTCGACGTGGCCGGCACCGCTGAGCGAGCCGGCGTTCTGGTCCAGGCCCAGGCTCAGCACGGCACCCGCCGCCAGTTGCACGGTGCTGGTGGATGGCAGGGCGCCGGCGCCGGTCGCACGCAGCGTGCCGGCGCTGATGTCGGTGACGCCGCTGTAGCGGTTGCTGCCCGACAGGGTCAGCGTGCCGCCGCCCGCCAGCGAGAGGCCGAAGCCCGCATCCGCGTCGCTGATGGCGCCGCTGATCGTCAATCCGCCGGCGCCCGGCACGAAGCGGGTGTCGGCCTGCAGGGTCACGGGGCCGGACAGCCCGCCGCGGCCCGAACTGTTCAGCACGCGGCCGCCCTTGGCCACCAGCTCGGCGCTCATGACGGCGCCGTCGCGCAGGTCCAGCTGGCCCGCGGCCTCCAGTTGCACCGCGCCGCTGCCGGCCTGGGCATCCGGCCCCTGCAGCACGACGGTACCGGTTTCGATGCGCGTGCCGCCACTGTAGGTCTGCGCCGTCGTCATCGTCAGGCTGCCGCCGCCCTTCATGACCAGCTCGCCCGAGCCCGACAACGGGCCCACCAGGCTGATGGCCCCCGCGCCGCCCAGTTCCAGCCGCGTCGAGACGCTGCTGGCATTGAGGCTGTAGTCGCCCTGGCTGGACAGGCTGGCGATGCCGGCACTGCCGACCGTGAAGCTGGGCAGGCTGTTGTCGGACCGGGTCAGCGTGACGGTGCCGTTGCCGGCCTTGAGGGTCGTGAGACCGGCGACCGTCAGCGCGCCGCTTTGCGTGATGGCGGCACCGGTCGCGGAGGTGTCGGCCGACAGGTTGCCGTAGCCACCGCCGCCGAGATCCAGGGACCCTGCCGAGATGATCTCGAGCTGGGTTGCATTGCCACTGACCTTGAGGCCATCGTGACGGCTGGCATCGCCGTCGCGCAGCTGCACCCGGCCGAAGCTGCCACCGGCCTGGGTCTGCAGCTCGACGCGGTTGAAGTCGTTGGCCGCGCCCTTGCTGGCCATGTCGACCGGAACGGCCGTGCCGCCATTGGCGACCAGGGTCATCAGGCCGCTGACCTCCAGCGGCCCGGTCAGCAGGATGCCCTTGGCTGCGCCGGCCGTCAGCGTGGTGCTGTGGCCGCCGCCCAGGGTCAGCAAGCCGCCGCTGTTCAGCGTCAGCGTCTTCACGTCGCCGCTGAAGCTGAGGTCCAGGGCGCTGCTGATGTTGGCGCTGTTGAAGCTGCCACCGTTGATGCCGCGCATGGTGATGCCGCCCAGCAGCTGGTTGCCCGACTGGTCCAGCACCAGGGTCGCGGTGCCACCGTCGGCCACGAAGTTGGCCACGCCCTTGACCGTCAGCGGCGCGGATTGACCGATCTTGCTGCCGCGCGTCGTGGCCGTGAGATCGCCATTGACGCTGCCGCCGCCCAGGTCGAGGTCACCGCCGGCGCTGACCTGCAGGGTCTGGGCCGTGAAGCTGCCCAGGTGCAGAGCGCCGCTGCCGTTCAGCGTCACGCCGCCCCCGCTCAGGCTGACCGCGCCGGCAAAGGCGTTGCTGCCTTCCGGCAGATCGATGTTGCCGGCGCCGGCACTCAGCGTGGACAGGCCGGACACCGACAGGCCGCCCGACACCTGGCTGATGCCGGCGCCACTGGCATTGAGGTCGCCACCCACGGCACCCGTGCCCAGGCGCAGCGCGCCGGAGCTGGAGGCCGTCAGCCCGGCCACATGGAGGTTGCCGAGGTTCAGCGCGCCGTTCGCCGTGATGACGGTGCCGCCGCCGCGCAGGTCCACGCTGCCGGTGAACGCATTGCTCGACTGGTTCAACGTGATGCCGGCACTGCCGGCATCCAGGCTGGTGCCGCCCGTCACCGACAGCGCGCCGGACTGGCCGATGGCAGCGCTGCTGGTCGCCGTCAGCACGCCGCCGACATGCCCGCTGCCCAGGTCCAGCGAGCCGGTCACATTCAAGGTCAGGCCGGCGGTGGACAGCGTGCCCAGGCGCAGGCTGGCGGCATTCGTGATCGCGCTGGCACCGCCACTCAGGTTGACGGTGCCGTTGAAATGGTTGGCCTCCGTCATCGTGATGACGGTGCTGGCCTGCAGCGTGGCGTTGCCGGCCACGGTGAGGCCGCCGCTGGTCTGCGTGATGGACCCGCCCAGGGCCCGTGCCGTCAGCGCCCCGCTGAGGCTCCCGTGGCCGAGCTGGATGCTGCCGTTGCTGGTGGCGTCCAGGCTGTTGAAGCTCAGCGTGTCGAAGTGCAGGTCGGGCTGGTTGTAGATGGTCACCGCATTGCCGACCAGGCTCAGCGCGCCATTGAACTGGTTGCCCGAATTCGACAGCGTGATGTTGCCGGTGCCCGAATTGAAGCTGGCCGTGCCGCTCACATGCAGGGCCGCGGTCTGGGTGATGGCGGCATTGCCGCTGTTGGCGACGAGATTGCCGCTCACATGGCCCTGGCCCAGGTTCACCAGGCCGGAACCGGTCACGGTCAGGTTGCCGGTCGTCAGCTGCCCCAGCATCAGGTCCACCGCGGTGTTGAGCTGGGTGGCGCCGCCCTTCAGCGTGACCAGGCCGCTCAGATGATTGTTGCTGTCGGTCAGCGTGATGGCCGCATTGCCCGCATCGACATCGAGGGCGCCGGTCAGGCTCAGCGCCGAACTCTGCGTGACGGCGCCACCGGACTTCAGCACCAGCGAGCGGATGCCGACGCTGCCCAGGGCGATCGCGCTGTTGCCGGAGAGGTGCACGTCGCGACCCGTCAGTCCGACGGCGCCCGTCCAGCTGTTGCCCCCGTCGTCCAGCGTGATGTCGGCCGTGCCGGCATGGATGCTGGCGTTGCCGGCCACGACCAGGCCGCCATTGGCCTGGCCGATGGCGGCGTTGCCGCTGCTGGCATTCAGGTCTCCGGCGATGCTGCCATGGCCCAGGTTGATGACGCCCGCGCTGATGACCGTCAGATTGCCGGTGTCCACGGCACCCAGCGTCAGCGACCCCGAGGTCTTCAGCTGCGTGTCGCCGCCCTTGAGGGTGACCGTGCCGCCCAGCCCATTGCCGTTGTTGGCCAGGGTGATGGCGGCGTTGCCGGCATCCACGTCCAGACCGCTGGCCACGCCCAGCGTCGCCCCCGCGGCCTGGCTGATGACGCCCGTGCTCTTCAGCGTCAACGAGCTGCCGCTGACATTGCCGAGCGTGATCGGGCCCGACCCCTTCAGCACCAGGCTGCTGCCCGTCAGCGAGACGGCGCCACCCCAGCTGTTGTTCACCTGGTCCAGCGCAATGCTGGCGCCGCCGGCGTTGAAGCTCGCCGCATTCGTCACGCTCAACGGCCCGCCGGTTTGCGTGATGGGGCCGGTGCTGCCGGCATTCAGCAGGCCGACGATGCTGCCGGTGCCCAGCTGCAGCGCGCCCTGGTTGCGGATCACCGTGTCGCCGCCCGTCAGGGAGACGGCGCCGTTGAACTGGTTGGCCGTCGAGCTCAGCGTGATGGCCTGGCCGCCGGACGAATTGAAGCTGCTCGTCCCCGCCACGCTGAGGCCGCCGGCCACCTGGTTGATCGTGCCGACGGCATCGACGCTGAGGTTGCCGCTGGCCGCGATGTCATGGCCCAGCGTGGCCGTGGTCCCCTTGAGCTTGACGTCGCCCCCCTTGAGCGTGCCGAAGGTGCTGAACACGTTGCCGCTGGACAGCGTCAGCGCTGCCGTGCCGGTGTCGATGTCGCCCGTCCCGACCGGCAGGATGAGGTTGGCACCCGCGACGAGCTGCAGGCCCATGTTGGCCGCCTGGGTCAGCGCGAAGAGATTGAGATTGCCGGCACTGGCGAGCGAGACGGCACCGCTGGTGACGGTGATGGGGCCCAGCAGGCTGTTGTTGATCAGGTCCAGCGTGACGTCGGCGCTGCCGGCGTTCAGCGTCGCGGCGCCGGTCACGCTCAGGGCGGCGGTCTGGGTGATGGCAGCGTTGTTGCTGAACGCGTTCAGCGCGCCGTTGATGCTGCCCTGGCCGAGGTTGAGGGCGCCGTGCGACGTGATGGTCACGTCGCCCGTGGTGTTCAGCACGCCCAGCGTCAGCGCGCCGCTGTCCGTCACGGTCGTGGCGGCGCCGGTCAGGCTGACGGCGCCGTTGAAATGATTGGTCGGCTGGTTCAGGCTGATGGTCGAGCCGGGCGCGGAGACCGTCGTCGCGCCCGTCACCAACAGGCTGCCGCCGGTCTGGTTGATGTTGCCGCCGGCCGTCGTCAGCGTCAGCGTGCCCGTGGCCGTGATGTTCTGGCTGAGGACGAGACCGGTCTGGGCCTGCAGCGAGATGTTCTTGCCGGCCAGCACCCCGCCCATGCTGAAGCTGCCGCCCAGGCTGGCCAGCGTCAGATTGGCCGAACCGGTGTTGATGCTGGCGGCCGGGCCGAGGATGAGGTTGGCACCGGCGCTCAGCGTCAGGTCGCTGTTGGACGGCTGGGTCAGGGTGAGGATCTGCAGATCGCTGCTGGACTGCACGTTCAGCGACTTGCCCACCAGGTTCAGGCCATGCCAGATGTTGCCGGTGTTGCCCAGCGCGATGTTGGCGCTGGTGGTGGCGTTCAGGTTGGCGACGCCGGCGACCGACAGCGCGCCCGTCTGCTTGATGTCGCCGCCATGCGTGCTCACGTCCAGCACGCCGCCGACGCTGCCACCCCCGAAGCTCAGATCGCCGCCGGCCGTGCTGACCGTCAGATTGCCGGTCGCCAGCGTGCCCAGCGTCAGCGTGGAGGCCGCGCTGAGGGT
Organism: Roseateles sp. FW305-36; assembly: GCF_058787015.1. Taxonomy (NCBI): domain Bacteria; kingdom Pseudomonadati; phylum Pseudomonadota; class Betaproteobacteria; order Burkholderiales; family Sphaerotilaceae; genus Roseateles; species Roseateles sp. FW305-36. The sequence goes on along the minus strand of NZ_JBYSZK010000019.1, from coordinate 85,089 downwards.
GCTGGTGAGCCGGGTCGCGCCGCCGGTCAGCGTGACGGTGCCCTGCCAGTCGTTGTCGGTGTCGTTGAGCGTGATGCCCGCCGCGCCGGCATTGAGGCTGGCATTGCCCGTCACGACGAGGCCGCCGTTGACCTGATTGATGAGCCCGCCCCCCGTGGCGGCCGTCAACGTGCCGTTGAGGGTGCCGGTGCCCAGGGTCAGCGTGCCGCCGGAGGTCGTCGCGCTCAAGCCGCCGCTGCTGAAGTTGCCCAGCGCGATGCTGCCGGAGCCCGCATTCAGCGTGCTCAGGCCGCTCACCGACAGGTTGCCGGCGGCCTGCGAGATGTCACCGCCGCTGCTGCCGGCGGACAGCGTGCCCGTGACCGAGCCCCGCCCGAGGGTGATGGCCCCGCCACCGGTGCCGAGGGCGAGGTTGCCGGTCGTCGCCACGCTGTTCAGCGTCAACGCGTTCGCGCCGGTGTTGAGCAGTTGCACGTTGCGGCCGCTCAGGGTGACCGTGCCGTGCAGATCGTTGGCCTGGTCCAGGGTGATGTCACCCGCGCCCGCGCTGAAGCTGGACGTGGAGGTCACTGTCAGGCCGCCGGCCGCCTGGCCGATCGCACCACCGCTGGTCGCGGCCGTCAGCGTGCCGGTGACGGTGCCCGTGCCCAGGGTCAAGGCGCCGCCATTCGTCGTCGCGCTGAAGTTGCCGCTGTTGAAGCTGCCCAGCGTGATGGCACCGTTGCCGGCATCCAGCGTGACACTGCCGTTGACCGACAGCGTGCCGGTCTGGGTGATGGCGCCACCACCGGTGCTGGCGATCAGCGCGCCATTGATGTTGCTCGTGCCCAGCTTGAGCACGCTGGCCGCCGTCAGGTTGCTGGCGATCTGCGTGGCGCGCCCCGTCAAGGTGACCGTGCCCTCCAGATCGTTGGCCTGGAGCAGCGTGATCGTGCCGGCGCCGGCGTTGAAATTGGCGCCGCCGGTCACCGTCAGGCCGCCCACGGCCTGCGTGATCGGCGTGCCGCCACTGTCGACGCCGAGGTTGCCGGTGATGACGCCGTTGCCCAGCGTGACGCCGCCGCCCGTGGCCGTGATGCTCAGGCCGTGGCTGTTGAAGCTGCCGAGCGTGACGCCGCTGTTGCCCGCCGTCAGCGTGGCCAGCCCACCGATGTTCAGGGCCCCGGCCTGGCCGATGGCGCCGGCGCCGCCGGTGCTGGCCGTCAGGCTGCCGTTGATGCTGCCGGATCCCAGCACGATGCCGCCCGTCGTCGCGCTGATATTGACGTTGCCGCCGCCGCTGAAGCTGCCCAGGCTGACGCCGCCGCTGCCCGCCGCCAGCGTGACCGAGCCGTTCGCCGTCAGGTTGCCACCCAGCGTGATGGCGCCGCTGCCGTTGGTGAGGGCGGTCAATGTCGGCAGCGTGGCGTTGCCGAGGACGATGTCCCCGCCGCCGGCGTCCAGCGTCACGCCCGTGGTGGCCGACAGGCTGACGAGCTGGTGGATGTCGCCACCCGTCGTCGACGCGTCGAACAGGCCGGTGACGTCGACGGCTCCCAGCTTCAAGGTGGTGCTGTTGATGCGCGTCGCGCCGCCGGTCAGCGTGACGGTGTCCTGGAAATCGTTGTTCTGGCTCAGCGTGATGGCGCCACCACCGACACCGGCGTGGAAGCTGGCGTTGCCGGTAACGGTCAGCGCTCCCGTCTGGTTGATCGCCGCACCGCTGCTGCTGACGCTCAGATTGCCCGACGTGAGACCGCCGCCCAGGCTGACGGCGCCATTGCTCGTCGTGATGCTGAGGCCGTGGCTGTTCAGCGTGCCCAGCGTGATCGCGGCGCTGCCGGTCGTCAGCGTGGCGTTGCCGCCCACCGTGAGGGCCCCGCCCTGAGCGATGGCGCCGCCGGTCGCGACGCTGAGCGCGCCCGCCACGTTGCCGCTGGGCAGGGTCACGGCACCACTGCCGCCGTTGATGGTCAGCGCACTGCTGGTGAGCGCGCCCAGGCTGATGGCGCCATTGCCCGTCACACTGAGGCTGCCGCCGCCGGTGTTGATGCTGCCGGTGCTGACGCTGCCGGCGGCGTTCAGCACGACGTCGAGAGCGCCGGGACCGGCGGCTATGCTGCCGCCGGTGAAGCTGATATTGCCCTGCGCAATCAGCTGCAGCGTGGCTGAGCCGGTAGGCACGATGGCAGTCTGGACGTCGATGTTGCCGGCGCCATTGTTGGAACCGGACGAGGTGGTCTGGATGGTCACCACCGTGTTGCCGGTCAGCGCGTTCTGCAACGCCCCCACATTGACCACGGCGCTGTCGTTGGTGGTGCTGAAATTGGGCGCCGCGTTCACGTTCGCGCTGTTGCCGGCGCTGATCACCACGTCATTGGGGTCGAGCAGCCACTGGCCCGGCCGGCCCTGCGGTGCGCTGGCGTCGACCTTGCCGAGCAGGTTGAGCCGCTGGCGGCCCGAGGTCTCGACCGTGCCGCCATCGCCGCCCAGCCGCCCGCCGCGCGCATAGATGCTGCCGAACATGTCCGTGCGCCCGTCGGCCCAGACGGAGACGCGGCCGCCATCCCCCTGGTCCGTGGCGTCGGCGCGCAACACGGCGCCGGCGCCTATCCAGGTCTGCTCGGCGTTGTGCACGGTGCCCAGGCCGTGCAGGCCGCCGCCCACCTGCAGGCTGCCGCCGCCCAGACGCCCCGAGGCGTCCAACCGCGCGCCATCCAGCAGCGCCAGCTTCTGACCCAGCACGGTGATGCTGCCACCGGTCTCACCGCTGGCGTCCACGCTGCCGTTGACGCTGGTGATGCCGGCCGTGCCGCCGTCGATGACGACGCGCCCACCCTGCTGGCTGAAGCCCCGGGCCTGCACGATGCCATCCATGTTCAGCACCTGACCGGCCGCACCGGCGCGGGCCTGGGCACGGGCCTCGACGCTGCCGTCGGCCTGCACGCGGCCGCTGAGCTTCAGCGAGACATCACGGTTGTCGTCGTTGCGCAGGTTGAAGAGGACGAGGCCATCACCTTCGACGTCCACCTGCACGGTGGAGGCCGCAGCCAGACCGACCCGTCTTGCCGCGATGCTGCCGCTGGCGTTGAGCTGGGGCGCCACCAGCACCACGGTGCCGCCAGGCGCGTTGATGCTGCCGTCGGCCTGCAGCGCGCCCGCGCCGGGTCCGGCGGAGAAGCGGTAGTTGCCCGCGAGGAAGGAGGTGTCGGACAGGTCCAGCGTGGAGGCCACCAGGCTGCCCGCATTCACCTGCGAGCCGCGGCCGAAGACGATGCCGCGCGGGTTGACGAGGAAGACCCGGCCGTTGGCCTGCATCTGCCCGAGGATCAGCGAAGGGTCGCCACCGACGACGCGGTTCAGCAGCATCGAATTGACGCCGGGCTGCTGGATGCGCAACGTCTCGTTGGCGCCGATCGAGAAGCTCTGCCAGTTGATGATGGCCTTGTCGCTGCTCTGCTGGATCAGGCCCGGGTTGACGCTGACCTGGCCATTCACGACCTGCGCGCCTTGCGGCAGCCCCTGGGCGACGGGGTAGGCGAGCGCCAGGCTCAGGGCCAGGCCCAGGGGCCGCATGCGGGACAGCGAGAAGGCGCGCATGGTTCAGTAGCTCCAGGAGCCCTGCGCATAAAAGCGCAGCTTGTGCGTCTCGGTCTCGCCGACGGCATGACCATGCGTGGGCGTGGCCAGGCTCATGCGCAAGGAGTAGTCGCTGCCCCGTGCCCAGACCAGGGACAGGCCCGCGCCGCCGAGGCGGGTGTGGTTGATGTAGCCGGGCTCGCGCAGCACGAGATTGGGATCGTGGCGGTACTGGATGAGAGCGCCGTCGTAGAAGGCCGCCAGCACCAGCTCGCTGGCCCAGCGGCCGAACAGGTTGGCCGGCGGCAGCCAGCGCAGCTCCAGGCTGCCGACGACGCCGTTGTCGCCCGTACCCTCGCCAGGCCCGAAGGCGCGCACGCCATTCGGGCCGCCGGCGCGGAACTGCTCGGTCGAGTCCAGGTTGGACAGGGCCCATTGCCCACGCATCGTGAAATAGGCCAGCAGCCGGTTGCTGAGCACGTTCTGCAGCCGCGAGGCCGCGAAGCTCAGCTTGCGGAAATTGGCCGCGTCATCGCTGCCGCTGGGCGTGCCGGCCGGGAAGTTCAGGCGGCCCTGAGCCAGGTTGAACTCGAAGGTGTTGACGCTGCCGGTCAGCAAGCTGTCGCGGAAGTCGCCGCTGACCCCGATGCTGGCGTCGTCCACGCGCTTCTTCGTCGACAGGGCTGCGACGTTGTCGACATACCGCTTGGCATCGACGGCACCCAGGGCGAAGAGATTGAGGTTGCGCGAACGCACCCAGGGGTAGAGGGCAAAGAGGTTGAGCGTCGTGCCGGTGCCGTCCAGGCCGAGGGGGAATTCCTTCTTGTCCAGCTGGTAGCGCACTGCCGACAGCGAGGCGCCGGCCTTGAAGCCGTCGGCACCGATGGGGCTGGTGTAGCCCAGCAGCGCGAACAGCAGGCCGCCGCCGGTGGTGGCCAGCACCGAGCCCGACAGGCCGTCGCCGCGGCCCAGCGGGCTGGCCATGATGACCTGGGCCCCGAGGCGCTGGCCACCGATGACCTTGGAGCCGTTCAGGTCGCCGTCGATGCTGCCGCTGTAGCGCGCCTCGGCGCGGGGCGTGAATTCGAGGATGGCCGTGCCGGGCGTCGAGCCGGCCTTGACCTCGGCACGCGTGACGATGCCACGCAGGTCGTTGATGAGGAAGACCGTGCGCTCGACGGCTTCCACCGTCAGCACGTCGCCCGGCTTCAGGCGCGCCAGATAGGCCTCGACGACCTCGCGCTGGACCGGCAGCCCCTCGCTCCAGTTCAGCACGACGCGGTCCAGCCGGCCCTCCAGCACCCCAATGCGCACCGTCTTGCCGTCGAAGGCCTGCTCGGGGATGTAGGCATAGCCGAGGTAGTAGCCCAGATCGCGCTGCAGGAAGCGGGTCACCTCGTTGGCGGCATTGACCAGGTCCTCGAAGCTGCGCTCCTTGCCGACGAAGGCCGCCGTCAGCCGCGGCAGGGCTTCGCGCAGGGCCGCGGGTGCGTCGGGCGCGAGGCTGTACGCAGTGACATCGATCTTCAGCTCGTCGTCCGGCTTGCCCAGCTCGCGGGCCACGGCGGGGCGTTCCGGCGGCAGCTCGGCGTTGCGAACCGGCTCCACGGGGCGGGCCAGCTCGGCGGGCGTCGGCACCACCGTCGGCGTGCCGGCGGCCCAGGCCGACGCGCAGGCGAGCAGCGCAGCCAGGAAGCTGAGCTGGGGCAGGACGCGACGGAAGCGGGGGGCAAGCAGCACGGGCGAGATCCGGAACAAGGCAAGGCGAACGGCGGCGCAAGGTCTGGCCGCCCCACGAAGCTCAAGTCCGGGTCGCGGCCTGCCATCGACCTGGCGGTCGCACCCGTGGTGAGTCACGAGGGCGGCGTTTGAGTTCCGCGCCCGTCCCGCAAATGAGCGGAGGCCCCTGGCGCAATGACGTAGGCTGGCGGCTGTGGGATCTCCACGGCTACCGGATCCGCCATGCCGAACTGGTTGGGAGCCGGCCTTGCGGCCGCCCTTCTCCTGCTGACGTCCACCCTCAGCCGCGCCGGCGAGCCGCTGCGGGTGGCGACCTACAACCTGCGCCTGAACCTGGCCAGCGACGCGCCCAACGACTGGCCCCATCGCCGCGCCCACGTCAAGGCGCTGATCCAGTACCACGACTGGGACCTGTTCGGCACCCAGGAGGCCCTGCCTGAGCAGGTGGCCGACCTGGAGCAACTGCCCGGCTATGTGCGGGTGGGCGTTGGCCGCGACGACGGCGCCGGCCGCGGCGAGCACGCCGCCGTCTTCATCCGGACCGCAAGGCTGGAACTGCTGCGCCAGGGAACCTTCTGGCTCAGCGAGACGGCGGAGCGCCCCTCCAAGGGCTGGGACGCCCGCTGCTGCAACCGCATCGTGACCTGGGTGGAACTGCGCGACCGCCAGGCGCCCCAGGCTGGCAGCTTCTACCTGTTCAACACCCATTTCGACCATGAAGGCGTGATCGCCCGGCGGGAATCGGCCCGGCTGCTGATCAGCCGCTGGAAGGCCCTGGCCGGCGACGCGCCGACGCTGGTGATCGGCGACTTCAACGCCGCGCCCGGCAGCGAGCCGGTGCAGTTGCTGCGCGCCGCGCTGCTCGACGCCCGCGACACCAGCCGCACCCCGCCCTATGGTCCGGACGGCACCTTCCAGGGCTTTCGCATCGATGCGCCGCTGCCGGCCCAGGAACGCATCGACCACATCTTCCACACGCCAGGCATCGAGGTGCTGAAGTGGGCTGCGCTGACCGATTCCTACCAGGGCCGCTTCCCGTCGGATCACCTGCCGGTGCAGGCCGTCGTGCGCCTGCCCTGAGCTTGAAGGATCGGGCACACGGCCTGCCCTGCATCGGCGATGGCTGACCGGCAAGACCTCATCCAGCGTCGCCCCGAGGGCCTGTACTGCCCGCCGGGGGACTTCTTCATCGACCCCTGGCGACCGGTGGCCCGGGCCGTCATCACCCACGCCCACGCCGACCATTGCCGCGAAGGGCATGGCGCCTACCTGGCCCACCGGGATGCCGAGGGGCTGATGCGGCTGCGGGTGGGCGCCGACATGCCCTTCCAAGGGCTGGCCTATGGCGAGACGCTGCGCCTGGGCGACGTGACGATCAGCCTGCATCCGGCCGGCCATGTGCTGGGATCGGCCCAGGTGAGGGTCGAGCACCGCGGCGAGGTCTGGGGGGTGTCGGGCGACTATTTCGTCAGCGGCGCCGGCGACACCAACACCACCTGCGCGCCTTTCGAACCGGTGCGCTGCGATGTCTTCGTCACCGAGGCCACCTTCGCCCTGCCCATCTACCGCTGGGCGCCGCAGACCGAGGTGCTGGCCGAGATGCGCGCCTGGTGGACCGACTGCGCCGCCCAGGGCAAGCAGGCCCTGCTGATGGGCTACAGCCAGGGCAAGGCCCAGCGGTTGCTGGCCGGGCTGGCCACCGGCGACGCGCCGGGGCCGGTGCTGGTGCACACAGCGGTGGCGCGGCTGAACGAAGCCTATCGCGCGGCCGGCGTCGCCCTGCCAGAAGTTGAAACCGTGACACCAGAGACGAACTTCAAGTCGTTGCAGGGCGCCCTCGTCATCGCGCCCCCGGCCGTGCAGGACAGCCGCTGGGCCAAGGCCCTGGGCCCCCACAGCGACGCCTTCGCCAGCGGCTGGATGCGGCTGCGCGGCGCACGCCGGCGCCGCAGCGTGGACCGCGGCTTCGTCTTCAGCGACCATGCGGACTGGCCGGGCCTGCTGTCGGCCATCCGCGCCACCGAGGCCCAGCGCGTCATCGTCACGCATGGTGACGAAGGCGCCCTGGTGCGCTATCTCACCGAACTGGGCCTGCAGGCCGAGGCCTTCGCGACCGAGTTTGGCGACGAGGGCGAGACATGAAGCGCTTCGTGGCGCTGTATCTCGCCCTGGATGCCAGCACCTCGACGCTGGCCAAGGTGGCGGCGCTCAAGCGCTATCTGGGCGAGGCGCCGCCGCGAGACGCGGCCTGGGCGGTCTATCTGCTGGCCGGCGGCACGCCGCGCCGCGCGGTGCCGACCCGCGAGCTGCGGTCGCTGGCCTGCGAGGCGGCCGGCCTGCCGGAGTGGCTGTTCGAAGCCGGCTACGCCGCCACCGGCGACCTGGCCGAGGCCATCGCCTATGTTCTGCCCGACCCCGAGGACAAGCTGGACGAGCCGCTCAGCGAGTGGATGGAAGGCCGCATCCTGCCGCTGCGCCAACTGGACATGGCCGGCCGCCGCGAAGGCGTGCTGGCGGCCTGGCGCGGGCTGTCGGCGGACGAACGCTTCATGTTCGTCAAGCTGGTGGGCGGGGGCTTTCGCGTCGGCGTCAGCAAGCTGCTGGTGCAGCGGGCGCTGGCCGAATGGTCAGGGCGTGACGCGACCGGCATAGCGCAACGCATGATGGGCTACACCCACATCGACACGCCGCCCACCGAGGCCCGCTTCCTGGCGCTGCTGGTAGAAGACGCGAGTGGCGTGCGGGGCGGCCAGCCCTATCCCTTCTTCCTTGCCCACCCCCTGCCCGGCGAGCCCGCCGCCCTGGGCGAGCGCAGCGACTGGCTGGCGGAATGGAAGTACGACGGCATCCGCGCCCAGGTGGTGAAGCGCGAGGGCCAGGTGTGGATCTGGTCGCGCGGCGAGGAACTGGTGACGGAGCGCTTCCCCGAGGTGGTGCTGGAGGCCAGTACCTGGCCGGACGGAACGGTGGTCGATGGAGAGCTGCTGGCATGGCGACATGGCGAGGCTGAGCCGGCGCCCTTCGCCTTGCTGCAAAAGCGCATCGCCCGCACCAAGCTGTCCAAGGCCATCCTGGCCGAGGCGCCAGTGCGGCTGCTGGCCTACGACCTGCTGGAGAGCGAAGGCGTGGACCGCCGCAACGAGCCCCTGCATAGGCGCCGCGCGCGGCTGGAGCAGTTGGGCATTGCGACCTCGCCCCTCGTCGACGCCATGGATTGGACCGACCTCGCGCTCGCACGCGAAGGCTCGCGCGTGCGGCGTGTCGAGGGGCTGATGCTGAAGCACCGCGAGTCGGTCTACGGCATCGGCCGCACCGTGGGCGGATGGTGGAAATGGAAGGTCGCGCCGCTCAGCGTCGATGCCGTGCTCGTCTACGCCCAGGCCGGCCACGGCCGCCGCGCCAATCTCTACACCGACTACAGCTTCGCCGTCTGGAACCGCGCGCCGCGCGATGCGGCCGAGGCCGAAGCCGCGCTGGACAAGACGGGCGGGGAGTTGATGCTGGTGCCTTTCGCCAAGGCCTATTCGGGCCTGACCGATGAGGAGATCAAGCGCGTGGACCGCGAGATCCGCAAGACGACGGTCGAGAAGTTCGGGCCGGTACGGCGCGTACGGCCGAGCATGGTCTTCGAGCTGGGTTTCGAAGGCATCCAGGCCAGCACGCGGCACAAAAGCGGCATCGCGGTGCGCTTCCCGCGCATGCTGCGCATCCGCGACGACAAGCCGCTGCACGAAGCGGATACGCTGGACAGCTTGCGGGCGCTGATGGAGATCGCTGCGAATGCCGGTGAAGTCGCCGAAGACGAATGACTGGCTGGCCTCGCGCGGCTGGAAGGCCTTCGCCTTTCAGCGCGAGGTCTGGCGCGCGATGGCCCAGGGCCACTCCGGTCTGCTGCATGCCACCACGGGCGCGGGCAAGACCCTGGCCGTCTGGCTGGGCGCGCTGCAGGCCTTGGGCGACACCGAAGCGCCGTTGACGGTGCTGTGGGTGACGCCGATGCGGGCCCTCAGCCACGACACGCTGCTGGCCCTGCAGGACGCCGCGTCGGCCTTGGCGCCCGACTGGACGCTGGCCGCCCGCACCGGCGACACCTCGACCAGCGAGCGCGCCTCCCAGCAGCGCCGCTGGCCCACGGCCCTGGTGACGACGCCCGAGTCACTGAGCCTGATGTTGTCGCGCGCCGATGCGCCGGACGTGCTGAGGCGCGTGCGCCTGGTCGTCGTCGACGAATGGCATGAGTTGCTGGGCAGCAAGCGCGGCGTGCAGCTGCAGCTCGCGCTCGCCAGGCTCAGGCGCTGGAATCCGGCGCTGATGACCTGGGGGCTGTCGGCCACGCTGGCCAATCTCGACGAGGCGCGCGACGTGCTGGCGCCGGATGCGATGCTGGTGCGCGGGGCCCAGGACAAGAAGATAGTCATCGACACGCTGCTGCCCAAGCGCATCGAGCGCTTCGCCTGGGGCGGGCATATGGGCCTGACCATGCTGCCGGGCGTTGTCGAGCTGATCGACAAGGCCGACAGCAGCCTGGTCTTTACCAACACCCGCTCGCAGAGCGAACGCTGGTTCCAGGCGCTGCTGGATGCGCGGCCCGACTGGGCCGGCGCCATCGCCCTGCACCACGGCTCCATCGACGCGGAGCTGCGCCGCTGGGTGGAGGCGGCCATGAAGGCCGGGCAGCTGAAGGCCGTGGTCTGCACGGCGAGCCTCGACCTGGGCGTGGACTTTCTGCCGGTGGAGCAGGTGCTGCAGATCGGCTCGGCCAAGGGCGTGGCCCGCCTGCTGCAGCGCGCCGGCCGCAGCGGCCACGCACCGGGGCGGCGCTCGCGCGTGACGCTGGTGCCGACGCACAGCCTGGAGATCGTCGAGGCTTCGGCCCTGCGCGCCGCCGTGCAGGCCGGCCGCATCGAGCCGCGGCATGCACCCGTCGCCCCGCTGGACGTGCTGGTGCAGCACCTGGTCACCGTGGCTTTGGGTGGCGGCTTCCGGCCCGAGGAACTGCTGGCCGAAGTGCGCACCGCGCCGTCCTATCGAAGTCTGACCGACGAGGCCTGGTCCTGGGCCCTTGCCTTTGTACGCCATGGCGGCGACAGCTTGCGCGCCTACCCCGACTTCCAGCGCGTCGTGCCCGACGAGGAAGGCGTCTGGCGCGTGCCGGACGCACGGCTGGCGCGGCGCCACCGCAGCAATATCGGCACCATCGTGTCGGACGCGATGATGAACGTGCAGTTCCTGACCGGTGGACGCATCGCCAGCGTGGAGGAGAGCTTCATCGCGCGGCTCAAGCCGGGCGACACCTTCCTGCTCGGCGGCCGCGCGCTGGAGCTGGTGCGCACCGAAGGCCTGACCGCCTATGTGCGCGTAGGCAAGCCGGGCCGTGCCCTGCTGCCGCGCTGGAACGGCGGGCAGTTCCCGATCTCGGACACGCTGGCCGAGGCGATGCTGGAGCGCTTCGACGAGGCGGCACAGGGCCGCTATGCCGACAAGGAGATGCGCTTTGTCGCGCCGCTGCTGAAGCTGCAGGCCGAGTGGTCCGCCCTGCCCGGCCCGCAGCGCCTGCTGGCCGAGGTGCAGACGTCGGCGGATGGCCACCACCTCTTCCTCTATCCCTTTGCCGGCCGCACCGTGCACCTGGGACTGGCCTGGCTGCTGGCCTGGCGCGTGGGGCGAGATACGCCGGCCACCTTCACCGTTGCCGTCAACGAGTACGGCATGGAGCTGCTCAGCGCCACCGATGTCGACTGGGCCGCGCGGCTGCCGACGCTGCTCGCCAGCGTGGACCGCGACACGCTGAGGCAGGAGGTGCTGGCCAGCATCAACGCCAGCGAGCTGGCGCGTCGACGCTTCCGGCAGATCGCGCGCATCTCGGGATTGATCTTCCAGAGCCATCCGGGCGAGGTGCGCAGTCAGCGCCAGCTGCAGGCTTCGTCGTCGCTCTACTTCGACGTGTTTCGCCAGCACGACCCGGGCAACCGGCTGCTGCGCCAGGCCGAGGAGGAACTGCTGTCGGCCGAGCTGGACGAGGACGCGCTGGCGCGCACGCTGGATCGGTTGGCCTCGCTGCCGCTGGATCTGCAGCGCCCCACACGCACGTCGCCACTGGCATTCCCGCTGCTGGTGGAAATGCTGCGGGAAAGGGTGTCGACGGAGTCGCTGGCGCAGCGGCTGTCGCGCATGCTGGCCGAGCTGGAGGAGGCGGCCGAAGGACAGGCACCCGAGGACGTGGGCGAGCGGCTGGCCTTTGGGCGGGAGAGCGACAAGAAGACCGCCAGGCGCGGCGGCGGATCGCGGCGGAGGCGGCGATGAGCCTGGGCATCGAGGCGGCCGGCGAGACGTTGCAGCTGCTGCCGGATGGCGCCGTGTGGTGGCCGGCGGAGCGCACGCTGTTCGCGGCCGATCTGCATCTGGGCAAGGGCGCAGCCTTTCGCGCCCAAGGCCAGCCCGTGCCCGCCGGCAGCAGCGCGCGGACGCTGGCTCGACTGGAGGCGACGTTCATTTCACGCGGCGCCGAACGGCTCGTGGTGTTGGGCGACTTCTGGCATGGCGCTGAAGGGTTGACGCCGCGACTGCTGGAGGCCGTCGATGACTTCGCACGACGTGTGCCAACCGTGCTGGTGCTGGGCAACCACGACCGCCGCATTCATCCGCCGGGCTTGCCGCTGCAGGTGATCAGCGCGACCTTGTCGTTAGGTGTACTGACCGCGGCCCACGAGCCGCCACCGCCCGGCTCACCCGGCTTCACGCTGGCAGGTCATCTGCATCCCGCCGTCTCTCTCGGCAGCCGCGCCGGCGACCGACTGCGCCGCCCCTGCTTTGTCCACTATCCGCACGCCCTGGTGCTGCCAGCCTTCGGCGGGCTCACCGGGGCGCTGACGCTGAAACGCTCGGAGCTGGCGCGCGATGGCGCCCACGTGGCCGTGCTGGGTGAAGATGACCTGCACTGGCTGCCCTGGGGCGGCTAGATCTTGTGCTGGGGCGGTCCCTGAGGTGCTTCGCGGGTCGTGCCATCGGCCTCGCGCGCCGGCGCCTTGGCCTGCTTGGTCAGCGTCTGCCCTTGCGTCGCCTTGCTGGTCGCGAACTCGCTGGCGGTGTGCTTGACCGGGCCCGACTGGGCGTTGTGACTGCGACCGAGATGGGGCTTGCTCATGGTGCAGCCTCACTCACTGCCAGTTGAAGCCGTAATGGCCGTAGACGCCGCGCCCGTACTCCTCGGTATAGGTCGGCGCCTGGCCGCTGGCATAACGCGGCGCGTCGGTCAGCAGATCGCGGTTGATGTTGACGACATAGCCGTCCTTGCTGGTGTCGTACTTCAGCATGTCCCAGGGCAGCGGATAGCGGTCCGTGCCGATACCGAGGAAGCCGCCGAACTCCAGCGCGGCGTAGCGCACATGACCGGTGCGCTTGTCGATGACGAGGTCGTCGATGGTGCCGAGCTTGTCGCCGGCGAGGTCGTAGACCGCGGTGCCTTCGACCTTGGAGGAGGAGATGGTGGGATGGAGGCTCATGGCGGGCTCCTGCAGTTGAAGCGATCGCTTCACTGTGCGCGCGCCACCGGACGTGTGTCGTCAGGCCGGGCGCGAGCCGCGCGTAGGAGGGGGCCGACGATGCCAACAGCCATGAAAAAAGCCCGCGCGAGGCGGGCTTTGCAGTTCAGCGAAAGCTGAGCTTATTCGGCGGCTTCGCCAGCGGTTTCGCCTTCCGGACGATCCACCAGTTCGACGAAGGCCATGGGGGCGTTGTCGCCGACGCGGAAGCCCATCTTCAGGATGCGGGTGTAGCCGCCCGGACGAGCCGCGAAGCGCGGGCCCAGCACGTTGAAGAGCTTGGTGACGATGTCGCGGTCGCGCAGGCGGTCGAAAGCCAGGCGGCGGTTGGCCAGCGTGGGTTCCTTGGCGAGCGTGATCAGGGGCTCAACGACGCGGCGCAGTTCCTTGGCCTTGGGGACCGTGGTCTTGATGGCTTCGTGCTCGAGCAGCGAAACGCACATATTGCGCAGCATGGCAGCGCGGTGAGCGCTGGTGCGGTTGAGTTTGCGGAGGCCGTTACGGTGACGCATGGTGCTTTTCCTTTCACTTCATTAATGCCGCCAGCCGGATCAGGTACTGGCGGGTGCACCGGGTGGCGTTGGTCAACGCGCCACCCACTTAGAAATTAACGCTTGTCCAGACCTTGCGGCGGCCAGTTTTCCAGGCGGGCGCCCAGAGTCAGACCGCGCGAAGCCAGCACTTCCTTGATTTCGTTGAGCGACTTGCGACCCAGATTCGGGGTCTTCAGCAGCTCGGTCTCGGTGCGCTGGATCAGGTCGCCGATGTAGTAGATGTTTTCGGCCTTCAGGCAGTTGGCCGAACGCACCGTCAGCTCGAGCTCGTCGACCGGGCGCAGCAGGATCGGATCGAAGCTGCTGGAGCGCTGGGCCGGCTGGTCGAAGGCGTCGACCAGGTCGGTGCCTTGCAGCTGGGCGAAGACGGCCAGTTGCTCAACCAGGATCTTGGCCGAAGCACGGATCGCTTCCTCGGGCGAGATGGCGCCGTTGGTTTCGATTTCCATGACCAGCTTGTCCAGGTCGGTACGCTGCTCGACGCGGGCGTTTTCGACGGCGTAGCTGACGCGCTTGACGGGCGAGAACGAGGCGTCGAGGACGATGCGGCCGATGCTCTTGGTCGGCTCGTCGCCGAAGCGGCGCATCGTGCCGGGCACATAGCCACGGCCCTTCTCGACCTTGATCTGCATGTCGAGCTTGCCGCCTTGCGACAGGTGGGCAATGACGTGCTCGGGGTTGATGATCTCGACGTCGTGCGGGGTCTGGATGTCGGCCGCGGTGACGGGGCCTTCGCCTTCCTTGCGAAGGACCAGGGTCACTTCTTCACGGTTGTGCAGGCGGAAGACGACGCCCTTGAGGTTCAGCATGATGTGAACCACGTCCTCTTGCACGCCGTCGATGGCCGAGTACTCGTGCAGCACGCCGGCAATCGTCACTTCCGTCGGCGCATAACCCACCATCGACGAGAGCAGCACACGGCGCAGGGCATTGCCCAGGGTGTGACCGTAGCCGCGTTCGAACGGCTCCAGCGTGACCTTGGCGCGATGACCGCCCAGGGGCTCCACGTTGATGGACTTGGGTTTGAGCAAGTTGGTTTGCATGAGGTCTTTCTTTCAATACCCTCGGTTCGTTACACCGATAAGGCTGAGGACCAGCCGGGCAGAGCCTTCGAAGGGCTGTAATGCCCGGACGAGGAAACGCCGACCGCGCCCTTGCGAGCGTGGTCGGCGGGGGAAAACATTAACGCGAGTACAACTCGACGATCAGCGATTCGTTGATCTCGGCGCCGAACTCATCGCGGTCCGGGGCCTTCTTGAACACGCCTTCGAGCTTGGTGCCGTCGACGGCCACCCAGGCCGGCAGGCCGATGGAGTCGGCCAGCTTGAACGACTCGGTGACGCGCAGCTGCTTCTTGGCCTTGTCGCGCACGGCGACGGTGTCACCGGCCTTGACCAGGTAGGAGGCGATGTTGACGACTTCGCCATTGACCGTCACACCCTTGTGCGAAACCAGCTGACGGGCTTCTGCGCGGGTGGAGCCGAAGCCCATGCGGTAGACGACGTTGTCCAGACGCGATTCCAGCAGTTGCAGCAGGTTCACGCCGGTCGAGCCCTTGCGGCGCTCGGCTTCGGCGAAGTAGCGGCGGAACTGGCGCTCCAGCACGCCGTACATGCGCTTGACCTTCTGCTTTTCGCGCAGTTGCAGACCGAAGTCGCTGGTGCGCTGGCCAGAAGTGCGGCCGTGCTGACCGGGCTTGCTGTCGAACTTGACCTTGTCGCTGATGGCGCGGCGGGCGCTCTTCAGGTAGAGGTCGGTGCCTTCACGGCGGGAAAGTTTGCCCTTGGGGCCGAGGTAGCGTGCCACTTTGAGTGTCCTTGTTCAATCTGACGCCAGGCCTCGTGGAGAGGTTTTCTGACGCGAGTCCAGCCGGTGTTTTTATGGGCTTGGACGGTGGGCTTATGAGTGCGCCTTCGAAATGAAGCCGACTCAAGACTGAAGCCGGCGCGGCACAAAGTGCCCGCCGGCTCCGGGAAAACGCGCGATTATCGCACCGTCATCCGAATCTTCAATATCCCTGTCACCGAAAGGTGAATAGGCTTAGATACGGCGACGCTTCTGCGGACGGCAGCCGTTGTGCGGCACGGGCGTCACGTCAGAGATGGAGTTGATGCGGATGCCGAGAGCAGCCAGAGCACGCACCGACGACTCGCGACCTGGGCCCGGGCCCTTGATCTTGACGTCGAGGTTCTTGATGCCCTGCTCTTGAGCGGCACGGCCAGCCACTTCAGCCGCCACCTGGGCTGCGAAGGGCGTCGACTTGCGCGAGCCCTTGAAGCCTTGGCCACCCGACGAAGCCCAGGACAGGGCGCCGCCTTGACGGTCGGTGATGGTGATGATGGTGTTGTTGAACGAGGCGTGGACGTGCGCGATGCCGTCAGCAACGTTCTTGCGGACCTTCTTGCGAACGCGCTGAGCCGCCGAATTGTTGGGAGCCTTTGCCATATTGACCTTCTTTCAGTTCGGGCAGCTTACTTCTTGCCGGTCGCAGCCGACTTGCGCGGACCCTTGCGGGTGCGGGCATTCGTACGGGTGCGCTGACCGCGCATCGGCAGGCCACGGCGATGACGGAAGCCGCGGTAGCAACCGAGGTCCATCAGACGCTTGATGTTGATGGACTGCTCACGGCGCAGGTCACCCTCGATGGTCAGCTTGTTGACTTCGTCGCGGATCTTTTCGAGATCGCCGTCAGTCAGGTCCTTGACCTTCTTTTCGAACGGAATGCCGCAGTTCGTGCAGATCTTCTGAGCGGTCGTACGGCCAATGCCGTAGATCGAGGTCAGGCCGATCTCAGTGTGCTTTTGCGGCGGAATGTTGATACCAGCAATACGTGCCATGGTGGTCCTCTAGTCCTGTCGTGCGGCCAATTAGCCCTGGCGCTGCTTGTGGCGCGGGTCGGTGCAGATCACACGCACCACGCCCTTGCGGCGGATGATCTTGCAATTGCGGCACATCTGCTTCACGGATGCCGAAACTTTCATGGTCTGCTCCTTGGCCTAACTCTTTTTGCGCTCTTGACGCGTCCGGGGGTTCAAACAGCTCACTTCGCCCGGAACACGATGCGAGCACGACTCAAATCGTAGGGTGTCAGTTCAACGGTCACTTTGTCGCCAGGCAGGATGCGGATGTAGTGCATCCGCATCTTGCCGGAGATGTGACCGAGCACGACATGCCCGTTCTCCAACTTCACACGAAACGTAGCGTTGGGGAGGTTCTCCAGAATCTCGCCCTGCATTTGAATGACGTCGTCTTTCGCCATGCCGTACGTTCAGGTGTGGGTTGTTGAAATCAATCTTGGTTAACCGTCAGCTCCCAGCCCGTCAGGACTTGAAGCTGGCCTTCTTCAGCAGTGATTCGTACTGCTGACTCATGATGTAACTCTGCACCTGGGCCCAGAAGTCCATCGTCACGACGACGATGATCAACAGGGAGGTGCCACCGAAGTAGAACGGAACGTTGTACTTCAGCGTCAGGAACTCGGGCAACAGGCAGACCAGGGTGATGTACACCGCACCGGCCAGCGTCAGTCGCGAGAGGATCTTGTCGATGTGCTTGGCGGTCTGCTCACCCGGACGAATACCCGGGATGAAGGCGCCGCTCTTCTTCAGGTTGTCAGCAGTCTCGCGGCTGTTGAACACCAGGGCCGTGTAGAAGAAGCAGAAGAACACGATCGCGGCCGAGTACAGCAGCACATAGATCGGCTGTCCCGGGCTGATCATGCCAGCCAGATCCTTCAACCAGCGCAGGCCGTCGCCCGTCGCGAACCAGCTCACCACCGTCGTCGGCAGCAGGATGATGGACGACGCGAAGATCGGCGGGATCACGCCCGACATGTTCAGCTTCAGCGGCAGGTGCGACGACTGGCCGCCGTAGACCTTGTTGCCGACCTGGCGCTTCGCATAGTTCACGAGGATCTTGCGTTGGCCACGTTCGACGAAGACCACGGCATAGGTCACCAGCACGACCAGCGAGATGACGACCAGCGCAGAGCCATAACCCATCGCACCGGTACGCACCAGCTCGAACAGGCCGCCAATCGCACCCGGCAGACCCGCGGCGATACCGCCGAAGATCAGGATCGAGATGCCATTGCCCAGACCGCGCTCGGTGATCTGCTCACCCAGCCACATCAGGAACATCGTGCCGGCCACCAGGCTGGAAACCGCCGTCAGACGGAAGCCGAAACCCGGGTTCAGCACGAGGCCGGCAGAGCCTTCCAGCGCCAGCGCGATCGACAGGCTCTGAAACAGAGCCAGACCCAGCGTCGCATAACGCGTGTACTGGGTGATCTTGCGACGTCCGGATTCGCCTTCCTTCTTCAGTTGCTCCAGCGTCGGCACGACGTAGGTCATCAGCTGCAGAACGATGGACGCCGAGATGTAAGGCGTGATGCCCAACGCGAACACGGTGAAGCGCGACAGCGCGCCGCCCGAGAACATGTTGAACAGGCTCAGGATGCCACCGGCCTGACCCTTGAAGAATTGGGCCAGCTGGTTCGGATCGATACCGGGCACGGGGATATGCGCCCCGATGCGGTAGACGACCAGAGCCAGCAGCAGGAACACAAGCCGGCGACGCAGGTCACCGAACTTGCCGCTCTTGGCCAGCTGATTCGCGTTGGTAGCCACGCTGGATCAGTTCCTGTTCGCTGAATTAAGCGACCGAGCCGCCGGCCGCCTCGATGGCCGCCTTGGCGCCCTTCGTGGCGTTCACGCCCTTCAGCGTGACCTTGCGCTCGATGGCGCCGGACAGGATCAGCTTGACCGACTTGGCCAGCTGGGGCACCAGGCCGACAGCCTTCAGCGTCGACACGTCGATCTCTTCGCCGGCCAGACCTTGCAGGTCCGACAGCGTGATCTCGGCGTTGTACTTCAGCGTCAGCGACTTGAAGCCACGCTTGGGCAGGCGACGCTGCAGCGGCATCTGGCCGCCTTCGAAGCCGACCTTGTGGTAACCACCAGCGCGGGACTTCTGGCCCTTGTGGCCGCGACCTGCGGTCTTGCCCAGGCCCGAGCCGATGCCACGGCCGACACGGCGCTTGGCATGCTTGGAGCCCTCTGCGGGCTTGATCGTGTTGAGTTCCATCGTCTTGTCCTTTGCGTGCGGTGCTTAGAGCACTTGCACCAGATAGGCGATCTTGTTGATCATGCCGCGCACTGCGGGCGTGTCTTCCAGGGTGCTTTGGCTGTTCAGCCGACGCAGACCCAGGCCGACCACGGTGGCGCGGTGCGAGGCGCGGCAGCCGATGGGGCTACGCACCAGCTTGACCGTCACGGTTTTCTTGTCAGACATGTTGTGCTCCGCGATCAGTTGAAGATTTCTTCAACCGTCTTGCCGCGCTTGGCAGCGACAGAGGCCGGCGTCGTCGAACGCTTCAGGGCGTCCAGCGTGGCGCGGACCATGTTGTACGGGTTGGTCGAACCGTGGCTCTTGGTCACGATGTCGGTCACGCCCATCACTTCGAAGACAGCGCGCATCGGGCCGCCGGCGATGACGCCGGTACCGGCGGGAGCCGGAGCCATGATGACGTGAGCAGCACCGTGCTCGCCAACCACGTTGTGGTGGATGGTGCCGTTCTTCAGGCTGACCTTGACCATGTTGCGGCGGGCCGATTCCATGGCCTTCTGCACGGCGACCGGCACTTCCTTGGCCTTGCCCTTGCCCATGCCGATGCGGCCATCGCCATCACCGACCACGGTCAGAGCGGCGAAGGACAGCGTACGGCCACCCTTCACAACCTTGGTCACGCGGTTCACCGCGATCATCTTTTCCTTCAGGCCGTCGTCGTTGCCTTCAGCCTGAGCGCCACGGGGTTGAAACTTTGCCATTTCTTATTCCTTGATGCGTCAGAACTGCAGGCCGGCTTCGCGGGCTGCTTCGGCCAGGGCTTTGACACGGCCGTGATAGGCGAAGCCCGAGCGGTCGAAAGCGACCTTCTCGACGCCGGCGGCCTTGGCCTTCTCGGCGATCAGCTTGCCCACCAGCGTGGCGGCAGCGACGTTGCCGCCGTTGCTGTTCAGCTGTTCGCGGACCGACTTCTCGGCCGTGGAGGCTGCAGCCAGCACCTTGGCGCCATCTTCCGAGACGACTTGGGCGTAGATGTGCAGGTTGGAGCGGAACACCGTCAGACGGGCCACGCGCTGGATCGCAATGCGAGCGCGGGTCTGGCGCGAACGACGCAGGCGTTGTTCTTTCTTGGTCATCATGGCGCTGCTCCTTACTTCTTCTTGGTCTCTTTGATGGTGACCTTCTCATCCGAATAACGGATGCCCTTGCCCTTGTAGGGCTCGGGGGGACGGAAGGCACGCACCTCAGCGGCGATCTGGCCGACGACCTGGCGGTCAGCACCCTTGATGACGATTTCCGTCTGGGTGGGGCACTCGACCTTGATGCCGGCCGGCATGTCCTTCACCACGGGGTGAGAGAAACCGATCTGCAGGTTGAGCTTCTGACCCTGGGCCTGGGCGCGAAAACCCACGCCGACCAGGTTCAGCTTCTTCTCGAAGCCCTTACTGACGCCGTTGACCATGTTGGCCACCAGGGCGCGCATCGTGCCGCTCATCGCATCGGCTTCGGCCGATTCGTTGGCGGGCACGAAGCTCAGCTTGCCGGCTTCGTTCTTGACGGTGACGAGCTTGTTCGCCGGACGCACCAGCGTGCCGAGCGAGCCCTTGACGCTGATCGACTCAGCAGCGACGGTCACATCCACGCCTTGCGGGAGGTTGACCGGCATTTTTCCAACGCGGGACATTGTTCCTACTCCTTCGCTTAGGCGACGTAGCAGAGGACCTCGCCGCCGATACCGGCAGCGCGGGCCTTGCGGTCCGTCATGACGCCTTGCGGGGTCGTCACAATCGCCACGCCCAGGCCATTCATGACCTGAGGAATGTCGTGGCGGCCCTTGTAGATGCGCAGGCCGGGGCGGCTGACACGCTCGATGCGCTCGATGACCGGACGGCCAGCGTAGTACTTCAGCGAGATTTCCAGCTCCGGGCGGGCGGCTTCGCCACGCACGGCGAAGTCATCGATATAGCCTTCGTCCTTCAGGACCTTGGCAATCGCCACCTTCAGCTTGGACGACGGCATCACAACGTTCGTCTTTTCGACGATCTGCGCGTTGCGGATGCGGGTCAGCATATCGGCGATGGGATCACTCATGCTCATTTGCGATTACTCCTATCAGCCGATTACCAGCTGGCCTTGACGACACCAGGGATGTCGCCCTTGAAGGCCAGTTCACGAATCTTGTTACGGGCCAGGCCGAACTTGCGGAAGGTGCCGCGCGGGCGACCCGTCAGCTCGCAGCGGTTGCGCAGGCGAGTGGGGTAGGCATTGCGGGGCAGCTTTTGCAGCTCGAGGCGAGCGGCATAGCGCTCGTCATCGGACTTCTTGCTGTCGTCGATGATGGCCTTGAGTTCAGCGTACTTCTTGGCGAACTTGGCGACCAGCGCCTCGCGCTTCAGCTCACGTTGTTTGATCGAGAGTTTTGCCACGGGGCACCTCAGTTCTTGAACGGAAACTTGAACGCAGCCAGCAGAGCCTTGGCTTCGTCGTCCGTCTTGGCAGTCGTCGTGATGCTGATGTTCAGACCACGCAGAGCATCCACCTTGTCGTACTCGATTTCGGGGAAGATGATCTGTTCTTTGACGCCGATGTTGTAGTTGCCACGGCCGTCGAACGAGCGACCGGAGATACCCCGGAAGTCGCGAACGCGCGGCAGGGCGATCGTCACGAAGCGGTCCAGGAATTCATACATCTGGACGCCACGCAGGGTGACCATCGCGCCGATGGGCACGGCGTCACGGATCTTGAAGCCGGCGATAGCCTTCTTCGACTTCGTGACGACGGGCTTCTGGCCGGCGATCTTGGTCAGGTCGCCCACGGCGTGGTCCATGACCTTCTTGTCGGCGACAGCCTCGCTCACGCCCATGTTGAGCGTGATCTTGGTGATGCGGGGCACCTCCATGACCGACTTGTAGCCGAACTTCTCGACCAGGCCGGGCACGATTTTTTCGCGGTAATGCGTTTGAAGACGAGCCATGAGGGACCTCTTAAGCCTTGATCTCTTCGCCGGTCGACTTGAACACGCGCACCCGCTTGCCGTCGACGAGCTTGACGCCCACGCGATCGGCCTTGCCGGAAGCGGCGTTGAAGATCGCCACGTTGGATTGATGGATGGGCATGGTCTTGTCGACGACGCCGCCGGTGGTGCCCTTCATGGGGTTGGGCTTGACGTGCTTCTTGACGACATTGATGCCGTCAACGACCACGTGGTCGACGTCGGTGCGGGCAGACACGGTGCCGCGCTTACCCTTGTCGCGGCCGGTCAACACGATGACCTGGTCGCCGGTACGAATCTTGTTCATGGCTTACCTCAGACAGTGGGGGCTCAGAGCACCTCGGGCGCCAGCGACACGATCTTCATGAAGCGCTCGGTACGCAGTTCACGCGTGACCGGGCCGAAGATGCGGGTGCCGATCGGCTCCAGCTTGGCATTGAGCAGCACGGCGGCATTGCCGTCGAACTTGACGAGCGAGCCGTCCTGGCGGCGCACGCCCTTGGCCGTACGCACGACCACGGCGCTGTAGACCTCGCCCTTCTTCACGCGACCACGCGGGGCAGCTTCTTTGATGCTGACCTTGATGATGTCGCCGATGTGCGCATAGCGGCGCTTGGAGCCGCCCAGCACCTTGATGCACTGAACGGACTTGGCGCCAGTGTTGTCCGCGACATCAAGCCGCGATTGCATTTGGATCATGTCTGTCCCCAACTTGCCCCGAGTTGCAGCTGAGCTGCGCGTCGGTCAGTCTTGGGCCCGTAAGTCAAACAGCTCGCGGCATTGCGCCACTTGCTGCCCAACGGTTGAGGGCGGATCCGAAGCCAGCATGGGCTCTTGCGTAGCAAGTGCACTGGCGTTCGGCGAAGCTGCGCATTATGCAGTGAGAACCCTTGGGCCGTCAATGCCTGTCGCAGAAGTTTTTGCTGGGGCCGGTTTGCGAGCCCCAGCGGTCGTCAGATCAGCCGGCCTTGGCCTGGCTCAGCATCGTGCCGGCGTCGCTGACCTCGAACTTGCCGGGACCTTCGACGTTCAACGTCTTGACCACGCCGTCCTTGACCAGCATGGAGTAACGCTGCGAGCGCAGGCCCATGCCCTTGGCGGTCAGGTCCAGCGTCAGGCCGGTGGCCTGCGCGAAGGCGGCGCTGCCGTCAGCCATCATGCGCACCTTGCCAGCCGTTTTCTGGTCACGGCCCCAGGCGCCCATGACGAAGGCGTCGTTGACCGAGACGCACCAGATCTCGTCGACACCGGCGGCCTTCAGGGCCTCGGCGGACTCGACATAGCCAGGCACATGCTTGGCCGAGCAGGTCGGCGTGTAGGCACCGGGCAGGCCAAAGATGGCGACGGTCTTGCCGGCCGCGGCCTTCTCGATATCGAAGCTGTTGGGGCCGAGGGTGCAGCCCTCGCCTTCCACTTCGATGAATTCCTGCAGATTGCCCGCGGGCAGCTTGTCGCCAACCTTGATCATGGTGTCTCTCCTGATGGGGTGTTCTTCAAACAAAAAACCGGCGCGCCAGTTGCCCAGCGTGCCGGTTGTGCAGCGGTCATGCGACCGGTGTCTTCTTAGACGATCTCGGCCTTCTCGACCAGGCGGGTCACGACCCAGCTCTTGGTCTTGGAGATCGGACGGCCTTCGCTGATCTCGACGACGTCGCCCATCTTGTACTCGCCCTTTTCGTCGTGGGCGTGGTACTTGCGGGAACGGGCCACGATCTTGCCGTAGAGCTCGTGCTTGGCGCGACGCTCGACCAGGACGGTGACCGTCTTGGCGCGCTTGTCGCTGACCACGCGGCCCACCAGGGTGCGCGTGTTCTTGGCTTGGACTTGGGCCTCAGTCATTTCGTGGCCTCCTTCTTCTTTTGTGCCAGGACGGTCTTGGCACGCGCGATGTCGCGGCGGGTCTTGCCCAGCTGGCTGTGGTTGGTCAGCTGCTGGGTAGCCTTTTGCATGCGCAGGCCGAAGTGGGCCTTCAGCAGATCGGTCACTTCCTTTTCGAGGGCAGCGACGTCCTTGGTGCGGAGTTCAGTTGCTTTCATGGTGTCTTCCTCAGGTACCGACCTGGCGGGCCACGAAGGTGCAACGCAGCGGCAGCTTGGCAGCAGCCAGCGTGAACGCCTCACGGGCCAGCTCTTCCGGCACGCCGTTGACCTCGTAGATCACCTTGCCGGGCTGGATTTCAGCGACGTAGTACTCGGGGTTGCCCTTGCCGTTACCCATCCGGACTTCGGCGGGCTTTTGCGAGATGGGCTTGTCCGGGAACACGCGGATGAAGATCCGGCCGCCGCGCTTGATGTGGCGCGAGATCGCGCGGCGAGCCGCTTCGATCTGGCGGGCCGTCAGACGGCCGCGCTCGGTGGCCTTGAGGCCGAAATCACCGAAAGACACCGCGGCGCCACGGGTCGCAACACCAGTGTTGCGGCCCTTCTGCTCCTTGCGGTATTTACGACGAGCGGGTTGCAGCATGCTTATTCTCCTTTGGCCTCACCGCCGGCTGCGGGGACCTTGCGGACCACGCGCTTGGCAGCGGGCTTGGCTGCGTCACCCGTGGGGGCGGCGGCAGCGGGCTGATCTGCTCCGTCACGCGGGCCACGATCGCCACCCGGGCGGCCACGGCCACCGGGAGCGCCCGGACGGGCGTTACGGCGCGGGCGACGATCGTCTTCGGCGCCTGCGGGGGTGTTGATGACCGGAGCCTCGCCATTGGCGAGACGGTCACCGCGGTAGACCCAGACCTTGACGCCGATGACGCCATAGGTGGTCTTGGCTTCGGAGAAGCCGTAGTCGATGTCGGCCTTCAGGGTGTGCAGGGGCACACGACCTTCGCGATACCACTCGGTACGAGCGATTTCGATGCCGTTCAGACGACCAGCGCTCATGATCTTGATGCCCTGGGCACCCAGACGCATGGCGTTCTGCATCGCGCGCTTCATGGCGCGGCGGAACATGATGCGCTTTTCGAGCTGCTGGGTGATCGAGTCGGCGATCAGCTGGGCATCGACTTCAGGCTTGCGCACTTCTTCGATGTTGACGGCGACGGGCACGCCCAGACGCTTGGTCAGCTCAGCCTTCAGCGCCTCGATGTCTTCGCCCTTCTTGCCGATCACGACGCCCGGACGAGCCGAGAAGATCGTGATGCGGGCGTTCTTGGCGGGACGCTCGATCAGGATGCGCGAAACAGCGGCGTTCTTGAGCTTGACCTTCAGGTAGTCACGAACTTGCAGATCTTCGGCCAGCATCGTGGCGAAGTTCTGGTTGTTCGCGTACCAGCGCGAAGCCCAGTTGCGGGTGACAGGAAGGCGGAAGCCAACCGGATGGATTTTCTGTCCCATAGTCTTCTTGCGCCTTAGTTGCCGACGGCCACGAAGATGTGGCAGGTGGGCTTGCTGATGCGGTTGCCGCGGCCCTTGGCGCGAGCCGAGAAGCGCTTCAACGTGGCACCCTGTTCGACGTAGATCGAGGTGACCTTGAGTTCATCAATGTCAGCGCCGTCGTTGTGCTCGGCGTTGGCGATGGCGCTCTCCAGCGCCTTCTTGATGATCAGGGCCGCCTTCTTCTGGGTGAATTCCAGGATGTTCAGC
This sequence comes from Roseateles sp. FW305-36, assembly GCF_058787015.1. Classification (NCBI taxonomy): domain Bacteria; kingdom Pseudomonadati; phylum Pseudomonadota; class Betaproteobacteria; order Burkholderiales; family Sphaerotilaceae; genus Roseateles; species Roseateles sp. FW305-36. The sequence goes on along the minus strand of NZ_JBYSZK010000019.1, from coordinate 60,059 downwards.
GCTTGGTCCACCTTCTTGCCGCGGATCAGGTCAGCCACGAGGCGACCCTTGTCACACGAGAGGCGGACGCCACGAACGATTGCTTTGGTTTCCATCGTTGACATCCTTACTTCTTCCCGGCCTTCTTGTCGGCCGGGTGGCCCTTGAAGGTGCGGGTCAGTGCGAATTCACCCAGCTTGTGGCCGACCATCTGGTCAGACACATAGACCGGCACGTGCTGCTTGCCGTTGTGCACGGCGATCGTCAGACCGATGAACTCGGGCAGGATCGTCGAGCGGCGCGACCAGGTCTTGATGGGCTTCTTGTCTTTGATGGCAACAGCCTTGTCGACCTTGGCCATCAGATGGTGGTCAACGAAGGGGCCCTTCTTCAGCGAACGAGTCATGGCCTAGCCCTTACTTCTTGCGACGCGAGACGATGAACGTCTGCGTGCGCTTGTTGTTGCGAGTGCGGTAGCCCTTCGTCAGGGTGTTCCACGGCGACACAGGGACCTGGCCCTCGCCGGTGCGGCCTTCGCCACCACCGTGCGGGTGATCCACCGGGTTCATGGCGACGCCACGAACGGTCGGGCGGACGCCCTTCCAGCGGATCGCGCCAGCCTTGCCGTATTGACGCAGGCTGTGCTCTTCGTTGCTCACTTCACCGATGGTGGCGCGGCAGTCGATGTGCACGCGGCGGACTTCGCCGGAGCGCAGACGGATCTGTGCGTAGACGCCTTCACGAGCCATCAGGACAGCGGAGGTGCCGGCCGAACGGATCATCTGGGCACCCTTGCCAGGCTGCAGCTCGATGCAATGGATGGTCGAGCCCACCGGGATGTTGCGGATCGGCAGCGTGTTGCCAGCCTTGATCGGCGCTTCCGAGCCGCTCAGGATGGTTGCGCCCACTTCCAGACCGCGCGGGGCGATCACGTAGCGGCGCTCGCCGTCGGCGTAGCACACCAGCGCAATGTGGGCGGTGCGGTTCGGGTCGTACTCGATGGTCTCGACCTTGGCCGGAATGCCGTCCTTGTTGCGCTTGAAGTCGACCACGCGGTAGTGGTGCTTGTGACCACCGCCCTTGTGGCGAATCGTGATGTGACCGTTGTTGTTACGGCCCGAATTCTGGATCTGGGGCTCGAGCAGGGCTGCATGGGGCGCGCCCTTGTGCAGGTGCTTGTGCACCACCTTGACGACGCCACGGCGGCCGGGCGAAGTCGGCTTGACTTTGACGATGGCCATTTACGCGGCCTCCCCGGAGAAATTGAGCTCTTGACCGGCCTTGAGGGCCACATAGGCCTTCTTGACGTGGTCGCGGCGGCCGGCACGGCCACCAAAGCGCTTCGTCTTGCCCTTGACCTGGACGACGTTGACCGACTCGACCTCGACCTTGAACATCAGTTCAACAGCGGCCTTGATCTCGGGCTTGGTGGCGTCGCGCAGGACCTTGAACAGGACCTGGTTGTGCTTCTCGGCAACTTGCGTGGCCTTTTCGGACACGATGGGCGCGAGCAGCACGGAGGCCAGACGGCCTTCGGAATACTTGGGGGCGCTCATGCCAGCATCTCCTTGAGTTGCTCGACCGCGGCCTTGGTCACAAGCACCTTCTTGTAGAAGACCAGTGACAGGGGATCGGCGTAGCGCGGCTCGACGACCAGCACATTGGCCAGGTTGCGCGAAGCCAGCAGCAGGTTGTCATCGACGATGTCGGAGATGACCATCACCGAGTCCAGGCCCATGGCCTTGAACTTGGCGGCCAGCAGCTTGGTCTTGGGGGCTTCGACCGAGATCGAGTCCACCACGGCCAGACGACCTTCACGGGCCAGCTGCGACAGGATCGCAGCCATGCCGGCGCGGTACATCTTCTTGTTCAGCTTGTGCGAGAAGTTCTCGTCAGGCAGGTTCGGGAAGATGCGACCGCCCCCGCGCCACAGCGGCGACGAGGTCATACCGGCGCGAGCGCGGCCGGTGCCCTTCTGGCGGAAAGGCTTCTTGGTCGAGTGATGGACCTGTTCACGGTCCTTCTGGGCGCGGGTGCCTTGACGGGCGTTGGCCTGGAAGGCCACGACCACCTGGTGCACCAGGGCTTCGTTGTAGTCGCGAGCGAAGACGGTGTCAGGCGCGTCCACCTTGCTGGTGGCCTGACCCTGCTCGTTCAGGAGCTCGAGCTGCATCAGTTGGCTCCCTTCTTGACTTTGACCTTGACGGCCGGGCGAACGACGATATGGCCGTTCTTGGAACCCGGGACCGCACCGCGGACCAGCAGCAGTTGACGAGCTTCGTCAACGCGCACGATGTCCAGGTTCTGGGTGGTGACGGTTTCGTCGCCCATGTGGCCGGTCATCTTCTTGCCCGGGAACACACGGCCCGGGTCTTGCGCCATCGAGATCGAGCCCGGCACGTTGTGCGAACGGCTGTTACCGTGCGACGCGCGCTGCGAGCTGAAGTTGTGGCGCTTGATGGTGCCTGCGAAGCCCTTGCCGATGGACGTGCCCTGCACGTCGACCAGCTGGCCGGCGGCGAACAACGTCACCGGAACGGTCGCGCCAGCCTTGTACTGGGCAGCGACGTCGGCTTCGACGCGGAATTCCTTGAGGATTTCACCGGCTTCGACACCCGCCTTGGCGAGGTGGCCGGCTTCGGGCTTGGTGACGCGCGAAGCTTTGCGCGTACCGAACGCCACTTGGATGGCGCTGTAGCCGTCGGTCTCTTGGGTCTTGACCTGGGTCACGCGGTTGTTGGACACGTCCAGCACCGTCACGGGAATGGCATCGCCATCGTCCGTGAAGATGCGCATCATGCCCACCTTGCGGCCCAGCAAACCGAGACGGTTGCTCAGACTCATGTTTTTCTCCAGCCCCCTCGGCTCGCGCCTTGGAAGCTATTGCGAACACCCGACATCGATTGGCCGGGCTGACCTTGCGACAGACCTCGAAACAAACCCGAGAACTGACGCGCGAACCCCGAGCAGGCAGGAGCCGACCCGGGAAAGCTGGCGAGTATAGCCTGCGGGATAGCCCTGATGCAAGCGTTAGGCCTCATACAGCCCAAAAGACAAGACCCCGGCCTGTCGAGACAGGGCCGGGGCCTTGGGTTCTCAAGCCCGAAGGCTCGGGATTTACTGCAGCTTGATTTCGACGTCGACGCCGGCGGGCAGGTCGAGCTTCATCAGAGCGTCGACCGTCTTGTCGGTCGGGTCGACGATGTCCATCAGGCGCTGATGGGTGCGGATCTCGAACTGGTCGCGGCTGGTCTTGTTGACGTGGGGCGAACGCAGGATGTCGAAACGCTCCATGCGCGTCGGCAGGGGCACGGGACCCTTGACGATGGCGCCGGTGCGCTTGGCGGTCTCGACGATTTCGAGAGCCGATTGGTCGATCAGCTTGTAGTCAAACGCCTTCAGGCGGATGCGGATCTTTTGCTTTTGCATGACGGTTCCTTAAAGAGCAGGTGGTGAGCGCCGAACGGAGTCCGCCCGGCGCACGTCACGCAGAAGTTAGGCCAGGATCGTGGCAACCACGCCGGAGCCGACGGTACGGCCACCTTCACGGATGGCGAAGCGCAGGCCGGTTTCCATGGCGATCGGAGCGATCAGCTTCACGGTGATGCCGACGTTGTCGCCGGGCATGACCATTTCCTTGTCCTTCGGCAGCTCCACGGCACCGGTCACGTCCGTCGTGCGGAAGTAGAACTGGGGACGGTAGTTGTTGAAGAACGGGGTGTGGCGGCCGCCCTCTTCCTTGCTCAGAACGTAGATCTCAGCGGTGAAGTGGGTGTGGGGCTTGATCGTGCCGGGCTTGGCCAGAACTTGGCCGCGCTCGACGTCTTCACGCTTGGTGCCGCGCAGCAGGATGCCGACGTTGTCGCCTGCTTGACCTTGGTCCAGCAGCTTGCGGAACATTTCGACGCCCGTGACCGTGGTCTTCTGGACTTCGCGGATGCCCACGATTTCGATTTCTTCGCCGACCTTGATGATGCCGCGCTCGACGCGACCGGTCACGACGGTGCCGCGGCCAGAGATCGAGAACACGTCTTCCACCGGCAGCAGGAAGGCGCCGTCAACGGCACGGTCCGGCTGGGGGATGTAGGTGTCCAGGGCGTCAGCCAGGCGCATGATGGCTTGCTCGCCCAGGTCGCCCGTGTCGCCTTCCAGCGCCAGCTTGGCCGAACCCTTGATGATGGGGGTGTCGTCGCCGGGGAAGTCGTACTTGGACAGGAGCTCGCGCACTTCCATTTCGACCAGCTCGAGCAGCTCGGCGTCGTCGACCATGTCGCACTTGTTCAGGAAGACGATGATGTACTTCACGCCGACCTGACGGGCCAGCAGGATGTGCTCGCGCGTCTGGGGCATCGGGCCGTCAGCGGCCGAGCACACCAGGATGGCGCCGTCCATCTGGGCGGCACCGGTGATCATGTTCTTGACGTAGTCGGCGTGGCCGGGGCAGTCAACGTGCGCGTAGTGGCGATTGGCCGTCTCGTACTCGACGTGGGCGGTGTTGATCGTGATGCCGCGGGCCTTTTCTTCGGGAGCCGCGTCGATCTGGTCGTAGGCCTTGGCCTCGCCGCCGAACTTCTTGGACAGCACGGTCGCGATCGCTGCCGTCAGCGTCGTCTTGCCGTGGTCGACGTGACCGATCGTGCCCACGTTCACGTGCGGCTTGGTCCGTTCAAACTTGCCTTTTGCCATTTCAATTCTCCAAAAAGAGCATCTCGCCAGTCTGTTGGTTTAGCGTTTCCGCAGAGCCCGTGTTTCCCGCCGACTGGCGAAGCGGGCGGGCCGCTGCGAAGACGATTCAGTTCAGGAGTCGATCAGGCCGACTTGCCGCGCGCCGTGATGATGGCGTCGGCCACGTTCTTCGGAGCTTCGCTGTAGTGCTTGAACTCCATCGTGTACGTGGCACGGCCTTGCGACATCGAGCGCAGGGTCGTGGAGTAGCCGAACATTTCCGACAGCGGAACTTCGGCCTTGATGACCTTGCCGCCACCGACCATGTCGTCCATGCCCTGCACCATGCCGCGACGGCTGGACAGGTCGCCCATCACGTTGCCGGCGTAGTCTTCAGGCGTCTCGACTTCCACGGCCATCATCGGCTCGAGGATGACGGGGCTGGCGCGGCGGCAGGCTTCCTTGAAACCCATCGAGGCGGCCATCTTGAACGCGTTTTCGTTCGAGTCCACGTCGTGGTACGAACCGAAGGTCAGCGTGGCCTTGACGTCGACGACCGGGAAGCCGGCCAGCACGCCGTTCGGCAGGCTGTCGATGATGCCCTTCTCGACCGCGGGGATGTATTCGCGAGGAACCACACCGCCCTTGATGGCGTCAACGAACTCGAAACCCTTGCCCGGCTCTTGCGGCTCCAGCGTGATCACGACGTGACCGTACTGGCCCTTACCACCCGACTGGCGAACGAACTTGCCTTCGACGTCGGTGGCGGTCTTGCGGATGGTTTCGCGGTAGGCCACTTGCGGCTTGCCGACGTTGGCTTCCACGCCGAACTCGCGCTTCATGCGGTCGACGATGATTTCCAGGTGGAGTTCGCCCATGCCGGAAATGATGGTCTGGCCCGACTCTTCATCGGTGCGCAGACGGAAGGACGGGTCTTCCTTGGCCAGACGGCCCAGAGCGATACCCATCTTTTCCTGGTCAGCCTTGGTCTTGGGCTCGACGGCCTGCGAGATCACGGGCTCGGGGAAGACCATCTTTTCCAGCGTGATGATGGCTTCGGGGTCGCACAGGGTTTCGCCCGTGGTGACGTCCTTCAGGCCCACGCAGGCGGCGATGTCGCCAGCCAGAATTTCCGAGATTTCTTCACGCTGGTTGGCGTGCATCTGCAGGATCCGGCCGATACGTTCCTTCTTGCCGCGGATCGGGTTGTAGACGCTGGCGCCCGACTGCAGAACGCCGGAATAGACGCGCACGAAGGTCAGCTGGCCAACGTAGGGGTCGGTCATCAGCTTGAAGGCCAGGGCGGCGAACTTCTCGCTGTCGTCGGCCTTGCGGACGACCGGCTGGTCGTCTTCGTCGGTGCCCGGCACCGGCGGCACGTCGATGGGCGACGGCATGAAGTCGATGACGCCGTCCAGCATGCGCTGCACGCCCTTGTTCTTGAAGGCGGTGCCGCAGAACATCGGCTGGATTTCAGCGGCGATGGTGCGCTTGCGGATGGCCGTGACGACTTCTTCTTCCGTCAGGTCACCCGACTCCAGATACTTGTTCATCAGCTCTTCGCTGGACTCAGCGGCGGCTTCGATGAGGTTTTCACGCCATTTGACAGCGTCGGCCTGCAGGTCGGCCGGGATGTCTTCGTAGCTGAACTTCATGCCTTGCGAGGCCTCGTCCCAGATGATCGCCTTCATCTTGATGAGGTCGATCACGCCGGTGAAGTTTTCTTCAGCGCCGATGGGAATGACGACGGGCACGGGGTTGGCCTTGAGGCGCAGCTTCATCTGGTCGTAGACCTTGAAGAAGTTCGCGCCGGTGCGGTCCATCTTGTTGACGAACGCGAGGCGGGGCACCTTGTACTTGTTGGCCTGACGCCAGACGGTTTCCGACTGGGGCTGCACGCCACCCACGGCGCAATAGACCATGCAGGCGCCGTCCAGGACGCGCATGGAGCGCTCGACTTCAATCGTGAAGTCGACGTGTCCGGGGGTGTCGATGATGTTGATGCGGTGCTCGGGGCGAGCCAGATCCATGCCCTTCCAGAAGCAGGTCGTGGCAGCGGACGTGATCGTGATGCCACGCTCTTGCTCTTGCTCCATCCAGTCCATCGTGGCGGCGCCATCGTGCACTTCACCGATCTTGTGGTTCACACCGGTGTAGTAAAGGATGCGCTCGGTCGTGGTGGTCTTGCCGGCATCGATGTGCGCGGAGATACCGATGTTGCGGTAGCGCTCGATGGGGGTTTTGCGGGCCATGGTTTGCTCCAGAAGGCATGAGCCGCCAGCGGGTTGGTAGAAACCCGAGGCGGCTGAAAGACAGTGAGTTTAGAAGCGGAAGTGCGAGAAAGCCTTGTTGGCTTCTGCCATGCGGTGAACTTCGTCGCGCTTCTTCATCGCGCCGCCACGGCCTTCAGCGGCCTCCAGCAGTTCATTGGCCAGGCGTTGAGCCATCGACTTCTCACCGCGCTTGCGAGCGGATTCCTTCAGCCAGCGCATGGCGAGGGCCATCCGGCGGACGGGGCGAACTTCCACGGGAACTTGGTAGTTCGCACCGCCGACACGGCGGGACTTCACTTCAACCATGGGCTTCACGTTGTTCAGGGCGACCATGAACACTTCCAGCGGATCCTTGCCGATCTTCTTTTCGACCTGGTCGAGGGCACCGTAGATGATGCGCTCAGCGACGGCCTTCTTGCCCGATTCCATGATGACGTTCATGAACTTGGACAGATCGACGGAACCGAACTTGGGGTCCGGGAGGATCTCGCGCTTGGGTACTTCGCGACGACGTGGCATGGCACTCTTCCTTTTGCTTCAGTTGGAGACGACCTTCTGGCCTGACTCCGCTGGACAACCACCGACATCTGGGGTCATCCACTTACTCGGTCACTGAGATATTTCAGTGCCGCAACAACGTTGGGTCAGCTGTATAGCTGGGCCCGAACAGACGATTTACTTCTTGGGACGCTTCGCGCCGTACTTGGAACGCGATTGCTTGCGATCCTTGACGCCCTGCAGGTCGAGGGAGCCGCGGACGATGTGGTAACGCACACCGGGCAGGTCCTTCACACGGCCGCCGCGCACGAGCACGACGCTGTGTTCTTGCAGATTGTGGCCTTCGCCGCCGATGTACGAGATGACCTCGAAACCATTGGTCAGGCGCACCTTGGCGACCTTACGCAGAGCCGAGTTCGGCTTCTTGGGCGTGGTGGTGTAGACGCGGGTGCAGACACCGCGGCGCTGCGGGCAGTTCTGCATCGCAGGCGACTTGGACTTGGTGACCTCGGCCTCTCGACCGTGGCGCACCAGTTGATTGATGGTTGGCATTACGACTTGTTCCCGTTTGAAGTCAGTGAACCCCGCAGTTTTGAGCGCGCACGGATGCAGCACCCAAAAGGCGGAGAGCCGGCGATTGTAGACCGGTGAGGAAATCGGCACAAGGGTCTGCCCGAATGCACCGGCTTGCCCGCTAAGCTGCCGGCATGGACGCCCCTGCCCTGCCCGTCGACCCACCTGCCACGCCCAGCGGCAGTGAGCCACCGGCCATCGTCATCGACACCCAGGTCGTCATGGACTGGCTGGTGTTCCGCGATGCACGCGTGCAGGCGCTGACGGCGGCCGTCACTTCGGGCGCCCTGCGCTGGCTGGTCGCCCCCTCGATGCGCGACGAGATCCGCCATGTGCTGGGCCGCGGGATCGCGGCGAGCTACGCACCTGACCTGGCTTTTATCGAGGCCCAGTTCGACGCCCATGCGCTGGCCGTGGCAGCCGCGGAACCGCAGCCGCTGGCCGGCCGCCTGGTCTGCCGCGACCCGGATGACCAGAAGTTCATCGACCTGGCGCTGGCAAGCCAGGCCCGCTGGTTGATTTCGCGCGACAAGGCCGTCCTGGCACTGGCCAAGCGAGCCAAGCTTCGCGGCCTGCTCATCCTCAAGCCCGAAGGCTGGACCCAGGAATGAAAAAGCCGCCCGCAGCCTGAACCGGGGCGGCTTCGGAGGGCAGAGCCCTCGACGGCTTATTCGGCCGAGTGGTCGCCAGCGTCGACGCCAGCCATCTGGGCGGCAGCCAGCTCTTCGGCCTCCTGCAGCGCGATGGCGCGGCGCTCGGCGTCGTCCATGGCTTCCTTGGCACGGCGTGCTTCGTGGAAGGCCATGCCGGTACCGGCGGGGATCAGGCGGCCGACGATGACGTTTTCCTTCAGGCCACGCAGCTCGTCGCGCTTGCCCATGATGGCAGCCTCGGTGAGGACGCGCGTCGTTTCCTGGAAGGAAGCGGCGGAGATGAAGGAGTCGGTCGACAGCGAGGCCTTGGTGATACCCAGCAGCACGTCGGCGTGGGTGGCCGTCGTCTTGCCTTCCTTGCGCATGCGGTCGTTGGTGTCCAGCAGCTCCGAACGTTCGACCTGCTCGTTCAGGATGTAGTGCGTATCGCCCGGGTTGGTGATGACCACGCGACGCAGCATCTGGCGAACGATCACCTCGATGTGCTTGTCGTTGATCTTCACGCCCTGGAGGCGGTACACGTCCTGGACTTCATCGACGATGTAGCGCGCCAGCTCCTCGATGCCCAGAAGGCGCAGGATGTCCTGCGGGTCTGCGGCGCCGTCGACGATCAGCTCGCCACGGTTGACCACCTGGCCTTCGTGCACCAGGATGTTCTTTTCCTTGGGCACCAGTTCCTCGTGGGCCTTGCCGTCCGGATCGGTGATCTGCAGGCGGATCTTGCCCTTGGTCTCCTTGCCGAACGACACCGTGCCGGTCTGCTCGGCCAGCACGCCGACGTCCTTGGGCGAACGGGCTTCGAAGAGCTCGGCCACACGCGGCAGACCGCCGGTAATGTCGCGGGTCTTCTGGCCTTCGACCGGGATACGGGCGAGCACTTCACCAGGCAGCAGTTCCTGGCCGTCGCGGATCTGGATCAGCGAGCCGACCTGGAAGCCGATGGCCACCGAGTGGTCGGTACCAGGGATCTTGACCTCGTGGCCGCCGGCGTCCAGCAGCTTGACCTGCGGACGGATGACCTTGGCGGCGCCGCGGCGCTTCGGGTCGATGACGACCAGGGTCGACAGACCGGTCACTTCGTCCACCTGCTTGGCGACGGTCACGCCTTCCTCGACATTCTCGAACTTCGCCTGGCCGGCGAATTCCGTGATGATCGGGCGGGTCAGCGGGTCCCAGTTGGCGAGCACCACGCCGGCCTTGATGGTCTGGCTGGGCTTGATGTTCAGGATCGCGCCGTAAGGCACCTTGTGACGCTCGCGCTCGCGGCCGTGCGGGTCGGCAATGATGATCTCGCCGGAGCGGGAAATCACGACCAGCTCGCCCTTGCCGTTGGTGACGTAGCGCATCGTGGCGTTGAAGCCGATGATGCCGTCCGACTTGGCTTCCACGCTCGAGGCGACGGCAGCGCGCGAAGCGGCACCGCCGATGTGGAAGGTACGCATCGTCAGCTGCGTGCCGGGTTCACCGATGGACTGCGCGGCAATGACGCCGACAGCTTCACCGGTGTTGACCAGGCCGCCGCGGCCAAGGTCGCGGCCGTAGCACTTGGCGCACAGGCCGAAGCGGGTGCCGCAGGTCAGCGGCGTGCGGACCTTGATCTCGTCGACGCCGGCTTGTTCCAGCACGTCGAGGGTGTCTTCGTCCAGCATCTTGCCGGCGCCGAGCAGCGAGGCTTGCGTCTCGGGGTGCACGACGTCGATGGCGGTGACGCGGCCGAGGACGCGGTCGCGCAGCGATTCGATGACTTCACCGCCTTCGACCAGGGCGCGCATCGCCATGCCGTTGTCGGTGCCGCAATCTTCTTCGATGACGACCAGATCCTGGGTCACGTCGACCAGACGACGCGTCAGGTAGCCGGAGTTCGCGGTCTTCAGCGCCGTGTCCGCCAGGCCCTTACGAGCACCGTGGGTGGAGATGAAGTACTGCAGAACGTTCAGGCCTTCACGGAAGTTCGCCGTGATGGGTGTCTCGATGATGGAGCCGTCCGGCTTGGCCATCAGGCCGCGCATGCCGGCCAGCTGGCGGATCTGGGCCGCGCTACCGCGCGCGCCCGAGTCGGCCATCATGTAGATCGAGTTGAACGACTCTTGATCGACGGTCTTGCCGTGGCGATCGGTCGTCTTCTCGACCTTCAGGTGGTCCATCATCTTCTTGCCGATTTCGTCACCGGCCTTGCCCCAGATGTCCACGACCTTGTTGTAGCGCTCGCCGGCCGTCACGAGACCCGAGACGTACTGCTGCTCGATCTCCTTGACTTCCTTCTCGGCGCGCTCGATCAGGGTGTGCTTCTGAGCGGGCACCAGCATGTCGTCGATGGCGATCGAGATGCCGGCGCGCGTGGCGAGCTTGAAGCCGCTTTGCAGCAGCTTGTCGGCCAGCACGACGGTTTCCTTCAGGCCGCACTTGCGGAAGCTCGTGTTGATGAGACGCGAGATTTCCTTCTTCTTCAGCGCCTTGTTGATGTTCGAGAACGGCAGGCCCTTGGGCAGGATCTCGGACAGCAGGGCACGGCCAACGGTGGTGTCCACGAGCTTGGTCTCGGGCACGAATTCGCCCGTTTCCTTGTCCTTGGTCCACTCGGTCAGGCGAACGCTGATCTTGGCGGTGATTTCCACGGCGCCGTTTTCCAGCGCGCGGATGATCTCGGGGATGTCCGAGAAGATCAGGCCTTCGCCCTTGCCGTTGGTGCGCTCGCGGGTGGCGTAGTACAGGCCCAGCACCACGTCTTGCGACGGGACGATGGACGGTTCGCCGGAGGCCGGGAACAGCACGTTGTTGGACGCCAGCATCAGGGTGCGGGCTTCCATCTGCGCTTCGATCGACAGCGGCACGTGGACGGCCATCTGGTCACCGTCGAAGTCGGCGTTGAAGGCCGAGCAGACGAGGGGGTGCAGCTGGATGGCCTTGCCTTCGATCAGCACGGGCTCGAAAGCCTGGATGCCGAGGCGGTGCAGCGTCGGGGCGCGGTTCAGCAGGACCGGGTGTTCCTTGATGACTTCTTCAAGGATGTCCCAGACCACCGGCGTGCCGGATTCGACTTCCTTCTTGGCAGCCTTGATCGTCGTCGCGATGCCCATGGCTTCGAGACGGCTGAAGATGAAGGGCTTGAAGAGCTCCAGGGCCATCAGCTTGGGCAGGCCGCACTGGTGCAGCTTGAGCGTCGGGCCCACCACGATGACCGAACGGCCCGAGTAGTCGACGCGCTTGCCCAGCAGGTTCTGACGGAAGCGACCGCTCTTGCCCTTGATCATGTCGGCCAGCGACTTGAGGGCACGCTTGTTCGCGCCGGTCATCGCCTTGCCGCGGCGGCCGTTGTCCAGCAGCGAGTCGACGGCTTCCTGCAGCATGCGCTTTTCGTTGCGCACGATGATTTCAGGGGCCTTCAGCTCGAGCAGACGGGCCAGGCGGTTGTTGCGGTTGATGACGCGACGGTAGAGGTCGTTCAGGTCGGAGGTCGCGAAGCGGCCGCCGTCCAGCGGCACCAGCGGACGCAGGTCCGGCGGCAGCACGGGCAGCACGTCCAGCACCATCCAGTTCGGCTTGATGCCGGACTTCTTGAAGGCCTCCATGACCTTCAAGCGCTTGGAGTTCTTCTTGACCTTGAGCTCGGAGCCGGTCATGTCGTTGCGCAGGCGATCGATCTCGATGTCGAGATCCATCTCCTCCAGCAGCTTCTTGATGCCCTCGGCGCCCATCAGCGCGATGAACTCGTCACCGTACTCGATGCGCTTGGCGTCGTAGTCGTCCTCGCTCATGATCGAGAACTTCTTCAGCGGCGTCATGCCGCTGTCGACGACCACATAGGCTTCGAAGTACAGCACGCGTTCGATGTCGCGCAGCGTCATGTCGAGCACCAGGCCCAGACGCGACGGCAGCGACTTCAGGAACCAGATGTGGGCGCAGGGCGCGGCCAGGTCGATGTGACCCATGCGCTCGCGACGCACCTTGGTCTGCGTGACTTCAACGCCGCACTTCTCGCAGATGACGCCGCGGTGCTTCAGGCGCTTGTACTTGCCGCACAGGCACTCGTAGTCCTTGATCGGGCCAAAGATCTTGGCGCAGAACAGGCCGTCGCGTTCCGGCTTGAAGGTGCGGTAGTTGATGGTCTCGGGCTTCTTCACCTCGCCGAACGACCAGCTGCGGATCTTCTCCGGGGAAGCCAGGCCGATCTTGATGGCATCGAAATGCTCATCGGGGGTGAATTGCTTGAAAAGGTCGAGTAGTCCCTTCATGCATCTGCTCCTTAATTGCGTTCCAGTTCAATGTCGATGCCCAAGGAGCGGATTTCCTTGACCAGCACATTGAACGATTCGGGCATGCCCGCTTCGATGGCGTGTTCGCCCTTGACGATGCTTTCGTAGACCTTGGTGCGGCCGTTCACGTCGTCGGACTTGACAGTCAGCATTTCCTGCAGGATGTACGAGGCGCCATAGGCTTCCAGCGCCCAGACTTCCATTTCGCCGAAACGCTGGCCGCCGAACTGGGCCTTGCCGCCCAGCGGTTGCTGCGTGACCAGCGAGTACGGGCCGGTCGAACGGGCGTGCATCTTGTCGTCCACCAAGTGGTGCAGCTTCAGCACGTGCATGTAGCCGACGGTGACCGGGCGCTCGAACTGCTCGCCGGTGCGGCCGTCGCACAGCCAGGCCTGGGTGCGCGTCTCGGTCAGGCCCTTCTTGGCGGCGATGTCGTCCGGGTAGGCCAGCTTGAGCATGCCGCGGATTTCTTCTTCCTTGGCACCGTCGAAGACCGGCGTCGCGAAGGGCACGCCCTTGGCGAGGTTCTCGGCCATCTCCAGCACTTCGGTGTCGGACAGGTCGTCGATGTTCTCGGTCTTGCCGCCGCTCTGGTTGTAGAGCTGGTCGAACAGCTTGCGCAGTTCAGCCACCTTGGAGTGCTGCTGCAGCATGTCGCCGATGCGCTGGCCGATGCCCTTGCCGGCCCAGCCCAGATGCACTTCCAGCACCTGGCCCACGTTCATCCGCGACGGGACGCCCAGCGGGTTCAGCACGATGTCGGCGGGCGTGCCGTCGGCCATGTAGGGCATGTCTTCGATCGGGGTGACCTTGGACACGACACCCTTGTTGCCGTGACGGCCGGCCATCTTGTCGCCAGGCTGCAGGCGACGCTTGACGGCCAGGTAGACCTTGACCATCTTCAGCACGCCGGCGGGCAGCTCGTCGCCCTGCGTCAGCTTCTTGCGCTTTTCTTCGAAAGCCAGGTCGAAGCTGTGGCGGGTCTGGTCGAGCGCGTTCTTGATCGACTCGAGCTGGTTGGCGATCTCTTCCTCGGCCGGACGGATGTCGAACCAGTGGAACTTCTCGACCGAGGCCAGGTAGTCCTTGTCGATCTTGGTGCCCTTGGCGATCTTCTGCGGGCCACCATTGGCGATCTTGCCGTTCAGCAGCTTCTCGATACGGTCGAAGGCGTCGCTCTCGACGATGCGCAGCTGGTCGTTCAGGTCCAGGCGGTAGCGCTTCAGCTCGTCGTCGATGATCTGCTGGGCGCGCTTGTCGCGCTGGATGCCTTCGCGGGTGAAGACCTGCACGTCGATAACGGTGCCGCTGGTGCCTTGGTCGACGCGCAGCGACGTGTCCTTCACGTCGGAAGCCTTCTCGCCGAAGATGGCGCGCAGCAGCTTCTCTTCCGGCGTCAACGTGGTTTCGCCCTTGGGCGTGACCTTGCCGACCAGCACGTCGCCCGGATTCACTTCCGCACCGATGTAGACGATGCCCGACTCGTCCAGACGGCCGAGTTGTTGCTCCGACAGGTTCGGGATGTCGCGAGTGATTTCCTCGGCGCCCAGCTTGGTGTCACGCGCGTTGACCACCAGTTCCTCGATGTGGATCGAGGTGTAGCGGTCTTCGGCGATGACGCGTTCGCTGATCAGGATCGAGTCTTCGAAGTTGTAGCCGTTCCAGGGCATGAACGCGACCAGCATGTTCTGGCCCAGGGCCAGTTCACCGATGTCGGTGGAAGCGCCGTCGGCAATGATGTCCTCGGCCGCCACCTTGTCGCCACGGCGCACGATGGGGCGCTGGTGGATGTTGGTGTTCTGGTTGGAACGCTGGTACTTGATCAGGTTGTAGATGTCGACACCGACCTCACCGGCCACGGTCTCGTCATCGTTGACGCGGATCACGATGCGGTTGGTGTCGACATAGTCGACCACGCCGCCGCGGCGAGCCGCGACCACCGTGCCCGAGTCCTTCGCGGCGACGCGCTCGACGCCCGTACCCACGAAAGCCTTCTCGGGACGCAGCACTGGCACGGCCTGACGCTGCATGTTGGCGCCCATCAGTGCGCGGTTCGCGTCGTCGTGCTCGAGGAAGGGCACGAGCGAAGCAGCGACCGACACGATCTGCGTCGGCGCCACGTCCATGTACTGGATGCGCTCGGGGCTGGTCAGCACCGATTCGCCGTTTTCACGGGCGGACACCAGTTCGTCGGTGAGTTGGCCGCCGGCGTTCAGCGTCGCATTCGCTTGGGCGATGACGTACTTGCCTTCCTCGATGGCGGACAGGTAGTCGATCTGGTCGGTGACGTGGCCGTCGACGACGCGGCGGTACGGCGTTTCCAGGAAGCCGTACTCGTTGAGCTGCGCGTACAGCGCCAGCGAGTTGATCAGGCCGATGTTCGGGCCTTCCGGCGTTTCGATCGGGCAGACGCGGCCGTAGTGGGTCGGGTGCACGTCGCGGACTTCGAAGCCGGCGCGCTCGCGGGTCAGACCGCCCGGGCCCAGGGCGGAAACACGACGCTTGTGCGTGATTTCCGACAGCGGGTTGGTCTGGTCCATGAACTGCGACAGCTGCGACGCACCGAAGAACTCCTTCAGCGCCGCGGAGATCGGCTTGGAGTTGATCAGGTCGTGCGGCATCAGGGCTTCGGTCTCGGCCTGGCCCAGACGTTCCTTGACGGCCTTCTCGATGCGGGCGAGGCCCGAGCGGTACTGGTTTTCGGCCAGTTCGCCCACGCAACGCACGCGGCGGTTGCCCAGGTGGTCGATGTCGTCCACTTCGCCGCGGCCATTGCGCAGCTCGACGAGGATCTTGACGACGTCAAGGATGTCCTCGTTGGACAGGTTCATGTTGCCTTCGGGCGTGTCACGGCCGACACGCGCGTTGAACTTCATGCGGCCGACACGGCTCAGGTCGTAGGTGTCGGTGCTGTAGAACAGGCGGTTGAACAGGGCCTCGACGGCGTCTTCCGTCGGCGGCTCGCCGGGGCGCATCATGCGGTAGATGGCGACGCGGGCGGCCAGCTGGGTCTCGGTTTCATCCGAGGCCAGGGTCTGGCTGATGTAGGCGCCTTCGTCCAGCTCGTTGGTGAAGAGGCACTGGATGTCCTTGACGCCAGCCTGGCGCAGCTTCTTCAGCAGCGCGTCGGTCAGTTCGTCATTGGCCTTGGCGATGATCTCGCCGGTGTCGGCGTCGATCATGTTCTTGGCCAGCACGCGGCCGACCAGGAAGTCTTCCGGCACCGAGATGTGCTGCGTGCCGGACTGCTCCAGCTGGCGCACGTGACGAGCGGTGATGCGCTTGTCCTTCTCGACGATGACGGCACCGCTCTTGTCGACGATGTCGAAGCGGGCGACTTCACCCTTCAGGCGGTCGGCGACGAATTCAAGCTGCGCGCCAACGTCCATCAGGCGGAAGTTGTCGAACACGAAGAAGTGGGCCAGGATCTGCTCGGGGTTCAGGCCGATGGCCTTGAGCAGGATGGTGACCGGCATCTTGCGGCGGCGGTCGACGCGGAAGTACAGGATGTCCTTCGGGTCGAACTCGAAGTCCAGCCAGGAGCCACGGTAGGGAATGATGCGGGCGCTGAACAGCAGCTTGCCCGACGAATGCGTCTTGCCCTTGTCGTGCTCGAAGAACACGCCCGGCGAACGGTGCAGCTGCGACACGATGACGCGCTCGGTACCGTTGACGATGAAGGAACCGTAGTCGGTCATCAGGGGCACTTCGCCCATGTAGACCTCTTGTTCCTTGATTTCCTTGACCGTCTTCGCCTGGGGCGACTCACGGTCATAGATGATCATCTGCAGGCGCGCACGCACCGCGGCTGCGTAGGTCAACCCCCGCTGTTGGCACTCACGGGTGTCGAACGGCGGCTTGGCGATGTTGAACTCGAGGAACTTCATCTCGACGAAACCGTTGTGCGAAACAATCGGGAACGCCGAAAGGAAAGCCGCCTGCAGGCCTTCGGGCTTGCGTTTGGCGGGAGCCACGTCCTTCTGCAGGAAGGCAACGTAGCTGTCCTTCTGCATCGTGAGCAGATAGGGGACGTTGAGAACGCTCTCGCGCTTGCCGAAGCTCTTGCGGATCCGCTTGCGCTCGGTATAGCTGTAGGGGGTTGCTTGCGCCATAAACACTCCGTGTCGAGCCCACCCCTGGCCGTGGGGCGAGCCGCGTCGGCGACTGGCTGGCTCACTCACCCAGAACGGGCGGCTGCCTAGCTTGGTGGTTGGCCACTACCAACCGCTGGCGGACAACCCCGGCATTGCACCGGAGTCCGACCAAACTGGTTCTCTGCAGTCGGATCAGAGAACACGTGAAAGAACCGCGCATCATACCGCGCGCGGTTCTTTCAGCTGTTCTCTACGGGGACAAACCCGTAAAGACGAAAAAGGGGAAGCCTGACGGCAACCCCTTTTTCTAGCCAGCGAGGTCGGAGCTGCTGCGCAGGTCCATCCCCAAAGCTGACTGGAGGGGACGGAGCCGCTACGCGGGTCCATCCCCATACCATCACTTCATCTCGGCCTTGGCGCCAGCTTCGACCAGCTTCTTGACAGCGGCTTCGGCGTCGGCCTTGGAGATGCCTTCCTTGACGTTCTTCGGAGCGCCGTCGACCAGGTCCTTGGCTTCCTTCAGGCCCAGGCCCGTGATTTCGCGGACGGCCTTGATGACGCCGACCTTCTGAGCGCCGGCGTCGGTCAGGACGACGTTGAACTCGGTCTTCTCTTCAGCAGCAGCAGCGGCACCGCCGCCAGCGCCACCGGCGGCCGGAGCAGCCATCGAAGCGGCGGACACGCCGAACTTCTCTTCAATTGCCTTGACCAGGTCGTTCAGTTCCAGAACGGACATGCTGTCCAGGGCGGTCAGGAAAGCGTCTTTATCGAATGCCATGATTAATTCCTAAAAAACAGATGGGTTGCGTGTGAACGCGTTGTTCGTCGATCAGGCTGCGGCCGGGGCTTCGGCGGGGGCTTCAGCAGCCACAGCACCTTCACCACGCTTTGCAGCCAGGGCAGCCAGCACGGCCGCGGTGCGTTGCACCGGCGACAGCAGCAGGCCGGCGATCTGCGACAGCAGGACTTCCTTGGACGGGACGGAGGCCAGAGCCTTCACGCCATTGACGTCCAGAGCCTTGCCACCGTAGGCACCACCCTTGATGACGAGCTTGTCGTTGGTCTTGGCAAAGTCAGCGATGACTTTGGCAGCCGCGACAGCGTCTTCCGAAAAGCCGTAGATCAGCGGGCCGACCATGCTCTCCGTAGCAGCTTCGAACGGGGTGCCAGCGACGGCGCGACGGGCCAGGGTGTTCTTCAGCACATGAAGATAGACACCCTTGGAACGTGCGTCGACGCGCAGCTTGTTCAAGGCTTCCACGGTGAGGCCACGGTACTCGGCCAACGCCAACGTCTGCGACTTCGCTGCTTGCGCTGCGACGTCGGAGACAACGGCTGCCTTCTCGTTGCGATTGAGACTCAAGGTCTACTCCTCACATTTGCTCCCTCGGCCTTGCGGCTTCGAGAGCGCCAGGGATTCAGCGACCATCTGTCAGGAAAAATCCTGTCAGCGGGACCGCCATCTGCGCTGGTTCTCGGTCTTGCGACGTCGATTTAAGGGGTCTCCACCAGCGGTCTTGGATGACGCGCTGCCCGGTTGCCCGGACAGCGCCCCACCAATCTTTGTTGCCCGGAGCCAGACTCGCTCCGCGCAGATTCAGTGCCCGGGCCACGGGGACCCGGTGTGCAATCAAGCGGCGTTGGCTTGAGCGTTGATCGAAGCGATTTCGACGCGGGCGCCGACGCCCATCGTCGAGGACACGGCGACCTTGCGCAGGTAGATGCCCTTGCTCGAAGCCGGCTTGGCCTTGTTCAGGGCCTCGATCAGCGCGCGCAGGTTGCCTTCCAGCTTGTCGGTGTCGAACGAACGACGGCCGAGGGTGCCGTGGATGATGCCGGCCTTGTCGACGCGGAACTGGACCTGGCCAGCCTTGGCGTTCTTGACGGCGGTCGCGACGTCCGGGGTCACGGTGCCGACCTTGGGGTTGGGCATCAGGCCGCGCGGGCCCAGGATCTGACCCAGGGTACCGACGACACGCATCGTGTCGGGGGAGGCGATGACCACGTCGAAGGGCATGTCGCCCGCCTTGACGCGCTCAGCCAGGTCTTCCATGCCAACGACGTCGGCACCAGCGGCGCGGGCTTCTTCAGCCTTGGCACCTTGAGCGAACACGGCGACGCGCTTGGTCTTGCCGGTGCCGTTGGGCAGCACGACGGCGCCACGCACGACCTGGTCCGACTTCTTGGCATCGATGCCGAGTTGAACGGCGACGTCGATGGACTCATCGAACTTGGCGGTGGCCAGGCTCTTGACCAGGTCCAGGGCTTCGGTCAGGCCGTACAGCTTGGTCGATTCGACCTTGCCAGCCAGCGCCTTTTGCTTCTTGGTGAGCTTGGCCATGTCAGACCCCTTCCACGATGATGCCCATCGAGCGGGCAGAGCCGGCGATGGTGCGGACGCCGGCGTCAACGTCGGCAGCCGTCAGGTCCTTGGACTTGATCTTGACAATCTCTTCCAGCTGGGCGCGGGTCAGCTTGCCGACCTTGTCCAGGTGGGGGCGCTGCGAGCCCTTCTCGATCTTCGCGGCCTTCTTCAGCAGCACGGTCGCCGGGGGCGACTTGATGATGAAGGTGAAGCTCTTGTCTGCAAACGCGGTGATGACCACCGGCAGCTTCATGCCGGGCTCGAAGCCGCCAGCCGAAGTCTGGGCGTTGAACGCCTTGCAGAATTCCATGATGTTCAGGCCACGCTGACCCAGCGCGGGACCCACCGGGGGCGAGGGGTTAGCCTTGCCGGCCGGAATTTGCAGCTTGATGAAGCCGACAATCTTCTTTGCCATGTTTAACTCTCCAATCCAGCGCCCGGGCGGCAAAGCCTGGACACCTGAGTGCTAGCGCATCGGACTCGGACTAGATCTCAGATCCAGGTCCTTACCTTTGCTCCTCTTGTCCGCCTCTCGTTGCAGACTGATCACGGGCCGACATCAGGGTCGCCGGCCGAACCCAGGATTCTAGCGCGTCAGACTTTTTCGACCTGCGCGAAGTCCAATTCGACCGGCGTGGCGCGACCGAAGATCGTGACCGACACACGGACCTTGGACTTGTCGTAATTGACTTCCTCGACCGAGCCGTTGAAGTCGGTGAAGGGGCCTTCCTTGACGCGAACGACCTCGCCGACCGTCCACTCGACCTTGGGCCGGGGCTTCTCGACGCCTTCCTGCATCTGGTTGACGATCTTCATGACCTCGGCTTCCGAGATCGGGGCCGGGCGGTTCTTGGCGCCGCCGACGAAGCCCGTCACCTTGGACGTGTGCTTCACCAGGTGCCAGGACTCGTCGTCCATGAACATCTCGACCAGCACATAGCCGGGGAAGAAGCGGCGCTCGGTGACCGCCTTCTTGCCGTTCTTCAGCTCGACAACTTCTTCGGTCGGCACGAGGATGCGGCCGAACTTGTCCTGCATGCCGGCGCGGTCGATGCGCTCACGCAGATTGCGCTCGACAGCCTTCTCCATACCCGAATAGGCATGGACGACGTACCAGCGCTTCGGCGGGCCGACGGGGGCTTCGGTCGTGACGACTTGTTCTTCAGACATCAGAATTCCTTGCGATCAGCGCTTCCAGCCCAGGATCAGGTCGTACAGCACCCATTCCAACGTCTTGTCGGTCAGCCACAGGAACAGCGCCATGACGACGACGAAGGCGAACACATAGCCCGTCATCTGCGTCGCTTCCTTGCGGGTCGGCCAGACCACCTTCTTGACTTCGCGCACGGAGTCGCGGCCATAGGCGATCAGCGCCTTGCCATGCTCGGACGTGAAGAAGGCGGCCACGCCGGCAGCCAGCAGCACGACCAGCGAGGCCCACTGCACCAGCGCGCCCTGCTTGGACAGCCCGTAATACGCCGCCAGCGCGCCGACCAGCAGCAGCACCGCAACAGCCAACTTGGCCTTGTCGGCGCCGGTGGTCACGGTCTCGACTTGGGGAGAATTCGCCATCACTTCACTTTCACGTGCCGCGTTCAACGCGGCGATTCAGACGCTGCGACAGCCGTAGCCATCAGCAGCAAGGCCCGCCGAGATCTCTCTCGCGGGCCGATGCTTGTTTAGCCAGGAAACCAACCGCCGTGATCAGTGGCGGGTGGCAGGGGCAGAGGGTCTCGAACCCCCAACCTTCGGTTTTGGAGACCGACGCTCTGCCAATTGAGCTATGCCCCTGTGGCCTAAAACTTGTTTACGCGAGGATCGTGGCAACCACGCCGGAGCCGACGGTACGGCCACCTTCACGGATGGCGAAGCGCAGGCCGGTTTCCATGGCGATCGGAGCGATCAGCTTCACGGTGATGCCGACGTTGTCGCCGGGCATGACCATTTCCTTGTCCTTCGGCAGCTCCACGGCACCGGTCACGTCCGTCGTGCGGAAGTAGAACTGGGGACGGTAGTTGTTGAAGAACGGGGTGTGGCGGCCGCCCTCTTCCTTGCTCAGAACGTAGATCTCAGCGGTGAAGTGGGTGTGGGGCTTGATCGTGCCGGGCTTGGCCAGAACTTGGCCGCGCTCGACGTCTTCACGCTTGGTGCCGCGCAGCAGGATGCCGACGTTGTCGCCTGCTTGACCTTGGTCCAGCAGCTTGCGGAACATTTCGACGCCCGTGACCGTGGTCTTCTGGACTTCGCGGATGCCCACGATTTCGATTTCTTCGCCGACCTTGATGATGCCGCGCTCGACGCGACCGGTCACGACGGTGCCGCGGCCAGAGATCGAGAACACGTCTTCCACCGGCAGCAGGAAGGCGCCGTCAACGGCACGGTCCGGCTGGGGGATGTAGGTGTCCAGGGCGTCAGCCAGGCGCATGATGGCTTGCTCGCCCAGGTCGCCCGTGTCGCCTTCCAGCGCCAGCTTGGCCGAACCCTTGATGATGGGGGTGTCGTCGCCGGGGAAGTCGTACTTGGACAGGAGCTCGCGCACTTCCATTTCGACCAGCTCGAGCAGCTCGGCGTCGTCGACCATGTCGCACTTGTTCAGGAAGACGATGATGTACTTCACGCCGACCTGACGGGCCAGCAGGATGTGCTCGCGCGTCTGGGGCATCGGGCCGTCAGCGGCCGAGCACACCAGGATGGCGCCGTCCATCTGGGCGGCACCGGTGATCATGTTCTTGACGTAGTCGGCGTGGCCGGGGCAGTCAACGTGCGCGTAGTGGCGATTGGCCGTCTCGTACTCGACGTGGGCGGTGTTGATCGTGATGCCGCGGGCCTTTTCTTCGGGAGCCGCGTCGATCTGGTCGTAGGCCTTGGCCTCGCCGCCGAACTTCTTGGACAGCACGGTCGCGATTGCCGCGGTCAGCGTGGTCTTGCCGTGGTCAACGTGACCGATCGTGCCCACGTTCACGTGCGGCTTGGTCCGTTCAAACTTGCCTTTTGCCATCTTGCGCTCCTGAGGCGAACCCGTTGAGACGAGTAGAAGAAAAAGAGAAATTGGTGGTGCCCATGACGCGGATCGAACGCGTGACCTCTCCCTTACCAAGGGAGTGCTCTACCACTGAGCCACATGGGCATCGGCACGGGTTTGACGCCAGATGAACTGACCGGCAAACCGGTGTCGACGCTTTGCCGACCAAGCCCCACTCGATGGAGCGGGAAACGGGAATCGAACCCGTGTCATTAGCTTGGAAGGCTAAGGTTCTACCATTGAACTACTCCCGCCCTGGGAGCTCTTGACCTCTGCACAACCCGCTAAAGCGCGCATGCTTTGGTGGAGGAGGCTGGATTCGAACCAGCGTACGCTATGCGGGCAGATTTACAGTCTGCTGCCTTTAACCACTCGGCCACCCCTCCTGAGGCAAGCCCGCAACTATAGCACAGGGCAAAGGGGGCGCAACAGAGCCTCGCCAAGAAGAACAAAAAGAGGCCGCGCGGGCGGTGCGCCGACACCCGCTCGGGCATCTCGCGGCAGCACCCACCCCAGCACGCCGCCTTGTCGCTTGGCCTCGCTCAAGCCAAGTGCACCGAGCCACGAATCCGCGGCCACGACGGCGGCAGCAAAGGCGCCGCAAGTCGCCTCGACGCGGCCACGCGGAGGGCGACGACCAATTCAGGACCAGATTCAGGCCAATCCACTACCAGCCGCGCCTCGGCCGGCCACCCGTTTCGCGCCGCGCGCAAGCGCTTCGTCGCCGACGCGCAACAGTTCTCAACTTGGATTGATACCAATGAGATACCAATAAACGTCCGCAAATCACGCCTCCAAGGGGCGCACACCCCATGGCCAGGGGCTTCAGGCAGCCACACTCGGGAAACTCCTCAGTAAAGACTGGTAGCAAAGTGGCGTTATCAATCGTTACAGTGGCATGGCACTGGTTGGACACGCTTTTGAGGGCAATCCAAGCGCCAACCGGACCGAAGGTGGTATGCACCGCACCCGAAGCAGTCACCGCCGCCCCAATTCATTGGCCACAACGAGGAACAGTACATGAAGGTCAAGCAGACCCCCATCTCGCAGGCGGTGTTCATCGCCCTGCTCGGCGCCAGCGGCGCCGCCATGGCGCAGCAGGCTGCTGCACCTCAGCAACTGGACACGGTCACCGTCACCGGCATCCGTGCCTCGCAAGAGAAGTCGCTGAGCGTCAAGCGCAATGCCGACGCCCACATCGACGTCATCTCTGCCGAAGACATCGGCAAGATGCCTGACAAGAACGTGGCCGACTCGCTGGCCCGCGTGCCCGGCGTCACCATCCTGAACAGCCCGGCCGGTGGCTCGGGCGGCTTCGACGAACGCGACCGCGTCGGCATTCGCGGCACCAACCCCAGCCTGACCCAGACGCTGCTGGATGGCCACGGCATCGCCAACGGCGACTGGTTCGTGCTGGACCAGACCGGCGCCGGCGTCGGCCGCAGCGTCAGCTACTCGCTGCTGCCCTCCGAACTCGTGAGCCGCGTCGAAGTGCGCAAGAGCTCCGAAGCTTCCCTGGTGGAAGGCGGCACGGCCGGCTCGGTGAACATCATCACCCGCAAGCCCCTGGACTTCTCCAAGGCCCTGACTTTCGAAGCTGGCGTCGGTGCGGTCTATGCCAGCCTGCCCAAGAAAACCGATCCGCAGCTCAGCGCGCTGCTGAATTTCAAGAACGACGCCAAAACCTTCGGCGTGCTCGTGCAGGCCTTCTCCGAGAAGCGCAGCCTGCGCCGCGACGGCGTCGAAACGCTGGGCTTCATCAACAAGCTGGACAGCACCAACGCCCCGGCCCTGGTCGCCGCCCACCCCGAACTGAGCGGCGTCTACACGCCCGACCTGATCGGTGCTGCCTACTTCACACAGGAGCGTGAGCGCAAGGGCGGCCTGGTGCGCGCCGAGCTCAAGCCCACCAAGGACGTCGATCTCGTCCTCACGGGCTTCTCGTCCAAGATGGACGCGGACAACTACAACCGCAACTACCTGATGGCCCCCCGCGCTGGCCTGATCAACAGCGCCACCATCTCCGACTACGCGATCGCGACCGACAACAACGGCAACAAGACCCTGACGAAGGCCACCTTCAACTGGGCGACGCCTTCGACGGCCGGCTACTACGACATGATCTCGCGCAAGGCCGCCGCGGAGAGCAACTTCCTCGGCCTGGAAGGCTCCTTCCGCGTCAACGACGCCCTGTCGCTGTCGATGAACGCCGGCACATCCAAGGGCAAGGGCCAGACCCTCAGCCAGGACGTCGTCGAACCGCACATCGCCACGACGCGTGCCAGCTACCAGCTCAACGGCAACGACACGGCACCCTCCTTCAGCTTCAGCAACCCCTCTGTCGGCTTTGACTGGATCTTCGGCTCCGAGCACGTCATCGTGCACGACAAGGAAAGCTGGGCCCAGGTGGACGGCGAGTACACGCTGGATGCCGGCGTCCTGAAGAGCCTGAAGTTCGGCGTGCGCAGTGCCGAGCACAAGCGCTACACCGACGCCACGCTGAACCAGGGCCCGGGCTGCGCGACCGGAACGCCCTATCGCGTCGGCCCCTGGGACTGGAGCAAGCCCAGCGCCTGCGCCGACGCCAGCGGCAACGATGCTCCCCAGCTGTCGCCCTACACCCTGCCCGCCTTCAGCCAGTCCTATCCGGGCAACTTCGGCAGCGGTCTGGGTAGCGGCTTCCCGACGGGCATGAGCTATATCTCCGCCGAAGCGCTGGCCGAGTACAACTCCCGCGTCACCAACCGCGACCCGATCGCCCGTCGCTCGCCCTTCGACGGCGGCGAGTACAGCGTGAAGGAAACCAGCACGGCGGCCTATGCGCAGGCCAACCTGGAAGGCAGCAACTGGAGTGGCAACGTCGGCCTGCGCGTGGTTCGCACCAAGCAGACCTCGGGCGCCTTCCGCAACAGCCTGCCCGGCGACACGGTGGATGTGGCCTCGGCGTTCGGCAACTTCACGGCGACCTCGTCCGACGTCAGGTACACCGACCTGCTGCCCAGCGCCAGCGTGCGCATCGACCTGACCAAGGACATCGTGGCCCGCCTAGCCGCCAGCCGCACGCTGACCCGCGCCGACTACACGGCCCTGTCGGCGTTCACATCGCTCAGCACGACCGGCATGTTCCTGGACAACAACGCCGTCGGCGGCGGCACGGCCGGCAATGCGGCCCTGAAGCCGATCCGCTCGAACAACGTCGATGCCAACGTCGAGTGGTATTTCGCGCCGCGTTCCTTCGTGTCCGCAGGTGCCTTCTACATGCAGATGGGCACCTACATCACGAACGGCACCTTCACCGGCACCTACCCGGTGCTGCTGGGCAACACCAACCAGCAGGGTGGCGTCCAGCAACTCGTGAACCGCCAGTTCGTCATCACCGGCCTGACCAACAAGAAGGCCTCGGTCAAGGGCCTGGAGTTCGCGGGCGAAATGCCCCTCGCCGGCAACTTCGGCGTCAGCGCGAACTACACCTACGCCGATGGTTCGGACTCGAGCGGCCACGTGCTGCGCGGCAACACGAAGAACTCGTTCACCCTGGGCGGCTTCTTCGAGAACGACCACTTCTCGGCCCGCGTGAACTACAGCTTCACCGACGACATCTTCATCGGCCAGGACCGCGGCACGGACTACTTCCAGAAGGGCACGGGCGTGCTGTCCGCTTCGCTGGGCTACAAGATCAACGACAGCTTCTCGCTGAGCCTGGACGGCCAGAACCTGAATGACCCGAAGCTGAAGTACTACGCCTCGGACATCCAGCCGCGCGCCATCTACAAGAACGGCCGCCAGTTCTACCTGACCGCCCGCGTCAAGTTCTGATCCTGAGACCCGGCACTGCTGGAACCCTCGGGTTCCGGCGGAGGCCCCAGGTGAACACAATCGAAGGGGAGCGTGGAGATCACGCTCCCCTTTTTCATAGCCCACTCCCATGCGCGACACCGCCACCCTGATCGACCAGTACATCGCCGCGCGTCCCCTCGGCGGCAGCACGGATGCGCCGCCACCCGTGAAGCACATCTGCGTCGTCGGCGGCGGCTCGGCGGGCTGGATGACGGCGCTGATGCTGGCCACCACCGCCTACGGCCCGCGCCTCAAGGTCACGGTGCTGGAGAGCCCCCTGGTCGGCACCATCGGCGTCGGCGAAGGCTCGACGCCCTGGCTGCGCCGCTTCTTCGAGATCCTCGGCATCGAGGAGTCCGAGTGGATGCCGGCCTGCAATGCCACCTACAAGAGCGGTATCACCTTCGACGGCTGGTCGACCAAACCGGGCTTCGAGCGCTACTTCCATCCCTTCGTGTCGATGCTGGACAACATGACCATGCATCCCTTCGTGGACAACGTCCATGCGCGGCTCGAAGGCGCAGACGTCGACGCCCACCCGGATCGCTTCTTCGTCTCCGCCGCGCTGGCGCGCCAGGCCCGTGGCCCGCGCGCCAAGGCCAATTTCCCTTTCGACGTCTGGTACGGCTATCACTTCGACGCCACCCTGCTCGGCCAGTTCCTGGGCCGCAAGGCCAAGGAGCGCGGCGTGCAGCATCTGGAGCGCCACGTCACCCAGGTGCAGCTCGACGAGAGCGGTGACATCGGCGGCCTGCTGCTCGACGACGGCGAAACCCTGTCGGCAGACTTCTTCGTCGACTGCAGCGGCTTTGCCTCGCTCATGATCGGCAAGGCCCTGCAGACGCCCTTCATCGGCTTTGGCGAGAACCTCTTCAACGATGCAGCCGTGGCCATGCCGACGCCGCTGGACGGGCCCATCGAGTCGCAGACCGTGTCCACCGCACTGCGCCACGGCTGGGCCTGGAAGATCCCGCTGACGCAGCGCCAGGGCAACGGCTATGTCTACAGCAGCGCCCACTGCTCGGCCGACGACGCCGAGACCGAGTTGCGCCGCCACCTGGGGCTGCTCGACTCGGACATTCCCGCCCGCCACCTGAAGATGCGCGTCGGGCGCATGGCCAAGATCTGGAACCGCAACTGCGTGGCCGTGGGCCTGTCCCAGGGCTTCATCGAGCCGCTGGAAGCCACCGCCCTGCTGTTCGTGCAGGTCACGGCCTCCATGCTGGTGGAGGTGCTGGAGAAGGGCGACCTCGGTCCCGCCTCGCAAGAGCAGTTCAACGAAGCCATGCGCAAGCGCTTCGACAACACCCGCGACTACATCGTCGCCCACTACAAGACCAACTCGCGCACCGACACCGACTACTGGCGCCAGAACGCCGAGAACATGCATCTGTCGGACGCGCTGCAGGGCGTGTTGATGACGTGGATGTCACGCAAACCCCTCGTGGCGGCCCTCAAGACGGGCCGCATCGGCGGCGGCTATCCCACCGTGTCCTGGTACGCGCTGCTGGCCGGCATGGGCATCTTTCCGGATGCCGCGGACCTGCAGCCGCCGACCGCCCAGCAGGCCCGCCACAACCTGGCCGCGGTGGACGACTTCATTGCCCGCAGCGTCGGCAACTTCCCGGATCACCGCGAGCTGCTGGCCGACATCCCGCCCGGCCTCGGTGACAAGGCCATGCAGATCTACACCTGGTGATCAGCCCCCCAGCCGGCCCTTGATGTCCTTGCGCAGGACGGCATCGGCCGCGGCGTCGATGTTGCCGAACAAATGGCGCTGCGCTTCGGGGATGTGCGCCAGACCTTCGCCCCTTGCGCCGAACACATAGTGGTCGAAGAGGGCGCGCCAGCCCTCGCGCTCACCGTCGGGCAGATGGCGCAGGGCCAGCATGGCCAGGCGCATGGCGGCCAGATGCAGGTCGTCCGGCCGCTGCGGCGCCGCCAGCGGCCGCCACCAGTAGTTGACGAGGATGTTCAGGTGGGGCGCCAGCGCCTCGACCTGGTGGAACCACAGCGGCGGCATGTAGATGGCGTCCCCCGGCTCCAGTTCGGCCACCAGGGCCTGCTGCAGCGCCTCGGCGACCAAGGGGAATTGCGCCGGGTCGGCACGGTGCAGATCGGGCACGACCGACATCGGCGCCGGGGTCGGCGCGTAGTCGGGCGGGCCGAGATAGAGCAGCGGCGCGCATTGCGGCGGCAGCAGCGTGAAGCGCCGCCGCCCGGCGGCCACGCAGGCGATGTTGTGGGAGTCGTCGAAATGCGCCGGCACGGTCGCGCGGTTGCCTATCCAGATGCGCGGCGCTACTGAACCATCGAGCAGCGGCAGCCCATTGGCCTTCTCCAGGCCCGGCAGGGCCTCGGACACCAGCGCGCTTTGCGCCGCCAGCGCCGGCGGATCCGGGAAATGGCTGTAGCGCCAGAGCTGCTCGAACAGGGCCGCATAGGGACGCTTGTCGAGCATGAAGTTGAAGCCGTCCAGGCCCGGCTTGTAGGCGAAGGCGCGCGTGGGCTCGGGGCGCGCCAGCACGGCGTCCACGGCCTCGCCCTTGTCGAAGCCCATCAGGTATTGCAGGCAGGGCTCCAGGCCCGCCCTGCCCTGCGCCACCAGCGGCCAGTGTTTGACGACGCCACGCATCACCACAGGCTCGTAGGTCGCGATCACTTCGCGCTCGAAGCGCTCGCGCGTGATGCCTTCCACTTCCTTCATCGGCTGCATGGACATCCGTTCAGCGTCGCCGCGCCAGCACGCCGTGCCAGGCCTCGGGGATATGGCCGGCGGGCTCCTGCTCGCGCTGCACCACATAGTGTTCGAACATGGCCGCCCAGGCATCGCGCTGCGCGGGTGGCAGTGCGTTCAGCACCTGGATGGCCTGGACCAGGGCCGCCGCCGGCGCCGGCAACTGCGCGTTGCCCGCGACCGGCCACCAGTAGTTGATCAGCAGATTGACCTTCTCCAGCGCCTCCACCTGATGGAACCACAGCGGCGGGATGTAGAGGGCGTCGCCCGGCTCCAGCTCGGCCACCAGGGCCGACGCCAGGGCCTCACGGTAACGCGGGTAGCGCTCGAGATCCGGCGGCTGGGGATGCACGACCGAGATGGGCGCGCCGGACGGCGTGTGCTCCAGCGGGCCGATGTAGAGGTTGCCCACCTGCTGCGGCGCGAACAGCGTGAAGCGCCTGCGCCCGGCCGCCACGCAGGCGAGGTTGTAGGGGTGGTCGTGATGCACGGGCACCGTCAGCGCATTGCCCAGCCAGAAGTTGGGAACGACGCCCGGCAGAGCCAGCAGCGGGTTCTCGTCGAGGAAGCCGGGGATGACGTCGCTGACCTTGGCGCATTGGGCGGCAATGGACGGCGCGCCCTCCACCGACAGGAAGGCGGCCAGGTGGGACATGAACTCGGCCAGGCCCATGCGCGCCTTGACGAAGCCGAAGTCGGTCAGGCTGTCGTTGTAGCCCATGACGCCGCGGGACGCGGCACGCGTCTTGGTGGCCATCACCTCGACGCCGCGGTCGAAGCGGCCCAGGTAGTCGCAGATGTCCAGGGCGCCGGCCCGGCCGGCCTGCACCGCCGCCCAGTGGCCAACCAGCCCCTTCAGAAGCACGGGCTCGGCGCGCTGCTCCAGGTGTTCCTTGAGTTGCGGCTCGTCGGCCGCCGGCCAGGTGTCAACCGGC
This sequence comes from Roseateles sp. FW305-36, assembly GCF_058787015.1. Taxonomy (NCBI): domain Bacteria; kingdom Pseudomonadati; phylum Pseudomonadota; class Betaproteobacteria; order Burkholderiales; family Sphaerotilaceae; genus Roseateles; species Roseateles sp. FW305-36. The sequence continues at coordinate 30,175 of NZ_JBYSZK010000019.1, read as the reverse complement.
TTCATGTCGCTGCAGAGTCGCCGCTCATCGGGAGGCCAAGGCATGGGGTTTCGGGACCTCCATTGTCCTGGCTCCCCGCCCCGGCACGGCCTCCGGCAAACCCTGCAAGCCGACGAGTCCACTTGACTACCAGTGCGAAATTGCTCAGCTCAACCAGCCTGAATACGCAAGTCAATCCGTCTCCGAGGAACAACAGGATTCCAGGCACCAGTCCGATACCAGTTGGCCTTCGCTCCAAGACTGCCTGAGAGACGGATGCGCTTCTTTTCATAGGACGCTCCATAAGCCACCCGGGAAACTACTTGGATTGAATTGGTAGCAAAGTGGCGTTATCGATCGATATAGTGGCCTTGCACTGGTTGCACGCATGAAGAACTAAACAGGGGCGGCAACCGGACTCAAGGTGGTATGCACGGCCCCAGGCAACCACCTGCCCATCCGAACCAATGGCCACTACGAGGATCAGTTCAATGAAGGTCAAACCGACCCCCATCGCGGCAGCCGCCGCCCTGACATTGCTCAGCATGTCGTTCGCCGCCCAGGCACAGGAAGCCGCCGCGCCGGCCCGGCTCGATCAGGTGGTCGTCACCGGCATCCGCGCCTCGCTGCAGACCGCCGCCACGATCAAGAAGAACGCCAGCGCCGTGGTCGACGCCGTGTCGGCCGAGGACGTGGGCAAGCTGCCCGACTCCGACGTCGGCCAGGCCCTGGGCCGCATCCCCGGCGTGTCCGTCGGCCGCGCCTTCGGTCAGGGCGCCTCGGTCTCCATCCGCGGCTCCGACCCGCAGATGACCTACACGACGCTGAACGGCCAGACCGTTGCGTCCACCGGCTGGTACGACCAGCTCGACATCGACCGCTCCTTCAACTACTCCCTGCTGCCCTCCGAGCTGATCGGCGGCATGGAGGTCTACAAGTCCCAGCAGGCCGACCTGACCGAAGGCGGCATCGGCGGCACCGTCATCGTCAAGACCCGCAAGCCCCTGGACATGCCGGCCAACAGCGGCTTCGTCAGCGTCAAGTACGGCAAGGGCACCATCAGCGATGCCGAGAAGGAAGTCTCGGGCCTGTACAGCTGGAAGAACGAGGCCAAGACCTTCGGCGTGCTGGCCGCCGCGGCTCATTCCGACGGCGCCTACATCCGCCGCGGCATCGAGGCCGACAACCGCTGGTCGGCAGACGTGGCGCCCACCGCCTTCGTGCAGGACCGCAAGCGAGATGCCGTCAATCTGACGCTGCAGGCCAAGCCGGCCCAGGGCCTGGACCTCGGCCTGAACCTGCTCAAGCTCAAGCTCGTGGGCGACAACAGCAACAGCAGCGACTACATCTTCCAGGACCCCAATTGCGACAAGCGCAACACCGACGTGAAGTCGGCCTGGAACCCCACCGGCATGTGCGTGCACAGCACGACGACGGCCGCCAAGCCGCTGGACACGCAGTTCTTCCAGGTCTGGGCCCGCGCCGCGCAGATGACGTCGGACAGCGCCACCTTCGACGGCCACTACAAGCTTGACGGCGCCAAGTTCGATTTCGTCGCCGGCGCCACCAAGGCCAAGGGCGGCACCACGTTGACGGCCAACTACCAGACCGGCAACTGGGACGCCGGCTTTGCCCTGCCCAAGTGGCAAGGCACCATCGACGCCACCGGCCACCAGATCGCCGTCAACCCGACGAGCAACCAGTCCTTCGGCGTCGCCAACATGCCCTCGGCCCTCGGCCCGCAGACCTGGGCGACTTCGCAAGGCCCGAACAAGGACCAGGAAAAATACGCCCAGTTCGATGCCACCATCGACCTGAACTGGGGCGCCATCAACAGTTTCAAGACCGGCGTGCGTTTTGCCGACCACACCTTCGAGAAGCGCGCCTACCGCCCCGTCTGGGCCGCCACCATTGCCAACACGCCCACGAGCAGCCTGTTCGACGGCACCGTGGACCTGGCCAAGGGCTGGACCATCCCGCGCCCCAACATCGACGCCATGGTGGCCGGCACGCTGAAGAACATCAACGGCTGGAACGAAGACCGCTCGGCCTACAGCGAGCTCAACGAGAAGAACCAGGCCCTGTACGGCATGTTCGACTTCGAGGCCGGCAACCTGCGCGGCAACTTCGGCCTGCGCTACATCTCCACCGACGTGAAGAGCACCGGCTACAAGTTCGACGGCACGCCGCTGGCCGCGGGCGACTACGCCGGCAACGAGAACTGGGGCAAGACCTACGACGTCAAGAAGTCCAAGTACAACGACGTGCTGCCCAGCGTCAACCTGGCCTTCGATCTGCGCAAGGACCTGGTGCTGCGCGCCGCCGCGTCGCAAGCCATCACCCGCCCGAACTTCGCCAACATGTTCGGCGTGACGGTGTCCGGCTACAACGACGACCGCATCGGCAACGAGACCTGGACGGTCGGCAGTGTCGAGCTCAAGCCGATGAAGTCAGCCCAAGTCGACCTGAGCCTGGAGTACTACTACGGCAAGGGCAATGTGCTGTCGGCGACCTTCTTCAACAAGGACATCTCGAACTTCATCACGGCCAACGTGCTGCAGAACCAGAAGATCGGCCTGGTCGATCCCAAGTCGGGCGTGGACAACTGGACGGTGCAGAACTTCGTCAACGCCGGTGGCGGCCGCCTGCGCGGCATCGAGCTGCAGGCCAACCATGCCTTCAACAACGGCCTGGGCGTGGTTGCCAACTACACCTTCACCGAAGGCACGGCACCCAAGGAAAGCTTCGCCGACCAGCTGGGCCTGTTCACCCAGTCGTCCAAGCACAACGTGAACCTGGTGGGCTACTACGAGACGGCCGACTACTCCGCCCGCCTGGCCTACAACTGGCGCTCGAAGTACATCATCCGCGAGAACGCCTACTGGTACGGCAACCGCATGCACGCCAACACCGGCACGCTGGACGCGAGCTTCGGCTGGAACATCAACAAGTGGCTGAAGCTCAGCTTCGACGCCGTGAACCTGACCAAGCAGGACGACGTGCAGTACGGCGTCATGTCGACGAGCCTGCCGGCCGACGCGTTGCACAAGGATCCGCTGAAGGCCGGCTACCCCGCCTGGTCCTTCACGGGCGAGACGACCTACAAGATCGGTCTGACGGCCAAGTTCTGACCCGCGACCTTTTGTCTCCTTTCCAGCCCGGCATCCGCCGGGCTTTTTTTGAGCGGTGCAAAGCAAAACGCGCGGCCAGGCCGCGCGTTCAACGAAGCCAGCGAGCCTAGAAGTCGTAGAAGGAATTCAGCGTCAACCGTCCCGTGCGCGGGTCCGCGTTGATGCTGAGCTGCGGGTTCACAACGGCCGAGTGCAGCAGGCTGCCGCGGTAGACGACGAGGCGATTGAAGCGGGCCGGCATCATGCCCAGGAACTCGAAGCCCGCATCCGAATCGTCGAAGTAGCGCTGGGCCGGCGGGTGGGCGTTCAACTCGTCGTAGTAGACGTCCAGAAAGTGTTCGCAGTTCTCGGCCGTCACCTGCTGCAGGCCCGTCGCCTTGTGGCGATAGAAGCCCGTGCCTCCATGCTCCTCATTGCATAGATAGAGCAGCACGGCCATGTGGTGGGGCGTGCTGGCATCGAAATGCGGCGTGCGCTGCAAGGGGCCGAGTTCACCGGGCGGCATCGTCGTCAGCGAGAAGGCGCATTCGGCCTTGCGCAGCTCCAGCACCTCGGGCACGCCGAAGTTCTGGCGGATCAACGGCTCCATCAGCGCCGTGAGGGTGGCCGAGTAGTCGGCCGGCGCGACGGCGCGGATGCCGGGATAGCCCTTGCGATCGGCCACGCCGGGGTAAGGTGCGAAGCTGCTGCGGCTGGCGATCTCGACCAGGGCCTGCGGGTCTTCGAGGAAGTTGTCGATGAAGACGATCTGGTGCTCGCCAACCCGCACGGACTGGATGTCCGGCGGCATGCGGATGGCAAAGGCGTCGCTCATGCCCGTGTGTAAGCCGCGCGCAGGCCCATCAGCCAGTCGCGGTGGCCGGGCAGACCGCGGATGGCCTGTTCGGCCGCGCGAGTCACATGCTCGAATTGCTCCAGGCTCACGCGCCGCTCCAGATCCGAGATCGGCAACGGCCGCGTCGCGAAGCGCATGCCGTACAGGACATAGAGATGGTTGTCGACGTCGAAGAGGTCGAAGCGGCTGGTGAAGTCGTTCTTCTGCGGATGGCGGATGGCCCAGCGGCCCAGGCGTTCGCGCAGCATGTCGGACAGATGGGCGTCGTGGCGGTTCTCCAGCCAGAAGGCCGAATCGCTGCGGTCCGACAGGTGGTAGTGCAGCTGCACGAAGTCGATGACACGCTCCCAGGTGTAGGTCACGGCCTCGTTATAGCCGCGACGCAGGGCCTGGGCGTCATCGCGCATGCGCGGGAAGTTGCGCGACAGCAGGCTGGCGGAGAAGTCCGTCACCAGGATGGAGGTGGCCTCCAGCGGCTCGACAAAGCCCTGCGACAGGCCGAGAGCCACGCAGTTCTGGAACCAGAACTGCTGGCGGTAGCCGATCTTCATCGGGATCTTGCGCGGCGACAGCGTGTCGGGGCTGACGCCGAGATGGCGCGCATAGCACTCGATGGCGCGACTCTCGCTCATGTGGGCGCTGGCGTAGACGAAGCCGGTGCCGCGGCGGTGCGTGACGGGAATGTCCCAGATCCAGCCGGCCTCGTGGGCGACGGCCAGCGTGTAGGGCGGGATCTCGTCGGCCGGGTCGGTCGGCACCTGCTGCACCAGGGCCGTGTCGGTCAGGATCTGGTGCGACTTGTCGATGAAGGGCACTTTGAGCACGCGCTGGGTCAGCAGCGAAGCGAAGCCGCTGGAGTCGACATAGAAGTCGAAGGGCAGGACCTCGCCCGAGGCCATGCGCAGCGCGGCGATGGAGCCATCCTCCGCGCGCTCGGCGTCGACGACCGTGGCGACGAGGTATTGCACACGGAAGCGCTTCTTCGCGTTCTCGGCCAGCAGGACCGCGAACTTGTGGGCGTTGACGTGATAGGCGTACTCGACGTCGCCCACGTAGGGCGGCGACGAGATCTGCTTGGGGCTGCGCTGCGCCTCGGCGACGCGGCTGCTGATGGACACGTCCGAATAGGCGCGCTGCGGCTGCTCCAGCCAGGTCGGCGTGATGTCCAGGCCTTCCGGGAAGGGCGAGGCGAAGGGGTGGTAGTAGAAGTGATCGGCGCCATGCGTGGCCGCATCCAGCCAGCCCTCGAACTTGATGCCGTTCTTGAAGGTGGTGTCGCAGGCGACGATGAGGTCAGCCTCGGAGATGCCGAACTTGCGCAGCGAGGTCTTGATGGCCGGCACCGTGCCCTCGCCGACACCGATGATGGGCACGTCGGCCGATTCGATGACGGTGATCTCGACCTCGGGATCGGCGCACAGCTCATAGCCCAGGTGGTTGGCCGCCAGCCAGCCCGCCGTGCCGCCACCGATGATCGCGATGCGTCGCGTCTTCATCGCTAGACCTTCCAGTAGAGGCGCCGCTTGTCCAGGACCCAGACGATGCAGGCCCAGATCGCAACGAAGGCGATGGCGAAGGCCAGCGACTGGCCATAGGGTCCGACCGCCGGTCCCAGCGGGCCGAATACCGTGCGGTACAGCGGCTCCATCCAGCCGAAGCCGGCCAGCAGCACCGTGCACATCCAGGCCCCGGCATAGGCACCGATGGCGTTCAGTCCGAAGGCCCGGCCCCAGGGGCGATGGCCCATACGATCGATCCACTGATGCCCGGCAGCCAGTGCCACCGCGGCCAGGCCGCCGGTCCACAGCACGAAGGACGGCGTCCACAGCTGCTTGTTCCAGGGCAGCCAGCGCGACCACCACCAGCCCACCAGGGCCGCCGCGATGCCGGTCAGCAGCAGGCCACGCGTCTGCTCGCGCCGCAGCAGGCCGCCGCAAAGCAGGCCGAAGACGGTGGTGGCCAGCGCCCCCAGTGTGGACAGCAGGCCCTCGGGGTCGAAGGCGATGCCGGTCGCTGCATCCCATTCGTAGGCGAATCGACCGAGCACGGCGGTGTCGATGCGCTGGTTCAGGCTGCCCACCTTCTCGAGCGTGGGGCTGCCGAACAGCAGCAGGCCGCCGTAGCCGATCAGCAGGGCGAGCAGCAGCGTCCACTGCCCGCGCGCGCGCAGATGCAGGGCGACGACGCCGGCGACCGCAAAGCAGATGCCGATGCGTTGCAACACACCAAGCACGCGGAACTCGGGCTTGTGCATCAGCCACCACGCCAGGGCATGCAGCGCCAGGCCCAGGCCGAAGATGCGCAGGCCGCGCCAAAGCACCGCGGCACGTGCCGGGACTGGGTCGGCGCCGGCATCCACCCGCGGGCCGAGGGCCAGCGCCGCGGATACGCCGACAATGAAGAGGAAGAAGGGGAAGATCAGGTCGGTCGGCGTGAAGCCATGCCAGTCGGCATGCTCCAGCGGCCAATAGACCGCCCCCCAGTCACCCGGGTTGTTGACCAGCAGCATGGCCGCCACGGCCAGGCCGCGCAGCGCGTCGACCGACGCGATGCGACGGCTCATGGCTGCATGGCGCCCAGGATCTCGCCGTTGTCCTGGCTCAACTCCCAGGCGAAGACGCCAGCCAGGCCCTGCTTCTTCGCAAACGCCACCTTGGCGCGCACGGCACGCGGGTCGTCATAGCCGACGAACTTGCCGTCGCCCACCATGGCCCAGGACTGGGTGCGCTTGTCGAAGTGGGCCTTCATGCCCGTCAGCGAGTCGATGTCCTTGAAGGGCACCGAACCGTCTTCGTTGGGCCAGGGCTTGGCGTAGCTGCCATCGGCCTTCACGCCCTCGAAGCCGCGGCCGTACATCGCGATGCCGGCCACCATCTTGGCGGGCGGCACGCCGTGGGCCATGAGGTCATGCACCGCCGCTTCCAGGCTGGTGTCGTCGCTCGGCTTGGCGCTGCGCAGGGCCGTGTGGTTGGCGGCCTTGCGAGTCCACGGGCCCGCGAAGTCGTAGGTCATCATGAAGACGAGGTCCAATGACTTCGCTGCGCGGCCCATCGGCATGCGATGCAGCTGCTCGCGGCTGGTGTTGATGGCCACGGTCAACGCGTAATGCTTGCCGGTCTCCTTGCCCAGGCCGTCCAGGCCCGTGCGCAGATCTTGCAGCAGTTGCACGAAATACTCGCCGTCGGACTTGCTGCCGAGCTGCACGCCGTTGGACGCGCCGTTGTTGCCGGGGTGCTCCCAGTCGATGTCCAGGCCGTCGAAGACCGGATGCGCGCGCAGCCAGTCGATCGAGTGCTTGACGAAGACCTTGCGGCCTTCGGTCGTGGCGGCCAGATGGAAAAAGGGATCCGAGCCGCCCCAGCCGCCCACGGAAGCCAGCACCTGCACCTTGGGATCGCGCGCCTTCAGGCGCTGGAAGGCGGCGGAGAAGGTGGCCTGGTCGTCATGCGGCGCGATGCTGAAGTTGGGCTTGCCAGTGCAGGCCACGGCTTCCTTGGCGCGCTGGCCTTCACCGCAGATCAGCAGGAAGGCGTACAGCAGATGCGTGACGCGCCCCGGCTGCAGTTGCTCGACGACGTCGACGCCGCGCTCGGCCAGGATGTAGGTGCCGACGACCGGTTTCGTCTGCGCCTGCGCCAGCAAACCGGACGAGGACAGGGCCAGCACCAGGGCGGCGATCAGAAGCTTCTTCATAGATTGCATTCGCTGGTCAGGCCGGCGTCCGGCACGGTGTCGCGGTGGGACACGCCCTGTTTGCGCAGTTGGGCGACACGGGCCTGCATGGCGCTGTGGCTCAGCGTCTTGCCGGCCTCGTGCAGCACCCAGTCGACTTCGAACTCGTAGTCGCGCAGCGCACCGACGACAGCGCCTTCGGACAACCAGTGGTTGAAGCTGATGGCCATCGGCTTGCTCGGCACGTTGCGGCCGGTGTGTTCGCCGATCAGCCGGCCATTGACGTAGTGGCGGGTGCGGGTGGCCTCGACCTGAACGGTCAGCAGCTGCCAGCCGTCGAAGCTGCCCTGCAGGATGGAGGCCTGGTTGAAGGACTCCCAGGGGTCGATGCGCACCGTGTGCCAGCTGACGCCGTAGAGCCGCGTCTCCTTCTCGCCCCAGCCGCCATGCGGCAGGTATTCGAAGTCGACCTCGCTGAAGTCGGGGTCGTAATCGTGCTTGAGCGGACCGGCCAGGAAGAAGCTCTGGATGACGGGATCGCGTGAGCCCGCGGTATCGCGGAAGCGCACGCGCGCCGTCGTCGTGCCGACCAGGAATTTGCGCGGCGCGCAGAGCTGGGCCAGCGTGGTGTTCGCGGGCGTGCCGTCGGTCGACATCTTCAGCTTGAGCAGACCGCCGTCCAGCGACAGCTGGCTGGCCTTGAAGCTGGCGCCCGCCAAGCCGGGATGGCCCGTGCCTTCACGCAGCACCCAGCCGCTGCTGCGCAGCGCATCGAGGCTGGGTTGCGAGAAGTCGTCGAAGAACTCGCCGCCGGCCGCAAACGCAGGCACAGCAGCCAGCAGCAACAGCGCGACCGCCTTCACGCCGGCACCGCCTCGCCAGTCGCGGCCTTTCGCGGCATGGGCACCCACAGCAGCAGCAGCAGGGCCGGCAGGCCGCAGGCGATGGTCCAGGCGAAGAAGTGCTGGTAGCCGACGGCCACCTGGATATCGCCGCTGATGGACTTGGCGAAGATGAAGCCCAACTGCATGACGCCCGAGCCCAGCGCGTAATGGGCCGTCTGGAAGCGGCCGGGCGCCACGGCCTGCATGATGTAGAGGATCATGCCGACGAAGCCGAAGCCATAACCGAACATCTCCACGCCGACCGCGGCGCCGATGTGCAGCATGTCCTGGGGCAGCACGCTGGCCAGGTAGTAGAAGGTCGCGTTGGGCACGCCCATGGCGATGACGAGCAGGGGCATGGCGCGCTTCAGGCTCAGCGCGCTGGTCAGATAGCCGCCCAGCACCGAGCCGACGAGGAAGGCCCCAGTGCCCACCCAACCGTAGACGTCGGCCACCTGGCTGGTCGTCAGGCCCAGGCCGCCCTTGTCGCGGGCCTCGAGCAGGAAGAGCGGGCCGATGGTCTGCACCTGGCCTTCGGCGAGGCGGAACATGACGATGAAGAGCACGGCGCGCCAGATGCCCGGCTTCTTGAAGAAGTCGGCGATGACCTCCTTCAGCATGGCGGCCACGCCCGAGGCCGTCAGCTCGCTGTGCTCGGTGCTCAGCGTGCCGGGCAGGAAGCGGGCGTTGTAGGTCGCCAGCACGGCCACCAGGCCGCACAGCAGCAGGAAGACGAAGGACCAGGCGTTGAACACGCCGACCTGGCCTTCCAGATAGCCCGCCAGCTTCAGGATGACGCCGGTGATGAAGAAACGCGCGCCGTTGAAGAAGGCGCCCTGCCAGCCGGCATAAGTGGCCTGGCGCTTGTTGTCCAACGACGCCATGTAGAGGCCGTCGCAGGCGATGTCATGCGTGGCCGAGGCATAGGCGATCAGGAACAGCACGACGATGGCCGCGCCGAACCAGTTCGACAGATGCAGGGCCAGGGCCATGAAACCCAGGCCCGCGGCGCCGACGTACTGCATCGCCACGACGATGAGCTTCTTGCTGCGCGCCAGCTCCAGGAAGGGGCTCCACAGCGGCTTGAAGGCCCAGGCCAGGCCCAGCACGGCCGTCCAGCGTGCGATCTGGTCATTGGCCACGCCGAGGTTCTTGAACATCAGCCCGGCGATCAGCATGACGACGAAGAACTGCATGCCCTGCACGAAGTACAGGGACGGGATCCACCTCATGGGCGTCTTGGGTTCCATCACTGCAGTCCTTGCGGCGCGCGGCCGGTGGCTTGAGCACGGCCTTCCAGCCAGGCCTTGAGCCCCGCCAGCGCGCCGGGCGAGAAGCCCCAGCTCAGCACCGTCGGGCCGGCCACATCCAGGGCCTGGTAGGGGTTCCACAGCGAGAGGTGCAGGTCGGGCTGCCACTCCGAAGCCGCCAGCCCGTAGCGGGCACGACGGGTGGACACCAGCACATTGACGCGGCCATCCTTGGGCACGCGCGCCCAGTCGAGCTGGGCGATGTCGTCCACCATCTGCACCTGGGCATCGGTGAAGGACTCGAACAGCGCGACGGCCTGGCGGCCGGTGGGGCCGGCTTCCGACACCATGTCGGTGGGCACATCGCCCTGCACGATGACGCGAATCGGGGCGGAGAGCTGGGGCGGCCTGGCGCCGCGCAAGGCGGTCAGGCCGGCGGCCCAGGCCTCGGCCATCAGCGCGTGGTCGGCGGCACGGGCGGCGCTGTCGTCCACGGCACGGGCCGGGTAGGCGGCGGCCAGGCGATCAAGACGGCGGTTGGCCGTCTCGCCCTGCCCGGCCGTCAAGCGGCCGCTGGCGAAGGCGTCGCGCAGCGCATTGATGGCGACGAGCTGCTCGGCCTTGGAGCCCTGGGCCAGCACCATGTCGGCGCCGGCCTCGATGGCCATGACGGCGGACTTGGCATAGCCGAAGCGCTCGGCCACGGCCTTCATCATCAGTGCGTCGGTGATGACAACGCCGTCATAGCCCCAGTCCTGGCGCAGGATGCCGCCGATCAGCTGCGGCGACAGCGTGGCCGGCCGGTCGGGGTCGATCTGCGGATAGACGATGTGGGCCGTCATCATGGCCGGCGCCTGACTGGCCAGGGCCTTGAAGGGGGCCAGCTCCAGTGCGTTCAGCTCGGCGCGCGTCTTGTCGACGGTGGGCAGGGCGTGGTGGGAGTCGACATGGGTGTCGCCATGGCCGGGGAAGTGCTTGACGCAGCAGGCCACGCCTTCCTTCAGCGAGCCGCGCATCCAGGCGGCGGCCAGGCGGCTGACCTCGACCGGGTCGTTGGAGAAGCTGCGCTCGCCGATGACGGGGTTGGCCGGGTTGTTGTTGACGTCCAGCACCGGCGCGAAGTTCCAGTTGATGCCCAGCGACTTCAGGCCGCGCGCCACCGCGGCACCCACCGCCTCGGCACGGTCCGCGTCGCCGCTGGCCCCCAGGGCCATGGCCGAAGGCGGCTGCGGCAGGAAGGTCACGCGGACGACGGCGCCACCCTCCTGGTCGATGCCGATCAACGCCTCGGGTCCCAGCACCTCGATGAGGTCGCGCATCAGCGTTTTCACTTCGACCTCGCTGCCGATGTTCTTGCGGAACAGGCAGACCGAGCGGATCTTCTGCTCGCGCAGGAAGGCGGCCGTGTCGGCGTCGAGCGAGGGGCCGGGAATGTCGACCATCACGAGACGGCCGGGATCAAAGGTGCTCATGATCAATGCGTCTTCGTGACTTTGGCGAGGTTGGGCGGGACGTCCGGGTCGAAGCCGCGCGCACGCGCCAGGGCTTCGACCATGGGATAGAAGCTCTGCACGAGGGCGATGGGGTCCAGGTCCTCGTTGCCCGTCGTGACCAGCGGCAGCTCGGCGCCCGGCGTGCCGATGGGGGCGGCCAGCAGCACACGGCCACCGCGGCTGCGCATTTCCTCGGCGATGGCCAGCAGGCCGGCCTGGGCCGGGCCGCGCGGCGCGAAGATCAGCAGCGGGTAGCCGTCGCGCACGAGCGCCATCGGGCCATGCTTGACCTCGGCGCCCGAGAAGGCCTCGGCCTGGATGCCGCAGGTTTCCTTCAGCTTGAGCGCCGCTTCCATCGCGACAGCCAGGCCCGTGCCGCGGCCGAGCACGAAGAGGCGTTCCTCGTTCTGCAGCACCGGCAGCGCGGCGCTCCAGTCGAGCTTGGATGCCTGCTCCAGCGCGATGGGCAGCACGTTCAGCGCGGCGCGCAGCGCGTCGTCCTGCTGCCAGGCGGCCACGACGCGAGCACCAGCCACCAGCTGGGCGATATAGCTCTTGGTCGCGGCCACGCTCTTCTCGGGACCCGCGTGCAGCTCGAACACATGCTCGGCCGCCGCGGCGAGCGGCGAGCTGCTGGCGTTGACGAAGGCCACGGTGCGGGCACCGCCTTCACGGAAGAACTTCGTCGGTGCGATCAGGTCGGGGCTCTGGCCCGACTGCGAGAAGGCCAGGGACAGCAGGCCCTGGCAGTGGATGCGGCTCTGGTAGAGCGTGATCAGCGACATCGGCAGCGAAGTGACCAACCGGCCCAGCCGCGCCATGACCAGATAGGCCAGATAGTGGGCGGCATGGTCGCTGCTACCGCGAGCGATGGTCAGCACACTGCTGGGCGGCTGCTCCTGCAGGGCCTGGCCCAGGCGGGCATAGCTCAGCGGGTCTGCGGCCAGTTGGCGGGCCACCACGTCCGGCGCACTCAGCGCCTCTTCAAGCATCAGCGACGACATCGATCTCTTCACCTTCAACAAACACGCGCTGCAGGTTCAGCGCTTCATCCATGACGACCACGTCGGCCCAGGCGCCGGCGGCGAGACGCCCGCGGTCGGCCAGGCCCAGGTATTCGGCCGCGGCGGTCGACACGCGACGCGACGCATCCAGCAGGTCCAGACCCAGCACCTGCACGAGATTGCGCAGGGCCTGGTCCATGGTCAGGGCGCTGCCGGCCAGCGTGCCGTCGGCCAGGCGCACACCGCCCAGGCACTTCTGCACCGTGTATTCGCCGAGGCGGTATTCGCCATCGGGCATGCCGGCGGCGGCGGTCGAGTCGGTCACGCAGAACAGGCCCGGAATGCTGCGCAGCGCGACGCGGATGGCGCCGGGGTGCACATGCATGAGGTCGGGAATCAGCTCGGCATGTTCGCCATGGGCGAGGGCCGCGCCGACCATGCCGGGCTCGCGGTGGTGCAGACCCGTCATGGCGTTGAAGAGATGGGTGAAGCCGGCCGCGCCGGCCTGGATGGCGGCCACGCCGTCGTCATAGCCACCGGAGCTGTGGCCGATCTGCACGCGGATGCCGGCATCGCGCAGCGGGCCGATGAGGGCCAGGTGGCCGGTCATCTCGGGTGCGATGGTCAGCACCTTGATGGGCGCGAACTCGTTCAGCCGCTGCACTTCTTCCAGTGTGGCCGGGATGGCGTGGGCGGGTTGGGCACCGAGCTTGTCGGGGCTGATGTAGGGGCCTTCGAGATGCACGCCCAGCACGCGCGCCGACTGGCGGCTGCGCTCGCGGCAGACGGGGCCGAGGGCCTTCAGCGCGGCCTCGATTTCGCCGACCGGTGCCGTCATCGTCGTGGCCAAAAAGGCCGTGGTGCCGTGGCGCGCATGACGACGCGCGATCGTCGCGATGGCGTCGCCGCCCTCCATGGTGTCGCGGCCACCGCCGCCATGCACATGGGTGTCAACGAAGCCGGGCAGCAGGATGGGCCGGCCGCCCTCGCCGGCGCGCGAGACGTCGACGGGGGTGCCGCTGACGGCCGCGATGCGACCGTGCTCAATGTCCAGGTGGCCGTGGATCACGCCCAGGGGCGTGACGATGTCGCCTTCAAGCCGCATCAGTCCCGCCTCATTTCGGCGACGAAGTCGTAGTAGTCGCTGCGGCAATAGGAATGCGTCAGCTCGACCGCCTGGCCCGAGGACAGATAGCCAACCCGCGTGATGAAGAGGACGGCGGCACCTAACGGCACCTCCAGCAGACCGGCGAGCTTGGCGTCCGCGTTCAGCGCGCGGATGTGCTGCAGGGCGCGTACCGGGGCGCGGTCGCCGAGGTGGGTGTAAAGCGAAGCCTCGACCTTTTGCGGGTCGGGCAGCACGGTCTGCGGCAGCACCGAGACCTCGTAGGCCATGACGACCGAGTCGGCCAGGCGCAGGCGCTCCAGGCGCGCCACGCGCTCGCCGCTCTTCAGCTCCAGCGACAGCTGCTCGTCGGGCGCCGCCGGCGTGAAGCCGCGCAGCAGCCAGCGCGAGCTGGGCACGAAGCCACGCTGATGCAGCTCTTCCGAGAAGCTGGTCAGGCGGGTCAGCGGCTGCTCCAGCTTGGGCGCGATGTAGTTGCCCGAGCCGCGCTTGCGGATGATGAGCCCCTGCTCGACGAGACGGTCGATGGCCTTGCGCGCGGTGACGCGCGACAGCTCCAGCTGCTCGGCCAGCACGCGTTCGCTGGGCAGGGCCTCGTCGGCGTGGAAGACGCCGTCGCGGATGGCCATGGCCAGGCTCTGTGCCAGCTGCATGTACAGGGGCGACGCCGCATTCGGGTCGGGCTTGAAATCAAAGACTGCGCTCATGCGTGGTTCGTTTCTTGTTGTTGAATCAGCCAGAGTGCGCCGGCCACCGGCTCGCCCTGGGGTTCGACACGGCGAGACTGCAAGGCCGGGCTGAGGCGCGGCGCGAGGCGCAGCGCGATGCTGCCGGCCAGGGCCAGCGGCAGGGTGGGATGAAGGGCCGCCGCCAGGGCATCCAGCGCCCGCGCGGCTTCGGCCAGCAGCGCGCCGGCTGCCGGATCGTTTTCATCCTGATCGAAGACGAGGCGTGCCAGGCTGGCATAGCCGCCCTGCCCCGCCTGCGCGCAGAAGCCCAGCATGTCCTCGCGCGTCGCGCCGGTCTGTCGCCACACGGCCTGCACCAGCGGGCCCGCGGGAACACGACTGTCGTAGGCCGCCTGCGCCAGCTTCATGGCCTGCTGGCCCAGCCAGGCGCCGCTGCCCTCGTCACCGATCTGCCAGCCCCAGCCGCCCACCATGCGGCGGCCGCCGTCGGGCATCAAGGCCTCGGCGACCGAACCGGTGCCGGAGATCAACAGCGCGCCGGGTTGGCCGCCGTGGGCCCCCAACAGAGCGACGAGTCCGTCGGTCACGACGGAGAAGCGCGCAACGTCAGGAGCAGCGGCCACGAAGTCGCGCAATTGCGCCGGCACGCCGGTACCCGACAGGCCCATGCCGATAGCGCAATCCCGCAAGGCCAAACCGGGGACGTCAGCACGGCTGATGGCCTCTCCAATATGCTTCCAGGCCTGCTCGGTGCCCTGGTTGAGGGCCGAAGCACCGGCCTCACCACGTCCGACGATGCGGCCCTCGGCATCCGCGACGACGGCGCGCGTGCTGGTCCCGCCCCCATCAATGCCGACCCACCAGCGCGCGGGTCGACCGGAGTCGCGGGAAGTCAGCAGGGAGGGATCGAGAGCAGGCGGCATGGTCGACGGGATTCAGTCGATACCACTCTAATACCAACGACGGGGTGCGTCAATTGGTTTTAAACTGGTCTACGGCCACTCAATCAGGCTAAGGATCAGCCCGCATCAGAGTGCGTCCAGGCCTCGGAATCGACAAGAATACCAGTGAGAAACCAACCCGATAGCACTGCCGTGTTCACTTTGCACCCCGCCGCCAGCCAGGCCCTGGCCGATTTGCTGGGCCGTATCGCCCACGTCGCCCACCGCCATCCTGCGGTGGCGGACCGGCTGCTCGAAGCGCTCAGCGTAAACGCTTTCACGAGCGGCGACACCGCTGTCGGCGTCGACGCCCTCTATGCGCGCTTCGGTTTGCTGGAGCCGCGCGGCCGCGCACTCGAATTGCTGCCGGCCCTGGAGCAGGCCGGCGCGCTGGCAGCCGCAGGCCACTTCCCGGTGCAGGCGGCGCGCGTCTGCGAGGCGCTCGGCCGCATTGCCTACCAGCAGGGCGAATATCAACTCGCCAGCGAACAATGGTCACGGGCCCTGGACCTGTCCGAAGTCAGCGCCCATCTGCAGACCGGCGTCGCCGCCCGCATCGGCCTGGGCCAGATCCATTACGCCCAGGCGGATTGGGCCCGCGGCCTGCGCCAGATGCGCGATGCCGGCGAACAACTGGCCGGTACCGACGACAGCTATCTGGCCGCCAAGCTGGCGCTGAATATCGGCGTCGGCAGTTTCGAGACGGACGACCTGCCCGCGGCCGAACGCCATTTCAGCCACGGCCTGGCGGCGGCACGGCGTGGCGGCCATCGCGTCTTCGAAGCCGAGGCTCATTGGCATCTGGCCCGTGCTGCGCTGGCCCGCCAACGCATGGACTGGGCGGTCGCCGACTGCCGACTCGCACTGGACATCGCGGCCCGCCAGGGCTACTCCTGGCTGGAGGCCGCAGCCAGCCGCACCTGGACCGAGATCGCCCTGGCCCGCGGCGACAACGCCGCCGCCGTACGTTCGACCCGCCACGGCCTGTCCCTGGCCCAGCGCATCCAGGCCCGCGCCCAGGCCCGCCAGGCCCATCTCCAGCTGGCCGAGCTGCTGCAGGCCGAGGGCGACGCGCCGGGCGCGCTGGACCACCTCTGGCAACACCTGGCCCTGCAGTCCGAGATCGAGCGCCTGAGCCTGCCGGCCCGAGCCACGCTGGCGGCACCACCCGCCGACGAGGGTGGCGCACCGTTGACGCCCGAGGAACTGCTGCTGCACCTGTGTGGCCAGCGCCAGCGCCTGGCCGCAGCGCCGCCGCCCGAGGCGCTGGCCGAGCTGAAGACCGCGAGCATGCGCATCCTCGGCCTGGCCAACGTGATTCGCTGGCCGCTGGGCGGCAGTGGACTGAGCACCGATGAACAACCCCGTTATGTCGACCTGCTGACCCGGCACGGTGCGCCGCTCGCCTTGCCGGATGCGGCCCTTCACCCCTGCCACGCGGAGCTGGCCGGGCTGGCGGGTGCCGCTGAGGCGCGCATCGAGGTGCCTCTGTACGACGGCGCCCAACTCGCCGGCGCGCTGTGGCTGGTGGACGCACGCGCCACTCGCGCCTGGACAAGGCAGGAGCTGCTGATCGCCAGCCAACTGGCCCTGCTGTTCGAAGCGGTGGGCAGGGGCTGAGCGTCGCGTGGTGCCGTTGAGCACCTCAGAGTTGACGATGTCAAACGCCGAGGCGGGCGAGACAGTGCGGCACCGAGTCCGGAAGCCACACCATGCATCAGCCCCTGCCGCGCCGCCACGCTTGCCTGCTGTCACTGCTGCTCGCGCTCGCTTGTTGCGCCTGCGCTGAGGCGCAAGGCAAGCAATGCGGCGAGTTCGGCGAGCCGGCGCGTTTCTCCGCCTTCCACGACAACTATCTGTTGTGGAACCAGATGAGCAACAACGGTTGGACGACACGCGATGAGCGCGCCCTGCGCGGACAGGTGTCGGTGAAGTACTCGATCGCCAATTGCCCGCAGCGGCGCGAGAAGGACTCCCGCGTGCTTGAAGCCAAAGTGGACGAAGGCGACGCGGTCTTGGCGGCGCGCAATGTCTGGGAGCGGCTGGCCGGCATTGAACTCTTCGTGTCGTACACCAACCGCTTTGACTTCTACCTCGGCTCCCGCGACTCGGGCCCCGTCATCAACCGCGTCAGCAATCCTGGCCTGCACCTGCGACTGCCGCCCGGCTTCTTCAGCGGCAACCCAGGCAACCACCGCGACACCTGGCAGCTCAGCTTCGAGCACATGTCCGATGGCCAGGTCGTCGAGCCGGTCACCCATGCTGACGATCGGCTGCGCGCCCAGCGCGCCTACGAGCGTGGCGACCACCGCTTCTTCGACACCATCAGCCGAGGCATGAACTACGTCGCCGCGCAAGGTGAGTGGGTGTGGGTGCCGTCCGGGGACGAAAAAGACCCGAAGGCCACCAAGATCGACCTGCGGGCCAAGATCAAGGCCTATGTGGGCCACAGCGACTCTGACATCACCTGGGGCCCCCTGGCCGGCCAGGGGCTGAAGTTCGCGGACTATGAGCGCGTCAAGGTTCGCGCCGGGCTGTTCGTGCATCCGCTGGGGCGCTTCGAGCTGACCACGCAGTTCGGCGACAGCGGCCTCAAGCACGCCTCGCACACGCTGGGGTGGCAGAAAAACATCCATTTCGAGACGCTGAACTTCGAGCTGCCGCTCTTCGTGCAGCTGCATCGCGGCCCGATGAACACCTTGTCGAACTACACCCAGCGCCAGGACTCCGTCGGCATCGGCCTGCGGGTCGCCTACTGATCGCGCGGCTGCAGCATGCCGGCCTCCCGACGCGGCGCGTCGCGCACCAGCTCGCTGATCTGCCGCGTCTCGGGCATCAGCGCCCAGTAGCGCACCGGCATTTCCTTCTTCATGGCGGCGGGCTTCAGGCGCGCCGGGTTGAAGATGCTGCGGTAGTAGGTCAGCCACAGCGCTTCGCCGGCATCCTCGGGCGGCGCCTCTTCGCGACACGCCGGGCCGGCACCCGACAGCTGGCGGCCGTCCCAGTGCAGGCAGCCAAGCGGCGTCAGGATGGCCCAGGGGTGCTGGGCAAAGCGGCGCACGAAGAAGGGCGCCACGGCACGCAGCACGTGGTGGGCCGGTTCGAACCAGGCGACATGGCGGCGCCCGCCCAGCGCATGCTCGTCCGCCACTTCGCGGAAACGAACGAAGGCGTGCATCTTGTGGATCTCCCGGCCGACCTGGCGGGCCATGGCCTGCAGCCGACCGCGCTCGGGGTCAAGCACCTCGTGCCACAGCGCGGGTTCGCGTTGCAGGCGGCGCGCAAAGGCCAGCAGGTGGGCGTAGCGTGCGTCGTCGGCATGCATGGCGACACGGCGGCCCAGCTCCTCCCAGCCATCGGGCGGCATCCAGGCGCCAGCCATGGATTCGGTCGCGTCGCCAAACAGCGCGGCCTGGGCACCGACGTCGCGCGTCCAGCCGGCATCTCCACCCGCCAACAACGCCGGCAGCTGAGCCGCGAAGCCACGCCAGTCCGCGGGATGTCGCAGGGGCAGCCGCATCAGAAAAGCTCGACCTGCCGCAACACGGATACCGGGCTGGCGAACGCCTGGAGGTCAGCGCTCCGGGGCCGGTGATCGATGGCGACAACGAAGGGCAAGGCCTTGCGCGCGGCCGGCCCGAGTGCGAGCAGGTCGCCGCGCCGCAAGCGGCGGTGCATGCGGGCGGCCAGCAGCCTGTCGACCGAGCCCACGCCCAGGCCGGGCACGCGCAACAGGGCCTCGCGCGGCGCGCGGTCCACATCGAGAGGGAAGCGTTCCGGATGCGCCAGTGCCCAGGCCAGCTTGGGATCGTGGCGCAGCGACAGGAAGCCGGCCTCGGTGACGATCTCTTCCGCGCCGAAGCCGTAGAAGCGCATCAGCCAGTCGGCCTGGTAGAGACGGTGCTCGCGCAGCAACGGCGCGGCCTGTGGTGGCAATGCGGCGCTGGCACGCGGGATGGGGCTATAGGCCGAGTAGTAGACGCGCCGCAGGCCCTGCCCGCGATAGAGGCGGTGCGACAGCTGCAGCACGGCGCGGTCGTCCGAGGCGTCGGCACCGACGATGAGCTGGGTGCTCTGCCCGGCCGGCGCGAACGGCGGTGGCGCGATGGCCCTGGGCGCTGCGCCAGACAGTGTGCGCACCGCTTCGGCTTCACGCTTCGCCTCCCGAGCAGCCTGCAGGCGCAGATGGATGCGCGACATCGTCCGCTCGATGCCGTAGGCGTCCTTCTCTGGCGCCAAGGCCTTCAGGCTGGCAGCGCTGGGCAGTTCGACGTTGATAGACAGCCGGTCGGCGTAGCGGCCGGCGCGCTCGACCAGCTCCGGGCTGGCGTCGGGGATGGTCTTGAGATGGATATAGCCGCGGAAGTGCTCCTGCTCGCGCAGGCGCCGCGCCACCTCGATGACCTGCTCCATGGTGTAGTCGGGGCTGCGGACGATGCCGCTGGACAGGAACAGCCCTTCGATGACGTTGCGGCGGTAGAAGGACAGCGTCAACTGCACGACCTCGTCGATGGCAAAGCGGGCGCGGCGCGTGTCGCTGGACTTGCGGTTGACGCAGTAGAGGCAGTCGTACACGCACCAGTTCGTCAGCAACACCTTGAGCAGGGACACGCAACGGCCGTCGGGCGTGAAGGCGTGGCAGATGCCGTGGCCATTGGTGGAGCCGATGCCCCGGCCGTCGAGGGAGTCGCGCTTGTCACCACCGCTGCTGGCGCAGGAGGCGTCGTATTTGGCGGCGTCCGCCAGGATGGCGAGCTTGTCCTGAACTTCCATGGCCGATACTGTATATAAATACAGCTACGCCAGCGTGTCCAACGGTGTCTTTCATCGACGTTTCACGCCAGCCCGTCACAGTGCGGCGCCCGTGCCTGCAGCCATTTCCGACAGCCCTTCCGCCGACCTCGCCGCCACGGAGACGCCGCCCTGCCGGCGCGCCCGCCTCCCACGCGGCTTCGGCCTCGTCATCGGCGCCCAGTTCACCTCGGCCCTCGCCGACAACGCCCTGCTCATCGTGGCCATCGCCCTGCTGTCCCAGCAGGGCTTTGCGTTGTGGTGGGCGCCGTTGCTGAAGTTCGGCTTCATGGTCGCCTATGTTGTGTTCGCGCCCTGGGTGGGGCCGCTGGCCGACACCTTTGCCAAGGGCCGTGTGATGGCCGCGATGAACGTCGTGAAGATGCTGGGCCTGGCCCTGCTCGCCTTCGGCCTGCACCCCGTTGCCGCGCTGGCCGTCGTCGGCCTGGGCGCGGCAGCCTATGCGCCGGCCAAGTACGGCCTCATCACCGAGATGGCCGAGCCCGAGGCCCTCGTCGCCGCGAACAGCTGGATCGAGATCAGCGTCGTGTCGGCCGCCCTGCTCGGTGCCGTGCTCGGTGGCTGGCTCGTGAGCCCGATGTGGCTGGCCTCGGAGATGGCCAATTTCTGCGACGGCTGGGACCTGCCGCCTGACAAGCTGACCGGCTCGCTGGCCGCGCTGCTGCTGATCTATGCCCTGTCCAGCCTGCTGAATGCCGGCATCGCCGACAGCGGCCACCGGCAGCGCAGCGCAGCCCACGACCCGCTGACCTTGCTGCGCGAGTTCCGTGCCGCCAACCGCCAGCTGTGGCGCGACCGCGAGGGTGGACTGTCGCTGGCTGCGACGACGCTGTTCTGGGGCGTGGGCGCGACGCTGCAGTTCGCGGTGCTGCGCTGGGCCGGCGTGGCGCTCGAGCTGCCGCTGAGCCAGGCGGCCTATCTGCAGGCGGCGGTGGCCGTGGGCGTCATCGCGGGTGCCGCGGCGGCGGGGCGTTGGCTGGCACTGCACCAGGCGCGGCATGGGCTGTGGGCGGGCGTCGCGCTGGGCCTGCTGATGCCGGTGGTGGCACAGGTCAGCGACGTCGCCGTCGCCGCCGTCGTGCTGGCCCTCGTCGGCGCCGTGGGTGGGGCAATGGTGGTGCCGCTGAATGCGCTGCTGCAGCATCGCGGCGCCGTGCTGCTCAGCGCCGGCCGATCAATTGCCGTGCAGGGCTTCAACGAGAACCTGAGCGTGCTGGCAATGCTGGCCACCTATGCGGGCTGCGAGGCAGCCGGCGTGCCAATAGGCGTGACGCTCAGCGGGCTGGGCGTGCTGGTGGCGACGGCGATTGCGCTGTTGATCTGGATCGACAGTCGCCGCCCGGCTTGAGCGTCAAGCGACCGGCTGCAATCCCGGCAAGGCAAACGTCGGCTCGGCGCGCGCAATCGCGCCCTCCAGCACCGACTCGAAACGCGCCGTGATGTCGCCCCAGTCCAAGCGCCGCGCCGTGGCCCTGGCCTGCTCCGCCACCACGCGCCGCGCTGCTGGGTCGAAAGCGGCCACGCGGGTCGCGGCGATGAAGTCGGACTCCTTGCCCGCGCCGGCCAGCCAGCCGTTGACGCCGCTGCGGATCAACTCACCAGCTGCCGCGCTCTCGAAGGCAACGACGGCGCAGCCGCTGGCCATGGCCTCGGTCGTGACATTGCCGAAGGTCTCGGTCAGGCTGGCGAACAGGAACAGATCCAGGCCGGCGTAGTGTGCCGCCAGGTCGTCGCCGCTGCGCGAGCCGGCGAACACCGCCTCGGGTGCGCGGGCGGCCAGCTCGGCGCGCATGGGTCCGTCACCGACGAAGACGAGGCGCACGCGCGGCTGCACGGCCTTGATGGCTTCATACGCCGCGAGCACGACGCCGAGGTTCTTCTCGGGCGCCAGGCGGCCGACATAACCCATCACCAGATCGTCACGCCCCGCACCCCAGCTCTCACGCATCGCGGCGCTGCGGCGCGCGGGATCGAAGCGTTGAGCATCCACACCACGGCCCACCACCGACAGGCGCTCGAAGCCGCGCTCCGCCAGCAGCACGCGCATGGCTTCGGTGGGCACCATGGTCGCGTCACAGCGGTTATGGAATTTGCGCAGATAGCCCATGATGGGCTTGGACAGCAGGCCCAGGCGGTAGTGCTTGCCGTAGGCGTGGAAGTTGGTGCGGTAGTCCGACGTGACCGGCAGGGCCAGGTGCTGGGCCGCCTGCAGGGCCGACCAGCCCAGCGGCCCTTCGGTGGCGATATGCACGACGTCGGGGCGCTTCAAGGACCACAGCTTCACCAGGGCACGCTTGCTCGGCACGCCCATGCGCAGATTGGGATAGAGCGGCACCGGCAGGCCCTTGGTCAGCACCTCGTCGACGCCAGGCTTGCCGGTGGGCTGGGCGCCCATCTTGGCGGACTGGCGCGGGCGGATCAGCTGCACATCGTGGTTGCGGCGATTCAGGCCATCCACCACGCGGGCCATCGACATCGCGACGCCGTTGACCTCGGGGGGATAGGTCTCGGTCACCACCGCAAGCCGGCGTGAGTGACGCGGCGCGGGCAGGTCGTCAACCAGGATGTCGTCGGTGTCGTGTGCGGTCTTCATGCCGCGCATGGTCAGCAGTTCATGCGACAGAACGATGAACGCAGGACCGTCACGCCGATTTCACGCAAGCCCACCACCATGACGTCCGATTTCCACCCAAACGACGAGGACGGGACGTGAACGAGTTCTTCCAAACCCTGAAGACGCAGCGCTGGGACGACCATCGCTACTACCACCACAGCCGCATCAACCAGAGCCTGCACCTGATCAGCGCACTGAGCTTCCTGGTCTCCTACGCCCTGGTGTTCGTGAACCCGGCCTGGGCCGCCCTGCTGGCCTGGTGCGTGTCGATGACGACACGCCAGGCGGGTCACTTCTTCTTTGAGCCGCGCGGTTACGACCACGTCAACCAGGCCACCGACGAGTACAAGGAAGAGATCAAGATTGGCTACAACATCCGCCGCAAGATCGTGCTGATGGCGGTCTGGGTGGCCCTGCCGGCGGTGCTGTGGCTGTCGCCTTCGCTGGGCGGCCTGATCCAGCCGGCCGTGGGCCTGCGCGGCTTCTTCGAGGACGTCGGCATGGCCTGGTTCTGCCTGGGCGTGACGGGCCTGGTCTTCCGCGTCGTGCAGCTGTGGGTGACGCAGAACTTGATGCAGGGCCTGGCCTGGGGCTTCAAGATCATCACCGACCCCTTCCACGACGTGCTGCTGTACTGGAAGTCGCCCTTCTACCTGCTGCGCGGCCAGTTGATCGATCCGATGGATCACGTCGGCCAGCAAGCCCACTGATGGACGAGACCCTCACCCTGTCGGCGCTGGCCCTGGGCGTGCTCGCCCTGTTGCCGGCTGCCAAGCGGCGTATCGAGCTGTCGCGCGCCAAGCATCGCTCGCTGGCCGGCCATTCGCGCATGGCCAAACGGCTGGCGCGCTGGGTGCCAGGCTATGCCTATGACGAGGCGCAGTTCTTCACAGCCGATGGCGCGCCGGCCGACGTCGCCGCGCAGCGCAAGGCCGCGCTGCAACGGCTGGGCGCCGAGTTCGACAGCCGCTTCGCGAAGACGCTGGCGGCCACCGAGCGGGCGCGCGAGACCATCTCCGACCTGCGCTTCACCGGTCGCTACCGCGTGCCCTTCCAGTTCAGCCCCGTGCTGCGCGAGCATGTGAAGGTCGGCGCCTTCCTCCAGCACAGCGAGGGTGTGCAGGTCGAGGACCTGGACGGCAACCGCCTCTATGACCTGACCGGCTCCTACGGCGTCAACCTGCTGGGCTACGACGCCTACAAGGAATGCATTGACGAGGCCGTGGCCACGGCACGCGAGCTGGGGCCCGTGCTGGGCGCCTATCACCCCTGCGTGCTGGAAGTGCTGCAGCGCCTGAAGGCAGTGTCCGGGCAGGAGGAAGTGAGCTTCCATATGTCCGGCACGGAAGCCGTCATGCAGGCCGTCAGGCTGGCTCGCTATCACACCAGGAAGAAGCGGCTCGTGCGCTTCGCCGGCGCCTATCACGGCTGGTGGGAAGACGTGCAGCCTGGCCCGGGCAACCCACTGCCACCGCGCGAAACCTTCACGCTGCAGGACATGGCCGAGCGCTCGCTGAAGGTGCTGGCCACGCGGCGCGACATCGCCTGCGTGCTGGTCAACCCACTGCAGGCACTGCACCCGAACGCGAATGCGCCGGGCGACTCCGCGCTGATCGACGGCAGCCGCCGCGCCAGCTACGACCGCGAGGCCTACACGGCCTGGCTCAAGAAACTGCGCGAGGTCTGCACGGCGCGCGGCATCGTGTTGATCTTCGACGAGGTGTTTGTCGGCTTCCGTCTCGCGCCGGGTGGCGCCCAGCAGTATTTCGGCGTCAAGGCCGATCTGGTCACCTACGGCAAGACGCTGGGCGGCGGTCTGCCGGTCGGCGTCGTCTGCGGCAGCCGCGCATTGATGACACGCTACCGCGAGGACAAGCCTGCCGACATCTGCTTTGCGCGCGGCACCTTCAATGCCCACCCCTATGTGGTGGCGGCGATGGCGTCCTTCCTGAAACGCATCGAGCGGCCCGAGGTCAAGTCGCTGTACGACGGCCTGGACGAGCGCTGGAACTCGCGCTGCGAGCAGTTCAACGCCCGCCTGGCGGCGACCGGTGCGCCGGTGCGCATGGCCAATCTGTCGACGATCTGGACGGTGATGTACGACCAGCCCGGCCGCTACCACTGGATGCTGCAGTTCTATCTGCGCAAGCATGGCCTGGCGCTGAGCTGGGTGGGGACGGGTCGACTGATCTTCAGCCTGAACTATGGCGACGCCGAGTTCGCGGAGGTCATGGACCGCTTCGTCGCCGCCTGCGACGAGATGCGCGCCGACGGCTGGTGGTGGACGGCGCCGGAGCTTTCGGCCAAGGCCATCCGCCGCAGCGTGTTCCGCGAGATGCTGGCCCAGAAGTTCTGAACGACGGCGAATGAAAACTCAAGAAGCCTCGCGCCCGCTCGATGACGGCGCGAAAGATGCTCGTGGCTGGCTGGCGCGCCTGGGCGCCCAGGAAGACCTGAACTTCCTGCTCACCAACCGCATCCCGCGCATTGCCGCGACCCGGCTGATGGGGCGCATCGCGCGTATCGAAAGCCCGCTGTTCACGCGGCTGGCCATCAGTGTCTGGCGGCTGTTCACGCCGCTGGACCTCAGCGAAGCGAAGAAGCAGAGCTTCACATCCCTCAAGGACTGCTTCACACGCGAGCTGAAGGAAGGTGCCCGCGTCTTCGATGCACGACCCGAGATCTTCGCCAGCCCGAGCGACGCCATCGTCGGCGCGACGGGCCTCGTGCGGCGGGGTCAGGTCTACCAGGCCAAGGGCTTTCCGTATTCGACGGCCGAGCTGTTCGGCCCTTCGCAGGACGCCAGCGTCTTCGAGGGCGGCCGCTTCGTCACCCTGCGACTGACCTCGGTCATGTACCACCGCTTCCACGCGCCGGCCGACGGCACGGTGGAGCATGTGTCCTATCTGAGCGGCGACACCTGGAACGTGAATCCGGTGGCGCTCAAGCGCGTGGAGCGACTGTTCTGCCGCAACGAGCGCGCCGTCGTGCGCATGCGCTTGAGCGACGGCCGGCCCGTGGCCCTGGTGCCGGTGGCGGCCGTGCTGGTCGCCAGCATCCGCCTGCACTGGCTGAACGTGCTGCTGCACATCGGCCGCAAAGGCGCCAACGAGATGCCCTGCTCCGCGCCGCATGTGAAAGGCCAGGAGATGGGCTGGTTCGAGCATGGCTCGACCATCATCGTCTTCGTGCCTCCCGGCTTCGAGCTTGCGGACGGCATTGCGCCCGGTGCGCAGATCCGCGCCGGACAGGCCCTGCTGCGCCTCAGCTGAGGGTTTCGCTGGCGGCGGCCTTGGCCGCCGCGGGCAGGGGCAAAGCCACGGGTATGGAAGCCGGCGTGGCCGCCTTGGGCGCTGGCAGCATGCCCGGCAGGGCGGCCTCGTCGCCACGGTCGATGATCTCGAGCCGGCCATCATGGTGCTCCACCAGCGCGGTCAGGCTCTCGACCCAGTCGCCGTCATTGCAATACAGGATGCCGTCGATCTCGCGAATCTCGGCGTGGTGGATGTGACCGCAGACCACGCCATGCGCACCGCGCTTCCTGGCCTCGCGCGCCACGGCGTTCTCGAACTCGTTGATGTAGCTGACCGCGCGCTTGACCTTGTGCTTCAGATAGCGCGACAGGCTCCAGTACGGCAGGCCGCATTGGGCGCGGATGTGGTTGAACCAGCGATTGACCTTGAGCGTGAACTCGTAGGCCAGGTCGCCGGCGATGGCCAGCCAGCGCGCGCACTGGATGACGCCGTCGTAGAGGTCGCCATGCGTGATCCACAGCTTCTTGCCGTCGGCCGTCACATGCATGGCTTCCTCGACCACGTCGACGCCGCCGAAGTTGTGCATCAGGTATTTGCGCGCGAACTCGTCGTGGTTGCCGGGGATGAAGACCACCCGCGTGCCTTTGCGCGCCTTGCGGAGCAGCTTCTGCACGACGTCGTTGTGGGCCTGCGGCCAGTACCAACTGCGGCGCAACTGCCAGCCGTCGATGATGTCGCCCACGAGGTAGAGCGTCTCGCACTCGACGTCGCGCAGGAAGTCGAGCAGGGCCTTGGCCTGGCAGCCGGGCGTGCCCAGGTGCAGATCCGAGATCCAGACGGTGCGCACCGACAGCGTGGGCGTGTCGGCGGCGGCAGAGGTGTCTTGCGTCGTCGGCATGGCAGAGATGCTGCCCGCCGCTCATGACGCGAGCGTGAACGTCTGATCTAGGTCAAACCTTTGAAGGGGCCGCTGGCCAGCCAGCGCTCGATCTGTGCTTGGCGGTCATTCCCCCAGAAGGGTTCGCCATCAACAATGAAATGAGGCGCGCCGAACACCCCGGCGGCAACCGCGGCCTGGTTCTCGACCTTGAGGCGGTCCTTCCAGGCCGCGTCGGTCCAGGCCGCCTCCGCGGCATCCGCATCGATGCCGGACTCGTTCAGCAGGGTCTTGAGCGCCACGTTGTCGCTCAGCACGACACCGCGCGTGAAGTAGGCGCGCAGCCCGGCATGGGCCCAGGCGACTGCGTTCGCAGGATCATGGTCGTGCAGCCACCAGAACACCCGCGCCGCGTTCTGCGTCGCGATGGGGAAGGTCTCGGGCTGGCGATAGGGCAGGCCAGCAAAGCGGGCCGAACGCTCGAAGTCGCGCAGCGTGTAGTCACGCTTGATGGGATAGGAGACCGGTGACTTCAACTCGGCGGCCTGGAAGGTCACGCCCAGCAGGATGGCGCGCCATTGCACGCGCCGCCCATGGCGGGCCGCGACGGCCTCGATCCACTCGGAGGCGATGTAGGAATAGGGGGAAGAGAAGTCGAAATAGAACTGCACCGGCGGTCGCAGCAGGGCAGTGTTGTCGGCGAGAAAGCGGTCATCGATCATGCCGCGACCTTAGCCGCGCACGCTGCGCACCGCAGCGGTGCTTACGCCGAGTGCAAGCGGGCCGCAAGCAGCGGCGTGGCGGCTTCGATGGGGGCCAGCAGGAGCGGCCAGAGCTTGGCACCCAGGTCGCGGCGGAAGGGGCCGAAGTGCTCGATCTTGGTCACGCCGAGGTCGTCGGGCGAGACGGCATGACGCTGCACGCGAGCGGCACTGAATTGCGCAGCCAGGGCATCGACGGCAGGCGCCGGACCGAACAGGTGATCGTCGGTGATGCTCCATAAATGCGCCGTGCCTCGGAAGCGGTCGTAGCTGCGCTCGCGTGCGAGGCTGTCGTCGCCGAACAAGAAGCCCGGCATACGCCCCCAGCTCGCCCATTCGAGCGCAGCTGCGGCGGGCAAATCCTGGGCGCGCGGGCCCAGCATGCGTCCTGGCGCGTGGCCGAGCAGGCGCACGACGACCGGCAGCATCAGATGGAAGAACAACCAGGCCTGAAGGCGAGCGAAGCCCGACCAGTGGCCGAGATAGGCGACCTGGGCGGCGACGCCAAGCAGCGCGTCGACTTTCTCGTTGAAGCCTGGCACGAGGCCGACCGAATTGCCACCCAGAGAATGCCCCACCCACAACAGGCCGAGCTCGCGGCCCTGAGCAGCCTCTTCCTCGCGCCGGCGCCTGTCAGCCGCGTGCAGGGCGGCGCCCATGTCCACGCGGGCCCAGTCGCGCAGGCGCACGTCCTCGCCCGGCTGCAGGGCCTCGCGGGAAGCCGCGACGCCACGATAGTCGAAGCTCAGCACCGCATAGCCTCGGCGAGCCAGCCATTCGGCGAAGTGACGGTAGTAGCTTGCCGGCACTGCCGTTGCAGATCCGATCACTGCAACAGCGCGCACGCCGAACGCCACGGGTGGCTCGAACCACTGCGCCGCCAGCAGACGGCCGTCGTTGCAACGCAAGGCAGTGGGCTGCACCCGGGCCTCAAGATTGATACCGGAAGCGCCATCCTCCAGATCGAGCGGTGTCGTGATGGGGACGCTCGGGGGCAGGGCATCAGCGGGAGAAAGCGGCAGGCTGGACATCGGAACCTCGGGAACAAGCGCTTGCAGCAGCGTTGGACCCAGTCTAGATTGGCAACTTTTGAGCCGCTAGATCGCCAATCGTCCTCAGATCGTCAAGTAGATGTCAACAAATCCACCGGGTATAGGGCGCCGCCGTCAAACCGCCGCTGAAGAAGCGCTGGATGCGAACGCGCTGGAGCTCTTCGCCCGCATTGCCCAGGCGGGCAGCTTTGCCCAGGCTGCCCGGGACTTGGGGCTGACACGGGCAGCCATCAGCCGCCGCATCGCGGCCATCGAGAGCGCGGTAGGCCTCGCGCTGTTCGCCCGCAGCACGCGAAGCCTGGGACTGACCGAAGCCGGGCGGCGCCTGCATGCCCGCGCCCGCGCCGTCCGCGATGCCGCCGAGAGCGCGCGCCTGGCACTGCGCCATACCCGCGACCAGCTCGACGGCACCATCCGCATCAGCGCCACGGCGGGTTTTGGCCGGCACGTCCTTGCGCCGCTCCTCGCGCGCTTTCAGGAGCTGCATCCTGCGGTCCGCTACGAACTCTTCTTCACCGATCGCCGCGTCGACTTGCTGCGCGAGGGTCTGGACATCGCCTTTCGCATCACCAGCAAGCCGCCTGAGGCCTGGGTGGCGCAGCCAGTACTGGCCTTCAAGGTTCATGCCTACGGGAAGGGCACCGTACGCCTCCAGAGTCCACAGGAGCTGGCCGCCGTGCCGATGCTGCTGCTGGGTCAAAGCGATGAGCCCTACATCAGCCAATGGCAGCACGACGACGGCCGGCGCGACGAGGTATCTCTACAGGCTTCGGCTTGGGGTAGCGATCTCGACGGATTGATTGCCTTGGCGCAGCACGGCAACGGCGTTGTGCTCGCACCTGACTTCTGTGTGCAGCTGCCGGTCTCCTCGCGAACCGCGGATCGAAATGAAACGGAGTCAGATGCCGCGCCGCTGGGGGCGGGCACAGGGTTGGTCGACGTGCTTCCCGGCTGGCGGCTGATGGTCGGCATGGAGACCGTGCAAGCCCTGACGCTTCCCTTGCCCGCCGGCTCGGAGACGGCGCGTGTGCTGGTCCGTTTCGTGCGCGAAGCGCTTGGATCAGCCAAGCCTTGAGGCCGCCATGGCGGGGCACCGATACCTGATCGTGGCAATGCCTTCGGTGATTGTTGCGGACTGCATCGAGGCATTCCTCAGCCACCACGGCTTGGCCGGCAAGACGGGAGATGGCGAGGCAGGTCGTGCCAACTGGCATCAACCGCTGTCAGACCGGTATTGGCCTGGGCAGACGCGAGACCTGGAAAGCAAGCTGCAGCGCGCACTCGATGCACTGGTCGCCTACCCGGCGAAGCTGGCATTCCATTGCATCGTCGGCGACAACGAGCACTGCTGGAGCGAAGCCGATGGGACGAAAGACTTTCGCGCACTGCTGCTGGCAATCAAGAGGGCGTTGGCGACGCAAGGCCTGAACAGCCCGGCAAGCAATACACCGCACATTTCCCTCAGCTACTGGGACGCAGCTGCAGGGCTTGCCATCGACGTCGAAGCAATTGACTGGGTGATTGACCTCGTGTTCGCTGTCGAGGGCCGGAAGGAAGGTCGGAAGTATCGCTACAACGTGATTGCAAGCATTTCGCTGAGAGCTCCACCGCCCAAGGCCGAACAACAAGATTTGTTCTGATTGCCATTCGTGAACGGCATTTCGTGTCACAGCCATCGCGGGGAACTCGCGAAGTCGCGCCGCAAAAGCAAAACCCCCACCAGCTTTCACTGATGGGGGTTGGCTTTAATAATAGCCTGACGATGACCTACTTTCACACGGGAATCCGCACTATCATCGGC
>NZ_JBYSZK010000018.1:57863-151787 GCF_058787015.1 Roseateles sp. FW305-36 | reverse complement strand
AACACCGGCTGAGCGTCCAATTGGGAAGATACAAGGGGACGGCGATGCTTGCGGCATCGAGCCGCAAGCACATCGCCTGAGGCGGGCCGGCTAGGGGCGGCCCGGCGCTCGTCCCGCAGATCGGACGGTTTACTTGCTGATGAAGTCCAGCAGGTCCTGGTTGAGGCGGTCCTTGTGCGTGTCGGTGATGCCGTGCGGGCCGCCGGCGTACTCGATCAGGCGCGCGCCCTTGACCAGTTTGACCGTGGCGCGGCCGGTGGTCTCGATGGGCACGATCTGGTCGTCGTCACCGTGGATGACCAGGGTCGGGATGTCGAACTTCTTCAGGTCGCCGCGGAAGTCGGAGTTGAAGAAGGCGTCGATGCTGTCGTAGGTGGCCTTGGCGCCGGCCTGCATGCCCTGGGCGAAGAAGCTGTCCACCAGGCCGGCCGAGGGCTTGGCACCCGGGCGGTTGAAGCCGAAGAAGGGCCCGCCCGCGATGTCCTTGTAGAGCTGGGCACGGTTGTCCAGCGAGGCCTTGCGCAGGCCATCGAACACTGCCGTGGGCAGGCCTTCGGGATGGCTGGGCGACTGGCCCATGATGGGCGTGACGGCGCTCACCAGCACGGCCTTGGCGACACGCGCCGTGCCGTGGCGGCCGATGTAGCGGGCCACCTCGCCGCCGCCGGTGGAGAAGCCCACCAGCGTGGCGTGCTTGACGTCCAGGGCGCGCAGCACGGCGTCGAGGTCGTCGGCGTACTGGTCCATGTTGTTGCCGGTCCAGGGCTGGCCCGAACGGCCGTGGCCGCGGCGGTCATGGGCGATGACGCGGTAGCCATGCTCGGCCAGGAACTGCATCTGCGACTCCCAGCTGTCGGCGTTCAGAGGCCAGCCGTGGCTGAAGACGACGACAGGACCGCTCTTCGGGCCCCAGTCCTTCACGTAGAGGGGCGTGCCGTCGTTGGCGGCCACGTATTGGCTGGCGACCGCGGCTGCAGCGGTAGGCGCAGCCAACGCCTGGGTCTGGACGGCGAATCCGCCGAAGGCGATGGTGGCGGCAAGGGCGAGGCGGGTGAGGGCGTTCATGGTGAGCTCCTGTCGGTGGGTGGGGATGTCTTGCGACGGGATGAACTTTGCCGGCGATGGGTGTACTGAAAATGCCATAAAGTACGTTTAACTTTGCATTTGGTACTGGAGCCATGGCTGACCGACTTGCCGCCTTGTTTGCCCATTTCGCGGTGCGTGCCGAGACCTTCCAGATCGGTCCGCTGTGCGGCGTCAACAGCCTGGAGCCCCAGGCGGGGCGCGGCCAGCTGCACCTGATCCGAGAGGGCGGCGTGGAGGTGCACCACGGCACGCCCGAGCCGCTGCGCATAGCCGAGCCCAGCCTGCTGCTCTACCCACGCCCGCTGCCGCACCGCTTCGTGACTGACCCGAGTTGCGGCGCGCAGTTCCTGTGCGCCCACATGGCCTTCGAGGGCGGCGCCAGTCACCCCGTCGCGGCCGCCCTGCCGGCGTGGATCTGCCTGCCGCTGTCGGCGGTACCGGGCTGCGCGCCGGTGCTGACCCAGCTGTTCGCCGAGGCCGAGGCCACGCACTGCGGCCGGCAGCTGATGCTGAACCGGCTGTTCGAGGTGCTGATGATCTGGGTGCTGCGCGAGCTGATGGCCCAGGGTCGGGTCGACTCGGGCATGCTGGCCGGCCTGTCCCATCCCCGGCTGCGCGGCGCGCTGGTGGCGATGCACGACACGCCGCAGCGCGAGTGGCCGCTGGAGGAGCTGGCGGGGGCGGCGGGCATGTCGCGCACCGTGTTCGCCAACAGCTTCCGCGACGTGGTGGGCTGCACGCCGGGCGTCTATCTGCAGCGCTGGCGCATAGCCCTGGCGCAGAAGGGGCTGCGCGAGGGCCGGGCCCTCAAGCACATCGCCGCGGATGTGGGCTATGGCGGCGAGGCGGCGCTGTCACGCGCCTTCCGGGCGCATACGGGGCAGTCGCCGAGGGAGTGGCGCAAGGCGGAGCTGCTGGTGGGCTGAGGCCGGGACAGCGACCTACAAGGTCTTTTCCGCGGGCTCGAAGCGCAGCTCACGGGCATAGCCGAGCAACTGCTCCAGCACCGAGGCGCCGAGCGCATTCTTTGCATGCGGATGCATGATCACCAGGCGCACGCCCAGTTCGGGCCTGGCCTTGGGAAAGCGTTTGGCCAGCTGCCGTTCGACGAAAACCCACTGGTGATACGCCAGCATCTTGTTGCGCGCCCTGGGCTTGGTGAGGCCGTCCTCCAAAGGACGATCGATGACCAGCGCGAGCGTGGCAGCGCCGGTGTCGGGGTCGACCTGGATGGCGTCTACGAAACCATAGTCATTGACGCCCAGTCCGGCCGCAAGAGCCGGACTTGCCGGCAGCGCGAACGCGAACAGGGCGGTGCGGCGCCTCACAAGGCCTTGCGCAGATTCGCCGGCGCGATCTTCATCGCTTCGCGGTACTTGGCCACCGTGCGCCGCGCGCACTGGATGCCCTGCTCCTCGAGCATGGCCGCCAGCGCACTGTCCGACAGCGGCTTCTTGATGTCCTCGGCGGCGACGAACTGCTTGATGAGAGCGCGCACCGCCGTGCTGGAGGCCTCGCCGCCGGCTTCGGTGGAGAGGCCCGAGCCGAAGAAATACTTCAGCTCGAAGGTGCCCCAGCTGGTGGCCATGTACTTGGCCGTCGTCACGCGCGAGATGGTGGACTCGTGCAGGCTCAACTCGTCGGCGATTTCGCGCAGCACCAGGGGCTTCATGGCCAGCTCGCCATGGGTGAAGAAGCCGCGCTGGCGCTCGACGATGGCCTGGCTGACGCGCAGGATGGTGTCGAAGCGCTGCTGGATGTTCTTGATGAACCAGCGTGCCTCCTGCAGCTGGCCGCCCAGCGGCGAGTTGCTGATGCCGCCGCGCGTGGCGCGCAGCGCATTGGCGTAGAGCTCGTTGATGCGCAGCTTGGGCGCCACCTCGGGATTCAGCATGACGCGGAACTCGCGGCCGCTCTTGCGCACGATGACGTCGGGCACGATGGCCGCGGCGGCGCCTTGCGCGAAGCGGCGGCCGGGCTTGGGCTCGAGCTGGGTGATCAGCACCTGGGCCTCGCGCAGCAGGGTCTCGTCAGCGCCGGTCTCGCTCATCAGGCGGCGCATGTCGCGCTTGGCCAGCAATTCCAGATGACCCTTGCAGATGAGTATGGCGATGACCTGCGCTGGGCTCTTGGGCAGTGCACGCAGTTGCAGCGTCAGGCATTCGGACAGGTTGCGTGCCGCGATGCCGACCGGCTCCAGGCTCTGCAGCAGGCGCAGCGCAATGCGCAGCCGGTCCAGCAGCTCTTCCAGTTCTTCGGCGTCTTCGGTGAAGGCCGCCGCGATTTCTTCCAGCGCGTCCTCGAGATAGCCGTCCTCGTTCAGCGACTCGATGAGCACGTGCAGGGCGGCGCGGTCCTCGGCCGACAGATGGTGGCCGGCCAGTTGCTGGCCCAGGTGCTCGGCCAGCGTCGTTTCGGCCGACTCCTGGCTCTCGCGCTCGCCGTCGTCGCTGCCGCTGCCGGCGCTGCTGGGCAGCTCGCGGATGCCGTCGAAGTCGTCGCCCTCGGTGCCGTTCTCCCAGTCCTCGCGCTCGGTGCCGCCGAAGTCCTCGCCACTGAGCTCGGGCGCCTCGGCGGCGTCGGCCTCGCCACCGCTGTCATTGCCGCTCTCGGCGGACGACTCGGCCGGCGCGTTCGCAGCCAGCTCGGGCGTGCTGACGGCGAATTCCTCTTCGGTCTCGAGCAGCGGGTTGCTGGCCAGCATCTGCTCGACTTCCTGATGCAGCTCCAGCGTCGACAGCTGCAGCAGGCGGATGGATTGCTGCAGCTGGGGCGTCAGCGCGAGATGCTGACTGAGGCGTACCTGGAGCGTCTGTTTCATCGCCGCTCCAGGCCCTACATGCGGAAGTTTTCGCCGAGGTAGACCTTGCGCACGTCGGCATTGGCCACGATCTCGTCGGGCGTGCCTTCGGCGAGCACGGCGCCCTCGCTGATGATGTAGGCCCGGTCGCAGATGCCCAGGGTCTCGCGGACGTTGTGGTCCGTGATCAGCACGCCGATGCCGCGCGCCTTCAGGAAGCTGATGATGCGCTGGATCTCCAGCACCGCGATGGGGTCGACGCCGGCGAAGGGCTCGTCCAGCAGGATGAAGCGCGGCTGGGTGGCCAGGGCGCGGGCGATCTCGACGCGGCGGCGCTCGCCGCCCGACAGGGCCGGCGCCGGGCTGTCGCGCAGGCCCTCGATGGAGAGGTCGTGCAGCAGGCCGTTCAGCAGCTCGTCGATGCGGGCCTTGGACAGGGCCTTGCCGCGCTCGTCCTGCTGCAGCTCCAGCACGGCGCGGATGTTCTGTTCGACGGTCAGCTTGCGGAAGATCGACGCTTCCTGCGGCAGATAGCTCAGGCCCAGGCGGGCGCGCTCGTGGATGGGCAGGCGCTGCACCTCGGCGCCGTCGATGCGGATGATGCCGGCGTCGGAGCGCACCAGGCCGACGATCATGTAGAAGCTGGTCGTCTTGCCCGCGCCGTTGGGCCCCAGCAGGCCGACGACCTCGCCGCAGTCCACGCGCACATGGACGTCCTTGACGACCTTGCGCACGCCATAGGTCTTGGCCAGGGCCTCGGCCTCGAGGCGGCTGCCGCAGTCCGCGGCGGCGCGGCCGGTGACGGGTTCGACCGCGGTCATTGAGCCTTCTTCGGCGGCGTGATCGTCGTGGACGGCTGCAGGGGCAGCGCGCCCGCCGGTGCCGAGGCCGCGGCGTCGGGTTGGGTGCGTGGCATCAGCACCATGCGCACGCGGCCGTTGGGATTGGGCGAGGCGTTGCCGCCCTCCAGCGCGAAGACCTCGGTGCGGCTGTCGTAGACGATGACGGCGCCGGTCACTTCGTCGGCCACCGTCGCACCGCGCGTGCGGCGCACCTTGGCGTTGCCGATGAAGCGCACCGTCTCCGTCTTGGTGTCGTATTCGAGCTGGTCGGCCACGCCCTCGATCGCCTCGCCGGGGACATCGCGGGCCTGGCGGAAGCTGACCGGCTTGCCCGTCGCGCCGCTGGCATAGGCCTGCCAGTAGCCGTCGCGGGTCTCGCGCACGTCCACCTTCTCGGCGTTCAGCATCAGGCTGCCCTTGGTGATGATGACATTGCCAAACAGCTCGGTGCGCTGGTTGACGCTGTCGATCCGGCCCTCCTTGTCGGCCGTGAAGACCATGGGCTTGAGCCGGTCGGCCTTCTCGGCCTGGGCGGCGGAGAAGGCAAGCACGAGAGCGAGCGGGATCAGGTGGCGGAACATGGCGGCACGGAAGTTGCAGGCCATTCTAGGGGCCGGCTACCGTCGCCAGCCTTTCCCACGCGGCAACTGCGTCAGGAAACTTTGCCGCTGCGTGCCATCTTGACAAGGAAGTCCGCCACGGCCAGCGCTTGCTGGCCCTGGGCGGCTTCGCTCTGGCCCGGCGTGCCGGCCTGGCCGGGGCTGGTGCGCCAGCGGCCGGCGATGACCAGGGTCGGCACTTCGTTGGCGCCCGCCTGTTCGGCCAGCTTCAGGCCCTGCTGCAGCTTGGCCTGGATGCCGAAGGAGTTGAAGGCCTGCTTGAACTTGGCACCGTCAACGCCCAGGCGGTTGACGAGGGCCACGACGCCGTCTTCGTCATTGGCTTCGACGCCGGCGCGGTGGAAGGCATTGAAGATGCCGCTGTGCACGGCCGGGGTCATCGCGCCCATGGCCTCCAGCGCGTAGTACATGCGCTGGTGCAGCTTCAGGACGGCCTGCTGGCCCACCGGCACGCGGCGGAAGCTGACGTCGGCCGGCAGCTGATGCACCCAGGCCTCCAGCAGCGGGTCGAAGGCGTTGCAGTGCGGGCACTTGTAGAAGAAGAACTCGATGACCTCGATCTTGCCGGGCGTGCCGGGCATGGCCTGGACCAGGCGTGCGTAGTGCTTGCCTTCGATCGGGCCGCCCTGTGCGAACACGGCGGGGGCGAAGCCGGCGCCAATCAGGGCCGCCGTGGCGGTGCGGCGCTTCATGCCTTGTTCCTCGCGCGTTGGATCAGGAATTCGGTGATCTGCAGGGCCTTCTGGCCCAGTTCCTGCTCGGACAGGCGCTGCGGCGAGCCCTTGCTGGCATCGCTGGGCGAGGTCAGGAAGCGGCCGGCGACGCCGATGCTGGGCACGCCGTCGATGCGGTAGGCCTCGGACAGCTTCTCCGCCTGGGTGCATTTGCTGACCACGCCGAAGGAGTTGTAGGCCTCCTGGTATTTGGTCGGGTCGATGCCCAGGGGGGCGAGGAACTTGGCCTGGCTCTTGGCGTCGTCCAGGGCCATGCCCTGCTGGTGCATGGCATTGAAGATGGCGGGGCGCGCCGCGGCTTCCTTGCCCATGGATTCCAGCGCATAGAACATGCGCTGGTGGATCTTGACGTTGGCGCGGAAGGCCACGTGCACCTTGCGGAAGGCGACGTCGCTCGGCAGCTGCTTGGTCCAGGACTCGATGAAGGGCTCGAAGGCGTAGCAGTGCGGGCAGCCGTACCAGAAGAACTCGATCACCTCGATCTTGCCCGGCGGCGTGCCCAGCGGCGGGTTGATGACCATGTACTGGCGGCCCTCGATGGGGCCACCCTGGGCGAGGGCGTTGCCGGCGGCACCCAGGGCGGGGGCGGCGGCGAGCAGGGCGGAGAAATCGCGGCGCTTCATGGCGGCAGTCATCCTTCAGGCGGTAGTGCGGTCAGCGTTGTACACGAACGAGATTGGCCTCGAAGCCGGCAGCCTCAATCTTGCGCTGCAGGTCCTCGGCCGCCTCGCGGGTGTCGTTGGGCCCCAGGCGCACGCGGAAGACGGTGCGGCCGTTCTGCTCGCGCTCCATGACCTTGGCGGTGAAGCCCTGGATGGCCAGCTTGGCCTTCTGGGCCTCGGCCTCCTCGGGGCGGGTGAAGGCGCCGGCCTGGACGAAGTAGACATAGGCGTCGGCACCGGCCGTCGCGGCGGGCGCGGAGGCAGCGGCCGGCGCTTCGGCCTTGGGCGCGGCCGGCTTGGGTGTCGGCAGGGCAGCAGTGGCAGCGGCATTGGCCGTGGCGGCCGCGGCGCTGGCCGTGGTGCTGGGCGGCGGCGGCGCGGCGGCGACGGGCGCATTGACGACGCCGCTGGCGCTGCGCGCGGCCTTGCCGGCCAGCGGGGCGTTCGGGTCCCAGTTCTTGTTGCGCTCGGCCTCCTGCGCGTCCTGCTCGGCGGTGCGCTGGGGCACCTTGTTCACGAAGGGGATGGGCACCTTGGTGATGTACAGGGCCACGCCGAGGGCGACGGCCAGGCCCACCAGCAGGCCCACGATGAGGCCGAGGACGAAGCCGCCTTTCTGGTTCTTCTGGCCGGCGGGTTTGGAGGCAGCAGTCATTCGTTCTCCGGGGTTTCCGAGGTTTCAGCCGCAGTGTCGCGGCTCATCTGCTCAGGCGCGCTGACGCCCAGCATGCCGAGGGCATTGGCCAGCACCTGGCGGGTGGCGGCCAGCAGGGCGACGCGGGCGCGGCTCAGCTCGGGGGCCTGGTCCATCACGCGCTCGGCGGCGTAGTAGGAGTGGTAGGCGCCGGCCAGGTCGCGGGCGTAGAAGGCGACGTCGTGCGGCGCGATGCCGCTGGCGGCGCCGGTCAGCATGTCGGGATAGGCGGCGAGCTTGAGCATCAGCGCCTCCTCGGTCGGTGCCGTCAGCAGGCTGAGGTCGGCGCCGGCGATGGCCGCGACGTCGCCGCCCATTTCGGCAGCCCATTTGCGGATGACCGAGCAGATGCGTGCATGCGCGTACTGCACATAGAACACCGGGTTCTCGTCATTGGCCTTCAGGGCCAGGTCGACGTCGAAGATGAATTCGGTGTCGGCCTTGCGGCTGATCAGGAAGAAGCGCACCGCGTCGCGGCTGGTCCAGTCGATCAGGTCGCGCAGCGTCACATAGGAGCCGGCGCGCTTGGAGATCTTGACCTCCTCGCCGTTCTTCATGACCGTGACCATCTTGTGCAGCACGTAGTCGGGGAAGCCCTGGGGGATGCCCAGGTTCTGCGCCTGCAGGCCGCCGCGCACGCGGGCGATGGTGCCGTGGTGGTCGGTGCCCTGGATGTTGATGCACTGGGTGTAGCCGCGCTCGAACTTGTTGACGTGGTAGGCCACGTCGGGCACGAAATAGGTGTAGCCGCCCTCGGACTTGCGCATCACGCGGTCCTGGTCGTCACCGTAGTCGGTGGACTTGAACCACAGCGCGCCGTCCTTCTCGTAGGTCTTGCCGCTGTCGACCATGCGTTGCACGGCCGCGTCGAGCTGGCCGCCCTTGTAGACGCTGGTCTCGAGGAAGTAGTTGTCGAACTTCAGGCCAAAGGCCTGCAGGTCCAGGTCCTGCTCGTGGCGCAGATAGGCCACGGCGAACTGGCGGATGCTGTCCAGGTCGTCAATGTCGCCCGAGGCCGTGAACTCGCGGTCGTCGGCCTTGACGGTTTCCTTGGCGACGAAGGCGTCGGCGATGTCCTGGATGTAGTCGCCGTTGTAGAACTTCTTGCTCTCCGGGTTGTCCGGATCGGTCGGCCAGACGGCGTCACCGGGCTTGAAGCCCTGCAGGCGCATCTGCGTGGACTTGGCCAGGGTGGCGATCTGCACACCGGCGTCGTTGTAATAGAACTCGCGGGTGACCTGGTGGCCCTGGCTCTGGAACACCGAGCACAGCGAGTCGCCCAGGGCCGCCTGGCGGGCATGGCCGACGTGCAGCGGCCCGGTCGGGTTGGCCGACACGAACTCGATCATCACGTGCTTGTCCGTGGCCGGGCGGTGGCCGAACCTGGCGCCGGCGGCCAGCACTTCGGCCACGACGGCCTGCTTGGCTTCGGGCTTGAGGCGGATGTTGATGAAGCCGGGGCCGGCGATTTCCAGGGCCTGCACCCAGGCCTGGAAGGCCGGCTTGGCCTGCAGGGCGGCGATCAGGCGGGTGGCCAGCTCTCGGGGGTTGGCCTTCAGCGGCTTGGCCAGCTGCATGGCGGCCGTGCAGGCGAAGTCGCCATGGGCGGCCTGCTTGGGGGATTCGAAGGCCACCGCGGCATTCGAGCCGGGGGCGATTTCCTGGAGAGAGTCGGCGAGTGCGGCGAGCAGCGCCTGCTTGGCTTGGATCATGGGGGCGATTTTAGGAGGCGGGCCTCGTCCAGCCAGAACGCATGGCCGGGCCGCCCGGCTGACTCAGTCGGAAGGGGCGTCGTGGCAGGCGACGCAGAGCTTGTTGCCGTCCGGGTCGCGGAAATAGGCGCCGTAGTAGTTCGGGTGGTAGTGCGGGCGCGGCCCGGGCGGGCCTTCGCAGCGTCCGCCATGGGCCAGGGCGGTGGCGTGGGCGGCGTCCACCTGGGCGCGGCTCGAGGCCAGCAGCGCCACCATCTGGCCGTTGCCCGGCTCGTGCTCGCCCTCGAAAGGCCTGCCGATGACGAGCAGGGGGCGCGGCCCCGGCGTGCTCTGCCAGCCGGCCCAGCCGTCGGGGTCGCAGAAGCGCTCGGCGATGCCGAGGCCCGCCAGCAGCGGCCGATAGAAGGCCAGGGCGCGCTCAAAGTCGCGAATGCCGAGAAATACGTGGGAGAACAAGGGGGCTCACCTCCGAAACCGGCCCGTATCATGCCCCGCGATGAGCGCCCTCGCTGAAGACCTGCCTCCGCATATCGGCCGCTACCAGGTGCTGAAGCGCCTGGGCGAAGGCGCGACCAGCGACGTCTTCCTGGCCCGCGACCCCTTCCAGGACAAGGAAGTGGCCATCAAGCGCATGCGCTCCTGGGCCGCGCCGGCCGATGCGCCGGGCAGCGACTTCAGCAACCGCTTCTTCAGTGCCGAGGCGGCCCTGGCCGGGCGGCTGCACCACCCGAACGTGGTCGCCATCCTGGACGCCGTGTCCGAGGAGGCCTCGCCCTATCTGGTCATGGAGTACGTGCCCGGCGTCACGCTGAAGCACTTCTGCCGCACCGACCGCCTGCTGCCTCTGGACCAGATCGTCGAACTGGGCTTCAAGTGCGCGATGGCCCTGAGCTATGTCTACCGCCAGGGCGTCATCCACCGCGACGTGAAGCCGGCCAATCTGCTGGCCGTGCTGGACCCCGGCGGCCAGGTCGTCGACGTCAAGGTCAGCGACTTCGGCTCGGCCCTGAACCTGCTGGCCGATTCGACCCAGATCCACCGCGTCGGCTCGCTGGCCTATATGCCGCCCGAGCAGATCGAGGGCGGCGACGTGGATTGCCGCGCCGACATCTACGCCCTGGGCGCCGTGATCTACCACCTCATCAGCGGCCGGCCGCCCTTCGATGCGCCGCACCAGATGGCGCTGATGCACCAGATCTACCACCAGCCGCCGCTGCCGCTGATGGGCCAGCGCGCCGGTGTCACCGACGGCCTGGATGCCGTCGTGATGCGCGCCCTGTCCAAGGACCCGCACGCGCGCTTTGCGGATTGGGAGAGTTTTGCCCAGGCCCTGTCGGCCCTGGTGGCCAGCCAGCAGGTGCCGCTGAACCGCCTCGGCGAGGTGCGCGACTCCGAGCGTTTCAATCTGTTGCGTTCGCTGGAGTTCTTTGCCGACTTCGGCGACGTGCAGCTG
Organism: Roseateles sp. FW305-36; assembly: GCF_058787015.1. Classification (NCBI taxonomy): domain Bacteria; kingdom Pseudomonadati; phylum Pseudomonadota; class Betaproteobacteria; order Burkholderiales; family Sphaerotilaceae; genus Roseateles; species Roseateles sp. FW305-36. The sequence continues at coordinate 141,184 of NZ_JBYSZK010000018.1, read as the reverse complement.
TGGGAGGTGGTGAGGCGAGCGCGCTGGAAGCGCTACCCGCAAGGCCATGCCCTGTTCAGGCGCGGCCAGGAGGGCAACAGCTTCCACATCATTGCCCAGGGCGAGGTGCAGGTCTTCCGCGAGGGCCGGCTGGTGGCCTCGCTGGGCCAGGGCACCTCGGTGGGCGAGATGGCCTATCTGGCGCCCAACCCCGACCTGCGCCGCCACAGCGCCGAGATCCGCGTCAGCCAGGAGTGCACGACGATCTGCTTCACGCCGGAGTCCGTGGGTCAATTGAGCCCCGAGTGCCAGCACCGTTTCGACCGCGGCTTCATCCGCGTGCTGGTGCGCCGCCTGCACGCCGCCCACGAGGCCCTGCACCATCCGCGGCGAATTTTGTGACGCCGATGAAACACGGCTTGGCAGCGTCATGGGCGCATGCTTGAATTGACTCGCCACCCCCACTCTTGAGGAAGGAGTTCCCCATGAAACGAATCGCCATCCTGCTCGCCTGTACCGCCATCGCCTTCGGGGCGCAGGCCACGCCGCAGCAGGACAAGATGAAGTCCTGCAATGCCGAAGCCAAGACCAACGGCAAGACGGGCGACGATCGCAAGGCCTTCATGAAGGAGTGCCTGTCCGGCGGTGCTGCCGCTGCGCCGGCCGCCGCAGCGCCTTCCACGGCTGCCTGCGACAAGTCCGCCGCCGACAAGAAGCTGCACGGTGCAGCCGCCAAGAGCCATATCAAGAAGTGCATGGCCGACGCGGCCGCCTCGGCACCCAAGTGATGGGCTGATGGGCCCTGTAGGACGAAAGCCACCTCCGGGTGGCTTTTTTCTTGGCTCGGTAGGCCAGGTCCGACGTCCAGTCGGCGGGGTTTCCGGTTCCGCCCGGGGCTCGCAGCGCCGAAAGTTGGCTCACGTGATTGCCACCCCAAAGGAGCAAACCATGAGCAACACTGATCTGACCACCGCCCCCATGACCGCCTACTGGCGCGTCAGCGTGATCTCCGTCGCCGCCGCTGCGACCCTGGCCCTGACGGCCTGTGCCGGGATGTCCCACCGCGAGACCAGCACCATCGTCGGCGCGACGGCAGGTGCCGTTGTCGGCGGCGTGGTGACCGGCACGACCACCGGTGCTGCCCTCGGTGCCGCCGCCGGTGGCGTCGTGGGCAACGAAGTCGCCAAGAAGCGCGACCGCTGAGTGCGGCGACGCGAAGCAAGAGGCCGGCTGACGCCGGCCTCTCGACTTAGAACTTGTACCGTGCCTCCAGGTAGTACTGGCGGCCGCTGACGTCCACCTTCTGCGGCTCCATCTCGCTGTAGCGGTATTGCGCGCGGGCCGGGTTGGTCAGATTGGTCGCGTTGAAGGACAGCTGCAGCTCCGGCGTGAAGTCGTAGCTGGCCGAGAAGGCCACGTTGCTGACCGGGGCGGCGATGGTGGGGGCCGAAGGCATGGTCACGCCGCCGATCACCGACAGGCCCTGGCTGTTGGCCGTGGGCGACGGCGCCGTCGTGCTCGACACGTAGGCGCCGCGGTAGTTGTAGACCAGGCGGGCATTGAACACGTCGTTTTCCCAGTACACGCCCAGATTGCCGGCCTTCCTGGAGGCGCCCGTCATCGGGCGGCCGTCCGCCACGCGGGTCTCGGTGTAGCTGGCGTTGGACTGGAAGCCGAAGCCCCAGGCGATGGGCTGCTCCCACGACAGCTCGAGGCCACGGATGCGCGCCTTCTGCTGGGTGGAGGTGCTGATCAGATAGGTCTTGACCGTGTTGGTGTTCGGATCCAGCAGGTCCACGGTGGCACCCGCCTGCACCGAGCCCGTCTTGGCATAGCCGTCGATCAGGGAATCGAAGGCGCTCAACGACAGCAGGGCGCGCTTGGCATAGAACCAGGCCACCGACAGGTCGAGGTTGCGCGCGGTCAGCGGCACCAGGTTGGGGTTGGGGCCCGTGACCGTGCAGCCGCTCGAGGTGCAGGTGGGCGTGCCGTAGGTGGCGCCGTAGAGGTTGTAGTTCTGGCGACCGATGGTCTTGGACAGGCCCAGGCGGCCGATCAAGTCGGGCGCCAGTTCCACGCGCAGGTTCATGCTTGGCAGGATGTCGTCAAAGGTGCGGACGACCGCTTCCTTGCGGTAGATCGTGCCGGCGGCGGCATTCCAGACGGCGCCGTCGTAGTAGGTCGTGCCTTCACCGGCGTCGACGATGGCGTCCGGGAACCTGGCGCAGGGCACATAGGGCTTGCCGGGCTCGATGCGCAGGCAGCTGCCGGCCGGCAGCGGCACCGGGTTTCTCGACGTCACGCGGGTGCGCGTGTAGCGCAGGCCGACATTGCCCGACCACTTGTTGCCCTCCAGGTTCTGCATCAGGTAGACGGCGCTCTGCACTTCACGCAGGTCGATCTCGTTGGCGACGCGGCGTTCGAAGGCGGGCGTGGTGTCCTTGGTCAGACCGCTGAAATAGCTGGTCAGCACATCGCGGGGGAAGTAGAAGCCGCTGTTGTCGAAGTTGCCGCCCAGGTCCTGGCCGAAGTCGGCCGGGTAGCCCACGGCCAGGGCCGGGTCGGGCGTGCCGGTGGCGGGGGTGAACGCCGCCTTCAGGGCCACGGTGGCCAGGCCGTAGCGGCGGCGGTGGTCGGCATTGCGCAAGCCGAAGTTCATCGATTCGAAGATGCCGCCGTCCTGCTTGTATTCGCCGTCGATGGCGATGCTCTTCTCGCTGTCCACCGTGTTGTAGCGGTTCACGCCGCTGCGCGAGGTCAGCTTGTAGCCGGCCCCGTTGGCGTCCACCGTCGGCGAGGCGCCGTTGCCGGCATTGATCCAGTGGAAGCTCGGCGCCTCGTCCACCGCGTTGAAGGCATACGAGACGCCCTGGCCATAGCGGGTGTAGGTCAGGCCGCGGTCGTTCTCGGTGTGGCCCACGCCCTTGGTGGTGCTCAGCAGGCCCTTGAGCGTCAGGCGGTCGTTGACGACCCACTTGCCGTCCAGGTCCAGGAAGCCGCTGCTGGCGTAGGCGCCGCTGCGGTAGAAGCCCTCGGATTCACCGACGTACTGGGGCGGCGTGCCATTGGCGTAGACGATGTCGGCGGAGCGCAGCACGCGCAGCTTGTCGCCGTAGATGGTCGTCTCCTCGGCGACCACCGGATTCTTGAGCTGCGCATAGACGCGCTGGCCGTTGACGCTGGTGGCGGTGGTGGCGCCCAGCGGGCCGGTCTGGCCCGACAGCATCTGGTAGATCGCGCCCATGGTGGCGCGGCCGAAGTTGGCGGCGCGCATCTTGGAGTAGAAGCCGGTCAGGCCGACATCGGTGTTGCTGGTCGGGCGCAGCTCGGCGGAGAACATGCCACCCTTGCGGTCGCGCACGCCTTCCACGAACTCGGTGGCCATCGAGCCCGGCAGGCGCACGCCGTTCAGCGAGGGGTCGGTGACGCCCAGCATGGTGCTGGTGTTGATCTGGTCCCAGCCCGAGTTGGCGCCATAGGCCAGGCGCGACGCCGAGTCGCGGCGCACATAGCGCTTCTCGGAGAAGAGCTGGCCGATGAGTCCGAAGGTGTTGGCCTCGTTCTTCCAGTTCATGCTGGCATTGAGCTGCGGGCTGGTCTTGTCGGGCAGGTCGGCATAGACGCCGCCGATGCTGATGAGGCCGCCCAGGCGCGCCGGCTCGTCCAGCGGCCTGCGCGTGGTCACGTTGATGGTGCCCGCCAGGCCGCCGTCGGCGATATTGGCCTGCGAGGTCTTGTAGACCGTGGCGGCGTTCAGCACCGACGAGGGCATCAGGCTCAGCGACGTGCTGCGGCTGCTGCTGCTCTGGTCGGCCAGATACCAGTCGCCGCCGCTGACCGTGTGGCCGTTGAACAGGATCAGGCTCATGTCCGGGTTGGTGCCGCGCATGGACACCTTCTCGGCCTCGTCGTAGTCGGTGCGCACCGCCACGCCGACGATGCGCTGCAGCGAGTCGGCCAGGTTCTTGTCGGGCATCTTGCCCACGTCCACCGCGGTGATGACGTCGACGTTGGCCGACGCGTCGCGCTTGATCAGCAGCGAGCGCTCGTTGGAGGCCCGGATGCCGGTGACGACGACCTTTTCCAGCGCCTGCGCATCGGCCTTGGGCTTGGCAGCCTCGGGGGCGGCTTCCTGGCCCAGGGCCGCACCCTGCAGGCTCAGCAACAGGACGGCCAGGCCGCAGGCGACGGGGGTGGGCTGGAATCTCATGGTCTTTTTCCTTGCGTTGCTGAACGCAAAGATTCTTGGCGCCCCGTTCACGCCGCATGAGGGGCCAAGCCCGCGGAATCGGCACCGCAGCAACACTCCGCGCATCACGGAATGAGCGCGGGGCATGTACGGCGGTTATGCCCCGCGCGTCATCTCATCCGACGACGTGGCAGGCCACGCGGCGGCCATCGACCTCGCGCAGCAGCGGCACCTCTTCCGCGCAGCGCGCCACGGCCAGCGGGCAGCGCTTGTGGAAGGCGCAGCCCGTGGGCGGGTTCAGCGGGCTGGGCAGCTCGCCGCGGATGACGATGCGCTCGCGCCGGTCGGCCTTGCGCAGGGCCGGTGTCGCGCTCATCAGCGCCCGGGTGTAGGGATGCAGCGGGCGGGCGAACAGCGTCGCCTTCGGTCCGACCTCGACAGCCGCGCCGAGGTACATCACCATGACCTCGTCGGCCACATGCTCGACCACCGACAGGTTGTGCGAGATGAACACATAGCCCGTGCCGAACTCGTCCTGCAGGTCCATGAAGAGGTTCAGGATCTGGGCCTGGATGGACACGTCCAGCGCGCTGACCGGTTCATCGGCGACGACGATGCCGGGATTCAGGATCATGGCCCGCGCGATGGCGATGCGCTGGCGCTGGCCGCCCGAGAACATGTGCGGATAGCGGCGCAGATGCTCGGGCCGCAGGCCCACCTTGGCGGCGAGAGCGGCGACGCGCTCCTTGCGCTCGGTCGCAGTCATGGGCGTGTTGATCAGCAGCGGCTCGGCCAGCGTCGTCTCGACGGTCTTGCGCGGGTTCAGCGAGGCAAACGGGTTCTGGAACACCATCTGCACGTCGCGGCGCAGGGCCTTCAGCGTCGCGGCATCCGCAATCGCGGCGTCCGTGCCGCGGATCTTCAGCGAGCCGCGCGTCGGCGGCTCGATCAGCGTCAGCTGCCGCGCCAGCGTGCTCTTGCCGCAACCGGACTCGCCGACGACGGCCAGGGTCTTCTTGGGCGCCAGCGAGAAGCTGACCCCGTTGAGCGCCTTCACCGTCGCCTTGGGTCTGAACAGGCCGCGACTGACGTTGTAGTGCTTTGCCAGGTCATGGGCTTCGAGGAGGAGTTCAGACATGGGCTGCCTCCTCGACCGGGAAGAAGCAGCGCACGCCATCCGCCAGCGCCGGTCGTTCGGCACGACAGCGTTCCTGCACGCGCGGGCAGCGCGGCGACAGCAGGCAGCCCACGGGGCGGTCCAGCGCGCCGGGCACGATGCCGGGCAGAGCCGACAGGCGCGTGGCGCCCTTGTTGTGCTCGGGAATGGCCGCCAGAAGCGCATTCGTGTACGGATGGCGCGGCGCGTCGAACAGCTCGGGCACGGGGCCGGTCTCCACGATCTGGCCGGCGTACATGACGGCCACGCGCTGGGCCATCTCGGCGACGACGGCGAGGTCGTGGGTGATCATGATCAGCCCCATGCCCTGTTCGCGCTGCAGCTTCAGCAGCAGGGCCATGATCTGGGCCTGGATGGTCACGTCCAGGGCGGTGGTCGGCTCGTCGGCGATCAGGAGCTTGGGGCCGCAGGCAATCGCCATCGCGATCATCACGCGCTGGTTCATGCCGCCCGACAGCTGGTGCGGATAGGCATTGGCGCGGTTGGCCGCGTCGGGGATCTCGACCTGTTCCAGCAGCTCGACGACGCGCTGCCTCAAAGCCGAGCCGCGCAGGCCGAGATGGGCCTTCAGCACCTCGGCGATCTGCGCGCCGACGGTGTAGCTGGGGTTGAGGCTGGTCAGCGCGTCCTGGAACACCATGGCCACGTCGCGGCCGATCAGCGCGCGGCGCTCGCGCGGCGACAGCTTCAGCAGGTCGCGGCCCTGGAACTCGATGGCGTCGGCCGTCACCCTGCCGGGCGCGTCGATGAGGCCCATCAGCGCCAGCATGGTGACCGACTTGCCCGAGCCGGATTCGCCGACGATGCCCAGCAGCTCGCCGGCCTCCAGCGTCAGGTCCACGCCATCGACGGCGGGGAAGTTGCCGAATTGGACCTTGAGGTTCTTGATGTTCAACAAAGGCATCAAGACACTTTCTTCAGCTTGGGATCCAGCGCATCGCGCAGCCCGTCGCCCATCAGGTTGATGGCGAGCACCGACACGAGGATGGTCAGGCCCGGCAGCGTGACGACCCAGGGCGCCCGCGTGATGTAGTCGCGGGCGGACGACAACATGGTGCCCCACTCGGGCGTGGGTGCCTGCACGCCCAGGCCCAGGAAGCCCAGGCCCGCCGTCTCGAGGATGGCCGAGGAGAAGCTCAGCGTCGCGTTGACGATCAGCGGCGCCATGCAGTTGGGCAGCACGGTGATGAACATCAGCCTGGCTGCGCCGGCGCCTGCAACCCTGCTGGCCGTCACATAGTCGCGGCCAATCTCTCCAAGTGCCGCGGCACGCGTCAGCCGCACATAGCCCGGCAACGCGCCGATGGCGATGGCGATGACGGTGTTGACGAGGCCCGGACCGAGGATGGTGATGACGCAGATGGCCAGCAGCAGGGCGGGCAGGGCCAGCACGATGTCCATCACGCGCATGATGGCCGGCGACAGCCAGCGCTGGAAGAAGGCCGCCAGCAGGCCCAGCAGCACGCCCGGCAGCAGTGACATCAGCACGGCCGCCAGGCCTATGCCCAGCGACACGCGGCCGCCATGCAGCAGCCGGCTCAGCATGTCGCGGCCCAGTTCGTCGGTACCCAGCAGGAAGCGCGTGCTGCCGCCCTCGGCCCACACCGGCGGCGTCAGCATGAAGTCGCGGTATTGCTCGATGGGATCGTGGGGTGCGATCAGCGGAGCGAAGAGGGACGCCAGCGCGATCAGCGCGAAGACGACGAGGGCGGCCAGCGCGCCGCGGTTGGCGGCAAAGCCCAGCCAGAACTCGCGCAGCGGGCCGGGGGGCTCGATGGCGCGCTCCTGTGCTGTGATGGGCGTGACGGGATTCATGTTGTGGATCTACTCGTAGAACTTGCCTGCGAGCAGGATGTGCGCCGCGCGACTCCAGGGATTCGAAGGCGGCTGATAGAGCGGAAGTCCGCCCTTCGATGCGTCACCCCAGTCAGCGCCGGCTTCCAAAAACGTCCCTACGGTCACGTTCTCCCAGCCAAGCGCGTTTGGGCCGTACGGCGATGAGGGGTTTGTGGCTTCAAGGTCTTGCGATGCCTTCCAGTCGTTGGCGAGTGCCGTAACGAAGGACAGGAATGAAGATTCATCGACGACCGCATCGGCAAGCTCGTGCAGATCGATTGCCATCAGTGCCCCCCGCCCCGAATCCGCGGATTCACCACGCCGTACAGCACATCCACGATCAGGTTCACGCCGATGAAGGTCAGCGCCGAGATCAGGATGCCGGCCTGCACGACCGGGTAGTCGCGCCGGGCAATCGAGTCGATCAGCCATTTGCCGATGCCGGGCCAGGAGAAGATGGTTTCGGTCAGCACCGCGCCCGCCAGCAGGCTGCCGGTCTGCAGGCCCACCACCGTCAGCACCGGGATCAGCGCATTGCGCAGCGCATGCACGACAACTACGCGCGTCGGCGACAGGCCCTTGGCGCGGGCGGTGCGCACATAGTCCTCGCGCAGCACCTCCAGCATGGACGAGCGCGTCATGCGGGCCACCACGGCCAGCGTGCTGGTGCCCAGCACCAGGGCCGGCAGGATGAGGTGCATCAGGGCCGACTTGAAGGCGCCTTCCTCGGTCGACAGCCAGGCGTCGATCAGCATGAAGCCGGTCACGCGCTCGGGGTCGAACTCGATGCCGATGCGGCCGCTCACCGGCGTCCAGCCCAGCTGCACCGAGAAGAACATGATGAGGATCAGCCCCCACCAGAACACCGGCATGGAATAGCCCACCGTGGCCAGACCCATCACGCCCTGGTCCAGCAGCGAGCCTCGCTTGAGGCCGGCGCTGACGCCCAGCAGCAGGCCCAAGCCGACCGCGAAGATCAGCGCCGCCGTGGCCAGTTCCACCGTGGCCGGGAACAGGGCCGCGAACTCCTTGCTGACCGGCTCACGGCTGACCAGGCTCTGGCCCAGGTCGCCGTGCAGCAGCTTGCCGACGTAATCGGCGTACTGCACCGGCAGAGGCTGGTCCAGTCCCATGCGCTTGACCAGGGCCGCGTGGGCCTCGGGGTCGAGGCGGCGCTCGCCCATCATGACCTCGATGGGGTCGCCGGGCACGAGGCGGATCAGGCCGAAAGCGACCAGGGTGATGCCGATCAGCGTCGGCACCAGGGTCGCCAGGCGTTTGAGCAGGAAGCCCAGCATCACCAGCGCGAGGTGTAGGGACGGGTTTCGGTCTCGGAGGCGCCGGCCACACGCATGATGCCGGGCGTGGAGGCCACCTCGATCAGGGCCGCCGTCTCGGCATCCGGCGTGCCCGAGATGTCGCGCGGCCGGTACTTCATCTGGAAGGTGGTGATGACCTCCTTGGTCATCGCGTCCAGCTGGCCCGAGCGCGACACGTTGTAGCCGATGCGCGCCAGGCGTTCCTGCAGCCAGGCCACGTCGCGCGGCGCCACTTCATGCTCCAGCGTCTTCAAGATGACCGAGGGGCCGTCGGGCCAGGGGATCAGCCCGGCGTCGGCCAGCTGCTTCCAGGGGAACTGCGGGCCGGGGTCCTGCTTGCGGCCGGGGGCGATGTCGGCGTGGCCGATGATGCGCTCGGGCCGCACGTTATGGCGCTTCTGGATGTCGCGCACCAGGGCGATGACCTCGTCCACCTGGGCCTGGGGGAAGGGCGCATAGACGCGGCCGGTGGGGCCGTCCACATAGCCGGCGTTGACGATCTCGATGCCGATGGAGGCTGAGTTCAGGTTGGTATTGCCGGCCCAGAAGCTGGCGCCGGCATGCCAGGAGCGGCGGTTCTCGTCGACCAGGGCATAGCTGGCCACGGGGTTGTCGCGCACCAGGTAGTGGGCCGACACCTGGCCGCCGGTCGTCAGCACCTTGAGCGACTTCTCCCAGTCCAGCACGGTGTAGTGCAGCACGATGTAGAGGGCGCGGCTGTCCTGGTTCTGCGAGGTGTAGCTGCGGTCGATGTTGGGCGCGCGCACGGCGATGGCCGGTGCGGGGGCCGCCGCGGCCGGGGCGGCCTGCTGGGCGGGTGCGGAGGGCGCGGTGGGGGGCTTCACGCTGGCGCAGGCGCTGAGCAGCAGGGCCAGGGCGGTGGCGGCGAGGGAGAACGTGAACTTCATGCGTGGGGAGGCTTGGCCAAGCCTGGATTGTTGCAGCGCGCTCGAACTGGTGACCCCGGGCCTGCCCGCAGGGGTCATGCTGGACGGCCATGCGGGTATGCCTGCAGGTGATGGTTGAATGGATGCCATGAGCTACACGACGTTGCACGCCACGCCCTCGGCCGAGACCTACCGCCATCTGCGCGTGGCTTCGGGGCTCAGCCCCAAGACCGCCGAGGCCGCCGCGCGCGGGCTGCCGAACACGCTGTACGGCGTGCAGGTCCTGCTGAACAGAGAGCCGGTCGGCATGGGCCGCGTTGTCGGCGACGGCGGCACGGCCTTCCAGGTCGTCGACATCGCCGTGCTGCCCGCTCACCAGGGCAAGGGCCTGGGCAAGCTCATCATGGGCGAGATCGCCGCCTGGCTGCGCGACAACGTGCCCGAGAGCGGCTATGTCAGCCTCTTGGCCGATGTGCCGGCTGATGCTCTCTATGCCCAGTTCGGCTTCGTCCACACGGCGCCGCGCACCGTGGGCATGGCCTGGAAGCGCCCGGCATGAAGCCCTGGCTCGCCGTCCTCGCTCTCGTCGCCGCATCGGCCTCGGCCAAGACCCTGACCGTCTGCACCGAAGCCAGCCCCGACGGCTTCGACTACTCCCTCTTCCACGCCAACTCCACGGCCGATGCCTCGTCCGAGGCCCTCTACAACCGCCTCGTCGAATTCGAACCCGGCACCACCAAGCTGGTGCCGGCCCTGGCCGAGCGTTGGGAGCTGAGTGCCGACGGCAAGACCTACACCTTCCATCTGCGTTCCGGCGTGGCCTTCCACACCACACCCTGGTTCAGGCCGACGCGGCCGCTGACGGCCGACGACATCGTCTACAGCTTCAACCGCCAGATCGACGCCAAACACCCCTGGTACGGCCAGCCGCGCCAGGGCTGGTATTACGCGACGGCCATGCAGTTCGGCCAGCTGGTCAAGAGCGTCACCGCCGTGGATGCACGCACCGTTCGCATCGAGCTGACCCGCCCCGAGGCGCCCTTCCTGGCCGACCTGGCCATGGGATTCCTGAGCGTGCTGTCGGCCGAGTACGCTGAAGCGCTGCAGGCCGCGGGACGCATGGAGGACATGAACCTCAAGCCCGTCGGCACCGGGCCCTTCGTCTTCCGCAGCCATGTGAAGGACGCCGTCGTCCGCTACGACGCCCACCCGGCCTACTTCCGCGGCAAGGTGGCGCTCGACAAGCTGATCTTCTCCATCTCGCCCGACCCGGCCACGCGGCTGCAGCGCCTGAAGGCCGGCGAGTGCGACATCGGCCTCTATCCCATGCCGCAGACCTGGGACGAGATCCGCCGCGACCCCAAGCTTCAGCTGCTCACCGGCCCAGGCCTGGTGACAACCTTTGTCGGCCTGAATGTCGAGCACAAGCCGCTGGACGACCGCCGCGTGCGCCAGGCCCTGGGGCTGGCGACCGACCGCGCCGCCATCGCCAAGGCCGTCTACGGCGGCGCGGCCAGCCCGGCCGGCAACCCCTATCCGCCCTCGCAATGGAGCTATGACGACAAGGCCGGCCCGGCGCCCCAGGATCTCGCCAAGGCGCGTGAGCTGCTGAAGGCCGCGGGTCTGCCGAACGGCTTCGCCCTCAAGCTGTGGATTCGCGCCGGCGCCGGCGCCACCAACCCCAATCCCAAGGCGACGGCCGAGTTGCTGCAGGCCGACTGGGCCCGCATCGGCGTCAAGGTCGAGGTCGTCACGCTGGAGTTCGGCGAGCTGCTCAAGCGCACCCGCGCCGGCGAGCACGACGCGACGCTGCTGGCCTGGGCGTCCGACAACGGCGACCCCGACAACTTTTTGACGCCCAACTTCGCCTGCGCGGCCGTGGCTGGCGGCAGCAATGTGGCGCGCTGGTGCCGCAAGGATTTCGACGCGTTGCTGGCCGAGGCGCGCGCGGTGGCCGACCAGGGCAAGCGCGACCTCCTCTACCGGCGCGCTCAGGCCGTCTATCGTGAGGATGCGCCCTGGGTGCCGCTGACCTACCCGACGACAGCCATTGCGACGGCGAAGCGCGTCGTCGGCATGAAGGTCAGTCCCTTCGGACTCAACAACTATTCACAGGTCGACCTGAAATGAAGATCGCCGACATGAACTGGATGCAGGTCGAGGCCTGGCTGAAAGCCGACGACCGCTGCCTGCTGCCCATCGGCTGCACCGAGCAGCACGCCTATCTCAGCCTGGCCGTCGACGCCATCCTGGCCGAGCGCGTGGCCGTCGAAGCCGCCGAGCCGCTGGGCGTGCCGGTCTTTCCGGTCCTGCCCTTCGGCATCACGCCCAGCTTCATGAGCTATCCGGGCACCGTCACGCTGAAGGTGGAGACCATGGTGCGCGTCGTGCAGGACCTGCTCGACAGCCTGGATCACCAGGGCTTTCGGCGCATCCTCATCGTCAACGGCCATGGCGGCAACCAGCCCGTGGCGGCCGTCATCGGCGAATGGATGGCGGCTCATCCGCGCACGCGGGTGCGCATGCACAACTGGTGGAGCGCGCCCAGAACCATGGGCTATGTAAAGAGCAAGGATCCCCAGTCCTCCCACGCCTCGTGGATGGAAAACCTGCCGTGGACACGCCTGGCTGGCGTCACCCAGCCCGAGGGCCGCAAAGCGCCGGTGGACTACCAGCGCTATGCCGTGTTGCCGCCCGACGCGGCGCGCGAGCTGGCCGGCGACGGCAACTTCGGCGGCGCCTACAAGAGGCCCGACGAAGAGGTGCTGGAGATGTGGCGCATCGCCGTCGAGGAGACGCGAGCGCTGATCGAGGGGCCGTGGGCTTAGATCCTCGCGGTTCAGCCTGGGCGGCTCCGGCGGCTGTCAAGAGCGCGCTGACCGGTGCCGCAGTGCGTTCAGCACTTCGATGGCGGCGCGCACACGTGAAGGCACCAGGCGCCCGGATGGGTAGACGATCGAGATGGGCATGGCCTCGGGACGGCACGACGGCAGCAGCTCCACCAACTCGCCGCGCGCCAGTTCCTCCTCGACCAGCAGATCCGGAAGCTGGCAGATCCCCAACCCCAGCTTGACCGCCGCCAGCAGCCCCTCGGTCTCGTTGACGCGAACGTGGGGAGCCGGCGACAACTCGACCTCGGTCCCGCGTTGGCGGAATTGCCACGGTCGATCACGCCCGCTGGTGGGGAGCCGGAACACCACCGCTGCGTGATTCACCAGCTCCTCGAGACGACGCGGCGTGCCGCGCGCTTTCAGGTATTCCGGGCTGGCGCACAAGACAAGACCCTGCTGATCGACACGTCGCGCGACCAGCGTCGAGTCCTGCATCCGCCCGATGCGCACTGCAAGGTCGGTGCCGTCGCGGATCAGGTCGACCTTGGTATCGGTCAGCCGGACATCCAGCCTCAACGCGGGGTGCCGGTGGACGAGTTGAGCCAGCAGCGGCATCACGAATTTCTTGCCGTAGAACACCGGCAGGTCGATGCGCAAGCTGCCCATGGGCTCGGCACGAGTGCCTGAAGCCTCCGCCTGCAAGTCCTCGATCTCGGCCAGCACGCGCTGGCAGCGGTGGAACAGCCTCTCGCCATCGGGCGTCAACGTCACTTGCCGGGTGGTGCGGTGAAACAGCTTCACGCCCAGCGTCGCCTCCAGTCGCGCGACGGCCTTGGCCAGCGTCGAAGGCGCCACGCCCTGTTCGCGCGCCGCTGCGGCAAAGCCGCCGTGCTTGGCGGTCTCGGCAAAGGCGATGAACTGTTGAAGGCCTTGCATGGTGCTTTTCAATTGAGGAACGGATGTCGTCAATGTTATGGCGAAGCGCTGTCTTCTCGAATCAATCGGGCGTGCCCACACTGCGAGCACCGCAGCGCGTCCGGCCGCGGCAACCGATTCAAACCTGGAGCTTCACCATGCCTGTCATCGATCAACGTCCACCCGAACCCAGCGAACTGCCGGGTGTCGCGCACAGCACCTGGGCCAGCGAGGCCGACGGGCTGCAGCAGCTGTCCGTCTGGCGCCAGACCATGGCGCCGGGGGGCGCCACGCCGCCCCATTGCCACGACTGCGACGAGGTCGTGCTGTGCCTGGCTGGCTGGGGCGAGCTTCACAGCGATGGCCAGGCACAACGCTTCGGCGCCGACTCGACGCTCGTGCTGCGGCGCGGACAGGTGCACCAGATCTTCAACATCGGACCGATGCCGCTGGAGACCATCGGAATCCTCGCTGCCACGCCGGTGATGACCCGGAAACCCGGCGGCGAACCCATCGACCTGCCCTGGCGTACGTGAAGCTTCTTCGACCGAGGAGATGACCATGACGACACACCGATCGCCGTCTCGCGTCGCGCTGGCCCTGTTGTGCATCGCGTCCGCCTGCGCCGCTGCCCGCAGCGTGCGCGCCGACGAGCGCCCCCGCGATGACGTGGCGCTGGGCCGCTACCTGGTGCGGACCAGCGGCTGCAACGACTGCCACTCGCCCGGCTACACGCAGCGCGGCGGCCAGACCGCCGAGCAAACCTGGCTCACGGGCGACACGCTGGGCTGGCGTGGCCCCTGGGGCACGACCTACCCCACCAATCTGCGCTTGTTCATGGCCACGATGAGCGAATCGCAGTGGCTGCGCCACGCTCGCACGATGGAGCCGCGTCCGCCGATGCCATGGTTCAACGTGCGCGCCATGTCCGATACCGACCTGCGCGCCATCTACCGCTATATCCGGACCGCCGGTCCCGCGGGACAACCAGCGCCCGCCTATGTGCCGCCCGGTCAGCGGGCGCCCGGGCCGGTGATCCAGATTCCCTGACGGACTTGTTCCGTTCAAACCTCGTCGCCCATCCACGGGAGCAACCCATGAATTTCATCCAACGCCTTCACGTCGGCGCCACGCTCGGCAGCGCCTTGTTGGCTGTGCCGCTGGCCGCAAACGCCTACACGCCACCGAACAGCGGCTACGGCACCTATGTCAGGGCCGACGCCCACTTCAACGGCGGCGATGCACAGACGTCAGCGAGTGTGCAGAACACGACGCTCAACGACGTGAGCCACGCCAGCGCCAGCCTGGACGACGGCAAGCTGCACGCCGCCGCATGGACCACGGAAGACCCCACGCTGCCAAGCTACTGCACCGTCGTGACCTGCAGCTGGAGCGGCTTCGCGGAGGCCGAGGTCTGGGAAACGGTCACGTTGAGCTCCAAGACCCACCAGGCCGGCGACGTGGTGAACTGGGCGTTTGCCATCGATGGCACCAAGCAGCGCGGCAAGTGGGCCTGGGGCGATGGCGCCTATGCCACGGCCTCCTACTACTTCGGCACCAACCTGGGCGGCATGTACGCGCCGCACCAGGTGGCGCTGGGCGCCAGCAACGGCGTCAAGGGCAGCTTCACCGTGCCGGCCGAAGGCAGCATCACCCTCTACTACCTCGCCGACCTGATGGTTTCGGCCGAAAGCGGCTCGGTGGCCGACTACTCCAACACCATGGCCTTCAGCTGGGATGTGCCTCCCGACGTCCTGTACACGTCGGCCTCGGGCCATTTCATGGCCGCAACCGCGTCGGTGCCTGAACCGTCGAGCGCTGCGATGCTGCTGACCGGCATTGGCCTGATGGGCTGGGTGATGCGTCGATTCCGGCGCTAGTCGTCGTCCGCCGGCGTTCGCCCTGGCCATGGTGTTGCGTCCCGGCGCCAACGGCTGCACGCGGCCAAGGTGCGGAACTTGCCCCTCGGCTTCGCGCCGACGACTGCCCCGGCTGAACCGCATCGCGCTCAGGGCAGCGGCGGCAGCTCCGGCGCGCTCAGCCCCGCGAAAGGATCGGCCCAGGCCGGCAGCGCCATCAACCGCGCATGCCAGGCCGCCAGGGCCGGATAGTCGGCCAGCGGCAGCCTGGCTACGTCGTTGTAGGGCAGGAAGACGCCCATGCGGAAGTCGGCGTACGACAGACCGCTGGCCAGCAGCCAGTCCTGCTGGCTGAGGTGGGCGTCGAGGATGGCCGCGGTCTGGCGGAAGCGCTCCATGCCTTGAGCCACCAAGCCTTCGTCCAGCGCGCCCAGCTTGTAGCGCTGCTTGGTGCCACGCTCGAAGTGCACCATGTCGCAGGCCTGCATGAAGTTGTCGCGGCTCCAGCTGATCCAGCGAATCATGTCGGGCAGCTCCGCCCCCGTGCGCCAGAACTCCGAGCCCACCAGCTGCGACAGCCGGCAGGCGATGGCGTCGGCCTCCCACAGCGGGCGGCCGTCCTCCACCAGGATGGGCACGCGCAAGGACGGATTCAGCGGCCGGAACTTCTCCGCCTGTCCTGGCGCCAGTGGCGCGGCGAACTCGTAGACGACCGGCGCCGCCAGGTGCTTGGCCGCGGCGACGGCGAGGCGCGGGTTGGGGTTGCGCGAGAAGTAGAGGATGGGCTTCATGGTTGGCAGCGTTGTCGTCGGGCGCTGCGCAGTGTCTTCAAACGCGTCCCGCGATTCAACCGGGGCGTTGGTGTCTGTTCGGCGTGAATCCGGGGCCGTTGCGGCCGGACATTGCGCATGACTTTGGAATGGTCGCGTTGGCCTGCGTAGCATCGTTGTGGCGGTACGGACGCAGAGGACACATGATTTCTGGAATCGCTCTGCGCTGCAGAAGCTGGATGGCGGGAGCCTTGCTCGTGGTCGCCGCCCATGGGGTTGGCGCCCAGCCGGCTGACGGCGGTGTGGCGCCCGTGGTGCCGCCTGTCGGCGACAGGGGCTTTTCAGGCGTGATCGGTCTGGCGGTCGATGCCACGGATCTGACCCACAAGGTCTTCCACGTCACGCAGCGCATTCCCTTGCAAGCCGCCGCGCCCCTTACCTTGCTGTACCCGCAATGGCAAGTCGCCAGCCATGCACCCACCGGACAGGTCGGGCGCCTGGCGGGTCTCGTGGTGCGGTGCGACGGACGGTCCATCGCGTGGACCCGTGACCCCTCGAATCCTTTCGCCTTTCACGTGCGCCCGCCCGCTGGCGCCCAGGTGCTGGAAGTCGCCTTCAGCTATCTGTCGCCACGGGCCGGCAATCTGGCCATGAGCCGCAACATCGTGAACGTCGGCTGGTCCAACCTGCTGGTCTATCCCGCCGGATTTGCGGCGCATCGGATCGCAGTCGCAGCCCAGGTCAAGTTGCCGGCCGGCATGCAGTTCGCGTCCAGCCTCGATGTGGCGGGCCGCGATGGCGATGTCGTGCGGTTCAAGGCCACGTCGCTGGAGGCGCTGGCCGATGCACCGCTGCTGGCGGGCCTTCATATGCGCGCCCTGTCGCTGTCGGACCGTCCCGGGGCGTCGGTCATGCTGAACATCTTCGCGAACCAGCCCGAAGACCTGGCGCTTGCCGAGACCGCCATCGCGCCCTTTCGCGCTGCGGTCGCCGAGGTGCAGAAGATGTTCGGTGCCACCCGACGCGACCCCTATCGATTTCTGATGGTGCTCGATGAGCGGATGGGCGGCCCGGGGGGCGTCGAGCACCGGCATTCCACCGAAGCCTTCATGCCGGCCAGCTATTTCACGCGGCCTCAGGACAATCTGCGCAACCTGGACCTGGCGGTGCACGAGTACATCCATTCGTGGAACGGCACCCAGTTCCTGCCCGTCGGCATGCGCAAGCGCAACTTCAACGAGCCGCTGCAGAACTCGCTGCTCTGGGTGGATGAGGGGCTGACCCAGTACCTGGGCAAGGTCGCTGCCGCGCGGGGTGGCATGCGCACGCTGGAACAGGCTCTCGATGATCTCGCCATCGATGCAGCGCGAACGCAGGTCCAGCCTTCCCGTGCCTGGAAACCCCTGCGCGACAGCGTCTACGACCCCATCACCATTTCCGGGCGCGGCATCGAGTGGCCGGACTTCACCGGCAAGAAGGACTACTACGTCGACGGCGTCCTGCTCTGGCTCGCCGTCGACGTCGAGATCCGTGCCAAGACTGCAGGCCGGAAAAGCATCGACGATTTCGTGCAACTGTTCTTCGCGCCGCGCAAGGACGCTGCTGACGTGGTGCACACCTACACCGAGGCAGACCTTTATGCCGCGCTCAACCGGGTGTCGCCCGGCGACTGGAAGCGCTTCTTCGATGCGCGCCTGGACGCACGGGACGGTGCCGCCCTGCTGAGTGCCCTGGAGCGCGGCGGCCACCGCCTGGTCTACACCGACGAGCCCACCGAAACCTATCGCCAGGATGCGCTGGACCGGGGCGTGGACGACTACGTGTTCTCGCTCGGGATCTCCGTGGGCAAGGCGGGCCTGCTGCGTGCCGTGCGCTGGGATGGCCCGGCCTTTCGCGCCGGGCTGACGACGGGCGCGAGGCTGAGGCGTGTGAATGGCCAGCCCTACGACGCCACGGGCTTGAAGGCCGCAGTCGCGTCCGGCAAGCCCGTGGAGCTCGAAGCGGAGCTCGAGGGAGAAGGCATCCAGGTCCGCATCGAAGCCGATACAGGCCTCCGCTACCCGAGGCTGGAGCGCGTGCTGCCTGGGCCTTCGGCCATCGAAGCGATCTTCACCGGACAGCCGGCATCGCGTCAGGCGGCGGTTGGCGAGGGCCTAGCGCCTGCGGCCGGCGGGCTTCTTCGCCGCTGACCGTGACGTGCCTCGCGCCGGCTTCTCGGCCTCGGCGGCCACCTGCAGCGGCGCCAGCGCGGCCAGTGCATCGAGCTGGGTCAGCAGGCGCTGCAGATAGCCGGGCGCGAGGGTCTGCAGTTGCTGCAGGGCGCGGGCCACCAGCACCTGGCTGTTCAGCGGACCCAGGTGTTCGGGCACCGGCGCGCTGACCTCGGCCATGCGGCGCGTCAGGCGCAGCGCGCTCCAGGTGCGGCGGTGGACCTGCACATTGCGCAGCTCGGGGCCGGCATCGGTCCGCATCTCGGCGAGCAGTTCGGTCAGTGGACTGGATGTGTTCGCGATCCGGCGCACCGGCAGGGCGACGGGCGCCGCTTCGGCGCGCTGCACCAGCTTGGCCACCAGCCGCTCGCGCAGCGCACCATCGGGCTGGGCAGCCGCGCGACGAGCCAGGGCCTCCAGCACGCGTCGGCGCACCGGATCTGCTTCGTCGCGGGTCTGCACCCAGGCGATGGGATCGTCAATCACGGTGCGGACGCGGCAGCCCGCTTGGGCCGCGGTGTGGGCGCGATCTCGACGCGTCGGTTCAGCGCGCGGCCCGAGGCGTCTTCGTTGGATGCCACCGGCTGTTGCGGCCCGAAGGCGGCGGCGAACACGGCGTCGGGCGGCAGGCCCTCGGCCATCAGCGTGCGCGTGACCGTCAGCGCGCGCTGGGCCGACAGCTCCCAGTTGTCGGCGAACCTGGCCCCGCCCTTGCCGCTCAGCATGCCGCGGTCGTCGGTGAAGCCGCTGACCATCAGGATCTCGTCGCGCTGGCTCAGATAGGTGCGCAGCGGCAGGGCCAGGCTCTTGATCAGGGCGCGGCCGTCGGCGTGCAACTGGTCGGAGCCGATGGCGAACAGCACCGCGCCGCTGATGCCGATGCGACCGTCCGACAGCGTGATGCGGCCATCCGCCAGCGGGCCGGCCAGGGCGCGCTCCAGCGCCTCGCGGCGGGCCTGCTCGGCCTGGCGCTGCTGCATCTCGGCTTCCAGCTTGTTGGCCAGGTCCAGCTGGCCCACCAGGGCCGCGGCCAGCACCAGCACGAAGGCGCCCAGCACGCCGGCCATCAGGTCACCGAAGGCGGCCCAGGCGGGCGTGCTGAGATCGTCAGTTTGGCCTTCCTGTTCCATCTCCAGCGGCTCATCCATGGACGGTGGCTCCCTGCAGCGCGTCCAGCACCTGCTTCTGCGAACCCAGGCAGAGGTCGATGACCTCCCGGGCCTGGGCCACGTAGTAACCCAGCTGCTCGTCGCTGCGCGTCATGGCGGCGCCCAGGCGCTCCTCCAGCGCGGCCAGGTGCTGCACCAGCTGCGCATTGGCACCCTGGAACTGCTCGACGGCAGCGCCGAAGCCTTCGCCCAGGCTGCCCATCTCGGCGGCGCTGGCGGCGATGGTGGTGGCGGCTTCCGACAGCGCCTGACCGGTGGCGTCGGCCTGGGCCGTGAAGCGCTGGCCCAGGGCTTCGAGCTGGGTGGCGGAGTTGCCGACCAGGGCTTCGACTTGCGATGCAGCGCTGGTGGTCAAGGCATTCACGTGAGACGCCGTGCCGTCGAGCAGCGTGTCCAACGCGGCACGCTGTTCGCCGGCGGCCTGCTGCAGCGAGGCCAGCAGGGTCGACACGGTCTGCATCAGCTCGGCGCGCTCGGCCAGGGCGGCGCGGTCCTGGGCCTGGCTCTGGGCCAGTTGCTCGCGCAGCGCGGCAACGACTTCGACGGCGGCGCGCGGGGCTTCGCCGGCGGCCTTCAGCAGCGCGCCGGCTTCGGTCAGCGTGGTCTTGGCTTGCGCCTCGTTCTGGGCGACGAGATCGCGAGTGTGTTGCAGCAGGCCGTCGGCCAGTTGCTGCTGCTGGGCCAGCTGGGTGGCGCCCGCGGTCTGCAGCTCGCTGCGCCAGGCGGCCAGGCGCTCGGCATCATGGCTGGCGTGGGCGGTTTGCAGCTGGCTGTGGGCCGCGGCGATGGCGGCGATGGCTTCCCGAGTCTGGGCCGTGAAACCTGCGGTCAGCTCGGTCAACGCGTCCTGGGCGCGCTGGCCGCTGGCGGCGAGCAGTTGCTGGGCGGCTTCGCGCTGGGCGGTCAGCAGCTTCTCGTTGGCCTCGCGCTGCTGGGCCAGGGCCTCGGCCTCGGCACGGGCTTGCGCGCGGGCCTGGGCGTCCTGCTCGGCCAGCTGGGCGGCATGGCGCGTCTGGGCCTCGGCGATGCGGTCCAGCAGGTCCTGGGTCCGGGCCGTGAAGCCGGTGGTCAGCTCGGTCAGCGCGCTCTGGGCTCGGGCGCCGCTGTCGGCCAGCAGTTGCTGGGCGGCTTCGCGCTGGCCGGCGAGCAGCTGTTCGTTGGCGCTGCGCTGCTGGGCCAGGGCTTGGGCCTCGGCACGGGCTTCGCCGCGCCGCTCGGCTTCGGCTTCGTTCATCGCCGCCAGCAAGGCTTGAGCCTCGGTGGCCCAGCGGCTGCTCAGCTGGTCGATGGCCTGTTGCGTCGTGGCGCTGCTGTCGGCCAGCAGCTTCATCGCGGCCTCGCGCTGCTGGGCCAAGCCGTCGGATTGCGACTTGGCGGCGGCTTCGGCCTGCTGGCCGATCCTGGCGGCACCGGCCTCGAACTTCGCGCTCAAGGCGCCGAGCTGGTCGACCACCTGCGCACCCACGCGCTCGTGCAGGGCCGCGGCCTCGCGGGCGATGCCGGCCATGGCGGCTTCCGCGGCAGGCTGGATGGCGGCGCCGGCCAGGCGGGCGCTTTCGGCCAGGCTGTTGCGCAGCGTGCTGTCGACGCTGGCAGCCAGGGACGTATAGGCCTTGCTGGTCTCGCCGTGGAATTTGTCGTTCTGCGCGGCCAGCTGGTCGGCCATCTGCCTGGCGAACTGCTGCAGCTGGGCGACGAGATCGAGCTGGTTCTGGCGTGCGGTCGCGGCGGCGGCGGCTTCGGCGGCCTGCTGCTCGACGGCACGGCGATGCGCGGCCGTCAGCGGGCGCAGCCTGCCCAGCAGGGCGGTGTCGAGATGGGCCACCACGGCGGCGCGCTCGCGGCGGGCCAGGGCCACCATCAGGCCCAGCATCGCCGAGCCGGTCACGCCGGCCACGCTGGCGCTGAAGGCCAGGCCCAGGCCTTGCACCGGCGCACCCAGCGCATTGCGCAGGGCGGCGAGGTCGGCCGTCTGGCCGAGTGCCGAGGCCGTGCTGCTCAGCGTGATGACCAGGCCGATGAAGGTACCCAGCATGCCCAGCAGCACCAGCAGGCCGGCCAGGGCCGGGGCCAGCGCCAGGCCCGGCAGGGCCGTGCGCAGGCCTTCGAGGCGCTGCTGCACGCCGGCGCGCAGGGCGGCGGGCAGCTTGGCCACGAAGTCATCGCCGTCCAAGGCAGCGTCCAGCTCGCGGCTGGCGCGGCGGAAGGCCGTCAGCTCCCACACGCCGACGACGAAGAAGGCCGCGATCAGCAGCGTCATCGCCAGGGCCACGGGGTGGTGGCGCGAGGCGGCGACGGCCGCACCGGCAATGCCCGCGAGGCCGGCGGCCAGGGCGAGGGGGTAGAGGGCGTTCAGGAAGCGGTTCATCGGGCAGCGTCGTCGTGCAGGGCTTCGATCAGGCCCTGCACCGGTTGAAGTCGGAGGTCGAGCTCGGCCCGCAGCAGGCGCTGCAGGTCGGCCCAGAAGCGCTGGCGCCAGCGGCGCGGGTCGGCAGCGTGGTGGCTCTCGGCGCGTTTCGTCAGCAGGGCCGGCAGGCCGGCCAGGGCCTGGCGCTCCTGGGCGCCGGCGGCGCGTTCCAGCAGGGCGTCCAGCTGGGCCAGGCGGGCCAGGGCGCCCGAGGCCTCGGCCAGGCGGGGGCGCAGGCGTTCGCGCAGTGTGGCGACGCGGGCGACCATGCTGCGCTGCTGCTGGGCGTGATGCAGGCGAAAGGGCGCCAGCAGGTCGGAAAGCGGCACGCCCTCGGGCGCGGTCTCGGCGGCATCCAGGGCCAGCAGGGCGTCGTCGAAGCTGGCGGTCAGCTCGGACTGCAGCCGCTCCAGCGCGGCGTCGGCCCAGTCGCGAGCCTCGCGGCGCGCGGCCTCGTTGCTGCCGGTGGCCGGGTTCACGGCCAGCACCTGGGACAGGGCGATGGCGTCCGCCCAGCCCAGCCAGCCGCCCAGGCGCTCGGCCACGGGTGCGGTGGGCACCGGTGCGATGCCCCATTGCAGCAGCAGCCGGGCCAGGGGCTCGGCTGCGGGGGACTGCGGTTGGGCGGCTTGCATGGAAGGCGGCGGCTCGCGCCTGTACGGGCGCGCGAGGAAAAAGGGCGGGATTTTAGTGAGGGCCATGAAATCGGCTCCGCCGGGGAGGTGCCTTGCTGTAACAAGGCCGGGCGCAGAATGCCCCGCATGCATTCCCACGACCTTTCCGAATGGCGGCACGAGCACGTCTTCGACACCGGCAACGCCGCCGGTGAACGCGGTGCGCGGGTGGTGATGTGGATCACCGCCGCCACCATGCTCGTCGAGATCGCGGCCGGCTGGTTCTTCAACTCCATGGCCCTGCTGGCCGACGGCTTCCACATGAGCAGCCATGCGGTCGCCATCGGCCTGAGCGCCTATGCCTACGCCACCGCGCGCCGCCACGCCCAGGACCCGCGCTACGCCTTCGGCACCTGGAAGATCGAGATCCTGGGCGGCTTTGCCAGCGCCATCTTCCTGCTCGTCGTCGTCGCGCTGATGGCCTACGGCTCCATCGAGCGCTTGTTCAAGCCCGAGCCCATCCACTACCCCGAGGCCATGACCATCGCGGTGCTGGGCCTGCTGGTGAACCTGGTCTGCGCCCTGATCCTCGGCAAGGCCCATGACCACGGGCACCACCACCACGGCCACGATCACGACCATCACGCGCATGGGCATGACCATCACGAGCACCACCACGACCTCAACCTGAAGTCGGCCTATCTGCACGTGATGGCCGACGCCGCCACCTCCGTCGCCGCCATCGCGGCCCTGGCCGGCGGCTGGTGGATGGGCTGGGCCTGGCTGGACCCGGCCATGGGCCTGATCGGCGCCGTCATCGTCGCCGTCTGGGCCAAGGGCCTGATTGGCGAGACCAGCAAGGTGCTGCTGGACAAGGAGATGGACCATCCCGTCGTCGACGAGATCCGCGAGGTCATTGCCGAGCGCGGCGCGGCCGGCGAGACCGAGATCACCGACCTGCACGTCTGGCGCGTCGGCCGCGCCAGCTATTCCTGCGCCCTCAGCGTCGTCACCCACGATGCCCACCTGACGCCCGGCCAGGTGCGCGAATGGCTGGCGGTGCACGAAGAAATCGCGCACGCCACCATCGAAATCCACCGCTGCCCCCAAGCCCACTGATCCATGCCCGCTGCCACGTCTCCCAACGCCGACATCGAACTGCGCAATCGCTGCAGCCGCTGGCTCAACGGCCATCGCCCCATCACCTCCATGCGCGAGTCTCTGCTCGCGCTGGCCGATGCCCCAGAGGCCGCGCTGCCGCTGGATGTCTACGGCCAGGGCCAGGCCATCCAGGCGCTGGAGGCCGAGGTCGCGGCCCTGCTCGGCAAACCGGCCGCGCGCTTCATGCACAAGGGCGTGGCCGCCCAGCTCGCCGCGCTGCGTGTGCACTGTGGCGACGGTGACGGCCCGGTGGCCCTGCATCCGCAAAGCCATATCGCCATCGACGAGGCCGAGGCGTTTGAGAAGCTGATGGGTTTGCGCGGCCTGCGCATCGGCGCCACGGATGCACCGGTCAGCGTCGATGAACTGATCGCCCTGCCCGAGAGGCCTGCCGTCGTCACCATCGAGCTGCCGCTGCGCCGCGGTGGCTACCGGCTGCCCGAGTGGGATGAGCTCGTGGACATCGGCCTCTGGTGCCGCAACGCCGGCGTGCCTCTGCATTTCGACGGCGCCCGCCTTTGGGAAGCCTCGGCCCATTACGGCCGCCCGCTGGCCGACATCGCCGCGCTGGCCGATTCGGTCTATGTGTCCTTCTACAAGGGCCTGGGTGGCCTGGCCGGCTGCGTGCTGGTCGGCAGCGAGGACTTCATCCAGGCCACCGCGCCCTGGCAGACCCGCCTCGCCGGCAATCTCTTCACCGTCCACCCCTTTGTGCTGAGCGCCCTGCAGGGCCTGCGCACCCAACTGCAGCACATGCCCGCCTATCGCGAGCGTGCACTGGCGCTGGCGCCGCGGCTGGCGGCGCAAGCGGGTTGGCGCGTGTCGCCGCCGCGGCCGCACGTCAACGCCTTCCAGCTGCACCTGCCCGCCGACCCCGAGCGGCTGCGCGAGGCGCTGCTGGAAGTGGCCCGGCGCGACGGCTTCTGGCTGGGTGCGCGGGCGGTGGCCTCCCACCTCATCGCCGGCGGCGCGATGGTGGAAATCGTCATCGGCGACGCCGCCAAAACCTGGACGGATGAGGAAGCCGTCACGGCCTGGCGCACTGCGTTGGCGCTGGCGACGGGCTGAGCCTCTCCCAGGCTCAGAATGGCAGTCCCCCCGACGGAGGCCCCTGCCATGCAGACGAGCTTGTCCAGCGCCGACGCCCCCCGGGCTGCCGCCGAGAAGTCGGCTGCAGCGCAGGCACCGGCCGACGTGGACATCGGCCAGCTGCTGGAGCCCCAGCTGGCGCGGCTCAAGCGCGAGTTCATCGAGGACCTGTGGCGGGGCATGTGCATCGTCGCGCTGATCGGCGTGCCCGTCTCGGTGTCGCGCTCCCTGATCAGCGGCTGGCAGCCCGTCTACACCTCCCACGTCGTGCTGGCCGTGCTGGTGGGCGCCGTCTTCCTGCTGCGCCGGCGCCTGTCCTATCACTGGCTGTCCGGCCTCTTCCTGGGCCTGCTGTGGGCGGTCGGCGTGCCGGGCGTGCTGTCCTTCGGCCTGATCTCGGCCAGCACCTTCTGGCTGGTGCTGAGCTGCTATGTGGCCAGCAACCTCTATTCGACCCGCGTCGGCCTGGCCTTCGCGGCGCTGGCGGGCGCGGCCATCCTGGCGGTGGGCGCGGGCTATGTCAGCGGGCGCCTGCACACCCTCATCCCCGAGGCGGTCTACCACCGCCAGGTCAGCGCCTGGCTGACGCTGCTGGTGGCAACCGGCACCTTTCTGTTCCTGAGCCTGCGCTCCATCGGCATGCACCAGCGCGCCATCGTCGACCTGATGGCGCAGATCCAGGCCAAGGGGCGCGAAGTCTCCGATCTCTACGACCGCGCGCCCTGCGGCTACCACTCGGTGGACGCGACAGGCCGCCTCGTGCGCATGAACCAGACCGAGCTGGGCTGGCTCGGCCTTACGCTGGAGCAGGTCATCGGCCGGCCCTTCACCGACTTCCTCACCCCCGCCGGCCAGCAGCGCTTCCGCGAGGAGTTCCCGCGGCTGCTGCAGACGGGCGAGCTGCACGACATCGAGATCGAGCTGCAACGTGCCGACGGCAGCACCCTGCCCGTCCTCGTCAGCGCCACCGCCGTGCGCGACGAGCAGGGCAATTTCCTGCGCAGCCGCACCACCGTCTTCGACAACACCGAACGCAAGAAGCTGGAGCAGCGCCTGGAGCAGCAGGCCCGCACCGACGCGCTGACCGGCCTCAGCAACCGGCGCGACTTCTACGAGCGTGCCCATACCGAGCTGGCGCGGTGCCGCCGCAGCGCCAAGCCCATGTCGCTGCTGATGATGGACATCGACCACTTCAAGCAGGTCAACGATCGCCACGGCCATGAGGTGGGCGATGTCGCCCTGCGCCGGCTGGCCGACAGCTGCCGCCATGCGCTGCGCGAGATCGACCTGCCGGCGCGTCTGGGCGGCGAGGAGTTCGGCGCCCTGCTGACCGAGACGGCCTTGCCCGCCGCCCTGGACGTCGCCGAAAGGCTGCGCCAGCACATCGAGGCCTTGGTCATCGAGTTGCAGTACGGCTCGCCGCTGCGCCTGACCGTCTCCATCGGCGTGGCCGAGCTGGCGGCCGGCGATGCCAGCCATGAAGACCTGATGCGCCGCGCCGACCGTGCCCTCTACGCGGCCAAGCGCGAGGGGCGCAACCGCGTTGCGGCGGCGACCAGCTGATCAGCGCTCCGGCGCGTCGTTGACGAAGCTCGCCACGTCGCCCAGCACCGGCGCCAGCCAGCGCAGGGGCGCGCCGAAGGCCGCGACCAGCGTCATGTGGCCGACGCGGTCGTAGAACTTCAGCGTCACCGGCACGCCCGCGCCTTGCAGCTTGGTGGCCAGCCCCTGCGAGCTGCGCTGGGGGTTCACCAGCTCGTCGTCGCGCGCCGCGCCCAGGAAGCTGCGCGGCGCACCCTTGCCGGCATGCTCCAGCGGCTGGGTGCCCGGCGGGTAGTCGGGGTGGAAGAACACCGGCCGCGCGTCGGGGTTGGTGATCGGCAGGAAGTCGTAGGGCCCGGCCAGGCCGATGAAACCGGCCAGCTCGCGCGGCGTATGGCCGGTGGGCTTGAGCCAGCGCGGGTCCAGCGCCAGCATGGCGGCGTTGTAGGCCCCGGCGCTGTGGCCCATGACGTAGACGCGCCGCGGGTTGCCGCCCAGGCCCTCGGCGTGCTTGAGGCTCCAGGCCAGGGCCGTGGCGCTGTCACGCAGGAAGTCGGGATAGCGCACCTCGGGATAGAGGCGGTAGTCGGCCACCAGGGTCAGGATGCCGCGCGAGGCCAGGGCTTCGCCGACAAAGGCGTAGTCGGCGCGCTTGCCGCGGTTCCATGAGCCGCCATAGAAGAACACCACCACCGGCCAGCCGCCCCGGGGTGCAGCGCGCGCCGGCTGGTAGATGTCCAGTTGCTGACGCGGCCCCGGGCCATAGGCCACGTCCCGGGTCAGCGTGTGCGTGTGCCCGGGCGCCAGCGCGTTGAGCGTCGCGATGGGTGCGCAGGCCACGAGCACGCCCACCAGCAGCAGGGCGACGAGCAGGAAGAGGCCGGCTTTCAACATGGGCATCTGCAGCCTACGTGGCCGCCGCCGGTTTGGATGTCGGGACCTGCAGGGGCCCCGCAAAGGCAATCGGCCGCCAGGACATGCCGTGGCGGCCGATCGGGTGCATCGAGCGAAAGGCTCAGCGACGCTGCTGGCCGCCGGTCGGCGCCTGGCGCGGGGCGCCCAGATGCCGGAAGGTGATGCGGCCCTTGCTCAGGTCATAGGGCGACATCTCCAGCGACACGTTGTCGCCGGCCAGGATGCGGATGTGGTGCTTGCGCATCTTGCCGCCCGTGTAGGCGATCACCTTGTGGCCGTTCGTCAGCGTCACGCGAAACCGCGAGTCGGGCAGGATTTCGTCGACGACGCCGTTCATTTCGATCAGTTCTTCCTTGGCCAAGTCTTGAGCTCCGTAGTGAGTTGTGAATCGGGGGCGCGACACGGCGGCATGCCGCCATGTCGCCCGGGTGAGGGCCGCGCCGTCAGTGGCTGCGCGCCCAGGCAAGGCCTTCGGCCTTGGCATAGTGCCAGGCGGCCTGCGGGCTGCGGAATTGCGGCTTGAACCACATGACGCGGTCCACGCTCGCCATTCCGCGGCCGGATCGGATCGAGACCGAGGCGGTGAAACCGCCGCCATCCCGGGCCTGGGTCATGGGCGATACGACGTAGCGCCCGATTTCGATGTTCTTGTTGTTGTTCATTTTCTTCTTATTGGTAGAGCCGCGGCGGCCGTCGGGGGCCGCCGTGGGGTGGGCGCACGGGGCGCCCGGTTGCTCATTGCGAGCGGATATTCGAGGCTTGCAGGCCCTTGGGGCCCTGCTTGGTCTCGAACTGCACCTTGGCGCCTTCGGCCAGCGAGCGGAAGCCGCCGGTGCTCTGGATTTCGCTGTGGTGGGCGAACAGATCCTTGCCGCCGTTGTCCGGCGTGATGAAGCCGAAGCCCTTGCCGTCGTCGAACCACTTCACGGTGCCGGTTTCGATAGTCATGGTGTTTCCTTTGGAGTTGTGGAAATGGAGATAACCCTCCGCGGCGACTTGCCATGCGGAGACAGAAACACTCAAGAACACTTGCCGGGGAGTTGGCTGTAGCGAGCCGCTCGCGAGAAAGGGCCAGGGGGTGGCCGGCGGGGCTGCAGATAAGACCTTGAGAAAACGGTCTTGTGCGAATCTATGCCCCGAATGTACCACGCGGGCTGGAAAACCCTGCGCGCCGGGGCAAGGCAAGTCCGCCTGCAACGTTGTTAGGTCACGTTTGGTCGTGCCTTGCCCCCCGGGCTGGCCTGTGGACGGCGATCCCCGGCGATGCGGTTTGAGGATGAGCTCGGCGGCGGCCCGAGCTTCGACGGCACTTTCTCGGTGCTGGTGAAGTCCGGCGGGCCCAATGCCACCGTGCACCTGGGCATCAGCACCGCGGCCGGTTCCAGCTTCAACGACGAATTCGCCTCGGCCTCGGCCGACCCCTTCATCTTCGTGGACCCCGGCTTCACGGGCGCCGCGCTCTACACGGTCAGCGTGAGCCCCGGCGTGGCCAATGCGCCGGCGGTGCCCGAGCCCGGCGCGGCCCTGCTGCTGACGGGCGGCCTGCTGGCCCTGCGGGTGCTCAGGCGCCGTCAGCCGTAGGCGTAGAACAGCGCCGCGAAGAAGTGGCAGACGCTGCCGCCGAGCACAAACAGATGCCAGACGAAGTGGGCGTAGCGCAGCTTGTTGTCCAGCAGGAAGACCACCGCGCCCAGCGTGTAGCTCAGGCCGCCGGCCACCAGCAGGGCCAGGCCCGGGCCGGGCATGCGCTCCACCAGCGGCCCGATGGCGAACACCACCACCCAGCCCATGGCCAGGTAGATCAGCGTCGACACCAGTGGGTGGCGCAGCCGGTTCAGCAGCTTGATGGTCACGCCGAAGGCCGCCGCGGCCCAGACGGCGATCAGCAGCGTGACGCCCGGCCCGGTGTGCAGCACGCCCAGCGTGAAGGGCGTGTAGCTGCCGGCGATGAAGACATAGATGGCCGCGTGGTCCAGGCGCACCAGCCAGGCCTTGACGCGGCCGTTGGCCAGCGAGGCCGGCAGGGCGTGATACAGCGTCGAGATGCCGTAGAGCAGGATGGCCGTGGCGGCGAAGATGGCCGCCGCGGCCACGTCCGCCGTGCCGCCGTGGCTCATGGCCCGCGCCACGAGGATGGGCAGGGCGGCGATGGCCAGGGCGGCGCCCAGGCCGTGGCTGATGGCGTTGGCGACTTCTTCGCCCAGGGTCTGGGGGCGGTCGGCGGTGAGAGGAAGGGGCGTTGAATTCATGAGGGCCTCGAACTGCTGAGGATACGTGCTCAGCATGCCAGCGCTTCGTGACCATGCCGACCCAAGGTTTGAGGGGTTCGGGCGCGGCAGGATTACCGCGGCCAGTCCCTGTCGGTCGCTTGACCCGCATCAAGCTTGGCGCGGCCATGCCGGCGCATGCTGCCCGTCAGACTGCCGATGGAGAACCGCATGAAGCTGCTCGCACCCCTTCTGGCCTTGGCCCTGGCCGGCTGTGCCGCCGCGCCGCCCGCGGGCAAGGGCGCCCCCGGCGGCGGCATGATGGACGAGATGTGCAAGCGCCACGCCGCCGAACCCGGCCAGGCCGCCAGCGCGCCCGAAGGCATGATGGACAAGCACTGCAAGGAGAGGGCCGCCGCCCCCGGCGCCGCGGCTTCGCACGTGCACTAGCCGGCCGCGGGCGGTGCGGCCGCCGCCCTCCTTACACTGGGCGCCTCCGACCACACCGCTGCCGCCGCCGTGATCGACGACGCCCTCCTGGCCAAACTCAACCAGCATTGCGACGTGGTGCTGTCCTCCAGCAGCGCGGCCGCGGTGCCCAGCCTGTGCTGGGGCATGGCCGGCCGCGTGCTCGACGACCGCCGCACCGTCGAGGCCTGGGTGAGGGAAGACCAGGCGCGCCAGTTCCTGGCCGACGTGCGCGCCACCGGCAAAGTGGCCGCCGTGTTCAGCGAGCCCTATACCAGCGTTGCCGTGCAGCTCAAGGGCGGCGGCGCCAGCGTGCGTGCCGCCACGCGCGACGACGAGGCCTTTTTGCGCCAGCACGTGGGCCATATGGTGGCCGAGCTGGCGCGCATCTACATCGCCGAGCAGTTTGCGCGCAACTTCTTCGAGCAGCCCTGGACGGCGCTGGCCGTCGTGCGCTTCGAGGCTGGTGCCGTCTTCGTGCAGACGCCCGGCCCGCGTGCCGGGCAGGCGCTGGGCGCCACCGAGCCGGAGCCTGGCCGTGCGGCTTGACCAGATCCGTGCCGCGCTGGAAGGCGCCATCCCCGCCACCATGGCCACCTGCGCGCCCGACGGCGAGCCCAACGTGGCCTTTTTGTCGCAGGTGCATTACGTCGACGGCGAGCACGTCGCGCTGTCCTACCAGTTCTTCAACAAGACGCGCCGCAACATCCTCGCCAACCCGCAGGGCCAGTTGAGCGTCGTCGACCCCTACACCGGGCGCCTCTACCGCATGCGGCTGAGCTATCTGCGCACCGAGTCAGAGGGCGCGCTGTTCGAGCGCATGAAGGCCCACCTCGAAGGCATCGCCTCGCACACCGGCATGGCCGGCGTGTTCCGCCTGCTCGGCTCCGACATCTACCGCGTCGAGGAGCTCGAGGTCCTGCCCGGCAACACGGTGGTGCCGGCCGCGCCCGCCCTGCAGCCGCTGGCCGCGCTGCGCCGCATGTGCGAGAAGGTGGCGGCGTCCAGCGACTTCGGCGCCCTGGTGGATGCGGCACTGGACACCCTGGTGGCCGACCTGCAGGTGCGCCATGCCATGTTCCTCGTCATGGACGAGCACGGCCGGCGCCTCTACACCGTGGGCAGCCGCGGCTATGCGCGCTCGGGCATAGGCTCCGAGATCGCGCTGGGCGAGGGCGTCATCGGCGTCTGCGCCCAGGCACGCACGCCCATCCGCATCAGCTGGCTGACCCAGGCCTACCGCTACAGCCGCGCCATGCGCGAGGTGGTGAGGCTGGAGGGCTCGCAGGCCGACCTCTCCATCGAGATTCCCTACCCCGGCCTGGCCGACCCGCACAGCCAGCTCGGCGTGCCGCTGCTGCACGGCGGGCGTGTGCTGGGCGTGTTGCTCGTCGAGAGCGAGCAGGACCTGCACTTCACCTACGACCACGAGGACGCCCTCGTCGCCTTCGCCCATCTCGTGGCGGCCACCATGCGTGCGCTGGGCGACAGCGTCGCCGCTGCTGCTGAAGCCGCTCCCGCCGAGACCCGGCCTGCCGAACTCGACTGCCCCTTCGGTGGCCAGCCGCAGGAGCCGCTGCAGCTGCGCTATCACGCCGCTTCGCACAGCGTCTTCTGCAACCAGGACTACGTCATCAAGGGCGTGGCCGGCGCCATCCTGTGGCGGCTGCTGAACGAATACGTGGCCACCGGCCGCACCGAGTTCACGAACCGCGAGATCCGGCTCGACCCCGCCATCAAGCTGCCTGACGTCGTCGACAACCTCGACGCCCGCCTCATCCTGCTGCGCCGGCGCCTGGACGAGCAGAAGCTCGGCATCGCCCTGCACAAGAACGGCCGGGGCCGGCTCAGGCTGCAGGTGTGCGGGCAGCTTCAGCTCCTGCCAATCTGAGCTTCGCTCCCGTGCCGCGCCACAGATTGGTGGCGAAGCACAACACCGCCACGCCCACCGTCGCCGAGCCCAGGCCGATCAGCGGCTCCACCGCCGGGTTGCCGCGCATCAAGGCCGCCAGCGCCGACAGCATCACCGGCAGGGCGCACTGGTGCAGCCAGAACTGCAGGGCCACCAGGCGCGCGCTCAGCGTGTCGGCCAGGTGCTGCACCACCAGGCCGAAGCCCAGCATGCTGGCCCAGCCCAGCAGGTTGATGTGGGCGTGCACCGAGCGCAGCGTGAAGTCGTGCGTGGCGCCCATGTAGTTCCCCAGGGCCACGCCCATGACGAGATAGACGGCGGCCATGCGCAGCCACCAGGCGGCGTAGCGCTTGTTGTTGTTGGCGTTCATCGCGGGCTCCCCTCAAGCGGTGAGGCCATCGGCCACGGGGATGCCCAGGCCGCGGGCAAGCAACGCCCAGTCGTCGTCGTTGAGGCGCTCGCGCGCCAGGGCCAGCACCACGCCGAACACCGGCGCCGGGGCCTTGGCCTTCATGCCGGCCAGCATGCCCAGCCGTTCGGCCGGCGACAGGGCCGGCAGCATCCAGCGCAGCGACATCGTCATCTCGGCCGGCGTCAGCGAGGCCAGCAACTGGCCGTGGATGGCCATGATGCCGGCATCGTCCAGATGGGCCCACAGCACGGCGTTGTGCTCGGTCTCCTCCAGGTGCATATGGGCCAGGTTGTGGGCCGCGAACAGGCTGACGGCGTGGTACAGCGCGTGGCAGGCCGCGGGCCTCTCTTCTGCCGTGCAGTCGGGCAGGGCGCGGGCATGGCGGCGCAGCGCCTCGATGTCGCGCTCATGCTCGACATGCTCGGTGGCGATGCGCTGGCTGGTGCCCGGCTGCAGGCGCTCCAGGGCGGTGTGCAGGAAGGCGTTCTCGTGCTCCAGGTGCGACAGGCAGAAGTCCGCTGCGGCCTCCACCTTGTCGACGAGCTGCTGCACCGAGGCCGCGTCCTGCGGGTCCACGCGCCCGGCGCTGGTGATGAGGTCGGTCAGCATCAGGCGCACGCCCTTGTGGATGGTGGCGTAGATGTCGAAGCGCGGCGTCGTGACGGTGCCGCGAACGGCGAGGATTTCCTGCAATGAGGTGTGCATGTCGATTCCCTGTGTGGTGCGGTGAATGGGTCGGTCGCTGCTGTTGTTCGACCGTGCAGCAACTGTAGGAATCGGGGCGGCGGCGCGCCGCTAAATGCTTGCTAGCGGAACCTTAAGAGTTTGCTAAGTGCGCGTCGGTATTGGTATTTTTGACATTTGAGCCGTGCCG
Source organism: Roseateles sp. FW305-36 (assembly GCF_058787015.1). Classification (NCBI taxonomy): domain Bacteria; kingdom Pseudomonadati; phylum Pseudomonadota; class Betaproteobacteria; order Burkholderiales; family Sphaerotilaceae; genus Roseateles; species Roseateles sp. FW305-36. The sequence continues at coordinate 108,442 of NZ_JBYSZK010000018.1, read as the reverse complement.
GAGGTCATGCTGCAAGGCCGGCCCGTCGGTCAGCGCCGCCGCAGCCGTGCGCTCTTGCGGGTCGCGACGAAGAAGTCGTCCGGCTTGGTTTTCACCCAGTCCACGAAGCTGCGGATCTGCGGATGGGCCAGCAGGGCCTCGATCGTGGTGTAGCTGCGCGCCAGCTCGGTCTCGGTCAGCAGCGCGTGGATCTGCCGGTGGCAGACGCGGTGCAGGAACTGCGTGTGCCGCCCGCCCTTGCTCTTGGGCACCAGGTGGTGGGCGTCGCGCTGCGCGGGTGGGATGGCGCGCTCGCACAAGGGGCAGACGGCGGTGTCGGCGTCGGCGGGGCGGCTGGGCATGCGGTGAGGGCGGGTGAAGCAGTGCGCATCTTCGGCCGCCCGGCTGGCGCGCGTTTGCAGGCGTGGGCAAATCCGAGCGCGGCGGGAGGGCAGTCTGGCCCGGGCAGGCGCGCGACGTGCAGGAGCTGCCACCATCGCGACACGCTTGACGCGCATCAAGCACCGGACGTACGCCGCGTCGCAAGCTGGCGACGAGTTGTTGCCGTTGGAGAACGCCGCATGAAGTCCCTCACCCTTGCCCCCGCGCTTGCGCTGACCCTCGCCCTGGCCGCCTGCGCCACCGCCCCGTCGCGCGGAGGCCCACCCGAGGGCGCCGGCCCCAAGGGCGGCAACATGATGGACGAGATGTGCAAGCGCCATGCCGCCGAGCCCGGCGGTGCCGCCAGCGCGCCGGAAAGCATGATGGACAAGCATTGCAAGGCTGCGGCCGCTGCGCCGGCAGGTGCGGCCTCGCACGTGCACTGAGTCCTTCGGCCGCTCGCAGCAGAACGCACGGCGCGGCGGCCTGCCGCTGGCCTTATGCTGCCCGCGCCGTTCAGCGCAAGGCCAACCCGCTGGCGGCAAGGGAGCCATGACTATTCGAGACCTCGCCATCGGTGGCATCGCGGGGGCGGCCCTCGCCGTCATCGGTACCCACTACCTCAACGGTGCGGTGGCCAGCCCGTCGGCCGCAGCCACAGCGCCGATGGCATCAGCCAGCGCCCTGCCGGCCACGGCCGCTGCGCCTCAAGCGGCCCCGGTGCCGCCCAGTGCAGTGGCGGCCAGCCGACCGGCAGCGGCCGGCCAGGGCAGCAGCGCCGCCACCACGGCAGCGGTCGCGCCAGGCGCGGTCTGCCCGCCCGCCGTGGCTGCGGTCGATGCCAAGAAGATGGCCTCGGCCGCGGCGCCAGCGGCGGGGCGAGTCGACGTGCCGGCCATCACGCTGTCGGCCGAGCACGCCAAGATGCTGCTCGACGAGAACTCGAGGCCACCCTCCCTGCCCGAGCTGCACGCCCGCTTCGCCGGCGAGCCCCTGGACCCGGCCTGGTCGCAGCAGATGGAGGCGCAACTGCGCCAGGCCCTGCAGGATGCCGGCGTGCAAAAGGGCTTCGAGCTGCTCGCCGTGGAATGCCGCCGCACCTTGTGCGAGCTGCGCTTGTTCGGCACCGGGCCGGACGTCGGCCAGCGCTGGGGCGCCATCTCCGCCCAGCTCGGCCAGCAGCTCTGGTGGGGCCAGAATTTTTCAGGCGCCAGCTCGTCCACCACCGGCATGAACGACCGCTCCGTCATCGCCACCATCCTGCATCGCGCCAAGCACTGAGCCGCGCTTTGCTTTTTTCGGCGGCCTCAGCCACGCTCTACGCGGCACTGGAAGCAGTTGAACTTCGAGCGGATGTGGACATAGGCCACGTCCTCGCGGGCGAGGATGGCGCGGCAGGCCTCGGCCAGTTCGTGGCCGGGCACGACGCGGCCGGTCTCGTAGACGATCCAGTCCTTGGCGTCGTAGCCGCGCGCCAGGGCTGGTGCGAGATGGGCGAACCATTGGGGTAGCGCGTCGGCTTCGTAGCGCTCGCAGTCGGCCGCATGCAGAAAGATCGGGCCGGTCTCGGCGTAGGGCTGGGCGTGATCGAAGGGGCGATACGCCAGGATGAGCTTGGTGTCGCCCTCGGCGATCAGGTTCAAGCAATGCCGGCAGGGGTTGCCCAGGCCATGGGCCGTGGCCTTCAGCGGCGCCTGGCCGTGGGCGTCAGGGCCACCGGCGCGCAGCGCATCGGCGTGCGCGGTGGGGATGCCGCGGACGAGCAGCGGGGTCGTGGGAGTAGAGATCTGCATGGGGCCCGTTCTTGGCGGCGGGTGGTGTGCCGCTGTGGATGACGGGCGGGATTGCAGCAGTGGGACGAGCGCGGTGCTGGCTGGGAGCGGACATGCAGTTGGTCGGCAAGCAGGCTGTGGGCTGTTGGGCGACCGAAGGGAATCAGATCTAGGGCCTAGCTAGCCAACCGCTCAGACTCCTCGTGTATCTTCACCGCGCAATGATTCCATCAGAGTTGGAGGGGGCAGAAAGTGCATAGGGATGCGATGGAAGCGCTATTGAGGAAAGTTGTCGGGCTGCTGCAACAGACGTCTGTTATTGGGCGTTTTTCGGATTTCGACGGATGCCAAGCGCAGCTGCGCAGCGTGACAACTGAGGTCATGAAAGCCAAAAGCGAGTGGCTGTCTGAAGCCGATGTTTTGTCGATTTTTTTCCGACACATCTACGAGGCACTTCAGGGCGCGGCGATTGACTGGGGTGAGTCCAAGCAGTTGAAGTCGGTCATATCGCCTGGCGAGCTTGATCGGCTCGGCTCCACGCTCACAGCGTTTTTTACTTCGGTTCCGTTGAGCTATGAGGTGCGTCTGCCACTGCCTCAGCTTTTGTTGGCGGGATCTAAGCTAGAAATCGGACCAGGTATGGCACTGACGTTTTCGAGTTCCGTCACGGGTGCCGCGACCGACGCGATTCAAGGCGGTCTGCTCGGTGTTGCGAGTCCACCCGCTGACGATGTTTTGCCCTCGCTCGAAGTTGGAGTTGCCGGCTATGCAGGGTCTGGCATGGATACCTCGGCCGGGCGCAAAGCGCTGACCGCATACAAGCTCTCAATGCATCAGCTGCTGTCCGCGAAGCTGTTGCACAAGCGAGCGGGGATCATCACTGAGGCGGCCTCTGGGTGGAACGATCTCCATGCGTATCGCGTTCCCAAGCATCGGGCGAAGTTTCTTAGTAATGGCGCGTCGTCTTCCGCTGGACCGCCAGATGTGAATTTGTCGATTGAGATTTGCCATTTCGTTGACACCCACCAGTTCTGGCTTCCCGTCAGCGAGCAGGGTGACCACGACGGCCAGAAATCGGTGCTGCGCAAAGTCCTTGAGCCTGTAGCACGCCTCCTGCACTCAAACGTAGCTGGAGCCGGTCGTATCCGCACAGCCTGCGAGTGGGGTTTTGACGCATACCTTTCGGTCAGTCCTACGATGGCGTTAATCCAGACCAGCATTGGCCTTGAGGCACTGTTCGGGGAAGAAAAGGACAGCGGCGGGCTTACGAGAATGCTGTCGGATCGATGCGCTTATCTGATAGGACGCAATTTTTCCGAGCGCGGTGAACTCAGATCGAAGTTCGAGAAGTTTTATGAGGTGCGTTCGAAGGTCGTCCATGGCAACGCGCTTACGTTGTCGGCGGATGAGATGGGTTTGATGTGGTGGGGACGGGCGGTTCTAGACACCGCTATACAGAAAGAGCTCCAGCAGCTTTCCGTATGAGCGCAAGCTCGGGGCCAAGACTCAAATCTTTGACGCTGCATTCCTGCGGTGGCGAGCGGCTGCCTGTGTGCCCGCGGGACCGACTGCGAATGGGTCAGCCGCAGCGTCGGTAACCTCATCACTTTTCGTTGAGCGTGAACAGGCGCTCGGATGAGGTGCTCGTCCGCCCGATCAAAACGGCACTGCTTCAAGTGCCATGCCAACGCCACCCAGTCAACACCCCCAGCCCCACGGCCAACAGCAGCCCCGACGCCGGCTCCGGCACTGCCGCCGGGCACGGTCTTGAGGTTGTCTGGGCTGACGGTCCAGGGCCCGGTGGGGCTGCAACCCCACTCGAACTCAATCACCGTGAGGTGGTTTTCGGTGTCGGTGTAGATCGGCGCGAAGGCGCCGGTGAAGCGGACGTCGATGCCGGTCGCGCCGGGTGTGCTGGCATACGGGAAGGTCAGCACGGCATCGGCACCGCGCCACAATTGCCAGCCAACGCTTCTTCGGCGAGCCCTACCCATGCCCTCTCCCCGCTACGACCCCCTCAGCCGCGCCCTTCACTGGCTCACCGCCATCGCCGTGACCGTCGCCTTCATCCTGGGGCCGGGTGGCTTCGGTCGGATGATGCGCAAGGGCATCGACCCGGCGACGCGGCTGGACATCGTCTGGCATGAATCCCTGGGCCTGCTGGTGCTGGCGCTGACGCTGGCGCGCCTGGTGTGGGTGGCGCTGCGGCCGGACAAGCCGCGCTTCGAGATGGCGGCGTGGATGCATGGGCTGTCGAAGCTGGTCCACGTCGCGCTGTGGACCCTGATGCTGGCCCTGCCGGCCACGGCCTTGCTGGCCCTGGGCAGCGAGCACCACCCGCTGACGCTGCTGGGTGGTGTTCGGATCGACGAGTTCCCCTGGATCGCCGGCTCGCGCCTCGGCGAGGCGGCGGACTGGGGCGATGTGCACGGCCTGCTGGGCGACGTGTTGATGTGGCTGGCCGGCCTGCATGCGGCGGCCGCGCTGTATCACCACTTCCTGCGCCGCGACGGCGTGCTGGCGGCCATGCTCCCCTGGCAGAGCAGGCGCTGAGCCGCGGGCGCGCCTCAGCGCCGGTTTGAACAAGGCCCTCGTGGCAGCGCCGCGAGGACCTCGCCGCCTCAGAAGAACACGATGCCGCCGAGCGCCACCCCGTTCATGCGCGCGGAGTCGCCCACCACCGGCTTGGACGTCGTGCGGCTCAGTTCGCCCACCAGCGTGACGCTCTTGGTCAGCCCGTAGTACAGGCCGGCCGTCACATTGGTGTTGCTGCGCAGGTCAGTGGCCGCGCCGTCCTTCAGCTTGCTCTCGCCCCAGTTCAGGCCGAACTTGGTCTTGGCCGTGGCCTGCCAGGTGGCTTGCAGCAGCAGGTTGGTCTGCTTGCGGTTGCCGCTGTCGCCGTCGGTCAGCACGCCCAGGCCCTTGCCGCTCTGCACATTGGCGGCGAAGCCGAGTGTGCCGACGCTGACGCTGGCGCCGACCTCAGCCGCGTTCATCGTGAAGCTGCCCGTTCCCTCGAACTTCTGGCGCTTCACGCCCAGCCAGACCTTGCCACCGTCGAACTTGGCCGTCGCCAGGGCCTGAATCTGCGGCTCGTTGCGGCCGATCAGGGCGCCGGCGTCGACCGGGCTCATCAGCGCCACGGTGGCCGAGAAGCCGCCGCTGGTGGGCAGGCTGTAGGCGATCTGGCCGTAGGTGCCGAGGTAGGTGTAGCCGGAGCCGATATGGCCCAGCGTGACGCGGTTGCGCTGCGTGGCACTGACGGGGGCGCCGGCGCCGAGCAGGGTCATGTCGCCGAGGATGGCCGAGGAGCCGAACAGGCCGTAGTCGCGGCCGAGCTTGACGCTGCCCATGTCGGCATTGCCGAAGGTGACGAAGCCCTGGCGCACGTCGACGTTGTTGTTGTTGGAGATGGCGTCGCCCGAGGCGACGGCCGCGCCGATCATCAGCGTGGCGCTGATGTCATAGCCCTCCTGGCGCGTCTTGGCCGTGGTGGTGAGGGCGTTGGGCAGCAGGCCGTTGCCGATGACGGTACGGCCATCGGTGCCGCCGCAGCCCAGGCCCTTGGTGGCGAGCGCCGCGCCGCCGACGGCCTGCGAGCCGGAGCAGCTGGTGCGGGTGTAGTAGGCGTTGACGATGCCGCCCAGGCTCAGGTCCCACTCGCCGGCCTTGAAGTCGGCGGCGTGGGCCGTGGCGCCAACCGTGGCAAGCGCCACGGCAGTGAGGGTGCGGTTGTTGACGATGTTCATGTTGTCTCCAGTTGTGGTTGTGGGCCAGCCCTTTGCGCAAGGGCTGTGCCAGTACCGGGCTGGAGCGAAGGCGGGCGCGCGGCGTTGCGGCGCGACGCAGAAGGCACAGGTGAGCGTGCCGCGCTGGCACGCTGCTGCGGGTCCCACCCGACGCGAGCTGTGGCGTGAGGCGGCGCGCGTGTTGCGCCGATGTGCAGCGCAACTGTGACTGCGTGGAGCAGCTTTCGAGGGTTCTCTAGAACTCGACCTTCACGCCCAGCTGCACGCTGCGCGGCGCCCCCGGCGCGAAGAAGGTCGCATGGCGCAGCGGCCGGTCGCCGTTGGCATTGACGGCAAACAGGCGGCTCTGGAAATCGCCTGCGTCGTTGAAGCCCGTCGGCCCGAGTTGGGCGGCGGTGGCGTAGGCGCGGTCGAGCAGGTTGTTGACCTGGGCGAAGAGCTTGAGCCCCTTGCTGGGCTTCCATGCCGCGTTGACGTTGAGCACCGCATAGCCGGCGCTGCGGCCGGGGCCGAGGTAGTAGACGCCGTCGGGCCGGTGCTGGCCGTTCTCGTTGCCGCGTGCCGAGGCGCCGCTCATGGCGATGGCGTCGGCGCCGAGGCGCCACGCATCGCCGAGGTCGAGATCGGCATAGAGCTTGAGCATGCGGCGCGGCACCAGCGGGATGCGGTCGCCGGGATTGATCTGGACATTGCCGTCCACGCCGGGCAGGCCGGCCAGGGCTGCGCCGTTGCTGCTGTTGGACGCGCCGTTGACGACCTCGGCCGTGCGGTAGGTGGCGTCCAGCAGCGTGAGGTTGGAGCCCAGCGTCAGGCCCTTGGCGGGCTGGCCGCTGAGGGCCAGTTCCACGCCCTGGCGGCGCGTCTTGCCGAAGTTCTTGAAGTAGCCGAAGCCAGCCGCGTCGTCGGCGACGAAGAGCAGGTCGTCGCGGTTGTCGGAGCGGAACACGCCCACGCTCCAGGCCAGCGGGCTGCCGGCTGCGCCACGCACGCCGGCTTCCAGCGTGGTCGTAACGACCTGCTTCAGCGGCGGGTCGCCGGCGAAGGCGTTGGGCAGCTTGCAGGGGTTGGCGGGGTCGGCGCAGCCGAGTTCGATGGACGAAGGATCGCGGCTGCCCTGGCTGATGCCGGCCCAGGCGTTGACGCCGGCCACCGGCGTGAAGGTCAGGCCCAGGGCCGGGTTGAGGCGGCTGAAGCGGTGGTCGCCGTCCAGCGAACCTGCACCGCCACCCGGCGTGATGGCGTCGCGGTTGCGCACCGTGCTGTGGTTGTAGCGGCCGGACAGGGTCAGGTGGGTGCCGCGGCTCAGCGTGAGCACGCTGCTGGCGAAGACGCTGAGGGTGCGCGTGCGGCCCGCGAGGTCGACGCGGGTGTCGTAGGGATCGCCGTCCACCGTGCCGCCGTTGATGCCATCACCGAAGGCGCCGACGCCGGTGATGCTGCGGTCGGCGTTCAGGTAGCCCAGTTCCGAGCCCTGCGTGAAATGGCTGCGGCTGAAGTCGGCCGCGGCGCCGACGAGGGACTGGCTCTTGAAGCCGAACAGCGGGCCGTCGTAGCCGAGCTGGGCGCTGAAGCCCTGGTTGCTCTGGCGCGTGGCGGTCTGGTGGATGACGCCGTTGCACTTCTCGGCCGGCTCATCCTTCAGCAGGGCCTGGGCGATGCAGAGCCACTTCGGGAAAGGCGTGGTGGCCGCGCTCTCGCCGGCGGTGGGAAAGCCGGCGTAGCCCGCCGCCGTCAGTGCGGCGCGCTCGGCGGCATTGGGCTGGTAGAGCGACTGGTCGAGCGCGTCGTCATTGAGGTCGCCGTTGAAGGTGCGGGTGCGGATCAACCGTGCGTAGGCATTGCCGCTCAGCGTCCACTGCGCGTTCAGGTTGTGCGACAGCGCGAGGCTGAGCAGGGCGGAGCGGTTCCTGGTGTTGTCGGGCCTGGTGTAGACGCTGGCGCGGTCGCGCTCGAGAAAGCGCCGTTCCTGCAGGCCATTGCCGTTGAGGCTGGTGCGGGCCAGGGCCGTGGTGAAGGACACGTCGTTGTCGCCGCTGCGCTGGCCGAGCTTGGCGAAGAGCTGGCTGACGCTGGACGGTGAGTCGACTCGCCAGCCGCGTTCGTTGAACTGGTTGCCGGTGATGAACCAGTGCCGGCCCTCGGCGTCGGCGCCGCCGTGTTCGAACTCGGCCGCGGTGCGGCGGTGCGAGCCGGCTTGAACCTGCAATGAAGTGCCGGGGTTCTTCAGCCCGTCCTTGGTCTGCACGGCCAGCGCGCCACCCAGGGTGTTGAGGCCGAACAGCGGGTTGGAGCCGGCGTTCAGCGACACGGAGGCGATGGCGCTCTTGGGCAGCAGATCCCAGCTCACCACATCGCCGAAGGGCTGGTTGAGGCGCACGCCGTCGAGGTACAGCGACAGGCCCTGCTGCGTGCCCAGCAGCGGCGAGGCCGTGTAGCCGCGGAAGTTGACATCCGGCTGCAGCGGGTTGCCCTGCACCTCGTTGAGATGGACGCTGCCCAGGCGCCGGTTCATGAAGCTGCTCAGGTCCAGGGCCTGGCTGCGTTCGATGTCGGCGGCACGGGCGGTCTGCACGCCGGCGGGGATCCAGTCGCGCGGCACGTCCACGCCAGCGATCGGCGACAGGCCGACGATCTCGACGCGCTCCAGCTGGACCTGGGCGTGAGCGGCGGGCGCGCAGGCGAGTGCCAGCGCCGCCCAGCATCGGCCGTGGCGGTGTGTCATGGTGTCTTTCGAGTGCCGCGGCTAGCGGATGACGACGCCCCAGGGCAGCTTGCCCACGGCCACGTCGGCCACGCGCTGCTGGGTTTCGGTGTCGATGACGGAGACGGCGCCGGAGCGGCCGCAGGCCACGTAGAGCTTGCGGCCGTCGGGCGTCAGGGCCATGTTCCAGGGCCGCTGGCCGACGGGGATGGTGGCGATGAAGGTCATGCGGTCCACGTCCAGCACCGAGACCGTGGCGTCGCCGCCGTTGGAGATGAAGACGCGCCGGCCGTCGGGGTGCACGCTGATGCCGTTGCTCTTGGGGCCGGCCATCAGCTTGTCCTGCACCGTGAAGGTCTGGGTGTTGATGACGTAGATCTCGCTGGACATCTCGGCCGCGACGAAGGCCTTGCGTCCGTCCGGCGAGAAGCCGATGCCGCGCGGCCGCGTGCCGACGGGGATCTGCGCGATCTGGGCGCGTTTGGCCACGTCGATGACGTCCACCGCTTCGCCCTCCTCGGCGCTGACCAGCACCAGGCGGCCGTCGGGGCTGAAGACGGCGTGCTCGGGGTTCTTGCCCTTCACCTTGACGGCGAAGCTGCGCGTCATGGTGCGGGTGTCGACGAAGACGACCTCGTTGGTCTCCTCGACGGCGGCCGTCACCCAGCGGCCGTCGGGCGACTGGCCCAGGCCTTCGGGGGACTCGCCGAGCGGAATCTCGCCGGCCTGGCGGCGTGCGGCGAGGTCGATGACGACGAGGCGGTTGCCGGGCTGGTCGCTGACGTAGGCGCGGCGGCCGTCGGGGCTGATGACGGCACCGCGCGGCTTGGCGCCGGCGGGCAGCTCGTAGAGCACGGCATCGGTCGCGGTGTCGATGACGCTGAGCGTGCCCGAGCCCTCGTTGGAGACATAGGCCAGCGGGCCGGCGTGGGCCTGGGCGATGGCCGCGGTGAGCAGGGTCAGCGTGGGCAGGAGGCGGTGCATGGTGGCTCTCCTCAGAAGCGGTAAGTGGCGTTGGCCGAGGCCAACCACGTGCGGCCGGGCGCGGGCTCGAAGAAGCGGCTGTTGCCGTCGTTGACGATGACCGAGCCGGCATAGCGGCGGTCGGCCAGGTTGTCCACGCGCAGCAGGGCGCCCAGGTCCCAGGGGCCGAGGCTGAGCTGGTAGCCGGCGAAGGCGGCCAGCGTCGCGTAGCCGGGGGCGGCGTCGTTGTTGAGGTCGTTGACGTAGACCTTGCTCAGCGAGCGTGCCTCGGCGCCGAGACGCCAGCCGCCGGCGGGCTGCCAGGTCAGCGAGCTGTAGACGGCGGTGCGGGCGATGCCGGGAATGCGGTTGTCGGCGTTGACTTGGCTGGAGGCGGCGGCGCAGGGCGTGGCGGTGCAGGTCAGGAAGCCGTCGCGGTAGCGGGCGTCCAGCCAGGTGGCCGCGGCTTGCGCCTGCAGCGCGGGCGTGAGCTGCCAGCTTCCCGCAGCTTCCAGGCCGCGGCGTCGCGTGGCGCCGGCGTTCTGGTAGGTGGCGCGGCCGCCGACATTGGTCTGCGTGACGATCTCGTGCTCGGTGCGGGTCTCGAACAGGGCCAGCGTCAGCTCGGCGCCGCTCCAGGGGCGGGCCTTGATGCCGGTCTCGAGGCTGCGGCTGACGGATGCCTGCAGGCCGAAGTTGAGCCCGGTGGCGCCGCTGGCGCGGTAGGCCAGCTCGTTGAGCGTCGGCGTCTCGAAGCCCTTGCCGGCGGTGGCGTAGACGTGCAGGGTTTCGCTGACGGCATAGCTTGCGCCCAGCACCGGCAGCGTGGCCGCGTAGCTGGCGGCGCCGCTGTCGTCGGGGTTGGTCTTGGTGATGTAGGCGTCGGTGGAGCGGAAGTCGACCTTGGCGCGGCGCACGCCGCCGGTGACGAGCCAGGCCGGCGTGGGCTGCCACTGGGCTTGCAGATAGGGGTCGGCGTTGGAGACGCGGTTGGTCTCGTCGCGGCGCAGGGCGCCTTGCACGCCGAGGGTGGTGCCGATGAAGTTCTGCGTGCCGACGCGGTGCTCGCGCAACTCGTCCGCAGCGACGCCGGCGACCACGCTGGCAGTGGCGTTCTTCCAGCGCCAGCGGATGTCGGCACCTTCGTAGTCGCGCGCCAGGTCGATGACACCGCCGGGGTGCAGGGCGTTGGCCTGTGTCGCGACCGGGATGGACTGGAACTGCGTCGTCGTGCGGTGGCCCTGGTAGACCATCACGCGCAGGGTGTTGCTCGCGTCGATGCCGTGCTCCAGCACCAGGCCACCCTGCTCCTGCTTCATGGTCTTGCGGGTGTTGAAGCTGAGCGCCGAGGGGTCGACGCCACGCGGGTCGGCCTGCCATTGCGCGCGGGTCAGGCCGAGCGGGTCCTGTGCCTCGGGCAGCTCGACGCTGTTGGCAATCAGCGTGAGCTGGGTGTCCCGCCCGAGCTTGAAGCTCAGCCGTGCATTGCCCAGGCGTCGCTCGGCGGCGCTGTGCTGGCGGTAGCCATCGGTCTCGAAGCGGCTGGCACCCAGGGTGTAGGCGATGACACCGGCCCTGCCGCTGCTGGAGGCGGCCACGCGCTGCAGGCCGTCGCTGCCGAAGGCGACGCCGGCGTCCAGGCGCGGCGGGCCGCTCGGTACTTCGGAATAGATGCTGATGACGCCGCCCGAGGAGTTGCCATACAGCGCCGAGAAGGGCCCGCGCAGCACTTCGACGCGGCCCACCGTGCCGAGTTCGGCATTGGTGATCTGGCCCTGGCCGTCGGGCAGGGTGGCGGGGATGTCGTCCACGTAGACGCGCACGCCGCGGATGCCGAAGCTGGCGCGGGCGCCGAAGCCGCGCACCGAGATCTGCACGTCCTGGGCGTAGTTCTGGCGGTCGCGGGCCAGCAGGCCGGGCACGCCACCCAGGCCCTCGGAGATGTTGACCTGGGCGCGGCCGGCGCGCAGGGCCTCGCCGTCGATGCGGTCGATGGAGGCGGGCAGGTCGAAGGGGGCCGTCTCGGTGCGGGTGGCGGTGACGACGACGGGATCGAGGACGGTGGGCGCGGCGTGGGCGGTGGTTGCTGCCAACGCCGCGAGCGCGAGAGCCGTCCTTCGCGTCCCAAACGCGAATCTGGTGGTCATGGTTGTCTCCGGTTTTTCGACGGTCAGCTCAGACGGGGCGCCACGCTACCTTGTATTTGGCAAAGATCTCGCCCACTCGGCCCGACTTCTGCAGCCCGTTCAGCGCGGCCTGCAGGGCTTCGGCCAGGTCGGTGGCGTCGCGCTTCACGGCCATGCCCGCGGCCCAGCCGTCGTGGGGGGCGCGGGGCATGGGCAGGGGTTCGATGCGGTAGGCCGGATCGCCGGCCAGCACCGTCTCCAGCTCCGAGGCCAGGCCGGCCGCGGCGGCCACTTCGCCGCGCTGCAGGGCGCGGGCGGCGTCGCAGCCGTCCTTCCAGGTCGTCAGCAGCTGCTCGCGGTAGGCGCCGCCGTCGGCGCCGATCATCAGCCAGCCCGCCAGGGTCTGCCCGGCCACGGCGACGCGGCGTGTGCCGAGCTGGGACAGGCTGTCCAGCGTGGGCAGCTGGTCCAGGCGGCGCGCCAGCATGACGCGTTCGCGGTAGTAGGGCCCGAAGATGCGCGCCTGCGGCGTGGCCTCGATCAGCGGGCGGTCCACCGGCACATGCATCAGCACGTCGGCCGGGCCGTAGCCGAGGTAGTGCCCCTTCCAGACCATGTTGCGCAGGTCGTCGTTCATGTTCTCGTCGGCATTGAAGGGCAGGGGCGAGAACTTGACGCCCAGGGCCTCGGCCAGGGCCTGGCCCAGCTCGACGTCGATGCCCTGGCCCTTGACGTTGAAGGGCGGCATGTCTTCGTAGAGCCCGACGACGAGGCGGCCGCGCTCGCGCACCTGGGCCAGCGTGGCGGCGGCGGCCTGGGTGCCCGTCAGCGCGCCGGCGGCGGCCCAGGCCAGCAGTTGGCGGCGGTTCATAGGGGCTTTTCCCGGCGGGTTTCCAGGTAGGACTTGATGGCCCACATGGCTTCCTGGGTGAACACGCCCTCGAAGGGCGGCATGTAGACGGCGCCGTTGCGGCTGCGGCCGTGGCGGATGGTGTTGAGGAAGTAGTCGTCGTTCTCCTTCACGCAGGCGGCCTTCTTGGCGGCGTCCTTCAGCGTGGAGCAGTCGTTGTCCAGGCGGCGCAGGTCGGGGGCGATGCCGCCGGAGATGGCTTCCAGGCCGTGGCAGCGGGCGCAGTTCTGGTTGAAGGCCGAGGTGCCGATCTTGATGGCGGCGTCGTTGCCCCGGTAGGGGTTCTCGGGCCGCCAGCCGTCGCCGAGCTGGGGCAGGCTGGTGGTGTCCACGGCCTGGGGCGTGACGTCGCCGTGGGCCCAGGCCTGCATGGCGGTGGCCAGGACGGCCAGGCACAGGATGCCGCCGATGACGAGGGGTTGGGGTTTCATGATGGGGCTGTCTCCGGTGTTGTCGAGGTCTGCAAGGCCCGTGTCGGGTTCGAGCTTCAAACTGCAAGCCACATGCCAGCGCCGGAGTGCTCCAACTTGACACAGTCGCTTGCGCGCGGCTTGCGCCAGCGCATGGACAGCCGGTGTGGTTTGGGACACGATGACCTCAACAGACGCGCGGCACAGACCGCGCCACCCGGAGACAAGCCTGTGCAGAGGCAGGCCAAGGAAGCCTCTTATGTCCATTGAGACCGAAACGCCGGCCGGCCCCGCGCCGCTGGCAGCGCCGCGACAGGCCTTCATCGAGCGCAGCCACCAGCGCAGCGAAGCCCTGGGCCTGAAGCGCCATGAGAAAGGCGGTTTCGACCCGCTGATCCGCAGCGACCTGAACCTGGCCCGGGAGCGCAACCAGCGCCTGTACACCCACGCCGCGCCGGTGATGCAGCTGCTTTACGAGCAGATCGTCAACACCGAAAGCATGATCGTGCTGACCGATGCCCAGGGCACCATCCTGCACGCCGTCGGCGACGACAGCTTCCTGGCCCGCGCCCACCGCGTGGCGCTGGCGCCGGGCGAGAACTGGGCCGAGCACGCCAAGGGCACCAACGCCATCGGCACGGCCCTGTTCGAGGAGGCGCCGACGCTGGTGCACGGCGGCGAGCACTTCATGCACGCCAACAACTTCCTGACCTGCTCGGCCTCGCCCATCTTCGACCCGCGCGGCAACATGCTGGGCGTGCTGGACGTGACGGGCGACCACCGCGGCTATCACCAGCACACCATGGGCCTGGTGCGCATGTCGGCCCGCATGATCGAGAACCACTGGCTCTCGGACGACTACAACAACCGCCTGCGCCTGCACTTCCACACCCGGCCCGAATTCATCGGCACGCTGCTGGAGGGCATCCTCGTCGTGTCGCCCGACGGGCGGCTGCTGGGCGCCAACCGCGCCGCGCTGGACCAGCTCGGCATGAGCGGCGCCGAGTTGCGCGCCCGCAGCCTGAGCAGCCTGTTCGGCACCACGCCGGCGGCCATCTACGACCATTTCCGCATGCCGCTGTCGCCGCCCATGCAGCTCTGCCTGCCGACGGGCCAGACGCTGTTCGTCACGGCGCGCTTCGACTGGCCGTCGCGGCCGGTGGTGGCGGGCGTGCATCGGGGCGAGGTGGAGGAGGTGGCCGAGGTGCGCGAAGCCGCGCCGGCCGTGGAGGCGCCCATCGTGGGTGCCGACGCGTCCCAGCGCTTCTCCGGCCTGCAATACCTGCGCACCGGCGACCCGCAGCTGGAGACCGTCATCCAGAAGGTCAAGCGCGTGCTGGACAAGGGCATCCCCCTGCTGGTGCTGGGCGAAACCGGCACGGGCAAGGAGCTGCTGGCCCGCGCGGTGCACCACGACTCCAACCGCTCGCGCCAGCCCTTCGTGGCGGTGAACTGCGCATCGATTCCCGAGAGCCTCATCGAGGCCGAGCTGTTCGGCTACGAGGAAGGCGCCTTCACCGGCGCGCGGCGCAAGGGTGCGCCGGGCCGGCTGGTGCAGGCCAACGGCGGCACGCTGTTCCTCGACGAGATCGGCGACATGCCGCTGCCGCTGCAGGCCCGCCTCTTGCGCGCCCTGCAGGAGCGCAGCGTGACGCCGCTGGGCAGCACCAAGTCCATCGCCGTGGACATCGCCGTCATCGGCGCCACCCACCGCAATCTGCGCGAGATGATCGAGCAGCAGAGCTTCCGCGAGGACCTGTACTACCGCCTCAACGGCCTGGCCCTGCGTCTGCCGGCGCTGCGCGAGCGGACCGACCTGGAGGCCATCGTGCGCCGCATCCTGCAGGCCGAGCGCCCGCAGGACACGCCGGAGCTCAGCCCCCAGGTGCTAGGCATGTTCCGCCGCTACCAGTGGCCCGGCAACATCCGCCAGCTAGCCAATGTGCTGCGCACGGCGGCGGTGATGTCGGCGGGCGAGCGGCTTATCACCACCAACCACCTGTCCGACGATTTCCTGGAGGACATGCAGCGTTCGGTGGGGGGTGCCGGCGTGATGCCCCATCAGCCCACGCTCTCGGCAGCGCCTGCGCCGGCCTGGGCGCCCTACGAGGCAGCACCCGTGCTGCCGCCACCGCAGCCCGCCTTCGTCGCCGCCGAGCCCGCCACGGCGCGCACGCTGGAGCAGGCCGAGATCGACATGATCCGCGCCACGCTGGATGCGGTGGGCGGCAACATCTCGCTGGCCTCCAAGCAGCTGGGCATCAGCCGCAACACCATCTATCGCAAGCTGCGCTGGAACGCCCCTCAAGGCGATTGAAATAAGCCCCCAGGGTCGGCGAGATCCCGGCCCGCCCCCCGAGGGGGTCAAGGGAGCTTGGGGCGGCCCGGCACTCCCTTGGGCGTTGTTTCCGGGCCGAATCAGCGGCCCGGGACTTTCCCGGGGCGCTGAACAGCGCGTTGTGCCGATCTGGAGCAGAAAACCCTAGGGAAGGGGCAGTTTTCGCAAGGCATGGGTTTTGCACTGAAGCGTGCATCGCTTGCCAACCCTTGCCTCCATGTCCCGTCTTCTTCTGCGGGGCTTCACCTCATGAAGCTCCTCGTGCTCGGCTCCGGCGCGGGCGGTGGCTTCCCGCTGTGGAACTGCCACTGCCGGCTGTGCAGCGCCTGGCGGCGCGGTGAACTCGACGCCAGCGCACGCACCCAGTCCTCCATCGCCATCTCCCAGGACGGCCGGCCCGGCGAGGGCTGGCTGCTGATCAACGCCAGCCCCGACCTGCCGCAGCAGATCCGCAGCACGCGGGCCCTGCAGCCCACGCAGGCGGGTGACACACCCATTCACGCCGTCGTGCTGCTGGACTCGCGGCTGCACCATGTCGCCGGCCTGCTCAGCCTGCGCGAAAGCCGCGAGCTGGAGGTCTATGCCACGCCGCTGGTCTTCGAGGACCTGACCGCCGACCTGCCGCTGCTGCATGTGCTGGAGAGCTACTGCCGGGTGCGCTGGCGCATGCTGCCCATCGCCGGCGACCGGCGCAGCGCCAGCTTCGAGATCCCGGGCTTTCCGGCCTTGCGCTTCACCGCCGTGGCCGTGCCCGCGCGCACACCGCGACACGCGCGCTTGCGTGGAGAAGCGGCGGGCGAGTGCATCGCGCTGCAGGTGCAGGACGTGCGCAGCGGCCGCCGCCTCTTCCTGTCGCCGGCCCTGGCGGATGTGGGCGAGGCCGAGATGGCCTGGATGCGCGAGTCGGACTGCATCGTCGTCGACGGCAGCTTCTGGACCGAGCACGGCATGCGGGATGCGGGCGTCGGCTCGGTCAGCGCGAGCGACAAGGGCCATCTGCCCCAGACCCGCCATGGCGAGCGGCCCGGCATGATTGAGGTGCTGAGGGCCAGCGGCGCAACGCGCAAGGTGCTGACCCATATCCACCACAGCAACCCCATCCTCGACCGCGGCGGCGCCCAGCACCGCGAGCTGGCGGACCAGGGCATCGAGGTGGCTCACGACGGCATGGTGATCGAGCTATGAGGGCGCTCATCGCTCCTCGTCGGCGCGAGGCCGAGCCGTTGTGGCTGGAATGGCTGACCCTGGTCGGCGGCCTGGCCTTCTGCAGTTGGCTGCTCGGCGTGCGCGGCGTCTGGGCCCTGCTGCTGGGCGCCGACCCGACGGGGCTGACGCTGGTCATCGCCGTCGTCTTCCTGTGCTCCACGCTGTGGTGCGGCCAGCGCTCGCGCGAGCTCCAGCGCCAGCGGGTCTTGCTGAACGACCGCGAGACCGGGTGGGCCGCCGAGTACGCAGCGGCGCTGCGGCATGACGCCGCGACCGCCACCGATCTGCTGCTGGAACACAGCCACGGCCCGCATGGCACGGCCTGGTGGGTCAACGGCATCCAGCTCAAGCTCGGCCTGCTCGGCAAGGTCATCGGCTTCTCGATGCTGGCCCTGTCCATCGGCAAGCTGCACAGCTTCGACCCGGCCCAGTCGCAGGAGCTGCTGCGCAGCCTGACGGCCGGCCTGGGCGTGGCGCTGCTGACGACCATGGTGGGCCTGGTGGGCAACATCCTGCTCGGGCTGCAGCTGACGCGGCTCGATCGCTTTGCCGATGCACTGGTGGCGGACATTCAACGCTCAGCCTTGCAAGGGGGCGAGTGATGACCCGCGCCCGTCGCCGCGGCTCGCGTGAAGCAGAGGTCGACCCCTTCTACGACATGCTGTTCAACCTGCTGATCGGCTTTGTCTTCTGCTTCATCGTGGCCCTGCTGGCCATGAACCCGCGCGCCACCAAGGCGGGCGACGTGCCGTCCAAGGCCGAGTACCTGATCAATGTCGCCTGGCCCGACAACAGCCCCAACGACATCGACACCTGGGTGCAGGACCCCGGCGGCAACCTGGTGTGGTTCCGCCAGCGCGAGGCCGGCCTGATGTACCTGGACCGCGACGACCGCGGCGAGGGCAATGCCTCCACCATCATCAACGGCCAGAAGATCCAGAGTCCCTTCCGCCAGGAGGTGGTGACCATCCGCGGCCTGGTGCCGGGCGAGTTCGTCGTTAACGCCCAGTACTACCAGTCCCACGACGGCCAGGCTGTGCCGGTGACCGTGACCGTCATCAAGGTCAACCCGCGCGCCGACGTCGTCTTCTACGGCACCGTCAAGCTCGCCCGCCAGGGCGACGAGGCCACGGCCGTGCGCTTCACGCTGCTGCCCGACGGCAGCGTCGTCAACGTCAACACCTTGCCCAAGAGCTTGATGCAAAGACCATGACCCTGCCCATCATCCTGAGTTTTGCCGCCCTGCTGCTGCTGTGCCTGCTCGCCCTGCTGCAATCGCGCTGGCCCGCCTGGCTGCGTGGCCTGCTGGTCGTCGGCGTCAGCGCCTTCTACTTCTACGCCGAGAGCGCCATCCACACGCTGTGGGGCTGGCCCAGCGGCGACGCACTGCCCGAGCGCTTTGTTTTGCTGGCCGCCGTCATCGAGGAGCCGACGGCCAAGCGCGAAGGTGCCCTCTACGTGTGGGTCAACGCCATCGAGGACGGCAAGCCCGCCGCCCAGCCGCGCGCCTATCAGCTGCCCTATGCCAAAGACCTGCACGCCCTGCTCAACGAGGGCCTGAAGAAGGTGCGCAATGGCATCGCGCAGCTCGGCACGGCTGAGCCCAAGGTGGGCCGCAAGGGATTGGCTTGGCTGAGGCCGGGCAGCGATGAGCAACAGGTGAAGTTGCGCGATATGCCGCTGCCTCAACTGCCCGAGAAGTGACCATGCGCCGTCGCAGTCTTCTGTTCACGCTGATGGCATTGGCTGGTTGCAGCCGCACGCCCGAAGGCCAGTCCTGGTTCCCCCTTGAAGCCGGCCACCGCTGGACCTACACGGTGACGACGCGCAGCGGCGCGGACGCGCCCGAGCGCGAGAGCCTGACCCTGCGCACCCTGGGCTCGACGACGCTGGTGCTGGACGATCAACCGGCCTGGCAGCGCCGCAGCGACAGCGGCGTGGACTACTGGCTGCGCGCCGACGCCGCCGGCATCCGGCGCGTGGCCAGCAAGAGCGACATGCAGGCCGAGCCGGTGGCCGATGCGCGGGACCGTTATGTGCTGAAGGCGCCGTACGCCGTGGGCACGCAATGGCAGGCACCGACGACGGCCTATCTGCTGATGCGCACGGCCGAGTACCCGCGCGAGATCAAGCACAGCCATCCCAGCATCCCGATGACCTACGAGATCGAGGCCGTGGCCGACGCGGTGCAGACACCGGCCGGCCGCTTCTCGCCCTGCCTGCGCGTGCGCGGCAGCGCGCTGGTGAAGATCTTTGTCGACGCCATCAGCGGCTATCGCGACCAGCCACTGACCACCGTCGAGTGGTATTGCCGCGGCGTCGGCCTCGTGAAGCTGGAACGCAACGAGCCGTCCACCTCGCCGATGCTGGTGGGCGGTTCGCGAACGCTGGAGCTGGAGAGCTGGAAGTGATGCCGCGGGGCGCGCCCATCTGATCCGGTGCGATTTCTACGAATCTGAACCTGTTTTTTCATCCCGCCGAGGGCACAGTGGCAAGCAGTTGCTGTGCTCGTTCGCCTTACGGAAGACAGCGTCAGCTAGATGGCTGCATCATCGAAATCATGGAATGGGTCCCCACCGTCCTTATCGTGTTCAAAGTGGGCGTGCTGGGAATCGGAATGTTCCTCGCCGTCAAGTGGCACTACGACAAGGCAAAAAGCGAGAAAGGGCCTGAGTCAGGGCGCGTGGTGCTTTGGGCGGCCGCCAGGGCGGGTGTCGCCTTCGTGCTGTTGCTCGTCGCCCTGCTGTTCCTGACATTCGGCCTGGGCTCGATGCTCGGCATCGACTTGACGCCGCCATGATCGGGAAGACGGGTCCGTCGATACGAGCATGCGCTCTCGAAAATGAGCCCTCGAGCTACGTATATCGGAAGGCCTAGCGGGTGGTCTGCGCAGATGCTCAAATGTTGGGAAGGAATCGTTATCGATTCGCATAGACACCTAGGACTCAAGTGAAATCGTGCTTGTCCACACTGCTGCTGGTGCTCCTCTTCGGGCTGGCTGGAAGCTGCTCTGCAGTTGAGGTCTCTTGGAGAGTCCCGACCGACCGAGCTGTGCTCGAACAGATTGCTAGTACCGACGACATGATGACGTTGCGGGACGTGGACATCGAGCAGGGGTTAAGCGCCATACAAGCACAAGCGGTGGCCTCTCTTTACATGGCGGTCCACATCTCGAACTGTGGCGCGGTTGGTGTCCCGGAGCTGAGCCGCGGCAAATGGACTGTTACGCCCCGGGTGGGCATTGCTGCTCTGCCGGATGAGCACCCAATCATTGTGGATGCCGCCACAGGCGGGATATCCCGCCGGGGAGGTCCCAGCTACTCTTCTCTCGCCGACTTCCTGCGCCTCCTGAGCCCTAGCCAATCACTCAAGCCGACTCGTGTCGACGAGCCGCCGCCTGCGGGTCAGCTTCAACGGTGAACGACCGCTCCGGTCCTGTGATATGGCCGCAGCACATGACCGTTCACGGTCGGAAGCTGTCGGCCGGATGCGCCAAGCGCAGGAGCGCAACCTGCCTGAAGCCGGCGGCCGCTCCGCAGCGTGAGTCGTTCTTCGTGTCGACTCCGGCGGAGGTACGCAGTCGGCCAAGAGCAGTCTTCGACGGCTGTTTGCTTCTGTGCCACGGAGCTGGTCGATCATGGACAATTCTTCGGGCTAAATCTCGCGAGCGCCGGATGCCTGCTGAGACCTACTTCCAATAGGAGGCGCCGGGGCGGCTTCCTGCTTTGCACATTAGCGCTATGCAATCAGACTGGCCTTTTGACGTGCCGCCAAATACAGCCTGCGTAACAACGCGGCAGGTAATGAAGCTTGGCTATCCGGTACTTGCTGTCCTTCACGACGAAGACGGCGCCTGGCAGGTACTCTGCGACACGACAGAGGATCCTGAGGACGGCTTGGTTGTCGGGCTGGATTGCCTTTACCAGAGTTTTCCGGAGCTCCAGTTGCACAGCGCAATTCCGCGCGGCTATGAAGCTGTTCGATCGGCGGCTGATTCACCATGGGTCGTGCGCCCAACTCTGTACGCAGAGGAATGAGCGCTAATCGGAAATTGCCACCGACCCTTGCCTGATGTGCAGTCCGGGCCGCCCGATGTCAGCGTTGAACGTCAGGTTTTCGCCGTCCAATCTGGCATGGTTCCATGTCCGCTCAGGGTCGGAAGCCGTCGGCTGAACGCGCCAAGGCGGAGGACTGCCATCAGCCTGAAGCCGACAGCCGCTTCCATGTGATCGACCCAGCGGGCTCCTGTTCAGCGAGCCCGGCTGGCGCTCAGCCCGCCGCCTTCGCCCAGGCGTTGCACCAGCCCTTGTTCGCGACTTGGGCCTTGCGCCCGAACATCGCGCAATTGCTCCAAGCCTCCGTCGGCTTGGCCTGCCAGAACTGGCAGTTGGCGCAGTGCTCGCCGGCCTGGTACTTGGGGAACTTCGCTTTGTCGACCTTGCTCGCGTCGTGCTTGTAGCCGAGGGCGACGGCGGTCTCGCTGGCTTCGTCGACCTGGGTGGTTTGAGCAATGGCCGGCACGGCCAGGCAGGCCGTGGTGGCCTGGAACATGAAGATGCGGCGGGTGGGATTCATGATGGACTCGGGCAAAGGAAAGGCGCCGGCCTGCCTTTGCGGGCCGGCGCCTTGAGAGGAAGAGACGAGTGGCTTACTTCGAGAGTCGGAACACCCAGACCATGCCGCCCTGCTCCAGGAAGCTGACCTTCTTGGCCACGTCGCCCCCCCACAGCGGCACGGCACCGCCCCAGCCTGAGACGACGCTGATGTATTGCTCGCCGTTCTGCTGCCAGGACACCGGCGGCGCGACGACGCCCGAGCCGGTCTGGAATTGCCAGACGACCTTGCCGGTCTTGGCGTCCGCGGCCTTGAGCCAGCCTTCCGGCGTGCCCCAGAACACGAGGTTGCCGGCGGTGGTCAGCACGCCGCCCCACAGCGGCGCGTTGTTCTTGACCTCCCAGACGATCTTGCCGGTCTTGGGGTCGACCGCGCGCAGGGCGCCGATGTAGTCGTCGTTGAGCGTCTTGATGGTGAAGCCGGCGCCCAGATAGGCCGCGCCCTTCTTGTAGGCGATGGGCTCGTTCCAGATCTCCATGCCCCATTCGTTGGACGGCACGTAGAAGAGCTTGGTGTCGGGGCTGTAGGCCATGGGCATCTGGTTCTTGCCGCCCAGGAAGGAAGGCGACGAGAACACCGAGTTGCCCTTCTTGCCGTCGGCGCCGGCGGTCGGATCGCCAGGGCGGTTCTCGGGCACGAAGTTGGGCCGGCCGGTCTTCAGGTCGATGCCGGTGGCCCAGCTGATCTTCTTGACGAAGGGGAAGGCGTTGGCCAGCTGGCCGTTGTTGGCGTCCAGCACGTAGAAGAAGCCGTTGCGGTCGGCCTTGGCGCCCATGCGCTTGCCGTCCATGTCGAAGGTGATGAACTCGTTGACGCCGTCGAAGTCCCAGCCGTCGTTGGGCGTGCCCTGGTAATGCCACTTGATCTGGCCGGTCTTCACGTCGATGGCGACGGTGGAGCAGCTGAACAGGTTGTCGCCCTGGCGCAGATGGCTGTTCCACGGCGCGGGATTGCCGGCGCCGAAGTAAGCGAGGCCGGTCTTGGGATCGAAGGTGCCGCCCAGCCAGGTGGCCGCGCCGCCGGTCTTCCACAGGTCGCCGGGCCAGCTCTTGCCCGGCGTGCCCGAGACGCCGTTCTCGCGCTTGTTGCCGTCCTTGTCCCAGATGTAGCCCATATGGCCCTCGACGGTGGGGCGGGTCCAGACCATCTTGCCGGTCTTGGGGTCGCGCGCCTCGACGCGTCCGACGACACCGAACTCGCCGCCCGACACGCCGGTCAGCAGCAGGCCGTTGGCGATGATGGGCGCGGCCGTGGCCGAGTAGCCGGCGGCGTAGTCGTCGATCTTTTCCTTCCAGACCACGTCACCGGTGTTCTGGTCCAGGGCCACGAGCTGGGCGTCCAGCGTGGCGAAGATGACGAGGTTGTCGAACAGGGCCGCGCCGCGGTTGACGACGTCGCAGCAGGGCATGATGCCGTCGGGCAGGCGGTGCTCGTACTTCCACAGTTTGGCGCCAGTGGCGGCGTCCAGCGCGAAGATGCGCGAGTAGGACGCCGTCACGAACATCTTGCCGTTGTGGATCAGCGGCTGCGACTCCTGGCCGCGCTGCTTCTCGCCGCCGAAGGAGAAGGCCCAGGCCGGCACCAGCTTGGCGACGTTGGTTGTGTTGACCTGCTTGAGCGGCGAATGGCGTTGGCCCTGCGTGCCCAGGCCCCAGGACAGGACTTCCTGGCCGGACTTGGACGAGGCTTCGATCATCTGCTCGGTCACGGCGGCGTTGGCGCCGCCCAGGGCCACGAGGCCCAGGGACATCAGCGCGACGAGGGGCTTGAGTTGCATGGTGTTTGTCTCCGGTGTTGATGGATGTCCGCGGGCCGGTGTTGCTGCGGCGGGCGGATGAGCAGTCAAAGCGCAAGCTCCATGCCAATCCAAAACGCGGCGAGATGGAGCAGTTGTGGGCGTGTCGGCGTGTCGCGCCTGCTGGCTTCTACGGACGTCCCTGCTCCCCGCTGCGTCGCGGTGTGACAGCGGCGGTTTGGAGCAGTCGGTGCTCGCGGTCGCCGCGCGCTGTCCCGCACTGCTCCAAACTGCTCCAGGCTGAAACAGTCGGCGGGTGGTTTCCCTCAAGCGCGGGCCGCCGCAACGGGCTGGGGAGCGCCTGCAAGGGGTTGGCACGGGTTCTGCGTTGAAGGGGAGCCACAACCCCTTTCGCAGGAGACAAGCCATGACCGTTTACGCCGCCCCCGGCCAAGCCGGCGCCAAGATCGCCTACAAGCCCCGCTACGACAACTTCATCGGCGGCGCCTTCGTGCCGCCCGTCGAAGGTCAGTACTTCGACGTGATCTCGCCCATCAACGGCAAGGTCTACACGCAAGCTGCGCGCTCCACCGCCGCCGACATCGACAAGGCCCTGGACGCCGCCCACGCCGCCGCCGCCAAGTGGGCGGCCGTGCCGCCCGCCGAGCGTGCCAACCTGCTGCTGAAGATCGCCGACCGCATCGAGCAGAACCTCGAGCTGCTGGCCTACGCCGAGACCGTCGACAACGGCAAGCCCATCCGCGAGACCCTGAATGCCGACATCCCGCTGGCGGTCGACCACTTCCGCTATTTCGCCGGCTGCGTGCGGGCGCAGGAAGGCGCGCTCAGCGAGATCGACCACAACACCATCGCCTATCACTTCCACGAGCCGCTCGGCGTCGTCGGCCAGATCATTCCCTGGAACTTCCCCATCCTGATGGCGGCCTGGAAGCTGGCGCCCGCCCTGGGTGCCGGCAATTGCGTCGTGCTCAAGCCCGCCGAGAGCACGCCCATCAGCCTCTTGGTGCTGACCGAGCTGATCGCCGACCTGCTGCCGGCCGGCGTGCTCAACATCGTCAACGGCTTCGGCCGCGAGGCCGGCATGCCGCTGGCCAACAGCAAGCGCATCGCCAAGATCGCCTTCACGGGCTCGACCGCCACCGGCAAGGTCATCGCCCAGGCAGCGGCCAGCAACCTGATCCCGGCCACGCTGGAGCTGGGCGGCAAGAGCCCCAACATCTTCTTCGAGGACGTGATGGCCGAGGACGACGCCTTCCTCGACAAGGCCATCGAAGGCCTGGTGCTGTTCGCCTTCAACCAGGGCGAGGTCTGCACCTGCCCCAGCCGCGCGCTGATCCAGGAAAGCATCTACGACAAGTTCATGGAGCGTGCCGTCAAGCGCGTGGCGGCCATCAAGCAGGGCAACCCGCTGGACACCGACACCATGATGGGCGCCCAGGCCTCGGCCATGCAGATGGACAAGATCCAGACCTATCTGGCGCTCGGCAAGGAAGAGGGCGCCAAGGTGCTGATCGGCGGCGAGCGCGCCCAGCTCGGTGGCGACCTGGCCGGCGGCTACTACATCCAGCCGACGCTGTTCCAGGGCCACAACAACATGCGCATCTTCCGCGAGGAGATCTTCGGCCCGGTGCTGGCCGTGACCACCTTCAAGACGGAAGCCGAGGCCCTGGCCATCGCCAACGACACGCCCTATGGCCTCGGTGCCGGCGTGTGGAGCCGCGACGGCAGCCGCGCCTATCGCCTGGGCCGCGGCATCCAGGCCGGCCGCGTCTGGACGAATTGCTATCACGCCTACCCGGCGCATGCTGCCTTCGGCGGCTACAAGGAATCGGGCATCGGTCGCGAGACCCACAAGGCCATGCTCGACCACTACCAGCAGACCAAGAATCTGCTGGTCAGCTACAGCCCCAACGCACTGGGCTTCTTCTGAAGCAAAGTGGGGCGGCCTCGGCCGCCCCTTTTGCCATGACGGAATCGATTCCCCGCGTGCAGGCCACCGAAGCCGCGCTGGCGCTGATCGCCCAGCTCAGGCGCGACCACGGTGAGCTGCTGTTCTACCAATCGCATGGCTGCTGCGCCGGCAGCGCACCGATGTGCTTTGCCGTGCATGAGCTGAAGCTGAACGCCGGTGATCGCCTGCTCGGCCGTGTGGATGGCGTCCCGGTCTATGCCAGCGAGGCGCAATGCGACTACCTCGCGGGCCTGCAGATGACGCTGGATGTGGCGCCGGGCAACAGCGGCAGCTTCGGCCTGGAGGACGGCTCGGGCCGGCACTTCGTCGCCTTCTTCCGGCTGTGGACCGATGAGGAAGTGCCGCGGCTGGCCCCGATAGAAGCGGTCTGATCAATCGCGCTGGCGGCGCACCAGCGGCAGTGCGCCCAGGGCCAGCAAGGCCAGGGGCAGCGTGCCCGGCAAGGGCAGTGGGTTGGTGGCGCTGCGCAGGGCCACGCGCAGGTTGTCCAGCCCCGTCTCCTCGTTGCCGCCATTGCCTTCGTGCGCCTCGGTCCAGCGCAGGGACGTGATGGCGCTGTTCGACAGGATGCCGACGAAGATGGGCGCGCCGCTGCCGCCGGAGATGGCGATGTCCTGCGTCGTGCCGTCGCTGAACAGGAAGGACAGCAGGCCGGGGTCGATGGCGGTGCTGGGCACGCCGGGGATGGCTTCGAAGCCGGTGATGTCCAGGGCGACCGCGAGGAAGGGCAGGGCGTAGTGGGCCTCGTAGAAGGCATTGCCGTTGGCGCGCGGGCCGAAGGCCATGGCCGTCTGCGCAAAGGTCTGCACCGGGCCGAGGTTGCTCGACAGCGTGACGCCCGGCAGCACCGCCACGCCGGTCAGGTCGGCGCTGGGGGCAAAGCCGGTGAAGTCCTGTGCCTGGCCCGGCCCGCCGACGGCCGCCTGCCATGCGGCCAGGTTGGCGTAGACGGACACGGTGGCGGCCTGGGAAAGGCCCGCGGCGGACAGGGCAAGAGCGACAAGGGTGCGGCGCATGGCGGGTCTCCGAAAGGCTGCTGTGCCATTGGGCGACCGAAGCGGCGGTCGTGCCCACCCCAAGGCCTGGGGGGCGCCCCGCGGATGGGGGTGGGCGGGAGCCGATTCGAGGATTTGTCCCGCGACAGGCGGGGGATCAGGACTCCGGGCCATCATGGGCAGCCCCAAACTTCATCCCTTGCCATGACGGAATCCGCGAACCGCCGCATCCTCGTCCTGCTCGCCAGCACCCGCGCCGACGGCAATGCCGAGCTGATGGCCCGGGCGGCCGTCGGGGCCTTGCCCGCGGACGTCGAAGTGCGCTGGCTGCGCCTGGCCGAACTGGCCCTGCCACCCTTCGTCGACATCCGCCACGAGGGCGGCGGCCACTACCCCGAGCCCGAGGGCGACCTCGGCCGTGCGCTGAAGGACACGCTGTGGGCGACCGACCTGCTCGTCGCCACGCCGCTGTACTGGTACAGCCTGCCGGCCCCGCTCAAGCTCTATCTCGACCACTGGAGTGGATTCATGCGCGTGCCGGGCCTGGACTTCAAGCCGCGCATGGCCGGCAAGGCGATGCATCTGCTGTGTGCCACCAGCAGCGGCGACGAACCTCATCTGGCCGCGCCGCTGGTGGACAGCCTGCGCTTCAGCGCCGACTACATGAAGATGCGCTGGGGCGGCGTGGTGCTGGGCGACGGCAGCCGGCCCGGCGACGTGTTGAAGGACGAGGCCGCGATGGCCGCGGCGGCGCGGCTGCTGGTCAGCGCGGCGGCGGCGTCGGGGCGGTCAGGAAGCGGCCCTCAAGCCGCTTGAGGGTGCCATCGCGCCGCAGCGCCTCGAGGATCGTGTTGAAGCGCTCCACGGTGGCTGCGGCGACGCTGCGCCGCGAGAAGGCAAACACCGGGGCCTCGTTGTCGATGACGAGGGTGCTGGCCTTGATGGACGAGGCCAGGCCGAGCTGCCGGGCCAGATAGGCGGTCGAGTACTCGTCGGCCACGAAGGCGTCGATGCGCTGCATCTGCAGCATGCGCAGCAGGCCCTCGAGGCTGGTCGCCTCCTCCAGCCGGCGCTCCATGCCGGGCCGCTGCAACCGGGCCTTCAGCTCGTCCCGGTAGGCGGTGCCGCGCTCCAGGCCGACGCGCAGGTCGGACGCACGCAGGTCGTCCAGGGTGGCAAGGCGTGGGTCAGGTGCGAGGTCGCTGCGCAGGAAGACGAGATTGCGCGTGCGCATGCCCGGCAGCGAGAAGCGGGCGTAGCGCTCGCGCTCGGCGGTGGGCAATACGCCGGGGACGATGTCGATGCGGCCGGCCTCCAGCTCGGCCATGGCGCGGGCGAAGGGCAGTTCCACGGTCAGCAGCCGGCACTGCAGGCGGGCCGCCGCCGCGTAGGCCACCTCGATCTCCAGGCCGGAGAGGCGGCCCTGGTCGTCCTGGTACTGGTAGGGCGGATCGTGCTTCCAGGTCATGCGCAGCTCGCACGCCGACGCCAACGCGCCGGACAGGGCGAAGACGAGGCACAGGAGGCGGACGACGGAGCGCATGCCGGAAGGACGGGCGAGGAGTCAGACGCAATGTAGTCCTTCGCCAAGGTCATGACCAAGGGGCGCGGGCGGGCCCGCCCGCGCCACCCTATTTCTGCCCGGTGCAATTGGCGTAGAAGCTGACGGTGGCCGGCCAGTCCGAGAACACGCCGATGACGCCGATGTCCTGGGCCATCACGTCCAGCATGCGGAACATGTCGCCCTCGCGGGTGATGGCGCTGTCGAAGGTCTGGTAGTAGGAGCCGTTGTTGCCGTCGGCCAGGATGCCGCTGCGCTCCAGCGACCAGGTGATGATGTCCAGGCCCGCGGCCTTGGCGTTGCGCGCGTATTGCGAGGGCAGCAGGTTGCCACTGGTGTCGGCAGCCAGCAGCGCCCACAGCGGCGGCGCGACGATGCGCACGCCCTGGGCGCGCCAGGCCTTGAGCTGCTCGGCGGTGGGCAGGTCGGCCGGCCCATTGGCGTCGTCGAGATAGACGGCCTGGCGGGCGAAGGCCGGCTCGTTCTTGACCCAGTAGAGGATGTCGTTGAGGTCGAAGCTCTGGGCCCAGACGTCGCGAGCCGGCACGCCGGCGGCCTTGTGCGTGTCGATCATCTTCTGCGCATAGGCGGCCTGGGTGAAGCCGTCGAAGGGCATGACGACGCTGGGCGCCTTCAGCTCGGGTGTCATCTTCACGCCGAGCTGCTGGTAGAGCGCGATGGCTTCCTTCAGCGACAGCAGGGTGCCGCTGGTGGGGCCGGCGTAGAGGTCGGTGCGCCAGTTGGGCGTGCCGGCCATGTACTCCGCCACGGTGCGGCCGCGCGGGTTGAAGGCATCCATCTTGCCGCGCAGGGTCTTGAACTCGGCCAGCGTCAGCTCGCTGGTGCGGCATTCGGCGGCAGCCGGTGCGACCAGGGTGCCGGCGGCATCGAAGACGGCCGGCGTGAAGGGCTTGATGCATTTGCTCGCCAGCGGCGTGGCGAGGATATTGGTCGTCGTGTGCAGGTCGTTCTGCGCGTGGCGGCAGACCAGTTCCTTGTCCTTGGTGAAGGTGACGTCGCATTCGACGATGCCGGCGCCCATGCGCGCGGCGGCCTCGTAGCTCTCCCTGGTGTGCTCGGGGAACTGCAGGGCCGCACCGCGGTGGCCGATGGAGAACAGCGTGGGGCGGTAGCTCTCGCGTGTGGCGGCGCAGTGCTGCAGGCGCTTCTTCAGTGCGCCCTCGGGCATGTCGTTGACGAGGAAGAAGGGGCGCGGGCCGAGCTGCACGCTGGCGATGCCGCCGCGGCGATCGCCGTCATTGTCATGGGCGAAGGCGGGCAGGCTGGCGGTGGCCAGGGCCAGCAGCGCGAGGCGGGCGAGGGTGCGGTGCATGAGGTCTCCAGGGGTGGACAACCCGCACGCTAAGCCAGAGGCGATGAAGCCGCCGTGACAGGCGGCAGCCCAGGCGACGTGAAGTTAGGGGGCGGCGTAGGGTCCGCTGCGCAGCGCGTCCGCGATGCCCCGGCGGTTCTGCGCCAGCGCCGCCATGCTGAAGTGGATGTGGCCGCTGCCCGGCGACAGGTGGCGGATGCTGTCGATCTGGGCCAGCACCTCGTCGGGCTGCCAGCTCTTGTCGGTGTCGTTGATGCGGCTGGTGAACAGGCCCGGATGGATGGGCCGGCCCAGCGGGTTGGAAGCACGCCAGGCCTGCAGCAGCGGCTCGAAGGCCTGGGCGGTTTGCGCGCGCGGCCAGTAGAGCTGGGGCGCGAGATAGTCCATCCAGCCCTCGCGCAGCCACAGCTCGACGTCGGCATAGAGCTTGTCGTACTGGCTGAAGCCGCTGATGCCGGCAGGGCGTGCAGACGGCTTGGGAATGCCGAAGGGGCTGACGCCGACGCGCGTGCCGGGCCGCACCTCGTGGGCCAGCGCGTACAGGCGCTGCACCAGGGTGTTGACGTTGTAGCGGCGCCAGTCGGCGCGGTTCAGCGATCCGCCCTTGGCGACGTAGCGCTGCCAGCTCGTCTCGTCGGGAAAGTCGACCTCCTGCTTGGTGACGGGGTCGTTGACGGGATAGGGATAGAAGTAGTCGTCGATGTGGATGCCGTCGACGGCGTAGCGGCTCAGGATGTCGCGCACGACGGCCAGGGTCTGCTCGGCGGCGGCGGGGTCGCCCGGGTCCATCCAGAGCTGGTCGCCATAGCGCTTGACCCAGTCGCGGCCGCGGCCGATGTGGGTCTCGGCCAGGGCCGATTTGGCGGTGCTGTGCCGTGCACGGTAGGGGTTGATCCAGGCATGCAGCTCCAGGCTGCGGGCTCGCGCCTCGGCCAGCCAGACGGCGAGCGGGTCATAGCCAGGGCTCTGGCCCTGGGTGCCGGTCAGGTACTCGCTCCAGGGCTCGAGCTTGGACTCGTACAGCGCATCGGCGCTGGTGCGCACCTGCAGGATCAGGGCATTGAGGCCGATGCGCACGGCGGTGTCGCACAGGGTCTTGATCTCGGCCTGCTGGGCTTCGGCGCTCAGGCCGGGCTTGCTGGGCCAGTCGATGTTGGCGACGGTGGCGATCCAGGCGGCCCGCCATTCGCGCGGCGGGGCGGGCGTCGTGGACGCCGCTACGGCGGGTGCGGAGGCCGGTGGTGTCGGCGCCAATGCGGCTTCGCCAGGCAGCACCATGGGCGCAGGCGCCGGTGGCGTCGCGCAGGCGCTGAGCAGCGGGACGGAGGCGAGACTGAGCAGATCGCGGCGTTTCATGGCTTCAGACTTTCACGAACCAGTGCTTGCGGTACATCAGCCAGGCGATGGCGTACATAACGAGCACGAAGGCGATGGCGTGCAGCAGCGAGGCGTTGACGGGGGCGAGGCCCGAATCCCGCAGCGGCGCGTAGAGGACGCGGCCCAGCGTACTGCCGTCGGCGAACTTGACCGTGTAGAGCAGCTTGGCCACCAGGCCCGACAGCGCGAACAGGAAGAGGGCGTTCATGCCGAAGACGACCAGCGGATGGAACAGGCGCGCCCAGCGCTGGCGGGCCAGTGGCTGCGGCATGGCGTCCAGCAGCCAGTAGAAGACGGCGAAGACGAGCAGGGCCCAGCCGGCCATCGCGAACACATAGGATGGCGTCCACAGCGATTTGTTGATGGGCATCAGCAAGCCATCCAGCACCTGGCCCAGCCACAGCGAGGCCAGGCCGGCGAGGACCCAGGTCATGGCCTTCTCGGCGGGCTGCTTCTTCGAGGCGAGCACATAGCCGGCCAACACGCCGAGCAGCTGCGACGCGACGGCGGGCAGCGTCGACAGCAGGCCCTCGGGGTCCCAGGTCCTGGCCTGTTTCCACAGATGGCCGTCGAGCAGCAGACGGTCCAGCCAGGCGCCGACGTCCTTGCCCGGCTCCAGCAGGCCGACGTGGACGACGCCTTCCGCATCCGGCATCGGCAGGCCCAGCTGCACGACCGAGTAGACGGCCATCAGCGCCACGGCCCAGATCGCCACGCCGCGCCGGCCGCACCAGATGACGATGGGCGCCGCCGCCAGCGTGCAAAGGCCCAGACGTTGCAGCACACCGGGGATGCGCAGGGTCTCGAAGTTGAAGTAGGGGATCAGATTGAGCAGCAGGCCGATGCCGATGATGACGAGGGCCCGGCGCGAGGTGCTCAGCAGCAGGGCGGTCTTGTCCGCCCCGGCCTGGGCGCGGCGCGCCAGGCTGATCGTCATCGCCATGCCGCTGATGAAGACGAAGAAGGGGAAGACCCAGTCGGTGAAGGTCCAGCCGTTCCAGTGCGCGTGCAGCAGCGGCGCGTAGACGTTGCCCCAGTCGCCCGGGTTGTTGACCAGCAGCATGGCCGCGATGGCGAAGCCGCGGAAGGCGTCCAGGCTGAGGATGCGACCGTTGTTCACTCGTCAACCTTCTTGCCGAAACCGTCCGGCACCTTGATCAGCGCGGCCATCGCGATGCTCGGCAGCGTGGCCACCAGCACCCAGGCGAAGAAGGGCACATAGCCGATGTGGTCCTGCAGCCAGCCGCTCCACATGCCGGGGATCATCATGCCCAGGGCCATGAAGCCGGTGCAGATGGCGTAGTGGGCGGTTTTCTGCGGGCCATCGGCCACGTGGATCATGTACATCAGATAGGCGGTGAAGCCGAGGCCATAACCGAACTGCTCGACGGCCAGGGCCGTGCTGATGAGGGCCAGGCTGGCGGGGTGGGTCAACGCCAGCAGCAGGAAGGCGACGTTGGGCACATGCATGGCCAGCACCAGGGGCCACAGCGCCTTCTTGAGCCCGATGCGGGAGATGACCCAGCCGCCGAACAGACCGCCCAGGGTCAGGGCCGTGAGGCCCACGGTGCCGTAGGCGATGCCGACGGCCTTGGTGGACAGGCCCAGGCCACCCTTGTCGACGGGGTCGAGCAGGAAGGGGCTGGCGAGCTTCAGCAGCTGGGCCTCGGGGAAGCGGTAGAGCAGCAGGAAGCCCAGCGTGACGGCGATGCCGGGCTTCCTGAAAAAACTGGCGAAGACGGCGAAGAACTCGGCCAGCAGGCCGCGCGCCGCGCTGCGGCCCGGGCCGCGCACGTCGGCGGCGGGGCGCGGCAGCACGGCGGCGTGCCACAGGGCCAGCAGCACGAACAGGCAGGCGAGCAACCAGAACACGACTGTCCAGGCCTTCACCACGCTGCCGGTGCGCTCGGTCAGCTCACCGGCCAGATAGACCAGGCCGCCCTGGCCGCCGATATTGGCCAGGCGGTAGAAGGTGGAACGCACGCCGACGAACGCCGCCTGCTGGTGCTGGGGCAGGGCCAGCATGTAATAGCCGTCGGCGGCGATGTCGTGTGAGGCCGAGGCGAAGGCCATCAGCCAGAAGACGGCCAGTGACAGCTGGAAGACCTTGTCGGCGGGGATGGTCAGTGCCACGCCTGCCAGCGCCGCGCCGACGAAGAACTGCAGCACCGCCACCCAGGCGCGCTTGGTGCCGAACAGCTCGGCCAGCGGCGACCACAAGGGCTTGATGACCCAGGGCAGGTAGAGCCAGCTCGTGTAGAGGGCGATGTCGGTGTTGGAGATGCCGAGGTTCTTGTAGAACACCACCGACAGCGTCATGACGACGACATAGGGAATGCCCTGGGCGAAGTAGAGCGTGGGGATCCACGCCCACGGCGAACGCTGGGCCGTGCTCACGCGGCCAGGGCCCGGCCCACGTTGCCGTCGGCGGCATCCAGCAGCGCTCGCGCCGCGTCAACGCCCACGCCGCGCTTGAGCATCACGAGGGCCGTCTTCACATGGTGGTCGCACTGGGCCAGCGCCGCCTGCGCTTCGGCCTCGCCGGCGCCCGAGGCTCGCACCGTCAGCGCCACGGCCCGCTTGACGAGCTTGGCATTGGTCGCCTTCAGGTCCACCATGAGATTGCCGTAGACCTTGTTGAGCCTGACCATCAGGGCCGACGAGAAGGTGTTCAGCGCGATCTTCTGCGAGGTGCCGGCCTTGAGCCGGGTGCTGCCGGAGATGACCTCGGCGCCGGTGTCCAGCGTGATGCCGATCTCCGCCTGCCGGGTGACGGGGGCGCCCGGGTTGTTGGCGAAGCCTATGGTCAGCGCACCTGCCGCGCGGGCGGCTTCGATGGCCCCCAAGACATAGGGGGTGCCGCCCGAGGCCGCCAGCAGCAGGGCGACGTCGTTGGGGCCGGGGTTCAGCGCGGCGAGATCGGCGGCGCCCTGGGCGCGGTCGTCCTCCGCACCCTCGACGGCGACGAACATGGCGCCGGCACCGCCGGCAATGACGGCCACGGCCCGCTCACGCGGCCAGGAAAAGGTGGGGTAGAGCTCCACGCTGTCGAGCACGCCGAGGCGGCCCGAGGTGCCGGCACCGGCATAGAGCAGGCGGCCGCCGGCGCGGATGCGGGGCAGGGCAGCGTCCACGGCCGCGGCCAGTTGGGGCGCGGCGGCCTTCACGGCGGCGATGGCGGCGGTCTGGTCGTCTATGAATGCATCCAGCAGGGCCGGCGTGGCGTAGGTATCCAGGTCGGGATGCCGGGTGCTCGGTGTTTCGGTGTTCAACATGAGAGAGGTTGGCAGCAAGCTGCCGGACTCTAGCGGTTGGCATCGAGGCATGACGAATGCCACGCGCCATTGCGGTCATAACGTCAGGTAATCAGAATCTGCTGGCTGGCTGTAAGGACTGGCAAGGTCATTTCGACGCAAGCTGGCAAGTCGGTTCCGCTGTTCAGGGCCGACCTGTGGTGATTACCCGATCTATCCACTTTCTTTTCTGGAGACTCCACATGAACGCATCCCTGAAGACCGGCCTGGGCATCGCTGCCGCCGCTGCCGCCCTGTTCGCCACCGCCGTGCCCATGACCGCTGCTGCGGCCGACGGCATGGTCAAGTGCTCCGGCGTGAACGGCTGCAAGGGCACTTCCGAGTGCAAGACCGCCAAGAGCGACTGCAAGGGCCACAACGGCTGCAAGGGCCAGGGCTGGGTCAGCAAGAAGAGCGCTGACGAGTGCACCAAGGCTGGCGGCAAGGTCGAGAAGTAAGACCACCCCCGGGGCGCTTGACGCGCCTCCCCCTCAAAGGGGGCGCAGCCAGTGGCCTGGCAAAGCCAGTTCCACGGCTGCCGCTTGATGGCGTGCGAGCCTGCGGCCGCACGTCGTTTTCGTTTGTGACGACATGACCAAGATTCAAGGCTTTGGCCTCGGCTTGCGCGTCGAGCATTACGCCGCCTTCGAGGCCGGCGTCGATGCCGCCGTCAAGCCCGACTGGCTGGAGATCATTTCCGAGAACTACCTGGTGCCGGGCGGCTCGCCGCTGGTGCATCTGGAGCGCATCCGGGCGGACTACCCCCTGGTCATGCATGGCGTGTCCCTGTCCGTCGCCGGGCCGGCGCCGCTGGATCTCGGCTATCTGCGTGAATTGAAAACCCTGGCCGACCGGCTCGAGCCGGGCTGGGTGTCCGATCACCTCTGCTGGAGTGCGGACGCCCACAGCCAGCTGCATGACCTGCTGCCGGTGCCGCTGACACGCGCGGCCCTGGACCACGTCGGCGGCCGCATTGCCCAGGTGCAGGACATCCTCGGCCGGCCGCTGGTGCTGGAGAACGTGTCCAGCTATGTGCGCTTCGCGGCCGACGAGATGACGGAGTGGGACTTCATCGCCCAGCTGCTCAAGGCCACCGGCGCCCAGCTGCTGCTGGACGTCAACAACGTCTATGTCTCGGGCCGCAACCACGGCTTCGATCCCGTCGCCTATCTCGACGGCATCCCCGTCGAGCCGGTGCGCCAGATCCATCTCGCCGGGCATGAAGACCGCGGCGACATCGTCATCGACACCCATGACCATCCGGTGCGCGACGAGGTCTGGGCGCTCTACCAGCACGCCGTGAAGCGCTTCGGCGCCGTGCCGACCATGATCGAGCGCGACGACCACATCCCACCGCTGGACAGCCTGCTGGCCGAGCTCAACGTCGCCCGTCGTCTGGCCGCCGAAGCATGAGCGTCACGCAGCAACAGCAACAACTCGCCGCCGCCATCCGCGACGGCGCCGACGCCGCCGGCCTGCTGGCGGGCGACTTCGCCACGGGCCTGGAGGTCTACCGCCACGCCTACCGCGCGCGCCTCGTCGCGGCCCTGACCGACAACTTCACGGTGCTGGCCCGCGCCCTGGGCGACGACGCCTTCGACGCGCTGGGCCGCGCCTACCTCGACGCCAGGCCCAGCCAGCAGCCGTCCATCCGCTGGTTCGGCCACGGGCTGGCCGACTTCATGGCCACGGCCGACGAGGAACTCGTGCCCCACGCCAGCCTGGTCGACTTCGCCCGCATGGACTGGGCGTTGCGCGGCGCCTTCGATGCCGCCGAGGCGCCGCTGCTCGACCCGGCGACGCTGGCCGCATTGAGCCCCGATGACTGGGCCGACCTCCTCCTGCAGCTGCAGCCCCATGTGCAGCGTGTGACGCTGACCTGCGCCATCGAACCCGCCTGGCGCGTGCTGCGCGAGTGGGAGCCCGAGTCAGGCGACGACCAGCCCGAGCTGCCCGAGCCGGTGCCGCATGACCATGTGCTGCTGGCCTGGCGCCAGGGCCTGGAGACGCGCTGGCGTTCGCTGGAGCCCCTGGAGGCGGCGCTGCTGGACGGCGTGGCCGCCGGCCTGCCCTTTGCACTACTTTGCGAGCGTGCTGCCGAAGTGCTGGGTGACGCCGAAGCCGCTGCGCCGGCCGTCATCGGCGCCTTGCAGCGTTGGTTGGCCGACGGGTTGTTGCAAACGCCCTGACCGAGCGCGATACCAGGCCTTTGCGGCTTGGCTATCCTGCGGGCCTCACCAACGAGGCCTGCCATGTCACGACGCCTGTTCACCGCCCTGTCCGCCGCCCTGCTGATTCCCTGCGCGGCCCATGCCGCCCTCAAGGTCGGCGCACCGGCCCCGGACTTCAGCGCCGACGCCGCCGTCGGGGGCCAGGCCTTCAAGTTCAAGCTGGCCGAGGCCCTCAAGCAGGGCCCGGTGGTGGTGTATTTCTATCCCAAGGCCTTCACCAGCGGCTGCACCGTCGAGGCCCACCAGTTCGCCGAGGCGACCGACAAGTTCAAGGCCCTCAACACCACCGTCATTGGCATGTCCAACGACGACATCGACACGCTGAAGAAGTTCAGCGTCGAGGCCTGCCGCAACAAGTTCGCCGTCGCGGCCGATGCCGGCGGCAAGGTCATCAAGGACTATGACGTCGCGCTGAAGATGGTGCCCGGCACCATGGCCGACCGCGTCTCCTTCCTGATCGCGCCGGACGGCAAGATCGCCGCCGTGCATGCCAGCATGAACCCCGACGGCCACATCGACGCGATGTTGAAGGCCGCCGAGAAGTTCAAGAAGTGACCACCGGCCTCCACGCCCTGGATGCGGCCGCGCTGCTGGCGGCCTATCGCTCGGGCGAGTTGTCGCCCGTCGACGTCATGCGGGCCGTGCTCGAGCAGGCCGGCCGGCGCGAGGGCGAGCTGCATGCGCTGTGCGCGGTCGACGCCGAGGGTGCGCTGGCGGCGGCCCGTGACAGCGAAGGTCGCTGGCGTGCCGGCACCGCGCTGGCGCTGGACGGCGTGCCCGTCACGTTGAAGGAAAACATCGCCGTGCCGGGCGCGAGCTATCGCGTGGGCACTGCCGCCACGGCCGACGATGCGGTGGCCGACTTCGAGGCACCGCCGGCCGCGCGGCTGCGTGAGGCGGGCGCCATTGCCTGGGCGCGCACCACCATGCCCGACTACGGCATGCTGAGTTCGGGCCTGTCCAGCCTTTACTCCGAGCCGGCGCGCAACCCCTGGGACATGGCCATGACGCCGGGCGGCTCCAGCGCAGGCGCCGCTGCCGCGGGCGCGGCTGGCTATGGGCCGCTGCACCTGGGCACCGACATCGGCGGCTCCATCCGCCTGCCGGCCGGCTGGTGTGGCCTGGTCGGCCTCAAGCCCAGCCATGGTCGCGTGCCCATCAAGCCGGGCTATGCCGGCCGCGTCGCCGGGCCGCTGACGCGTACGGTGGCAGACGCCGCGTTGATGCTGGCCGTGCTGGCCCAGCCCGACGCCCGTGACCCGACTCAGCTGCCGCCTTCCGGCGCGGCGCCGCGGCCGCTCCAACCGCGCGGCCTGCGCATCGGTTTGCTGATGGACGCCGGCTGGGGCGACGCCGTGCAGCCCGAGGTGGCCGCCGCCGTCACGGCCGCCGCGCGGGCCTTCGAACAAGCCGGTGCCATCGTCGAACCGCTGCCGCCCTTCACGACGCGCGAGATGGCCGATGGCATCGACCGCTTCTGGCGCATGCGGTCGTGGCTGGACATCTCGGCCCTGGCGCCGGAGCGCCGTGCCAAGGTCCTGCCCTATATCCTCGACTGGGTCGCGCCCGCGGCCGGCTATGACGGCGGCACGGTCTTCCGCGGCTACAGCCAGATGCAGGCGCTGCGCGAGGCGGCCAATGCCGCCTGTGAGCCGTTTGATTTCGTGTTGTCGCCGGTGGCGCCCATGCCGGCCTACCCGGCCCATCTCGCCAGCCCGCTGCACGACCCCACGCGGCCCTTCGAGCACATCGCCTTCACCCTGCCCTGCAACATGAGCGAGCAGCCGGCCCTGTCCATCAATGCGGGCTACACGGCGGGCGGCTTGCCCATCGGTCTGCAGATCATCGGCCGTCGCTTCGACGACGCCGGCGTGCTGGCCCTGGGTGCCGTGTGGGAACAGCTGCGCCCCGCCCAGCGTCCCTGGCCCTTTTGACGGAGCCCACTTTCATGATCCTTGTCCTCGGCCATGTGACCGCCCGCCCCGAGCACTTCGACGAAGTGCTGAAGCTCAGCCAGGAGCATGTCGAGCGTTCGCGCGCCGAGCCCGGCTGCATTGCGCATGCCGTGCACCGCGACAGCGAGAACCCGCTGCGTCTCGTCTTCGTCGAGAAGTGGAGCGACATGGCGGCCCTGCAGGTCCACTTTCGCGTGCCGGCCTCGCGCGCCTTCGGCAAGGCATTGGCCGGCATGGCGACCGAGCTGCCGGGGCTGGAGATCTACGAGGCCGCAGCCCTCAACCCGGCGGGCTGAGGAGGCGGGCCGTCAAGCCCGCCCGATGCTCGGAGGCAACGGCTGCTCCGGCAGCCCGGCCTCGCGCAGCACGCGGTTGACTTCGGCCCAGGCAGCGGCGACGTCCGTGCAGACCAGGCAGGGGCGGCTCAGCCGGTAGACGGCCGCCATGTCGAGCACCATGGGGGCGTCTTCGTCGCCCGGCGCGACGAGCAGGATGGTGGCCAGGGGCACCGTCCGGCGATCCACGAAGCCGCCGACCGTCTCCTTGAATTCGCGCATGCCTTCGTCGTCCAGGCCCAGCGGCCGGCGGAATTCCATCAGGCTGACGTAGCGCCGGTCCGCCGGGATGCGTTCCCCGGCGATGTTGGTGCCGCGCTTGGCGGCGGCCATCAGCGTCGCGTCGAACGGCCCCTGGGCGATGTAGTGCATGACCCGGCCCAGGAAGCCCACCGTCACGCGGCCGAAGCCGTGAGCGTCGGGCTGCTCGTAAAGCGGGGTGGTGTCCGGGGCGTTCATGGGCGTCGGGTGCCCTGCAGATTCTGCAACCGGCCCCTTTTGCCGAGCTTACCGCCGCTTGACCCGCGGGCCCTCAGGCCCGCTTGACAAACCCCAGCAGCGCCGCCATTGGCAGCACCGAGCGCGGCCTGTAGGGCAGGCGCCACAGGCCGCCGTGGTTGGCGCTGTGCACCAGCAGCTTGAGAGGATGGGCGAAGTCGCGCGCCGGTGTGCGCAGCTGGTGCACCCACATCGCGGCCATCAGCGCATTCGTCGTCGCCGGCGCGAAGACCTCGACGCCGAAGGCCTTGGCGCCGCGAAAGCCCGCCGCCAACAGCGGGTTGGAGACCACCGACGCGGTCGTGGTGCTGGGCGCGACATTGAAGGCGATGCGATGGCCCTCGGCGCGCGCCACCAGGGCCCGCCATTGCTGCAGCCGCTTGGCCAGCGCGTAGTTCGGACCCTGCTCGACGACAAGGGCGTCCACCAGGCCCCAGCGGCCGAAATCGCCGGCGTCGACGAGGGCCTCCATATGCGGCGCAAAGCCGCGGCCGCCGCTGGAGAGGCGGGCGCCGAACTGGGCCAGCTTCTTGACGACACCGCGCTCGGCGTAGCGACGCATCACGTCACGGGCCAGTTCCTCGGGCACGGCGAAGACGTCGGTCGGCGTGGCCATGTAGGCGAGCTGGGTGCGGGCATCGGCTTCGCACAGCGTGGCGCTGATGGCGTCCATGGCCAGCGACACCCGCACATGGCGCTCGCCGTCCAGGTAGGCGAGGTTGGCGACGGACAGCCCGTTCGAGCTGGTTGTGCCCAGCGACGCCAGCCAGGCCGCGATCTCGGGCGTTTCGGCCAGCAGGTCGGCGCCGGCATGGGCGACGTCCAGCGGCTGGCCCTGGGCGACCGGCGCGGTCAGCGTGGCGTTGCCGGCGGCGACCGTGGCGGCGATGCGCTTCCAGCTGGCGGCACGGGCCAGGTCGATGCCGACGAGGTGGGCCCGCCATTTCGCGAGCCAGGTCAGCGGCCCGGCTTCGCTGCCCGCACCGAGCAGCACGAGGTGCTGGTCGGACAGGTCGAACCACTCGGGATGGGCGAGGCAGTCGCGCAGGGCGCTCGCATGGGCCGCCTCGCAGACGCCGGCCTTTTCCCAGCGGTCGATCTGGCGGGCCAGGGCGTCGCCAGACAACTCGCGGCCCTGGTGGGGCACGGTCCAGGGCGCCGGTGCCGCATCACCGCTGCCGCGCAGTTCCAGGCTCAGCAAGCGACGCCGCGGCGCGCGCATCGCCTCCAGCAGAGTCTGCGACTTGCCGCTGCGCAAAAAGGGGAGTTCACTCCAGGCCGCGGCCAGGCCAGCACGCGCGGATGCGACCACGCCGACGGGCCGCGCCGCCTGGGCCTGCACCAGCGCGAGCCAGTGTGCGGGGTAGGCATGGCGCCAGTCGCGCTCCGCGATGACGGCGCCGGCGGCCGCGGCATCCAGCTCGCGCAGGGCGGCAGCCACGATGCGCTGCCCCGGCGCTCCGGTGGAGCGCCTGCCCTTGGCATCCAGGGGCCATTGCAGGCCGAGGGCTTCCGTCATCAGCGCGCGGGAGGTGGCTGCGTGGGCAGGCCGGCCGCGGTCAGGTCGGCATTGACCAGGGCCCAGGCGGAGTCGAAGTTGTCGGCCCGGCGCACCGGGCGGCTGGCGCGCCAGATGTCCATCAAGGCCGGCAGGCGCTCGATGCCCGGGATGCCGGGGCGCACGAGGAAGACGGTGGACACGGCGACGATGCCGCGCGAACCGAAGGCGTCGATGCTGGCACGCAGTTCAGCCAGCGCGTCGGAGTTCATCTGCAGGCTGCCGCGGATCTCCAGCAGGTCGCCGAAGCGGCGGTCCGCCGGCAGGCGCTTGCCGGCCAGCGCGATGGCGCGCTTGACGGCGGCCATCAGCGGTGCATCGAAGGGGCCTTCGGCCACCGACACCATGACCCGGCCATGCACTCCCACGCTGACGCGGCCGAAGCTGGGCTTGACGACCGGATGGCGGGAGGGGGGAAGAGCGGGGCCGGTGCTCATGATGTGAGACCATTTTGCACGCTCGAGGACACGCTCAATGAAGGAGTCATGGCAATGTTGACCTTGTACGGCACCAAGGGCTCGGGTTCGGCGGCTGTCGAGGCTGCGCTGCTGCGGGCGGGCCTGGCCTACACGGGTGTGGACGCGGCGTCCTGGAGCCCCGGCCCCGGGCGGGACGAGTTGTTGAAGGTGAATCCGCTGGGGCAAATTCCGACCCTGGTGCTGGCCGACGGCACGGTGTTGACGGAAAGCGCGGCCATCCTCATCCATCTGGGCCTGACGGCGCCGCCGGGGCTGCTGTTGCCGGCCGACGCCAGCGACCGCGCGCGCGCCATCCGCGGCCTGGTCTATGTGGCGGCCAACTGCTATGCGGCCATCAGCGTCATCGACTACCCCGAGCGCTGGTGCGAGCCCTGCGACGACGCGATGAAGGCGCAGATCCGGGCCGGCACGCGCGCCCGCCTGCACGAGCACTGGCGGCTGTTCGCCGACCAGTTCGAGATCGGCTTCGACGCCGGATCGCCGGGTGCGCTGGAGCTG
Organism: Roseateles sp. FW305-36; assembly: GCF_058787015.1. NCBI lineage: Bacteria > Pseudomonadati > Pseudomonadota > Betaproteobacteria > Burkholderiales > Sphaerotilaceae > Roseateles > Roseateles sp. FW305-36. The sequence continues at coordinate 67,452 of NZ_JBYSZK010000018.1, read as the reverse complement.
TTGGCGACGGTGGTGTCCAAATGGTCGGGCGCGCGCCCTATGCTGCAGGCCGACAGGCCGAGCTTTCATGCCCAGCTGCTGCGCGTGGAGCAACATCCGGAAGTCGCCTCCGTCTTTCAACGTCACTGGCCTTGAATTGAAGCCCCTCGCCCAGCCTCGCGTCGTTGAACGCGAGCGAGTCTGGTCGGTCCCCCGAGGGGACGGCGATGCTTGCGGCATCGAGCCGCAAGCACATCGCCAGCGCGGGCCGGCTAGGGAGCGGCCCGGCGCTCGGCCCGAAACTCCGATTCAACTATTAACCATGGACAACAGGTATGACCCATCCCATCGACGCCTGGCACGAACTGGCCAAGGCCCGCAACCCGCGCGCGCTTTCGGCCCTGCTGGCCGACGACGTCGTCTTCCACTCGCCCGTCGTGCACACGCCTCAGCGCGGCAAGCCGCTGGCGTCGCAATACCTCGGCGCGGCGCTGATGATCCTGGGCAATGACAGCTTCCGCTATGTGCGCGAGATCCGCGGCGAGCGCGATGCGCTGCTGGAGTTCGAGCTGGCGCTGGACGGCGTGGCCGTCAACGGCGTCGACCTGATCCGCTGGAACGACGCGGGCCAGATCACCGACTTCAAGGTCATGATCCGGCCCCTGAAGGCCATCCAGGCCGTGCAGCAGAAGATGGCCGAGCTGCTGGCGAAGATGCAGCAGTAGGTCAGGGAATCCCGCACAGGCAGTGCACCGCGGCGGCCTTGTCCCACTGGCCGCGGGCGGAGAACTGCGACAGTTCCTTCAGCAGGGCCAGTTCCTCGCGCACCGGCGCCGGCAGGGCGTCCAGGCCGAGCGAAGTGGCGATGGACGGCGCCAGCGTGTCGGTCAGCGAGGCCAGCAGGCGCTCGCTGCGGCTGAGGTCGCGCTCCACATAGGCCAGGCGCGGCTTCTCGCCGGCCTTGACCTCGAGCTTGGCCAGCTGCACGGCGGTCTGCACGGCGTCGGCGAAGCTGCCCAGTCGATCGACCAGGCCGCGCGCCAGTGCCTGGTTGCCGGTCCATATGCGGCCCTGGGCCACGGCATCGATCTTTTCCGGCGTGCTCTTGCGCGCCTGGGCGGCGAGGGTGGTGAAGCGGCCGTAGATGTTGTCGATGCTGGCCTGGACCGCGGCCTTCAGGCGCGGGTCCAGCGGACGGCGCGGGTCGTAGCCGCCGGCCAGCCAGGTCGTCGTGACGCCGCCGGTGTGCAGGGACAGCTTGTCCATCAGGCCCTCGGCCGTCGGCAGCATGCCGAACACGCCGATGCTGCCGGTGATGGTGCCGGGGTCGGCGATGACGGCGTCGCTGGCCATGGAGATCCAGTAGCCGCCCGAGGCCGCCACGTCGCCCATGGACACGACGACGGGCTTGCCGGCCTGGCGCGTCAGCTCCAGCTCGCGGCGCACGATCTCGGAGGCGAAGGCGCTGCCGCCGGGCGAGTTCACGCGCAGCACCAGGGCCTTGATGGCGTCGTCCTCGCGGGCCTTGCGGATCAGGCGGGCGGTGGAGTCGCCGCCGATGCGGCCCGGGCCGGCGTCGCCGTCGACGATCTCGCCCTCGGCCACGACGATGCCGATGCCCGGCTGCAGTTTGTTGGGCGTGCCGGCCTCCTTCACATAGGCCATGTACTGATTTGCGGACACCTGGCGGAAGCTCTTGCTCTCGTCGTCCTTGGCGCCCTTGGCGATCAGCAGCGCGCGCATCTCGTCACGCGTCTTCAGGCCATCGACCAGCTTGGCCTGCAGGGCCAGCTTGGCCGGGTCGTTCTGGGCCGCGGCGAGCAGGGCAGGCAGCTCGTTGATGCTCTTGGCGACGCTGCCGGCCTCGAGCTTGCGGGCGGTCTCGATGCTGCCGGTGAAGCCGCTCCACAGCTCGCCGTAGACCAATCCTTCGGCCTCCTGCGTCGCCGCGCTGGGACCGTTGGCGGTGTAGGGCTCGGCAAAGCTCTTGTAGGTGCCGACCTTGAGGACATTGGGCGACACGCCGATGCGGTCCAGGGCGTCCTTGTAATAGGTGCGGTAGCGGCCGAAGCCCTCGATGCCGACCATGCCCATGGGGTGCAGATAGGCCTCGTTGGCCTGGGCGGCCAGGAAGTAGCCGCGCTGGCTGTAGCTGTCGGCGTAGGCGTAGACCGGCTTGCCGCTCTTCTTGAAGGTTTGCAGGGCCGCGCTCACCTCGTGCAGGCCGGCCAGGCCGGCGCCCTGCAGTTCCTCGACGTCGAGCAGCACGGCGCTGATCTTGTCGTCCCGCCCGGCCTGGTCGAGCACGGCCAGCACGTCGCGCAGGCGCGTCTGGTGCGGCACGCTGCGGCCCTGGGCCTGGGCCGTCAGCTGCTCGCGCGGGCTGCCGGAGAACTGCTCGACGAGATTGCCGTCGAGCTTGAGGACCAGGGTGGTCTTGTCGCTCAGCGGCTTGGGGCCGCGCGTCATCACGGCGATGACGAAGATGATGATGAGCAGCAACACCAGCAGGTTCATCAGCGCGCGGCGCGTGCCGTCCAGCAGCCACCAGGCCTTGGAGAACAGCCAGCCGAGCGTGGAGAAAAAGGACTTCATCGACAGCTACCTTGAGGGTTGATGCGGGCGATTGTGAGGGGCGGCGGCCTTAAGCTCTGCAAGTCACGGTTTGTGAGGACACCTCATGCTTGCTTGGCCCGGCTGGACGAGACGCATCAACGAACATTTCCCGCTGCGATATCTGACGTGGATGCTGTGCGGCCTGCTGGCTCTGTTCTTCGCCATCGGCTGGATGGGCGGCTTGACCGACGGCGTGCTGACGCTGGTCTTCCTCGCGCTGGCGCTGCTGGGGCTGCGCGACTCGCGCCAGACGCGTCATTCCATTCTGCGCAACTACCCGGTCATCGGGCATCTGCGCTTCCTGCTGGAGTTCATCCGGCCCGAGATCCGCCAGTACTTCCTGGAGGGCGACAACGACGCCGCGCCCTTCTCGCGCGCCCAGCGCTCCATCGTCTACCAGCGTGCCAAGGGCGACCCCGACCAGCGCCCCTTCGGCACCCAGCTGGACGTCGGCGCGCGCGGCTATGAATGGATCAACCACTCGCTGGCCCCGACGCATCTGACCAGCCACGACTTCCGCATCACCATCGGCGCCTCTCGGCCCCAACCCTATTCGGCCAGCGTCTTCAACATCTCGGCGATGAGCTTCGGCGCGCTCAGCGCCAACGCCATCCTGTCGCTGAACAAGGGCGCCAAGATCGGCGGCTTCGCCCACGACACCGGCGAGGGCTCGATCAGCGCGCACCACCGCGTCCATGGCGGCGACCTGATCTGGGAGATCGGCTCGGGTTATTTCGGCTGCCGCAATGACGATGGCTCGTTCAGCGCCGAGAAGTTCGAGGCCAGTGCGCGCGACCCGCAGGTCAAGATGATCGAGCTGAAGTTGAGCCAGGGCGCCAAGCCCGGCCATGGCGGCGTGCTGCCGGGCCCCAAGGTGACCGAGGAAATCGCCGCGGCCCGTGGCGTGCCGGTGGGCCAGGCCTGCATCTCGCCGGCCCGCCACAGCGCCTTCTCGACGCCGGTCGAGATGATGCAGTTCATCGAGAAGCTGCGCACCCTGTCCGGCGGCAAGCCCACCGGCTTCAAGCTCTGCATCGGCCATCCCTGGGAATGGTTCGCGCTGACCAAGGCCATGCTGGAGACGGGCATCACGCCCGACTTCATCGTCGTCGACGGCGCCGAGGGCGGCACCGGGGCGGCGCCGCTCGAGTTCACCAACAACGTCGGCGCCCCGCTGCAGGAAGGCCTGCTGCTGGTGCACAACACCCTGCTCGGCCTGAACCTGCGCGACAAGATCAAGATCGGCTGCGCCGGCAAGGTCACGACGGCCTTCGACATCGTGCGCCTGATGGCCCTGGGCGCCGACTGGTGCAACTCGGCGCGCGGCTTCATGTTCGCGCTGGGCTGCATCCAGGCCCAGGCCTGCCACACCGGCCACTGCCCGACGGGCGTGACGACGCAGGACCCGCACCGCCAGCGCGCCATCGTCGTGCCCGACAAGGCCCAGCGCGTCGCCAACTTCCACCAGAACACGCTGAAGGCGCTGAAGGAGCTGGTCGAGGCCGCGGGCCTGTGCCACCCGCAGGAGATCACGGCCCAGCACATCGTGCACCGGCTGGACAAGCACGAGGTGAGGCTGCTGGCCAATCTGCTGCCCTTCGTCGAGCCCGGCGCCGTGCTGCGCGGCGAACTGCCGCACAACACCTTCCGCATCTACTGGCCGCTGGCCAGCGCCCACAGTTTTTCGCCCCAGGGCAGCATCGAACGTACTTCTGTCGTGTGAATTTCGGGCCGAGCGACGGGCCTGCCACGGGCCAGAGGCCCGCGGCCTTCCGTAGGCACAAACAGTCCGCAGGGACTGTTTGTGTCCGACTCCAGTTCACCTAGCCGGCCCGCTCTGGCGATGTGCTTGCCGGTCGAGCCGGCAAGCATCGCCGTCCCCTCGGGGGCTGAGGCCGGACACGGCAAGTCCTGCGGACTTGCCGTGCCTGCCGAAGAGCGGCCGCTTTGTCGGCTGCGCGGTCTGCAAGACCGGCCAAGGTACTCCTTGGACGAGGGGCGCGTGCTTGCGGGGGGTGGCGACTGCAAATTAGGGGGGCGGCGGCCAAAACGCGCACAATCACGGGCGGTTACATCCCTGCGCCATGCCCACCGTCTACCTTCTCCGTCTCAGCGAGACCGCGCTGCAGCGCACCCGCTCGCTGCTGCTGCAGGCCCAGGGCATCGAACTGGCCGGCAGCAGCACCGTGCTGGCCGATGCGCTGGACGAGATCGCTGCGCTGGCGCCCGACATCGTCGCCAGCGACCTGCGCCTGGTCGACAGCCATGCGATGCGGGTCGCCCATGAACTCGGCCGCCTGCCGGTGCGCCCCCAACTGCTGCTGCTGACGCCGACGGCCGACGATCTGCAGCTGTTTGCGGCCCTCAGCGCGGGTGCCAATGCCTATCACGTCGACGACGGCAGCGGCGCCGGCCTGGTGGAAGCCCTGGCGCGATTGCACGAGCGCCGTGCGGCCCTCAGTCCCCAACTCGCGCGTCAGGGCCTGGCGGCCTTCGGCATCGAGCGCAGCCCGCTGACCATCGCCCGCCAGGCCGCCGCGCCGCTGGACGCCACGCCCGCCGGCCGCCAGATCGACCAGGCCAGCCGCCATCTGCTGACGCTGCTGGCCCAGGGCCTGCTGTTGGCCGAGATCGCGACGCTGTGGAAGCTGGAAGTCGCCGAGATCGAACGGCGCATCTGGCGCCTGGTGCGCCTGCTGCACGTTCGATCGAGAGAGCTGCTGATCGCTTAGGGCCCGTTGCCGTAGCGCTAACGGGCCCTCAGGCCGGCACGGCCACCGGCGGCTGGGCCGTCGGTGCGCTGTCGATGAAGCTCTGGCGCTGCGACAGCTTGTCCATGTGGCGCGCCAGATTCGGGTGCGCCTCGCGCCAGTTGATCTCAGGGAAGCGGAACTCCAGCCAGCCCAGGGCACAGCCCACGGCGATGTCGGCCAGCGAGAAGTGGTTGCCCGAGCACCAGGGCTTCTCGCCCAGGCCCTGGCTCATGGCGGCCAGGGCGGCGGTGACCTTGGTCAGGTGGCGGTCGATCCAGGCCTGGTTGCGCTGCTCCGGCGGGCGCTGGGCCCAGGTGCGCTCCAGGCGCACGAGGATGGCGGCGTCGACGATGCCGTCGGCCAGGGCCTCCCAGGTGCGCACTTCGCAGCGCTCACGGCCACGCTCGGGAATGAGCTTGCCGACAGGTGACAGGGTGTCGACGTATTCGACGATGACGCGCGAGTCGAAGACGGCACCGGTGATGGAGTCCTGGCCTTCCATGACGAGGCAGGGCACCTTGCCGAGCGGATTCATCTTCAGGATGGCGTCGCTGCCCCAGACATCTTCAAGCACCAACTGGTAATCGAGCTTCTTCTCGGCCATCACGATGCGCACCTTGCGCACATAGGGGCTGGCGAGAGATCCGATCAACTTCATCGCGGTCATAGGGCAAACACGGAGATCACAAGTCGAAACGATTCTAGCCAGCGCCCCATGGCGATTCGGCCGTGAAAAAGGCCTGTCGGCTCCGGTACACAGCCACCTCACGCGGGGGTTGCCAGCCCGGCCGCCGGCCGCCAGAGTGTCGGCCGGCCCACTGCGGTAGACGGTGGCTGACTCCAGGGAGATCCCTTTCCATGCAAGAACCTGACGCCGCCCTCGCCGCGGCTATTCCGGCGCAGCCGCCCGCGCCGCGTGTCCTCGAAATCCGCTTCACGGGTTCGGGCAGCGAGTATTTCCGCATCTGGTCGGTCAACCTGCTGCTCATCCTCGTCACGCTGGGCCTGTACCTGCCCTTCGCCAAGGCCCGGCGCATCCGCTACTTCTATGCCAACACCCTGGTCGACGGCCAGGCGCTGAGCTTCCATGGCGACGCCTGGAAGATGTTCCGCGGCTTCCTGTTGCTGGTGCTGCTGATGGCGGTCTACAGCGGCGCGGGGCGTTTCTCGACCACGGCCGCCTTCGTCGCCTTCCTGATCCTGTGCGCCGTCTGGCCGGCACTGTGGCGGGCCTCGCTGCAGTTCCGCCTCGGCAACACCAGCTGGCGCGGCCTGCGCATGCGCTTCGACGGCACGCTGGCGGGCGCCTATCTGAGCTGCGCGCCCAGCTATCTGCCGGCCATTGCCCTGGTGGGCGGTGCCACCTCGCTGGACCCCGAGACCCTCAAGGCCGCCAGCGGCTTCACGCCCGGCATGGCGCTGTACGCGGTCGGTGCCCTGAGCATGATGCTGTTCGCGCCCTGGTCGCTGACCCTGTTCAAGCGCTACCAGCACAACGGTTATCGCATCGCCGGCCAGCACAGCCGCGTGAAGCTGTCGGTGGCCAAGGTCTATCTGCTGGCCCTGAAGACCTTTGGCGTTTCGCTGCTGCCGATGATCGGTGCCGGCGTGCTGGTGGCCGTCATCGGCGCCGTGGGCGCCGCGGTCGGCGGCGGCGGACGGATCGCGAGCATCGCCTTCATGACCATCGGCCTGCTGCTGGGCTATCTGCTGTACTTCGCCGTCGTCATGCCTTATGGCGCGACGCGCATGCAGAACCTGGCCTGGAACGGCACCAGCAGCGAGGCGTTGAAGTTCCGCAGCACGCTGCGCTTCTCGGCCCTGTTCGGCCTGACGCTGAAGAACTGGCTGCTGACGGCGTTGACCCTCGGGCTGTACCGGCCCTTCGCCGCCGTGTCGACGGCCCGCCTGCGGCTGGAGGCGGTCTATGTCCAGAGCAGCGAAGACCCGGCCGACTGGGTCGCCGCGGCCCATGCCGGACATGCGGACGCGACCGGCGACATCGCCGGTGACTTCTTCGGCATCGACATGGGCCTGTGAGCATGGACGACGCACGCCTCGAACCCAGCTTCACCGCCCCCGCTGCCGTCCCGCGCACGCTGGAGATCCGCTTCACCGGTTCGGGCAGCGAGTACTTTCGCATCTGGGCCGTCAACATGCTGCTCACGCTGGTGACGCTGGGCTTGTACCTGCCCTTCGCCAAGGCCAGGCGCATCCGCTACTTCTATGCCAACACCCTGATCGATGGACAGGCCCTGAGCTTTCATGGCGACCCGTGGAAGATGTTCAAGGGCTTCATGCTGCTGGTCGTGCTGTTCGGCCTCTACGTCGGCCTGGGCGCGGTCTCGACCACGCTGAGCGCAGTGGCCTTCGTGGCCCTGGTGCTGCTGTGGCCGCCGCTGTGGCGGGCCGGCATGCGCTTCCGGCTGACGCACACCAGCTGGCGCGGCCTGCGCTTGGGCTTCTCGGGCAGCGTCGCCGATGCCTACAAGGCCTTTCTGCCGGCGGCCGTTCCGCTGATGCTGATGGTGATCCTGCCGGAACAGGGAGGCTTCGCCGCCATGGGCCTGGCTGGCCTGGCCGCCATCGTCTTCAACTTCATGGTGCCGTGGACGCTGGGCCTGGCCAAGCGCTACCAGCACAACCACTACCGCTATGCGCATCAGCAGGCGCGCACGACGCTGCAACCGTCGCAGGTCTGGGGCCTGAGCTTCCGGGCCGGCCTCGCGGGCGGCCTCGTGGCTATCCTGGTCGGCATCGGTTTTGCCGTGCTGCTGCCGTCCCTGCGCGGTGGCGACAGCTGGTTCTTCATGGTCGGCCTGGGCCTGCTGTATCTGTTGGCCTATGTGATCACGTCGTCCATCTTCACGGCCGGCCTGCAGAACATGGCCTGGACGCAGACGTCCAGCAACGACATCCGCTTCCTCAGCGCGCTGGACACCATGACCCTGGCCAAGCTGACGCTGAAGAACTGGCTGCTCGTGATCGTCACGCTCAGCCTCTACCGTCCCTTTGCCGCCATCGCGACGGCGCGCCTGCGCCTGCAGGCCGTGACCCTGGAGACCACGGCCGACATGGACGCCTGGACGGGTGACGAGGCGGCACTGAGCGCCGAGGCCGCGGGCGACTTCGCCGGCGACTTCTTCGGCATCGATCTGGGCCTGTGATGACCGGCCCGCGCCTGCATGCCGACTGGTTCGACGGCCGCAGCGCGCGTGCCCGGCCCGTGGAGGTCTGGCTGGACGGGGCCAGCCTGCATTACGGCGAACACAGCGCGGCCCTGTCCACCCTGACCTGGCCCGAGCGCCAGCGCCATGGCCAGCGCCAGATCCTGCTGCCCGGCGGCGGCCTGCTGAGCTTTGCCGATGGCACGGCCTTCGACGCCTGGTGCCAGGCTTCGGGCCGCGGCGACAGCGTCGTCGTGCAGTGGCAGCAGAGCTGGCGGCTGGCCCTGCTGTCGCTGCTGCTGCTGGTCGCCGGCCTGGCGGCCGCCTACCGCTGGGGCCTGCCCTGGGCCGTGGACAAGGCGGTGGACGCCATGCCGCGGTCGGCCGAGCGGACGCTGGGCGAGCATGTGCTGGACGGCCTGGACGACCAGTGGCTCAAGCCCAGCCGGCTCAAGCCGGAGCAGCAGCGGGCCTGGCGCCGGCGCTGGGACGAGGTCATCGCCCGCGCCGGCCATGCCGTGCCCCTGCCCGAGCGCTTCGAGATCCACTTCCGCGACGGCGGCAAGGCCCTGGGCCCGAATGCCTTCGCCCTGCCGGGCGGCGACATCGTCATCACCGACGACTTGCTGGAGCTGCTGGCCGACGAACCCGATGCGGTGATGACGGTGCTGGCCCACGAGATCGGCCATGTGCAGCATCGCCACGGCCTGCGGCTGATGCTGCACGCCGGCGCCGTCAGCATCGTGGCCTCGGTCATCGTCGGCGACTTCTCGACCCTGCTGGCCTCGGCGCCCGCCGTGCTGGCCGGCAACGCCTATTCGCGCGACAACGAACGCGAGGCCGACCTCTACGGCCGCAGCCTGGCGCGGGCCGGCGGCGTCGACACCTCGCGCATGGCCGTCTTCTTCGAGCGCCTGGCCGAGCAGCACAAGGCGACGGTGGACAACAACCCTGTGGCCATCGCGATTGCCACGCATCCGGCTGACGAAGAGCGGGTGCGTTTCTTCAGCGAGCGTTGAAGCGGAGGGGGGGGGGGGGGGGGGGGGGGGGGGGGGGGGGGGGAGGAAGGGAAGA
>NZ_JBYSZK010000018.1:0-57853 GCF_058787015.1 Roseateles sp. FW305-36 | reverse complement strand
GATTAGCGCTAGTGTCTCGTGGGCTCGGAGATGTGTATAAGAGACAGGCCGCGGCCTCGCAGACCCTCCCTAGAATTGCGGGTTTTCCACGATCCGCCGGCCCGCCATGACCACGACCGACTTCAACCCGATCAGCGCCCTCTCGCCGCTGGACGGCCGCTATGCCGCCAAGGTGGCCGCGCTGCGTCCCCTGCTGTCCGAGTACGGTCTGATGCACCGCCGCGTGCAGGTCGAGGTCGAGTGGTTCATCGCGCTGAGCGACGCCGGCTTCAAGGAATTCAAGCCGCTGTCCAGCGCCGCGCGCTCGCGCCTGCGCCGCCTCGTCAAGAAGTTCTCCGAAGCCGATGCCGAGGAGATCAAGGCCATCGAGCGCACGACCAACCACGACGTCAAGGCCGTCGAGTACTGGATCAAGCGCAGCTTCGAAGGCCAGCCCGAACTGCTGGCCGCGTCCGAGTTCGTGCACTTCGCCTGCACCAGCGAGGACATCAACAACACCAGCCACGCGCTGATGCTGAAGGCGGCCCGCGACGAGGTCATGCTGCCGGCCCTGGACGGCATCGTCGCCACGCTGCGCAAGATGGCCCACCAGTTCGCGGCCACGCCCATGCTGAGCCGCACCCACGGCCAGACGGCCAGCCCGACGACGGTGGGCAAGGAGATCGCCAACGTCGTGGCCCGACTGGTCACGGCCCGCGCCCGCATCGCTGCCGTCAAGCCCCTGGCCAAGATGAACGGCGCCGTCGGCAACTTCAACGCCCATCTGTCGGCCTGGCCCAAGCATGACTGGGAGAAGTTCTCCAAGGGCGTCATCGAGAAGCAGCTCAAGCTGAGCTTCAACCCCTACACGATCCAGATCGAGCCGCATGACTACATGGCCGAGCTGTTCGATGCCTTCACGCGTGCCAACACCATCCTGATCGACTGGTCGCGCGACGTCTGGGGCTATATCTCGCTGGGCTACTTCAAGCAGAAGACCAAGGCCGGCGAGATCGGCAGCTCGACGATGCCGCACAAGGTCAACCCCATCGACTTCGAGAACGCGGAAGGCAACTTCGGCCTGGCCAGCGCCGTGCTGACGCATCTGAGCCAGAAGCTGCCCGTCAGCCGCTGGCAGCGCGACCTGACCGACTCCACCGTGCTGCGCAATATGGGCGTGGGCCTGGGCTATGCACTGCTGGGCTACGACTCCCTGGCCAAGGGCCTGGGCAAGCTCGAGCTGAACGAGGCTGCGCTGGCCGACGACCTCGATGCCGCCTGGGAAGTGCTGGCCGAGCCCATCCAGACCGTCATGCGCCGCTACGGCCTGCCCAACCCCTACGAGCAGCTCAAGGAGCTGACCCGCGGCAAGGCCATCACCCAGGAGTCCCTCCGTGCCTTCATCGAGGGCCTGGACCTCCCGAAGGCCGAGAAGGCGCGTCTGCTGAAGATGACGCCGGGTTCCTACACCGGCTTGGCGACGGAACTGGCTAAAAAGGTCTAGAGCGAGAGTCTGAAGACGCGAGAGGGCCCGCTGTAGCCCTCGAGCTGTTCCTGCTCCCCTTCGACAAAGCCCAGCTTGCCCAGCAGGGCCACGCTGGGCGTGTTGTCGACGGCCGTGATGGCCATCAGCGTCGTCCAGCCCAGGGCCGTCTTGGCATGGGCCACGCAGGCCCGCGCCGCCTCCAGCGCATAGCCCTGGCCCTCGTGCTCGGCCAGGAGGGCGTAGCCCAGGTCGGGCTCGGGCAGGGCCGGACGCTTGAACAGGCCGCACATGCCGACCAGCACGCCGTCGGCGCGGCGCTCCAGGGCCCAGAAGCCGTGACCTAGTTCTCGGTAGGCCTTGAAGAGCCGGCCCTCGGCCCAGGTCAGGGCTTCCTCGACGCTGCGCACGCCGGGGTCGTTGATGTTGCGGATCCAGCCGGGTTCGTTGACGAGGCGCAGCAGGAAGGGGGCGTCAAGCGGTGTGAATTCACGCAGCGACAGGCGTTCGGTATCCAGGATATGCATGAGACCAGACAATAACCGGTCATGCTCCGCTCCCCGTCAAGCTGCCAGACCACCGCCTCATAAACGCTTCATGAGCCTCGCGCCCGACACCAGCGACAACCCCGCGCTCAGCCAGGCTTTGCGCGAGCTGGATGTCATCCTGGCGAATGCGGGCGTCGGCGTGGTCTTCGTCAAGGCGCGCACGCTGGTGCGCTGCAACCAGCGCTACGCCGAGATCTACGGCTTCGACAGCCCGGAAGCGGCCATCGGCAAGAGCAGCCACGATCTCTACGAATCCGAGCAGGAGGCCCGCGGCCTGGGCGCCCGGGCCTATCCGGTGCTGTCCATCGGCGAGACCTTCCGCGGCGAGCAGATGATGCGGCGCCAGAACGGCGAGCTGTTCTGGGCCCACCTGACTGGTCGCCTCATCAATGCCGAGGATCCGGCCGACGGCTCGATCTGGATCGTCGACGACATCAGCGAGCGCAAGCAGGCCGATGCGGCGCTGTCCGACCTGCATGCCGAGCAGCAGCTGATCTTCGACCACGCCATGGTCGGCATCGTCTTCCTGCGCGGCCGCCGCGTGACGCGCTGCAACCGTGCCTTCGAACAGCTGTTCGGCTATGGGCCCGGCGAGCTCGACGGCCAGCTGTCGCGTGCCTGGTACCTGACCGACGAGGACTGGAAGGCGGCCGGCGACCTCTGCTACGAGCCGCTGTCGCGCGGCGACTCCTTCCATGCCGAGATGCTGCTGGGCCGAAAGGACGGCACGTCCATCTACTGCGAGGTGCGCAGCAAGGCCATCGACCGCAGCGACCTGTCGCGCGGCTCGATCTGGATCACCCAGGACATCACGGCTCGCAAGCAGGCCGAGCTGGAACTGGTGCAGGCCAAGGCCCAGCTCGAAGCCCTGGTCGAGCAGCGCACCCAGCAGCTCAGCCAGACCGTCGCGGCCTTGGAGCTCAAGGTGGCCGAGCAGCAGGCCGCCGAGGCCCGCGCCGAGCGCCTGGCCCTGTTCGACGGCCTGACCGGCCTGCCCAACCGCCATCTGCTGGCCGATCGCGCCAGCCAGGCCATCGACATCGCCCGCCGCGGCGACGAGCCGCTGGCCGTGCTCTTCCTGGACCTGGACCACTTCAAGAACGTCAACGATTCCCTCGGCCACCGCGTCGGCGACTCGCTGCTGAATCAGCTCGCCGGCCGCCTGCGCGGCGCCGTGCGCGAGCAGGACACCGTGGCCCGCATGGGCGGCGACGAATTCGTGCTGGTGCTGCCGCTGACCGACATCGCCGGCGCGGCCCATCTGGCCACCAAGCTGATGGCCCTGGCCAGCGCGCCCTTCCAGGTCGACCAGCAGGAACTGACCGTCACGCCGTCGATGGGCATCGCGATGTTCCCGACCGACGGCGACGACTTCGACACCCTGTGCAAATGCGCCGACGCGGCCATGTACCGGGCCAAGAAGGACGGCCGCAACGCCTACCGCTTCTTCACGAGCGAGATGCAGGCCCAGTCGGCCCGCGCCCTGCAGCTGGAGAACGCGCTGCGCCGCGCACTGGAGCGCCACCAGCTCAGCCTGCACTACCAGCCGCAGTTCGCGCTGGATGCCGGCGGCGAGAGCCATATCGTCGGTGCCGAGGCCCTGCTGCGCTGGCACCATCCCGAGCTGGGCTGGGTGTCGCCGGCCGAGTTCATTCCCGTCGCCGAGACCTCCGGCCTCATCCTGCCCATCGGTGAATGGGTGCTGCGTGAGGCGCTCTCGCAACTGCGCCGCTGGGACGGCGCCGGCCTGCCGGAGCTGACCATGGCCGTCAACCTGTCGGCCGTGCAGTTCCGCCACGACGACCTGCCCGAACTCGTCGGCCGCCTGCTCGACGAGACCGGCATGGCCGCCGACCGCCTGGAGCTGGAGCTGACCGAAGGCGCCGCCATGGACAACCCGGCCGTCGCCATCACCGTCATGAACGAGCTGCATGCCCGCGGCGTGCGTCTGTCCATCGACGACTTCGGCACCGGCTATTCCTCGCTGAGCTATCTGAAGAAGTTCAGGGTCAGCAAGCTCAAGATCGACCAGTCCTTCGTGCGCGACCTGACCGACGATGCCGAAGACCGCGCCATCGTCGACGCCGTCATCCGCATGGCCGGCGCCCTGGGCCTGGAGACCCTGGCCGAAGGCGTCGAGACCGAGGGCCAGCTGGCCTTCCTGCGCCGCCAGGGCTGCCAGGCCGTGCAGGGCTATCTGTTCAGCCGGCCGCTGCCGGCCGAAGCTTTTGCAGAATTCGTGCTCGCCCGCACCATTCCCATCTCCGCCTACTGATGACCTTCATTGCCCAGCTCCAAGCCCTGACCCCCCAATCGCGCCTGTGCGTCGGCCTCGATCCCGAGCCGAGCAAGCTGCCGGGCGCCTGGGCCGGCGATGCGAGCAAGTTCTACGACTTCTGCTGTTCAATCGTCGACGCGACCAAGGACCTGGTCTGCGCCTTCAAGCCGCAGATCGCCTACTTCGCCGCCCATCGCGCCGAAGACCAGCTCGAGCGCCTCATCTCGCACATCCACGAGGTGGCGCCCGGCGTCCCCGTCATCCTCGATGCCAAGCGCGGCGACATCGGCTCCACGGCCGAGCAGTACGCCCGCGAGGCCTTCGTCCGCTACCAGGCCGATGCGGTGACCCTGTCGCCCTTCATGGGCTTCGATTCCGTCGAGCCTTACCTCGCCTATGAAGGCAAGGGTGCCATCCTGCTGTGCCGCACCTCCAACAAGGGCGGCGACGACTGGCAGATGCAGCGCCTGGCCGACGTGCCCGGCCAGCCGCGCCTGTTCGAGCACCTGGCCCACCTGGCCGAGACGCAATGGAACCGCAACGGCCAGCTCGGCCTCGTCGTCGGCGCCACCTATCCCGGCGAGATCGCCCGCGTGCGTGAACTCGCGCCCACCCTGCCGCTGCTGGTGCCGGGCGTCGGTGCCCAGGGCGGTGACGCGGCCGCCGTCGTGCAGGCCGCCGGTCGCAGCGCGCCCCTGGCCGTCAATTCCTCGCGCGCCATCCTCTACGCCAGCAGCGGCGCCGACTTCGCCGAGCGCGCCCGCGCCGTCGCCATCGCCACCAGACAGGCCCTGACCTGACCATGGCGCGCGCCGGCGAAGACCTCAGCAGCCTCGTCGGGCACGCCGAACCGCCCGAGCAGCAGCGGGAACGTTTGCAAACCAGCATGCGCTGGCAGGCGTCGCGGGTCTTCCTGATGGCCTGCGCGCCGGTCTTCATCCCGGTGGCCGGGCTGTTCTGGTGGACGCGCCAGCCGCATGAATGGCTGGATGGCTGGCTGCCGCCGGTCCTGTCGCTGGTCATCTCGATCCTGGCCCTGTTGCGCCTGGCCGTGCTGTCGCGGGCGCCGCGCCGCAAGGAGCAGCCGCTGATGGCGTTGGGCATGATGGCCCTGGTGCTGGCCCTGCCGGTGTCGGCTGCCGTGTCGCGCGACCTGGGCCTGTGGTCGCTGAGCCTGCCCTTGATGAGCCTGGTCATCGCCTTCGCCACCGGCCTGCTGGGCCTTGTCGCCGGTGTCGCGCTGACCGCGCTGGGTGCCGTCGCCCTGGCCGGCCTGGGTGCCGGCGAGGCGCTGGGCTGGGCGACCCATCCCATGGCGTCGTCCAGCCTGTTGCTGCGCGCCATCATCCAGTTCAGCCTGCTGGGCTCGGGCCTGATCGCCGGCCTGGGCCTGCTGAAGATGGTCAAGCGCTCGCTGGCCGAGGCCGACGAGCGCACGGCGCGTTTCCGTGGCCTGCTCGGCATGGCGGTGGACTGGTACTGGGAGATGGACCGCGAGTTCCGCTTCACCCATGTGGCCGAGGAGCGCCCCGGCGCCTCGGGCCTGGACCTGAAGTGCCGCCTCGGCAAGACGCCCTGGGAACTCGACGGCATGGGCCTGAACGACGACGAGCTCGACGCCCACCGTGCCGACCTCGAATCGCACCGGCCTTTCCACGGCATGGTGGCGCGCCGCGTCGGCATCGACGGCAGCGCGCGCTGGGTCTCCATCAGCGGCGAGCCGCGCTTCGATGCGCAGGGCAATTTCCGCGGCTACTGGGGCGTGGGCCGCGACGTGACGGGCGAAGTGGCCGCCGAGCAGACCGTGCAGGCCACCGAGACGCGCTACCGCGAGTTGTTTCGCCGCTCACCCTCGCCGCTGGTGCTGCACCGCTGGGGCCGCGTCGTCGACGCCAACCCCGCCGCCATGGCCATGTTCGGCTATGCGCAGCGCTCCAGCATGATCGGCCAGGACCTGTTCAGCCACTACGAGCCGGGCGACGACGAGACCGCCCGCCAGCAGGCCGCGCGCCTGGAGGGCATGGCCCCCGGCGCCATGCAGCCCATGGCCGAATACCGGCTGCGCACGCTGTCGCGCCGCCGCCGCCTGGTGCAGGCCACCAGCGTGCGCGTCGAGACCGCCAGCGGCCCGGCCACGCTGACCTTCTTCACCGACCAGACCGAGCAGAGCCGCGCCCAGGATGCGCTGCGCCGCAGCGAGGGCCTGTTGTCGCATCTGGTGGCGACCAGCCCCGACGTCATCACGCTGACCGAGGCCGAGAGCGGCCGCTACGCGATGGTCAACAAGGCCTTCGAGCAGCTCAGCGGCTGGAACAGCGCCGAGATCCTGGGCCGCACGGCCGAAGAGATCGGCATCTGGCACAACGCCGCCGATCGCAACGCCATCCGCGAGGCCATCCATCGCGACGGCATCGCCAGCAATCTGCCGGTGAGCTTCCGCCGCAAGGACGGCAGCGCCGTCTCCATGCTGGTGTCGGTCGCACCCTTCGAGATGGACGGCCAGAACTACCTGGTGCTGTACGCGCGTGACGTGTCGGAGAGCGAGCGCACTCGCCTCGTGCACGGCGCCATCCTCGAGAACGCCTCCATCGGCATCGCGCTGACGCGTGACCAGCAGTTCGTGCTGGCCAACCCGCGCGTCGAGGCCATGTTCGGCTGGGACCGCGGCGCCCTGCTCGGCCAGCATGGCAGCGTCGTCTGGCCCAGCGTGGAGGACTGGCAGTCCGTCGGCCGCGACCTCGGTCCGCAGCTGGCTGCCGGCCAGCAGGTCGAGGCCGATCGCGTCATGCGCCGCCGTGACGGCTCCACCTTCCTGGCGCGCCTGCTGGCCCAGGCCGTCGACCCGGCCCACCCCAGCCGCGGCGGCACCATCTGGATCATCGAGGACGTCACCGAGCGCCGGCGCGTCGAGGAGCAGCTCGCCCACGCCAAGGACGAGGCCCAGGCCGCCAGCCGCGCCAAGAGCGCCTTCCTGGCCAACACCAGCCACGAGATCCGCACGCCGCTGAACGGCCTGCTCGGCCTGGGCCGTCTGGCCCAGCAGCCCGACATCTCCGAGGCCCAGCGCCGCGACTACCTGAACCAGATGATGGACAGCGCGGAGAGCCTGTCCGGGCTCATCTCCGACATCCTCGACCTGTCCAAGATCGAGGCCGGCCGGCTGACGCTGGAGAGCCAGCCCTTCTCGCTGCGCGAACTGCTGGCTTCCATCCGCCTGGCCTATCTGACGCTGGCCCAGGCGCGCGGCCTGACCTTCGCCGTCGAGATCGACCCGGCCCTGCCGAGCTGGGTCTTCGGCGACCCGCTGCGCACGCGCCAGATCCTGTCCAACTACCTGACCAATGCGCTGAAGTTCACCGAGACCGGCGGCGTCACCGTCAGCGTGCGCGCCCTGCCGGCCAATGCCCGCGGCAGCGCCGGCGAGTGGGTGCACATCGAGGTGCGCGACACCGGCCCCGGCATCGCGCCCGAGCAGCAGGCCCGCCTCTTCCAGCCCTTCACCCAGGCCGACGAATCGACGACGCGCCGCTTTGGCGGCACGGGCCTGGGCCTGTCCATCTGCCGCGAGCTCGCCACGCTGATGGGCGGCGAGGTCGGCCTGAACAGCGCGCCGGGCGAGGGCTCGGCCTTCTGGGCCGAACTGCCCCTGCCTGCGGCGCCGGCGCCCATGGCCCACCAGCCGCGCGAGACCCGCAGCCATGTCCACGACGCCCTGCAGGGCCGGCGCGTGCTGATCGCCGAGGACCATCCCGTCAACATGCTGATCGCCGTGGCCCAGCTGGAGCAATGGGGCATGGAGGTGGCTCAGGCCAGCGACGGCCGCCAGGCCATCGAGGCGGTGCTGGCGGCGGCCAGCGTCGGCAAGCCCTTCGACATCGTGCTGATGGACGTGCAGATGCCCGTCATGGGTGGGCATGACGCGACCCGCGAACTGCGCAAGCACTTCAAGGCCGGCGAGCTGCCCATCGTCGCGCTGACGGCGGCGGCCCTGGTCTCGGAGCGCGACGACGCCTTCGCGGCCGGCATGAACGACTTCCTGACCAAGCCCATCGACACGCCCAAGCTGCACCAGACCCTGTTGCGCCTGACGAGTCCGCGCTGACAATGCCGGCTCCAAACAGGAGGAGCCCATGACCCCATCAGCACCCCGCAGCTTCAAGTACTACGACTTGATCATGGCGGCCTTCGTTTGCGTGCTGCTGTGCTCCAACCTGATCGGCGCGGCCAAGGCGGCCCAGCTGACCCTGCCCGTCATCGGCACGGTCACCTTCGGCGCCGACCTGTTCTTCTTTCCCATCAGCTACATCTTTGGCGACATCCTGACCGAGGTCTATGGCTATGGCCGCGACCGCCGCGTCGTCTGGGCCGGTTTCGGCGCCCTGGTGTTCTCGGCCTTCATGGCCTTCGTCGTCGTCAACCTGCCGCCGGCCCAGAACGACTTCATGGCGGCCTATCAACCGCACCTGGACGCCGTCTTCGGCAACACCTGGCGCATCGTCGCCGGTTCCATGATCGCCTTCGCCTGCGGCAGCTTCGCCAACAGCTTCGTGCTGGCCAAGATGAAGATCGCGACGGCCGGCAAATACCTGTGGGCGCGCATCGTCGGCTCCACCGTCGTCGGCCAGCTGGTCGACACCGGCGTCTTCTTCCTGATCGCCTTCTACGGCATCTGGCCCAACGACCAGCTGTTCGCCGTCATCGTCACCCAGTACCTCTTCAAGACTATCTGGGAGGCCGTCATGTACCCGCTGACGGCCAAGGTCGTCAGCTTCCTGAAGCGCGCCGAGGGCGAAGACCACTACGACCGCGACACCAACTTCAATCCCTTCTCGATCAAGGTTTGAGGGGGCGCAAGACAGGGGCAGGCGACGGCCGCCCTGCTGCCTGTAAGCCGGGCAGCAACGGAAACGGCGGCCCGCGGGCCGCCGTTTTTTGTTGCGCGATCGGCTCAGCCGATCAGAGGCCGCCCTTGCCGCAGCCCGACGCCAGGTAGTTGCTGATCAGGTTCAGCTGGTCGGCGTTGGTCTTGCGCGTCCAGGCCGGGCCGTGGGCGTAGTCCGTCAGCACGTGGTATTCCACGGGCTTGCCGGCGGCCTTGGCCTTGTCGACGAAGAGTTCCGACTGGATCAGCGGCACGGTCTGGTCGCGGTCACCGTGGTAGACCATGATCGGGATCTCGATCTTGTCCGCCTTGGCGAGCGGGTTCAGGCCCCGCATGGTGGGCTCCTGGGCCGACTGGAAGAACGGGTTGGTGAACAGGCGCGCACCGATGCGCTCGATGTCGGACACGCCGGCACCGGCGATGGCGCACTTGTAGATCCCGTTGGGCCGTACCGCCGCGGCAAACGCCGAGTAGCCGCCGTAGGAGAAGCCGAACATGGCGATGCGCTTGGGGTCGGCCAGCTTCTCGCTGATCAGCCACTTGGCGCCGTCGTCCTTGTCGTCCTGCATCTTCTGCCCCCACTCGCGGTCACCGGCGTACCAGAGCGTGCGGCCCCAGCCCGCCGAGCCGCGGAACTGCGGCTGCAGCACGGCGCGGCACTGCGACACCAGCAGCGGCACCCAGCCCGAGCGGTCGTAGTCCATGGTGTCACGCGCCCACGGGCCGCCGTGCGGATGGATGACGGTGGCGTAGGGGCCCGGGCCGCACAGCTGCGGGTTGGGCACGCTCAGGTAGGCCGGGATGTTCAGGCCGTCGCGGGCCTTGTAGTAGACGAAGCGTGCCGTGCCCAGCGCGCGCTTGTCGACCTCGGGGTACTCCTTGGCCAGCAGCTGGATGCTCTGGCCGCGCAGCAGATAGTGCTCGGTGGGATACGCCAGGCCGCTGACGCGGATCAGGTAGGTGGGCGTCTCACCGCCGACGTAGGCCATGAGGCGCACCTGCACACCGTCGAAAGCCTTGATCGTCGCGCGCTCGCCGTTGCCGACACCGACGAGTTCCTGGTTGATCTCCTTGATGCCCAGGGCCTGCGCCACGCCGCGCACGGCCGCATCCATCTTGGGGTTCTCCCAGTGCTCATCGCCGCCCAGCTGCCCATCGAAGGTGTAGCCGTCGAAGCCCTCGCTCGACGGCGCGTCGTCGTCGCGGAAGGAGCGTACGCCGGTGGCGTCGAAGTATTTGTGCTCGAACAGCGCGGTACCGACCTTGCGGGTGGCGATGTCGTACTCGTACAGGCCTGTGAACTCGCGACCCACGTTGCTGCGGATGATGGCGGTGCCCGGCTTGCTGCCCAAGGCGACGACGTCGACGACGTCGCGGTTCTTCACGTAACTGCGGAAGTGTTCGGCCCAATCACCGTCGGCATTGCGCAGATCGATGGCGACGAAGGCGCCTTCCGCGTCGATGCCGGCACGCGACTTGGCCCAGGGCTGGCCGGTGCCGTTCACGCGCACGGTGTTGTCCCACTCACCCAGGCGCATGATGCGCGAGGCCTTGCCGCTGCGCAGGTTGTAGCGGTAGATGTCGCGGCCTTCGGTGCGCGAGCCGCTCTGGATGACGATGGTGTCGGGGTCGGACAGCAGCCGGTTGAGCACCGTCGGGTTGGCCAGCGCGGCGGCCTTCCTGGCCGCTTCGGAGCGGGGCGCCTCGTTCGACACCGTCGGCTCGATCCAGTTCTTGCCCTCGAGGTCGGTGAACAGCAGCTTGGAGATGAAGGTCTTGGTGATCTCGTCCCCACGCCAGTCGTAGGGCTGCATCATCGTGACCTGCAGCATGTCGTTCTTCAAGAACGAGGCGCCGCTGATCTGCATGTTCTTGGCGCCGATGACGGTCGGCTTGGCCGCGAGGTCGGCCAGCTTCCAGACCAGGATGTTGCGGTTGTCGCCCTGGCTCTGGATGGCAATCATGTGCTTGCCGTCGGGCGAGATCCGGAAACCGGTCATGCCCGGGAACTGCGCCAGCGTCTCGATGGTGGGGACGCGGATGGGGGGCGCATCGGCGGCCAGGGCCGGGTGGGCCAGGGCGGCGGCGGCTGCGATCGTGAGCAGCCGGCCCAGCTTGTTCAAGCAGGTTTTCATGGGTGTTGCACCTAAAGAAAAGCCCTGGCAACCGCAGTTGCCAGGGCATCAGACCGTCAGATCGATCAGAAGGTCTTGGAGACGTTCACGAAGACGCGGCGACCCATGTAGTCATAGCCGCTGTACAGGGGGGCATTGCCCACGCGGTTGTACACGCCCGAGGAAATCACCGGAGGCTTCTTGTCCATCAGATTGCGAACACCCAGGGTGGCCTTCCACTTGCTCACGGTGTCGCTGTAGGTCAGCGACATCGAGTGCAGGAAGTAGGCCGGCGTGTCCAGCTTGAAGCGGCTGGTCGCCGGGTCTTCACCGTAGTAGTCGTAGCTCGACGTCTTGTCGATCCACTCCAGGCCGTAGAAGACGCTCCAGTTCTTCAGCGTGTACTTGACGTCCAGCTGACCGGACCACTTCGGCGTGCCGACGTTGCCGTTGTTGTCATCCAGCGCGTCCTCGGCGAACAGCTTGCTGGCCTGCGACTTGTACTGCGTCAGCGACAGGTCCATCTTCAGCTTGCCGCTGCCGATCTCGTTGACGTACTGGGCCGTGTAGTCGAAGCCGCGGACGATGTCCGTGGCCAGATTCACGTAGCTGTCGTTCACCGTCAGCGCGTTGGAGCTGGGGTTGCGGGCGTCGACCAGACGGCAGAAGCCGCCCGCCTGACGGAAGCCCACGCTGTCGTAGCAGCGCTGCAGGATGTTGGCGGTGCCGGCGCGCGACACGCCGTTGTCCACCTTCAGGTCGAAGCGGTCGACAGCCAGCGACAGCGAACCGAAGCCCGTCGGCAGCGAGGGCTGCAGCACGATGCCCCAGGAGGCGTTCTTGGACGTCTCGGCCTTCAGGCCGGCCGCACGGCCGCCGGCGTTGACGACGGTGATGCTGGACGTGGCCTGGTAACCGGCGGGCAGACCTTCGGACTTGCAGTTGATGGCGCGCGGCGTGCCGGCCTTGGCGGGGTCGTCCCAGCTGTTGCAGGGGTCGCCGGCGCTGCTCAGGAAGCCGGTCGTGGCGCCCAGGAACTGCTCATACAGCGCCGGAGCACGGTAGGACGTGCCGTTGGTGCCGCGCAGCGTGATCCAGCTGGCGGGAGACCAGACGGCGCCGAACTTGTACGTCGAATCCGAACCGTAGGACTTGTAGTCGGCGTAACGCGTGGAGGCGTTCAGCGTCAATTCCTTGGCCAGGGGCACGTTCTTCAGCACCGGGATTTCCAGCTCGCCGAAGAAGTCCGTGGCCTTGTCGCTGCCGCGCGTCGGCGTGGACGAGGTCAGGTTGTAGAGGTTGTTGTTCTGCGAGTCCAGCGACGGCGTGTCGTCGATCTTGTTGCTGCGGAACTCGGCGCCGAAGGCGCCCTTCACGTCACCGTAGGGCAGCTTGAACAGCGAGCCGGTGACCGAAGCGGTCACGACGTCTTCCTTGTACTTGGTCAGGCCCGTGACGTTCTGCCAGACGTAGTCGACCCAGGCTTGCGGCAGCTGGCCGCCGATGACGGCGGACGTCAGCTTGGGCGCGGCCACGCAGTCGGCGGCGCCGTTCGCGCAGGCGAAGCCGCTGCCGCTGGCGACGACGTTCAGGCTGTTGGCCAGGCGGTCGGTCAGGAAGGACTGCTGGTTGTAGGCGCCACGGCTTTCGGCGTGGGTCCACGAGACGTCGTAGTCCCAGTTGATGGCCGCGATGGCGCCGCGCAGGCCGACGGCCGTGCGCACGAAGTCCACGGTCTGGCTGCTGCTGTCGTTGCCGAAGCCGATGAAGGCACGCACGCCGACGTTCTTGCCGTTGCTGGTGTTGACCGGGCCCGAGAAGGTGCTGCTGGCCAGGTTGGACGGGATCAGGGGGCTGCCCTTGATGTAGTCCAGCGACAGCTGGCGATAGCCGACCTGCGAGGACTCGCGGCGGTTCAGCAGCAGTTCGTAGTACAGCTCGGCATCACCCAGGGCCTGCAGGTCGACGCCGCCCTGTGCATACAGGTTGTGGTTGCGAACCGGCGAGATCAGCGTGCGGTTCAGCGTGCGCGGGTCGAAGGTGTCGCGGATGTTGGTGTTGGTGGTCTGGCCACCGCCCACGCCCTCGAAGCCCACCAGGCCGGTCGTCACGCCCGAGTTGGGACGCCAGCGGTTGAAGGTGCCGCCCGTGGAGCCCACGGCGCCGACGCCGGCCATCGTGTTGGTGCCGATGGTGTTGATGGTCACGCCGTTGGAACCCGTGCCCGTGATGGGGTAGCACTTGGGCTTGCCGGTCAGCGGGTCGATGGTGTCGCCGCTGCCCCAATCGCCCACCACGCCGTTGACGCTGGTGCGGCGGTAGTCGGTGTTGCAGGTGGTCCAGTCACGCTGGGCCAGCGTCATGCTGCTCAGCTCGTTGTAGTTGTACGAGGCGAGGAAGCGCGTACGGTCCGTGACGAAGCCACCGGCAACGGAGAAGTTGTAGGTGTTGGCGCCACCGTCACCCGTGCGGGACATCGAGCCATCCACGGTGATGGAGGTCAGGTCCTTCTTGGTGATGATGTTGATCACACCGGCCACGGCGTCGGAGCCGTAGATGGACGAAGCGCCGTCCTTCAGCACCTCGATGCGGTCGACGATGGAATTGGGCAGGGTGTTCAGGTCGGCTGCGCCGACGGAGCCGCGCGTGCCCGAGGGCGACATGCGGCGGCCGTTCAGCAGCACCAGGGAACGCGTCGGGGCGAAGCCGCGCAGGCCGATGGTGTTGGCGCCCGGGCCGCCGTCGGTGACGTAGCCGCCAAAGGCGTTGTTGACCTGGCCCTGGCCGCCGGTGACGGCCGTGCCTTGCAGGATCTGGGTGGTGGAGCTGTAGCCGGCCAGCGCGGCGTCTTCCGACTTCACGACCAGCAGGGGGGCCGCGGTGCTGTAGTTGTCGCGCTTGATGCGCGAGCCGGAGGTGACGAAGACCGTTTCCAGCTTTTGCGGCTCCGCCTTCGGGGCGGGAGTTTCTGCAGCGGTCGTCGACTTGTTATCGGCGGCTGGGGTTTGTTGCGCGGCAGCATGCTGCGCGAGGATCAAACCGAGAACTGCGAGCGCAATGGGTTTGCGGGCAGGGTTGAACGAGGAAAAAGGCGTGGGCATAAATGGTCCATCAAAGGGTGTTCCGAGCCCAGCGCCACCCGGGTGGGGGGGCGCGGCCATCAGGCTCGAAACTTCATGTTAGGGATGGGGGCTGCCCAGGTCAGCTTGATGAAGGCTGATCTAGGGTCATCCCGTATTTAACAAACCCTTTACATGGCCAGTTTCTGACGCGTTTCGTTGCAACTGGCCAACAGTCTGGCCGTTCGGGCGAACTGGCTCGCAACTGGCGACCCCGTGCCAAAAGACATGTCAATACAAGTCTTTACACCCGTCAGCTTGGCGAAGGAAAACCTGCCGAAACGTCGGGCCGGAGTTTCCCGATGAAGGATTGATTACTGACCAGGAAGACTTTGGGCGAGGCCGGGCGCGCTGCGCCGGCGAATATGCGCGGGCAGTTATGCCGCGGGGGTATGGCGGTCTGTCCGGCAATATCTGCCGGGACGATTCAGGAGAGCAGCGGCAGGTGGCGGCGCCGCTCGCCCGTCAGCGCAAACCAGGCATTGGCCAGGGCCGGCGCCACCGGCGGCAGGCCGGGCTCGCCGACGCCGGTGGGCGGGCCGTCTCCGGGCATCAGATGGGCCTCGATGACGGGGCATTGCGCCATCGTCATCAGCGGGTGGTCGGGGAAGCTCTTCTGCTGCACTTCGCCATTGACGATATCGATGCGACCCCACAGCGCCGCCGTCAGGCCGAAGACGATGCAGCTCTCCATCTGGCGCACGACGATGCCGGGGTTGACCACGGTGCCGCAGTCGATGGCGCAGACGACGCGCTTCACGCGCGGCCTCCCATCCTGTTTCGTCACCTCGATCACCTGGGCCACGATGCTGCCGAAGCTCTCGTGCACGGCGACGCCGCGCGCCGTGCCCGCGGGCAGGGGCTGGCCCCAGCCGGCGGCCTCGGCGGCGCGCTTGAGCACGGCCTGGTGGCGCGGCAGGCCTTCCAGCAGCTTCATCCGGTAGTCCACCGGGTCGGCCTTGGCAGCATGGGCGAGTTCGTCGATGAAGCCTTCCTTGAAGAAGGCATGGTGGGAATGGCCGACGGCGCGCCACATGCCCACCGGCACGCCGCTGCGCGTCGACTGGTGGGCGATGCGCGCATTGGGGATGGCATAGGCCAGCTCGAACAGGCCCTCCGACGCCGTCTTGTCCGGTGCGTCGCCGCGCTTGAGCAGGGCGGCCGGTGCGCGGCCGTCAGGGAAGCCGTTGCGGTTGAGCAGGTCGATGGTCGGCGCCAGCCCGGGCATGACGCGTTCGGCCCAGCGCGGCACGATGGCGTCGGACGCGCCGGTGATGGCCAGTGCCACCGGCTGGCCCTGCGCATCCAGGCCGGCCTGCAGCACGGCGACTTCGGCCGGGCGGTAGAAGTCGTGCGTCATGTCCTCCTCGCGCGACCAGGCCAGCTGCACCGGCAGCCCGCCCATCTCCATCGCGATGCGCACGGCCTGGGCGATGAAGTCGACGTCCAGGCGCCGGCCGAAGCCGCCGCCCAGATAGGTCACGTGCACCGTCACTGCTTCAGGCGGTACGCCCGCCATGCGCGCCGCCACGTCACGCGCGAAGCCCGGCACCTGGGTCGGCGCCCAGACGGTGACGCGGCCGTCCAGCACCTGCACCGTGCAGTTCATCGGCTCCATGGTGGTGTGAGCGAGATGAGGCGCGCTGTAGACCGCCTCCAGCTTGGTCGCCGCGCCGGCCAGGGCGCCGGCCGCATCGCCCTGCTTCAGGAAGGCGAAGCCGCCACCGGCCTCATGGGCGCGGCGCGCCTCGGCCTCCAGGGAGGCCATGACGGCCCTGGAGTCGAGGCGGCCGTTGGGCGGATCCTGCCAGGCCACGTCCAGGGCCTGGGCGGCCTCGCGGGCATGCCAGGTGGTGCGGGCGACGACGGCGTAGGCGGCCGTCGAGCCGGCGACGGGCCCCAGGGCCACCACACGCAGCACGCCGGGGCGGGCGCGCACGGCGTCGACATTGGCCGGGCCGATGCCGCCGCCCAGCATCGGGCAGTGGCGGATGGCGGCGAACACCTGGCCCTGCTGGCGCACGTCCAGGCCGAAGCGCGCGCTGCCGTCGACCTTGGCGGCCAGGTCGTTGCGCGGCAGGGCCTGGCCGATCTGCGTCCACTGCTTGCGGTCCTTGAGCCTGACCTCGCCCGGCGGCGTCCGCGCGGCCTCGGCGGCCAGCTCACCGTAGTGGCTCAAGGGCCCGCTGGCGTGGCGGATGCTGCCGTCCTTGACCGTCAGCTCGTCCACCGGCAGCTTGTGTTTCAGGGCCGCGGCGCCCAGCAGCTGGGCACGGGCCGTCGCGGCGGCCAGGCGCAGCGTGTCCCAGGCGTCGGCAGTGGACGAGGAGCCGCCGGTCAGGTTCAGGCCCAGCTCGCGGCCGACCTTGGCCGTGATCCAGTTGGAGAACTTGTAGACGCTGCGCTCGTGGTCGCGCGGGCCGAAGGGGACGTTGCCGAGGAAGGTCGCGATATTGCCGTAGATGGCATCGAAGCCGGCCTCGGTGAGGCGCACGCGGCCCAGCGGCACGTCCAGCTCCTCGGCCACCAGTTGCGCCAACGCCGTATGCACGCCCTGGCCCATTTCGCTGCGGTTCATGGCCAGCAGCACCGTGCCGTCGCTGGCGATCTTGATCCAGCCGTTCAGCCCCACCTGGCCGTCCACCGTTGGCAAGGTGTGGGCATCGCCCAGGCGCGAGCGCGGTGGCATGGCGCCCCAGCCCACGATGAGTGCGCCCAGTGCGCCGGCGCCGGTCAGCAGCAGCGTGCGGCGCTTCATTTCTTCAGACCTTTTGCGGCCTGCTTGATCGCCGCGCGCACGCGCGGGTAGGTGCCGCAGCGGCAGAGATTGGTCATCGCGGCGTCGATGTCGGCGTCGCTGGGGCTCTTGTTCTTCGCCAGCAGGGCGGCGGCGGCCATCAGCATGCCGCTCTGGCAATAGCCGCATTGGGGTACCTGCTCGGCCAGCCAGGCGAGCTGCAGGGCGTGGGGATGGTCCTTGTCGCCCTCGCCGGGCGCCGGGCCGCTCCCAAGCCCGGCGGCGCCCCCTCGGGGGGCAGCCTGCGTACTCGCGGGCGTGGGGGCCCTAAGTCCTTCGATCGTCGTGATGGCCTTGCCCTGGCAGGCGCCCAGCGGCGTCACGCAGGAACGCATGGCCTGGCCGTCGACATGCACCGTGCAGGCACCGCAGGCCGCGATGCCGCAGCCGAACTTGGTGCCGGTCAGGTTGAGGCCGTCGCGCAGCGCCCAGAGCAGCGGCATGGCCGGATCGCTGGCGATGTCGGGCAGGGTCATGGCCTGGCCGTTGACTTTCAGTTCCATCGAGACGGGCCCGGGTGGGAGAAACAGCAGCCCAGGATAGCGGCCAAGGTCGAAAATACAGTCATGAGCTTCCCCCAAGATGCAACAGCACCTGAACTGCTGTTCGCCCTGCTGCCCGACAGCGGCATCGCGCCCGACGGCCCCGACACCCTGGCGTCGCTGGCCGCGGCCCTGCAAGCCCAATACCCCAAGGCGCTGACGCTGAATCTGCATCCGCCGCTGCGCGACGCCGAGGGTCGCTGTCGCTGGTGGACGGGCGCCGAGCCCAGTCCCGAGGGGGTCGACGCCGCGCTGCCTCACCTCGTCGACCGTCTGCGCATGGAGGCCAGCAAGCTCGACCTGCCCTGGCAGCGCGTGGCCCTGGCCGGCGTGGGTGACGGCGCCCTGCTGGCCCTGGAAGCCGTGCAGGCTGAAAGCCAGCTGGTGGGTCGCGTGCTGGCCTTTGCCGGCGGCTATCTGGCGCGACCTGGGCATGCGCCGCAGGATGTCTGCGTGCACCTGCTGCATGGCCTGGCCGACCAGCGCTTCCCTTATCGCCATGTCGTCGACGCGGCCCAGGCCCTGGTCGACCTCGGCGCCGACGTGACGGCCGACCTGCTGCCCCACATCGACCACAGCCTGCACCCGGCGCTGATCGACAAGGCGATGGAGCAGTTGCGTACCTTCATCCCGGCCAAGCTGTGGCGTGAAGCCGTGGTGGCCGCGCGTGAGACCGAAAGGCCCGCCGACTGATGCGCAGGCTGGCCCTGGCTGCCATCGGCGTGTACCAGCGCCATGTTTCGCCCTACAAGGGCTTTTGCTGTGCCTACCGGGCGCACACCGGCGGTGCCAGCTGTTCGACGCTGGGCGCACGGGTCATCCGGCGCCACGGGCTGTTCACCGGCGTCGTGCTGCTGCGCCAGCGGCTGAAGCGCTGCGGCGAGGTGCACCGGCAATTCCATCCGCCGGGGCCAAGGCCGCTGGCGGCGCAGCGTGGGGACTGCGACGTCGGAGGCTGCGATGCACCAGGGGATGGCTGCGACGCCTGCGATGTTTTCGATGGCTGTGATGGTTGCGACGGCTGTGACTGGCCGGAGCGCAAGCGCAAGGACAAGCCGCCCGCCAGGAAGCGGGGCGAGCCCGTGGGTTCGCGCTGGGACGAACTCGCGGACAGCGACCGAAGTCGCCGCCGCGATGCCTGATCAGGCGGCCGCGACAGCCCGCGCGGCCAGTTCCGGAATCAGCGCCGCGCGATAGGCCGCGGTACCGTGCAGATCGGTGTTCAGCCCATCGGCGCTGACCTTGACCGCCCTTGCCGCCGCTGCGCTCCAGTCCTTTGTCAATGCGGCCTCCAGCTCGCTGCAGCGGAACACGCCCGGACCGGCACCGGTGACGGCCACGCGCACGCCGCCGTCCAGGCGCGCGACGAACACACCCACCAGCGAAAAGCGCGAGGCCGGCTGCTTGAACTTCTGCCAGCCGGCTGACTTCGGGACGGGGAAGCTGACGGCCGTGATCAGCTCACCGTCCTGCAGGGCCGTCGTGAACAGGCCCTGGAAGAAATCGTCGGCGGCGATCTGGCGCTGATTCGTGTGAATGGTGGCGCCCAGGCCCAGGGTCGCGGCGGGGTAGCAGGCGGCCGGATCGTTGTTGGCCAGGCTGCCGCCCAGGGTGCCGGCATTGCGCACCTGGCGGTCGCCGATGCGGCCGGCGAGGTCGGCCAGTGCGGGAATGGCACGCTGCACTTCGGCCGAGGCGGCGACGGTCGCGTGCGTCGTCGCCGCGCCGATGCGCACGGCCTTGCCGTCGACGCTGATGCCCTGCAGTTCGGGCAGTCGCCTCACGTCGACCAGGCCGCTGGGCGTGGCCAGGCCGAGCTTGATGGCGCCGAGCAGGGACTGGCCACCGGCCAGGAACTTGTCGTCCGCGCCGAGGCGGGCGGCGGCGAGGGAGGATGCGGCTTGGTAGTTCATCGTCGTCATCTCCTCACTTGGCGGATTGCATTGCCGTCCACACCGTGCAGGGCGTGGCCGGCATGGGCAGGTCCTTGACGCCGATGGCGTCGCAGACGGCGTTCATGACCGCCGCCGGCGAACCGATGGCGCCGGCCTCGCCGCAACCCTTCACGCCCAGCGGGTTGTGGGTGCAGGGCGTGCCCTTGGCGGTCTGCACGTTGAACGAAGGCAGGTCGTCGGCGCGCGGCATGGCGTAGTCCATATAGCTGCCGCTGAGCAGCTGGCCGCTGTCGGCGTCGTACACGCCGTGCTCCAGCAGCGCCTGGCCAATGCCTTGTGCCAGGCCGCCGTGCACCTGGCCCTCGACGATCATCGGATTGACGATGTTGCCGAAGTCGTCCACCGCGCTGAAGCGGTCGATGCGCACCCGGCCCGTCGTCGGGTCCACCTCCACCTCGCAGACATAGCTGCCGGCCGGATAGGTGAAGTTGCTCGGGTCGTAGAAGGCGTTCTCGTTGAGGCCGGGCTCCAGCTTGTCCAGCGGGTAGTTGTGCGGCACATAGGCCGTCAGCGAGACCTGGGCGAAGGGGATGGCGCGGTCGGTGCCGGCGATGCGGTATTCGCCGTTCTTGAACTCGATGTCGCCTTCGCCGGCTTCCAGCAGATGGGCGGCGATCTTCTTGCCCTTGGCGATGACCTTGTCCACCGCCTTCAGGATGGCGCTGCCGCCCACGGCGAGGGAGCGGCTGCCATAGGTGCCCATGCCGAACAGGATCTTGCCGGTGTCGCCATGCTGGATGTCGACGTCCTCGAGCGGAATGCCGAGGCGGTCGGCCACGATCTGGGCGAAGGTCGTCTCATGGCCCTGGCCATGCGAGTGGCTGCCGGTGAAGACGGTGACCTTGCCGGTCGGATGCACGCGCACCTCGCCCGCCTCGAACAGGCCGGCGCGGGCGCCCAGGGCGCCGGCCACGTTCGACGGCGCCAGACCGCAGGCTTCGATATAGGTCGAATAGCCGATGCCGCGCTTCAGGCCCTTGGAGGTGCTGACCGCCTTGCGTGCGGCATAGCCGGCCACATCGGCGATCTTCTGCACTTGCGTCAGCGTCGCGTCGTAGTCGCCGGTGTCGTAGGTCAGGCCGACCGGCGTCGCGTACGGGAACTCCTTGATGAAGTTGCGGCGGCGGATCTCGGCGGGGTCGATGCCCAGTTCGTGTGCTGCCGTCTCCACCAGGCGCTCGACCACATAGGTTGCCTCGGGCCGGCCGGCGCCGCGGTAGGCGTCCACCGGCGCGGTGTTGGTGAAGACGCCGGTGACCTCGGCATAGATCTTGGGCGTCGTGTACTGGCCGGCCAGCAGCGTCGCGTACAGGATGGTGGGTACGCAGGAGGCAAAGGTGGACAGATAGGCGCCGAGGTTGGCCGTCGTGTGCACGCGCATGGCGACGAAGCGGCCGTCCTTGTCGGTGCCCAGTTCGGCCCTTGTCACATGGTCGCGGCCATGGGCGTCGCTCAGGAAGCTCTCGCTGCGCTCGGCCGTCCACTTGATGGGCCGGCCCAGCTGCCTGCTGGCCCAGACCAGGGCCGTCTCCTCGGCGTACAGAAAGATCTTGGAGCCGAAGCCGCCGCCGACGTCGGGGGCCACGACGCGCAGCTTGTGCTCGGGAATGCCGAGCACGAAGGCGCACATCAGCAGGCGCTCGACATGCGGGTTCTGGTTGGCGACATAGAGGGTATAGGCGTCGTCGGCCGGGTTGTAGCTGGCGTTGGCGGCGCGCGGCTCGATGGCGTTGGGGATCAGGCGGTTGTTGCGGAACTCGAGCCGGGTGACGTGGGCTGCCGAGGCCATGGCGGCATCGGTCGCGGCCTTGTCGCCGCAGCCCCAGATGTAGCAGCGGTTGTCGGCCGCTTCGTCATGCACGGTGCCCGCATGCCCGGCGGCCGTGGCGGTATCGGCGACGGCAGGCAGCTCGTCGTAGTCCACCTCCACCAGCGCCGCCGCGGCCTTGGCCTGGCCAAGAGTCTCGGCCACCACCAGGGCCAGCGCGTCGCCCACATAGCGCACCTTGCCGTCGGCCAGGATGGGGTGCTTGGGCTCCTTCATGGGCTGGCCGTCGGTGCTGGTGATCAGCCAGCCACAGGGCAGGCCGCCGACCTCGCGGAAATGCTCGCCGGTGTAGACGCCCAGCACGCCCTCGGCTGCCTTCGCCGCCGCGGTGTCGACGCGCTTGAGGCGCGCGTGGGCATAGGCGCTGCGCACAAAGACGCCATAGGTCTGGCGCGGCAGCACGATGTCGTCGGTGTACTGGCCGCGGCCGGTCAGGAAGCGCGCGTCCTCGCGGCGCTTGACGCTCTGGCCGATGAAGCCTTCCTTGGGTGAGTTCATGTCACACCCCCTTCATGGCTTGAGCACCCGATTGCACGGCGCGCACGATGTTCTGGTAGCCGGTACAGCGGCAGATATTGCCCTCCAGCCCCTCGCGGATGGCGGCTTCGCTGGAGCAGTCGTGGTGCTGCACCAGGTCGACGGCGCTCATGACCATGCCCGGCGTACAGAAGCCGCATTGCAGGCCATGGCATTCCTTGAAGGCGGCCTGCATGGGGTGCAGCGTGCCGTCATTGGCCGCCAGGCCTTCGATGGTGGTGATGCTGGCGCCGTCGGCCTGCACGGCCAGCATGCTGCAGGCCTTCACGGCGCGGCCGTTGAGGTGGACGGTGCAGGCGCCGCACTGGGCGGTGTCGCAGCCGACATGGGTGCCGGTCAGGGCCAGGTCTTCGCGCAGCCACTGCACCAGCAGTTGGTCTGGCGTCACGTCGCGGCTGACCGCACGGCCATTGACCGTGAGCTGGATCTTCATCGCTTGTCTCCGTGGGGTTGTGGGGTCATGCTCGGGCCGGCCCCACGGCTTGTGATTGCCGATTACCCTTGTTGAAATTTCGTTTGGGGATGCAGGTCCATGGACAACCTCGATCTCAGCGTGCTGCGCACGGCTGCCGGCTGGCGGGCCGAGTCACGTGGCGTCGTGCTGGGCACCATCACGCGCACCTGGGGCTCGGCGCCACGGCCGGTGGGCTCGCTGGTGGCGGTGCGGGATGACGGTTTGATTGCAGGCTCGGTGTCCGGCGGCTGCATCGAGGACGACCTCGTCGCCCAGTTGCGCGCCGGTTTCCTGCAGCTGGCCCGTCCGACGCCGTTGCGTTACGGCGTTGGCGCCGAGGAAGCGCGCCGCTTTGGCCTGCCCTGCGGCGGCACGCTGGAGCTGATGCTGGAGCCGCTGGGGCCACAGTCCGGCGTTGACGACTTGCTGGTGCGGCTGGAACGCGGCGAGCGTGTGCGCCGCACGCTGGACCTGACGACCGGTGCCGCGACGCTCGCCGCCGCCGAACCCGGCGCCGACACACTGGCGCTGACCGACGCGCAACTTGTCAGCCACCACGGCCCGCAATGGCGGCTGCTGGTCATCGGCGCTGGCCAGATGACCGACTACCTGGCGAAGATGGCCCTGGCCCTCGGTTATGCCGTCACCGTCTGCGATCCGCGCGCCGAATACGCCGACGGCTTCGCCATTGCCGGCGTCGCGCTGACCCGCGACATGCCCGACGACGTCGTCATGGCTTTCCAGGCCGACGGCGCGACGGCCATCGTGGCGCTGACCCACGATCCCAAGCTCGACGACCTCGCGCTGATGGAGGCGCTCAAGGGTGCCGCCTTCTACGTCGGCGCCATCGGCTCGCGCGTCAACCAGGCCAAGCGCCGCGCGCGGCTGAGCGAACATTTCGGGCTGACCGAAGCGCAACTCGACCGCCTGCACGGCCCCGTGGGCCTGGACATCGGCGCGCGCACGCCGCCGGAGATCGCGCTGAGCATCCTGGCGGAGATGACGGCGGTGCGCTACCGCGCAGCCGGCGCTCGTCCCGAGGCCGGCTGCGCCGTCTGAATCACTTCATCGTGTAGCCGCGCCCGTCCATGCAGGCCTCGACGGCGCGGTTGAACACGCTGGCGTCGGCCTGGGCATTCGGTTGCGTGGTCGCCCAGCGGTTGCACTCGCGGCGGTCGTTCTCCAACTGCTCCGGCGACTGGCCGTTGCGCGGGTAGATGATGGGCTCGGCCTTGGGCGGCGGGGGCGCAGGCGCCGGCATGACCTGGGCCGTGGCGGCCTCGGGCGGCGGCGTGACGACGGCATAGCCTTCGGGCACGGCACGGTAGTAGACGCCGCCAGCGTAGTAGTAGGGCAGGCCGCCCAGGGTCAGCGTCACATAGGCCGGCGGCAGCAGCGGGATGACGAGGCCGATGGGCGGCAGCACGACGCGATAGCTGCTGCCATAGGGCCGGTACCAGACGCCGCCATGGAACCAGTAGCGGCCGGGGCCCGCGCCGACCATGACGGCCCCATAGGGCACATGGGGCGCCACATAGCCGGGCGCGGGGTAGTAGTGGTCGTGGTGGTAGCGGTTGTCGAACACCATGCCGATGTTGACGCTGGCGTGCACGGCGGCATGGGCGGCCGGGGCAGAGAAGGCGGCGCACAGCGCGAGGGCCGCCGCGGCGGTGGTGTGGAGCAGAGAAGTCTTCATCGTCTTCAACCCGAAGTCAGGGGTGGATGGCCAACGCCGCCAGCGTCGCGCGGGTGGACTGCCCGGGCATTGCGGCCACGTAAAGTTGACTGCTTCACCTGTCCCCTGCCTGTCGCCGCCATGATCGAACTGCACTATTACCCCAGCAACGCCAGCTTCGCGCCCCATATCCTGCTCGAGGAGATGGGCATCCCCTACACGCTGCGCCAGGTGGACCGCGCCAACAACGAGCACAAGTCGCCGGCCTATCTGAAGCTCAATCCCAACGGCCTGATTCCGGTGCTGGTCGACGGCGACCTGGTGCTCTACGAGACGGCCGCCATCCTGATGCACCTGGCCGACTGCCACCCGGGCTTCTGCCCGGCGCCCGGCACGGCCGAGCGGGCCCAGTACTACAAGTGGATGGTCTGGCTGACCAACACCCTGCAGGCCATGCTGATCCACTATTTCTACCCGGACCGCATGGCCAGCAACGCCGACGAGGTCAAGGCGCGCGCCGAGGCCCAGGTCGCGCCCATGCTGGACCAGATGGACGCCGAACTGGCCCGCCATGGCGGCGACTGGTTCCTGGGCCAGCAGTACACCGCCGTCGACGCGCTGGCCTTCATGCTGTGCCGCTGGACGCGCATGCAGCACAACCCCGCCAAGACGCGACCGGCCCTGGGCGCCTATCTGAAGCGCGTGTTCGAGCGGCCGGCGACGCAACGCGTGGTGGCCAAGGAAAAGCTGCCTGATCCGGTTTATTGATCAGTCCAGCGTCTGCCGGTAGCGCAGCAGCGCCACGCTGCCGGCGACGACGAGGAAGGCCAGCATGGGCCACAGCTCTGGGGCAAGCTCGGCCGCGCCCGAGCCCTTGAGCATGACGCCGCGCACGATGCGCAGGAAGTGGGTCAGCGGCAGCGCCTCACCGAGGTATTGCGCCCACTGCGGCATGCCGCGGAAAGGGAACATGAAGCCCGACAGCAGCATGGACGGCAAAAAGAAGAAGAAGGTCAGCTGCAGGGCCTGGAGCTGGTTCCTGGCCAGTGTCGAGAAGGTGAAGCCGACGCCGAGGTTGGCCAGCATGAAGACGCCGATCATGGCCAGCAGCAGGGGCAGGCTGCCCACCATGGGCACGCTGAACAGCAGCCAGGCGGCGCCGAGGATGACGCCCAGCTGCACATAGCCCAGCACCACATAGGGCAGGATCTTGCCCACCATGACTTCGAAGGGCCGCACCGGCGTGGCCAGCAGGTTCTCCATCGTGCCGCGCTCACGTTCGCGCGTCATGGCCAGGGCCGTCAGCATGACCATGGTCATCGTCAGGATGGTGCCGACGAGGCCGGGCACGATGTTGTAGCGACTCAGGCCTTCGGGGTTGTAGCGGCGCTGGATGCGCACCTCGAAGGGCAGGGGTTGCGGTGCCCGCGAGGCCAGGGTGCCGCGCAGGTCGCGGTTCAGCGCCGTCTGGCCGAGCTGGCTGAGCGCCGCGATGGCGTTGGCGGCGGCCGAGGGGTCGGTGGCATCGGCGGCGATCAGCACCGCGGGCCTCTCGCCGCGCACGATGCGGGTGCCGAAGTCGTCGGGCACGACGACGAGGAACTGGATGTCGCCGCGCTGCAGCAACTCGTCACCACGCGACTCCGCGACGCCGCTCTCGACGACATGGAAATAGCCGCTGGTCTGCAGGGCCGCGACGAGGCTGCGCGCCATCGGGCTGGCATCCTGGCTGACCACGGCGGTCGGCAGGCCCTTGGGGTCGGTGTTGATGGCATAGCCGAACAGCACCAGCTGCATGATGGGCACGCCTGCCGCCATTGCGAAGGTCAGCTTGTCGCGCAGCATCTGCTGCACTTCCTTCAGCGCGATGGCCAAGGTTCGGGCCAGGGCTTGCATCAGGCGGCTTCGCTGAAGTTGTCGGTGGCCTGCCCGACCAGCTTGACGAAGGCGTCCTCCAGATCCTCGGCGCCGGCCTCCTGGACGATGGACGCCGCCGTGCCGCGCGCCAGCACGCGACCATAGGCGATGTAGACCAGCTCGTTGCAGCGTTCGGCCTCGTCCATGTAGTGGGTGGAGACGAGGACGGTGATGCCTTCCTGCGCGAGCTGGTGGATCTGGTCCCAGAACTCGCGCCTCGCCTTGGGGTCGACGCCGGCCGTGGGCTCGTCGAGCAGCAGCAGTTTGGGCTTGTGCAGCAGGCAGGCCGCCAGCGCCAGGCGCTGCTTCCAGCCGCCCGACAGTGCGCCGGCGAGCTGCTTCTCGCGCGATTTCAGCCCCAGGCGCTCCAGCGCCGCGTCGACGGCTTGCTTGCGGTTCTCCATCGAGAACAGCCGCGCGATGAAGTCCAGGTTCTCGCGGATCGACAGGTCTTCGTAGAGACCGAACTTCTGCGTCATGTAGCCGACCTGGCGCTTGACCTCGGGCGCCTGGCGGCGGAAGTCCAGGCCCAGCACATGGCCCTCGCCGGCATCGGGCGTCAGCAGGCCGCACAGCATGCGCAGCGAGGTGGTCTTGCCGCTGCCATTGGGGCCGAGGAAGCCGACGATGCGGCCGGTGGCAACCCGCATGTCGACGCCGTCGACGACCTTTCGGCCGCCGTAGGACTTGCTCAGGCCTTTGACGTCGATGGCCAGGTCGCTCATTGCGTCACGTCCAAGGGCTGTCCGGGATGCAGGCGCTCCGCGTCATCCGCCTTCACCGGCCGGGCCTCGACGAGAAAGACCAGCTTGTCGCGCTGCTGGTTGGAGTAGATGACCGGCGGCGTGTACTCCGGCCCGTTGGCGATGAAGCTGATGCGCGCGGGGATGGCCGCGCCGCAGCCGTCGCAATGCAGGCTGACGGGCGCATCCAGCTTGAGGCTGCCGACCACCGACTGCGGCACATAGAAGCGCGCCTTGCGGTTGGCCGGCGGCAGCAGGGCCAGTACCGGCTGGCCGGCGCCCACCCATTCACCGGGACGCAGGAAGACGTCCTGCACGCGGGCGGGCATGGGTGCGCTCTGGCGCTTCTGCTCGACACGCCAGGCCGTCTGCGCGCGGCCGCTCTCGGCGGCCTGGGCGAGTGCGCGGGCGGCGTTGCGTTCGTCCTCACGCGCCGGCAGGCGGCCCACCTGCAGCGCGGCGTCCAGTTCGACGACGCGGGCGCGGGCCTGGGCCAGCACGGTGGCCGCGTCGTCCACGCGGGCCTGGGCGACGAAGCCCTTGGCCAGCAGCTCCTGCTGGCGGGTCAGGTCGATGCCGGCCAGGCGCTCGGCGGCGCGGGCCTGGTCAAGCTGGGCCTGGGTGACGGCCAGCTCCGGCAGGCGCCGGCCCTTGTCGGCGTCCTGGGCCTGGGCGCGGGCGCTCTGGGCCCGCGCGCTGGCCTCCGCATCCGCCGCGATCTCCGGCGTCGCATCCAGCGCGAACAGCGCCTGGCCGGCCGCGACGGCCTCGCCCGAGCGCACGGCCAGGTCGGTGAGCCGGCCGGCCACAGGCGGCGCGATATAGACCAGCTCGGCCTCGGCGTAGCCCGTCCAGCCTTCGGGCGGCTTGTCGCTGCAGCCGGCGAGCAGGGCGGGGATGAGCAGCAGCACGGTTCGTTTCATGGTCGACTCCTCAGACGCCGCTGGCCAGGCCGAGCAGCGCCCATTCGATACGTCGTTGCAGCGCCGCGTCGGACAGCACTTCTTCATCGACCGCCGCCAGCAGCGCAACTGGCACGGCGGCTATGGACTTCATGCCACCGACGAGGATGAGTGGCGCGATGACGGCCCCCATCAGGAAGGAGAAGCGCGTCAGCAGCGGTCGCGGCGGCAGCCGGTCCAGCGCCTGGGCCTCCTGCAGCAGGGCAAGCAGCACGCCCAGGTGGCGCTGCGCGTTGGCGCGCAGGAAGTCCTGCGCCACCGCCTGGCCGGCCTGGGCATCGGCCCAGACGCGCGCGATCAGCGGCCGGTGCTCACGCACGAAGCGCGCCACGCCCATCAGCGCGGCGGCCAGGCGCTCCATCACGTCGGCCTCGCCCTGGCTGTTCAGCGACAGCGCGCCGAACATGTCCTCGTAATGCCGCTGCAGCAGCGCGCGCAGGAAGGCGTCCTTGCTGCCGAAGTGGTAGTGAACCATGGCCGGGTTGACGCCGGCCGCATCGGCCACGCGGCGCACCGACAGGCCGGCGCAGCCGAGCTCCGGATAGAGCGCGGCGCCGGCGGCGAGCAGGGCCTGGTCCTGATCCTGGCTGGGGCGGGGCATGCCGGCGATTATTGGTCAAGTGTTCAGTAAACGGCAAGCTTGATCAAGCGCAGGTCGCCGTCCACGTCGGCGCCCTAGCATGACCGCTTGGTAAGGAGAGAAACCATGGACCTCGCGATCTGGATGCGCAGCTTCACCATCCGAACTCGCATGCGCGGTGCCATTGCGATGGTGCTGCTGATGTTTGCCGCCCTCGGCCTGGTCGGCCTGCTGGGTGGCCGCCAGCTGACGGCGCTCAACGCCGAGGCCTCGGCTCAGACGGCGCGCGAGCTGCAGCAGCTCACCGCCATCGGCCAGGCCTTGGCCGAAGTTCGGCAGCAGGAGGGCCTGCCGGATCGCCCGCGGGAGGCGTTGCTCGTGATCGAGCAGCGTACGCAGGCGCTGGTTGGTGCCCAGGAGCGGCGGACCCATGCGGCACAGGCCGAGGTCGCCACCGAGGTGCAGCGCACCGGCTGGCGCGCCCTGGGCGTGCTGGCCTTGGTGCTGGTGCTGGTGGTGCCGCTGACGCTGGTCAACTCTTCCACCATCACCACGCCGATGCGCTATGCCTGCACGGTGGCGCAGTCCATCGCGGGCGGTGATCTGAACAACGACATCCGCATCGCGGGCCGCGACGAGGCTACCGACCTGCTGCGTGCCCTGGATGCGATGCAGGCCAGCCTGCGGGGGCTGGTCAGCCAGGTCAAGACCTCGGCGTTCAGCATCGAGACGGCCAGCGACGAGGTGGCCGCGGGCAATCACGACCTCAGCCAGCGCACCGAGCGCACGGCCACCAGCCTGCAGCGCACGACCAACTCCATGGACGAGCTGACCCAGGGCGTTCGCCACGGCGCCGATGCGGCGGGCAAGGCGCGTGAATTGGCTGCCGGAGCCGCCGAGGTGGCGCAGCGCGGGGGCCAGGAAGTCTCCGAGGTCGTTGCCACCATGGACGAGATCAATGCCAGCTCGCGCCGCATCGGCGACATCGTCGGGCTGATCGACAGCATCGCCTTCCAGACCAACATCCTGGCGCTGAATGCCGCCGTCGAGGCGGCGCGCGCGGGCGAGCAGGGCCGGGGCTTCGCGGTCGTCGCCAGCGAGGTGCGCATGCTGGCACAGCGCAGCGCGGAGGCGGCGCGCGAGATCAAATCGCTGATCACCGCCAGCGTCGAGCGCACCGAGACCGGGACACGGCTGGTGCAGCACGCCGGCGCGACGATGCAGGAGATCGTCGACAACGTGCAGAAGGTCAGCGACATGATCGGCGAGGTCGCCGCCGGCGCGGCCGACCAGAGCGCACGCATCGGCCAGATCAATGGCGCCGTCAGCCAGCTCGACGACATGACGCAGCAGAACGCCGCGTTGGTCGAGCAGTCCGCCGCTGCGGCCGACAGCCTCAAGCAGCAGTTGCAGCTGCTGACAGGGGCGGTCGCGCAGTTCAGGCTGGATGGCAATTCTCACTAACGACCTGGCTGGGCGGTCCGCCTAGACTGCCTGCATCACTGGCAGTCCAGGGAGTGGATGCATGGCGGGTTGGAAGCTGAGGCGCCGAGCCGGCGCACTGGCGTTGGCCGTCTTCGCGCTGATCGTGGCGCTGATCGTGGCGTGGGTTGCGGTGGAAGGGCCAGCGGACGCGCCGAAGCCGGATCGTGCCGCCGAGTCACCGGGGCGAGCGGCCCCTGTCGTGGAGGCCGCCAGCCTGGCCGACACGCACCCAGCCTCGAGCGACACGGGTGGCAAGGCCCCCCTGCCCCTGACGATTCCGGCGACGTACAGAGGACGTGACCTCGCCAGGGAGGTGCAGGATGCACTGGCGCAAGACACGCCGACAGCCGCACTGACGGCGGCGGAATTGATCGACCGTTGCCTGAAGGTCGACCGGCGCGTCGCCGAGCTTTTCGAGGCCCAGAGCCAGCAGTCGTTCCAGGACGTGGTCGTGAAGAAGATGCTGGGGCTGTTCGGTCTGGACGAACGACGACTCATCGAGATCTCGCAGCAGGAGCAGCGCCACTGCCAGGGCCTGGATGCGCAGACACGCGCCATGCGGCCTGCGCTGCTGCAGAAGGCGCTGGATGGGGCTGTCGAGGGAGCCGCGCAGCGCTATCTGGAATGGCTGGTGGAGACGCAGGGCGACAAGACCGACCCGGCTCAACTGCAGGTCTTGCGTCAGCGCATCCGTGAGGAAGCGGATGCCGGATCGATGGTTGCCATGTATGCGCTGGCCAACGTGAGCACGCCAACGGGGTTGAGTCCGGAAGCAAGGCATGCCTATCAGCGTGCGACGGACCTCTTCGAGGAGAGCTGGGCCAAGGACGAGGATTGGTCCCGATTCTTCAGGCCCACGCTGGCCGTGAAGCAACTCCTCGGCGCCGATGCGGCGGACCCGTCGTTGACCGCGGCGCAGCTGCAGGCCGCCGAGCAGCGGGCGCAGCGGCTCTTTGAAGCCTACAGGCTCCGTGAAGCCGTGCGCCGTCGGAGCGTCGGCGAACCTGCCCCTTCGCCGGCGACCTGATGGTCGAGACCAAAGGCGAGCTCACGCCGCGCGCAGCAACGCGGTGCCGGCGCAGCACGCCGGCGCGGCGATACAGCAGCCCGCCGCTGCGGCCAGCAGTCTGCGCCAGCAGGTGCAGCTGCTGGCGGGCGCTGCAGCGGGCTCAGGCCCGGCGACGGCGACTCATGGCCAGGGCGGCGAAGCCCGTCGCCAGCAGCGCCAGGCTGGCCGGCTCGGGCAGCAGCCGCACGCCTTCGAGCGTGCCGTCGACCTGGGCGATGTCGCAGCTCCCGGGATCATTGGCGCTGCTGGAACAGAACTGGAAGGCGTGCAGATAGCCGGCCAGCAGCCGCGCATCGGGGCTGCCGGGCAGGGCGCCGCTGCTGAAGATGCCGAGATCGCCACTGCGCATGATGACGTTGAGGGCCGACATGCCGCCCGCGTCGTTGAAGTCGTTCAGGCCGAAGGTCAGGCCGTCGACCAGGGGCGGCGCCGACGCATCGGGCGGCACCGCGTCGTTGCGAACGAAGAGGCTGCCGCCGGCCGCCGGGTTGAAGCCCGAGGTGAAGGGACCCAGGCCGCCGATCATGATGCTGAAGGTGATCGAGGCCGGGTTGTAGCGGTAGCGCCCACCGTTCTGGCCGAGAAAGTTGGCGCTGGTGTCGAAACCCACGTCGATGGTGAAGGCGTCGCCCGCTGCAATGGGCGCGCCCACGGTCCCCGACACGGCGTCGATATGCCCGCTGAACTGCCACATGACCGGCATGGCGCCGGCCACCAGAGGAAAGGCGATCGCCACCACAGCGGCCGCGATTTGCGACTTGATCTTCATGCGGATGTCCCCCGACGGGTTGGTTGCTCTTGTTGGAGCGCCTGTCTCGGCGTGGACGCCGCATGCAGACGGACCCGAACCCAGTGTCTGCCTGTGGGTTGCCTCCCACCACCTCGAAATGAAGGTCGGGCAATCCCTAGTTTTAAGTGGCCAATCGCTATACTCTTTGCACAGCGCCGATTTGTTCCGGATTGCGGGCGCTCAATAAATGCCGCTAAACAGGGCTCCGAGATCAACCGGCGTCCGCAACAGTGGCGCCGGTTTTGTTTTTCTGGAGAGGGCCATGACAGGCCGTAGCGTCGGCGACGTATCGCCGCAGAGTTTCCACTTCGACGAGCCGCTGCCGCTGCGCAGCGGGACCAGCTTCGGGCCCTACGACCTGATGGTCGAGACCTATGGCGAGCTCAATGCCGAGCGCAGCAATGCGGTGCTGGTCTGCCATGCGCTGAACGCCAGCCACCATGTCGCCGGCACCCTGGCCGGCCAGGCCAAGAGCGAGGGCTGGTGGGACAACCTCATCGGCCCCGGCAAGGCCCTGGACACCGACAAGTTCTTCGTCATCGGCGTCAACAACCTCGGCTCCTGCTTCGGCTCCACCGGGCCCATGCATGCCAACCCGGCCACCGGCCGGGCCTGGGGCGCGGACTTCCCGGTCGTCACGGTGCAGGACTGGGTCGACGCCCAGGCCCGCGTCGTCGAGCGCTTCGGCATCCTGAAGCTGGCGGCCGTGCTGGGGGGATCGCTCGGCGGCATGCAGGCCCTGGACTGGGCGCTGCGCTATCCCGAGCGCGTGGCCTATTGCATCGCCATCGCGACGGCGCCCAACCTGTCGGCGCAGAACATCGCCTTCAACGAGGTGGCGCGCCGCGCCATCGTCACCGATCCCGACTTCCACGGCGGCCACTTCTATGCCCATGGCGTGGTGCCCAAGCGCGGCCTGCGCGTGGCCCGCATGATCGGCCACATCACGTATCTGAGCGACGACGTGATGGCGGAGAAGTTCGGCCGCGAGCTCAAGGGCGGCGAACTGGGCTACAGCACCCAGGAGATCGAGTTCCAGATCGAGAGCTATCTGCGCTACCAGGGCGACAAGTTCAGCGACTACTTCGACGCCAACACCTATCTGCTGATCACGCGAGCCCTGGACTATTTCGATCCGGCCTCAGAGCACGGCGGCGACCTGACGCGGGCCTTCGCTTCCGCGCGCGCCAAGTTTCTGATTGCCAGCTTCACGACCGACTGGCGCTTCTCGCCGGCGCGTTCGCGCGAGATCGTCAAGGCCCTGCTCGACAACCGGCTGGACGTGAGCTACGCCGAGATCGACGCGCCGCATGGCCACGACGCCTTCCTGCTCGACGACCCGCGCTACCACGGCGTGCTGGGGGCCTATTTCGAGCGCATTGCCGGCAGCTTGTGCCCGGCCGCGCGGCCCTTGCAGATCAAGGGAGTGGCCGTATGAGCTTCGACCCCGCCATCGCGGCGCTCGTGCCGCCCGGCTCGCGCGTGCTCGACCTGGGCTGCGGCACCGGTGAGCTGCTGGAGCACCTCATCAAGCACAAGGGCTGCACGGGCTACGGCGTGGAGCTGGACGACGCCAACCTGCTGGCCTGCGTGAAGCGCGGCGTCAACGTCATCCAGCGCAACCTGGAAGAGGGTCTGTCCATCTTCGAGGACCAGAGCTTCGACGTCGTGCTGCAGCTCGAGACGTTGCAGCATCTGCGCAATGCCGAACA
This sequence comes from Roseateles sp. FW305-36, assembly GCF_058787015.1. Classification (NCBI taxonomy): domain Bacteria; kingdom Pseudomonadati; phylum Pseudomonadota; class Betaproteobacteria; order Burkholderiales; family Sphaerotilaceae; genus Roseateles; species Roseateles sp. FW305-36. The sequence continues at coordinate 24,404 of NZ_JBYSZK010000018.1, read as the reverse complement.
GATGCTCAAGGAGACCGCACGCGTCGGCAAGCTGGGCATCGTCAGCTTCCCCAACTTCGCCCACTGGCCCAACCGCCTGCAGGTGCTGTTCGGCCGCATGCCGGTGACGCGGGCCCTGCCCTACGAGTGGTACGACACGCCCAATATCCGCGTCGGCACCTTCGCCGACTTTGGCGTGCTGGCGCGCAAGAACCGCCTCAAGATCCTGGACAGCTTCGGCCTGCAGGACGGCGGCGTGGTGAGGTCGATGCCCAATCTGATGGCCAGCGTGGCGGTGTTCAAGTTCGAGCGCGAGTAGGGGGTTGAGCCTGTGGCCCGATGTCCGCATCGGGCGCCCGGTGCCGTCTGGACACGCAGGGCTCTTCAAGCCATGAGCCTGCCGTCTCGCAAGGTCTTGCGGCCGCCTGCGCAACCCTGGGGATGCGCGGCACCCAGCCTTGACCTCAGACTCCGGTCTCGATGCTCAACGCCGCCGAAATATCCCTGCTCAGCCGTCTCTTCGACGAGGCGCAGCGCCACTCGGGCGCCGAGCTGGAATCGTGGCTGGCCGCGCGGTCGGAGGCCGAGCGCGGCGTGCTGCCGCAGCTGCGCGGCATGCTCGAGCGCCAGCAGCGCGCGCAGGGCGAGTCCACGGCTTATCGACTGCCCAACCTCGAGGCGCTCCAGCCCGACGCCGCGCACGCCGGCGAGCGCGTCGGCCCCTACCGCCTGCTGCGCGAACTCGGGCGCGGCGGCATGGGCGAAGTCTGGCTCGCCGAGCGCGTGGACGGTGCCTTCGAGCGCCAGGTGGCGCTCAAGCTGCCTCACCTGGCCTGGGGCTCGACGCTGTCGATGCGGCTCAAGCGTGAAGGCGTGATCGCTGCGCAGCTGGATCATCCCCACATCGCGCGTCTCTACGACGCCGGCAGCGACGAACGGGGCCGACCCTTCATCGCCATGGCCTATATCCAGGGCCAGGCCATCGACAGCTGGTGCCAGGCCCACGATGCCGATCTGCGCCAGCGCATGCAGCTGGCGGCCCAGGTGGCACGCGCCGTGGCCTATGCGCATGGCCGCCTCATCGTCCATCGCGACCTCAAGCCGGCCAACATCCTGGTGGACGCTGACGGCCAGGCCCATCTGCTCGACTTCGGCATCGCCAAGCTGCTGGACGCCACCGAACCGGGGCTCACCGTCGATGCCACCCATGCCCACACGCCGCGCTATGCCGCGCCGGAGCAGCGCGCCGGCCGTCCCATCACCGTGGCCACCGATGTCTATGCCCTGGGCCTGATCCTCTTCGAGCTGCTGACCGACGGCTTGCCCCCGGTCGATGGCGAAGCGCCGCTGGCCAGCACCGCGGCCCAAGATCCCGTTCGCCGCCGCAGCCTGCGCGGCGAGATCGACGCCGTCCTCGCCAAGGCCCTGGCGCTCGACCCCGAGGCCCGCTATTCCAGCGCCGAAGCCTTCGCCGACGACCTGGAGCGTCATCTCGCCGGCAAGAGCGTGCGGGCGCGACCTGACGGCGCGCTCACACGGCTGCGCAAGCTGGTGTGGCGCAACAAGCTCGCCTCGGGAGCGCTGGCGACGGCGGTGGTCGCCCTGGTGGGCGGCGGCTCGGCCGCGCTGCTGCAACACCGCCAGGCGCGGCAGGAGGCCGAACGGGCGCGCGTGGTGACCCAGTTCGTGGCGGAGATGTTCAGGCTCAATGCCGGTGCGCGCAGTGCCGTCAAGCTGTCCGCGGTGCCCGATGTGGTGCCCGAGCAGTTCGTCGATACACCGGCCCAGCTCATCGAAAGCCGTTTTGCCGACCAGCCGGCGCTGCAGGCCGAGTTGCTTGGCGCCGTTGCGCGGCTGTATGTCGATCTGCGGGTGGGCGAGCAGGCCTACGAGTTCGCCGAGCGCCAGATCGCGGCGCTGCGCCGCATCGGGGCTCCGCGCGAGGCGCAGGCGGAGGCCTTGCTCAACGCCGCCCAGGCGCGTGACATCCAATCTCGCCCGCTGGACGCCATCCAACTTGCCCGGCAGGCACTGGCGCTGATCGATGCCCACAGCCGCCTGGGTTTCCTGGGCCGTACCCTGCTCGCGAATTTCCACTCCACGGCCGGCCAGGAGGAGGTGTCGCGAGCCCTGCGTGGCGAGTTGGAGGCCGAGAGCGCTCCCTACCTGGCGGCGCCCAGCATGGCCGGCGTGCATTTCCTCAACCTGCGCGCCAATGCCCTGATCGGCAGCGGCGCCTACGAGGAAGGTCTGCGGGTGCGGGATGAGGCGGCGCGCATGGCCCAGTTGGTGCAGGGCGAATCCTCGCCCACGGCGATCTTTCAGCGCATCGGCATGGCCGTCGGACTGGTCGGGCGGGATCGCATCGACGAGGCCTTCCGCAACTACCAGCTCGCCATCACGGCGCTGGATCGCGGCGGCGACGCGGCGCGCCTGCACCTGGCCTCCTTCGCCGCTCACTTCTGGGAACGTGTGGCCTACCACCAAGGCCGGTCCTTTGCTGAAATCGACCAGGCGATGACAGGCTTCCTGGCCTTGATCGACCACTGGGGTGACAAGGTGGTGCCCAAGGTCCGGGCGCAGACCCAGCTCGCGCGGGCCAGCGCCCTGTGTGCCCATGGCGACCTGAACCAGGGCGTACCCCTGCTCAACCAGGCGGTGCCGGTGCTGCGCCAGTCCAACCTGGCCGTCCGCGAGGCCTATCTCCTTGCCGAATACCAGGCCCGTGCGGCCATGCGAACCGGCCGTCACGCCGAGGCCGATGCCCACTGGGCCGAGGTTCTCAGTTTGCGTGAAGGCTTCCAGGCCGGCACGGCGGCCTACGCCTCGCTGGACTGGCAGATGGCCGCCCTCAACAAGCAGATGGCGGGCGACGTGGCCGGCGCACAAGCCGTCCTCGACAAGGCCCCGACGCAGCTCAAGCCGCTGATCGGCGGCGCCCTCGATCCCGGCTTCTACAACCGTGTCCTGCCGCTGACCCGACTGCGCCTGCGCCTGGCCCAGGGCGACGCGGCGGGTACGCTCGCGGGCCTGGCCGCGCTGGGGGTGTCGGGAGGCCTGCCCGCTCAGCCCCAGCGCGGCGAGGTCGACACGGATGCCGCGCTCGCCGCCTTGCCGGGCGAAGCCCACTGTGCGGCCGGACAGCCCCGGCTGGGCCTGACGCTCCTCAAGACCTGGATCGACCGCCAGGCCGAGTGGTCGTCGCCCCTGGACCCTGGCCTGGCCCGCGTGCGCAGCGTGGCAGCCCTGTGCGCTCTCCAGGTCGGCGAGCGGGCCCAGGCGCGTGTGTGGCGCGACGAAGCCCGCCAGGCCTTCAGGGACCAGCCTGGTGTCAGCCCCTGGTACCGGGTGCCGCTGGCCGAGCTGGAGCGCCGGCTGCGTTGAAGCTTTGGCCCGTCAGTGCCGCGGGCCCGGCCAGGGCAGGACCTTGGTGACGAGCCAGGGCGGCTGCACCTGGTCGGCCGTCAGCGCCGCGTTGATGGCGCTCAGGCGGTGCTCCTGGTCGGACGCGACGAGCAGCGGCGACAGGCCGTGCACCGGCGGCAGGAACTGCAGCTTGGACGGGAAGTTGAACAGCGTCGCGTCGCCTGCGATGACCTGGCGCGAGCCGTCGCGGACGTCGATGCGCACGATGCGCAGTTGCAGAGAGTCGGCCGCGTAGAGGGCCGGGTCGCCCGGCTGGAAGCGGTCGAAGGCCAGGCCGTGCAGCGTCTCGGACGCCAGGCCCGGTGCGCGCAGCGACACGGGCCGGATGTCCTGGGCCCGCGCGGCCGGGCTGCGCGTGGTGTCGGTCAGCGAGGCCATGGGCACACGGTAGACACCGCCGTGGCAGGTGGTGGAGAAATACAGCTGGCCGCCGCGCTCGGCCAGGCCGACGACGCCGGGCGCGAAGTTGCCGGCCGTCGTGAAGGGCAGGCCGCCGACCGTCGTCGGCGTGAAGGCGCAGGGCGCGAGCGTCTCGATGGGCCGGCCGTCGGACGGGAAGAGACCAGGCGCAATCGAGCCGTCGGGCTTGATGACCCACAGCGCGCCGACGATGGATTCCGACACGATGTAGTGGCCGTTCGAGGCCACCTCCACGTCCTCGGCGAAGACCAGCGGGAAGCCGTCGAAGCGCACGATGCGCGTCAGCGTGGCCTGCAGCTTCAGGGTGTGCGGGTTGTAGCTCACGCTGTAGTCGTAGACGCGCGGCACCGCGGGCGTCGTCGGGCTGGGGAAGCCGCCGGAGTCCAGCACCACGACGTGGCCCTCGTGCGGCACGCGCAGCGAGAAGGGCAGCAGCCAGCCGCCGGAAGGCGCCGGCAGCTGGCCCAGCTGCTGGCCGCTGAAACGGTCCAGCACGGCCACCGTGGCGCTCAGCGGCTGGGTGACGAAGACGAGGCGGCTGTCGCCGGCCGCGGCGGACACGAGGCTGTCGCGGCGCGCATAGGCCTGGGCCAGGCCGCGCGGGCCGAAGACGACACCCGGCATCGGGGACTTGGCGTCGGACTGGGCCAGCTGTGCTTCCTGATCGTCGGGCTGGGCCTGGCCGGTGCTTGTGCACAGCGCGAGAAGCAGGGCAGTGAGCAGGTGGATTCGCTGCATGGAAGTCTCTCCTCAAGGATGGCCGCGGCGGCGTTGCAGGCGCAGGCCCGCGAGCAAGCCGCCCGCGAGCAGCAGCGTCCAGGTCTGGGGCTCGGGCACGCTGCTGGCGACGTAGAAGTCGTAGCTCACCGGGACGACGATGCTGATGCCGAGCAGGGAGGCGCTGGCGCGTTGGCCGACCATGCAGGCCAGGCTCTCGCACAGAGGGTCGGGAGAAGTCGTCAGGTGATAGCTGCCGATCACCGCTTCCGAGAGGGTCAGATCCAGGCCGCCCTGGGGCGTCAAGACCCAGGCCCCGCCGGGCGCGCCCACCTGCAGCTCATTCGCCAGGCCCGCGGGGGTGGCCTGCAGAGGACCCGAAGAGGCGCTGACGTGCTGGCTGCTGCCGGCGGTGACATCCAGGCGGTGCTGGCCCGACGAGACTGTCAGTTGTGAGTCGGCTGGCGCGGTCAACAGGCTGCCGCTGCGGATGTAGGTGGCGCCGGCACCCAGGCTGGCGCGCAGATAGGTCTGGCCCGACAGCTGGAGCAGTTGCGGCGGGCCGAAGTCGAGGTGAACCGTGATGGGACCCAAGGCACTCGTGCCGGCGGGCGGATGCAGGCTCAGGACCAGGGGTTCGCCCTGGCCGGTACCGCCGGTGAATGTCCACTGGCCGTCGTCGCCGATGGAGGGCAAGGGCCAGCTGATGCCGCCCATGCCGACCGACCAGGCACCGTCCGGCATCTGGCCGCTGTCCCAGCTGATGCTGACACCGGGGCCGTCCAGCTTGCGGATGTCTGCGAGGCCGGCCGTGCAGATGAGCAGCGGCGCGAGCAGCCCGACGAGGCTGCGAAACAGGCGTGGACGCATGGCGAACTTCTCCTGAGGAGCGGGGAGGACCCGCGGGTTGGAAAGGGGACGGATCAGCGCGGCTTGAGGATTTCGGCCAGCCGGTCCGGCATGCCGTCGACGCGTTCCAGCCGCGGGTAGCGCGGGCCGCTGCTTTCGCTGAAGCTGAGCAGGCGGTAGTCGTCGCCGTGCTTGACCCACCACTCCATCGCCGTGCCGCTGTCGCGAGCGTCCTTCAGCGCGGCCTCGGCGCGCTCGGGGGTGTAGGCGCGGCGCTGCACGGCCAGCAGCTGGTCGCCCTGCACCAGGCCCTGGCGGAAGGCCGGCGAGTCCCAGGCGACCTGCTGCAGCTTGCCATCGCTGGCGACGACTGCGCCGACCGAATACAGCATGGAGAAGACCGGCTTCTTGGGGTTGAGCGAAGCAAGGTCGAGGGGGCTGCGCTGGTCGGCATAGGCCAGGCGCCAGCCGGTGCGCTCCAGGCCCGTGGTGTCGGCTGTGTCGGCGCGACGCAGGCCGTCCAGGCGCTCGCGCAGCAGGGCCCGCCAGTCCAGCGGCAGGACCTTGTTCAGCACGGCGACGACGTCGTCGAAACCATAGGGGCGGGGCTGGCGCTCGCCGGGGCGGGCGGCGAAGAAGGCGCGCGCGAAATCGTCCAGCGAGCGCCGGCCCTCGCTGCGTTCGCGGATCAGCGCGTCGATGTCCAGCCACAGGCGCAGGGCAGACTCGGCGTAGTAGTCCGTGCGGCCGGACCAGTCCGGCCAGGGCAGGTCCTCGGGCAGGGGCATGGCGGGGTCATGCACCGTGTCCTGCAGCGGGCGCCAGCGGCGGCGCGGCTGCTGGGCATACCAGGCCGCGGTGTGGGCGAAGATGCGCTGCACCTGGGGGACGGTGATCATGCCGCTGCGCGCGGCCAGCACCGAGCCCCAGTACTGGGTCAGGCCTTCGTAGACCCACAGCAGTTCGTTGGTCGTCGGCGTGTTGAGGTTGTCGCGCAGCAGGCCGGCGGGGCGCAGCAGCTTGCCGTTCCAGGCGTGCACGAACTCGTGGGCGACGAGACTGCGCACGCGTTCGGCGGCGGCCCAGTCGTCCAGGAAGTTGCCGGGCAGCTGCATCTCGCTGGACTCGTGATGCTCGACGCCGTCGATGGGCGAGGCCTCGGCGTTGGCCAGCAGCATGTCGTAGTGGCGCCAGGGACGGGCGCCGAACAGCGCGTCGGCCTGGCGCACCAGCTGGCGCAGGGCCTCGATCTGCGTGTCGCTGATGGCGATGCGGGCTGGCTCGTCGCCGAACAGATGCAGGGCCACCGGTTGCGGCGTGCCCGGCGGGTCGAGCTCGATGCGGCGATGGAAGGCGCCGGCATAGACCGGCGAGTCCATCAGCGTGTCCAGGGCCTCGGGCTCGAAGGCGATCCAGCCCGGCTCGGGGCTTTCAGCGCTGGCGCGCAGCGCGCTGCCCCAGCCCCAGCCCTCGGGCAGGCGCAGCCGGGTGCGCACGCGGGACTCGGCCATGGGCCGCCCGGCCGGGTAGAGCAGCAGGGCCGGCCAGTTCAGGCCGACGCAGTCGCGGCCATGCAGCCAGTTGTTGGCGCCGTCGCCCAGCCATTGGTAGCGCACGTCCACCGTGGCAGCGCCGGCGGGCACGTTGACGTCGAAGGCTTGTGGTTGGTCGGGCGCGCGTTGCCAGGCCAGCGGGCGACCATCCTGGGTGATGCTGAGGCCGGCGATCTGGCTGACGCGTCCGACCGGCCCGTGGTAGCCGGGCAGCCACAGCGGATGCAGCAGGCGCAGCCGCCCGGTGCGGGCAGGCAGCACGAGGTGGACCTGGACGATGCCCTGGCCGGTGTTGCTGGCGTCGACATGCGCCGTGATCGATTCCTGGGCCTGGGCCTGCGGCGCCAGGCCGGCGCCGCCGAGGATGAGCAGCAGCAGGAAGAAGAACGCCCGATGGAGCAGCATGGCAACCTCTTGAGGTGGATGCTGGATCGGACGCAGCCCGCCGCCGGAAGCGGACAGGCTCGAGAGAGATTTCCGGCGCGCGGCGGGGGCGCGCCGGGTTCAGGCGGGATCAGCCGGCTTTCTTGTGGCCCTTCTTGGCGGCCTTCTTGTGCTTGGCCTTGGTCTTCTTGGCCGCCGTCTTGGCATGCACGCCGCTGCTGACCTGGCTGGTCTTGTGATGCGTGGGCACGCGCGCCTCGGCGGCGGGGGCGGCAATGGCGAGGGCCGTGACGAGGGCGGTGAGCAGGGTCTTCATCTTCGATCTCCAGAAACAAAAACGGATGCGGCGAGCGTAACGGAGCCGGCTTGCCTGGGGCTGTGGATGCAAACCTGTTGTTGCCCTGGGTCAAACAGGCCCTAGTTGCCCTTGCGGATCATGGCGCCGTCGTCCGTGCGTTCGTCCTCCTTGAACACCCCTTCCCAGCGGTCGCCGGTGGGCCAGAAGAAGACGCCGTCGCCGTGCTTCAGGCCTCGTGACCAGGCGCCTTCGTAACGCTCGCCGCTCTTCCAGGCGTATTTGCCCTGGCCATGGGCCTTGCCGGCCTCGAACTGGCCTTCGTAGACGTCGCCGTTGGGAAACACCATGCGGCCCCCGCCCTGGGGCAGGCCGGCGGCCATCTGGCCTTCGTACTGGTTGCCGTTGGCGAAGCGCATCTTGCCCACGCCCTGGGGCTTGTCGTTGACCCAGTCGCCCTCGTAGCGCTGGCCGCTCATCCAGACATAGCTGCCCTTGCCGTGCGGCAGGCCCTGGCGCAACTGGCCGCTGTAGACGTCGCCCGAGGCATAGGTCAGCTTGCCCTCGCCCTCGGGCTGGCCGTCCACCACCAGGCCCTCGTAGTGGTTGCCGTTGGCGAAGCTCATCACGCCGCGGCCGGCAGGGCGGTCGGCCGACCACTCGCCCTTGTAGCGCTGGCCACCGGCCCAGCGGATCTCGCCTATGCCCTCGCGCCGGCTGTGCGTCAGCGGGCCCTCGTAGACGTCGCCGTTCTTCCACTCGACGCGGCCGGTGCCGCTGACGGTGTCGTCGTTCTCGCGCACGAACTGGCCGACATAGTGCGTGTCGCCGGCCGTGCGATCGAAAAGCTTGGGCTCGGGCGCGGGCGTCGCCGCGGTGGCGATGGGCGTGATCGGCGTGGCGGCTGCCTGGCGCAGCGGCACGGTGGCGGGCGCCGGCGCGGCGGCGGCGGGCTTGGCCGTGGGGGCCGCGGCCGCTGCGGTCGCCGCGCCCGGCTTGGGCGCCGCCGCAACGACGGGCGCCGGCGCCGGCGCGCCGGGCAGGGGCGTGGACACCCAGGGCGTGCCGCGCTCACGGGCCAGGGCCTGAGCATTGTTCAGCGCCAGCTCCTGGGCGCTGCCCTTGCAGGCCCGCGCGGTGTCGCGCCACAGCGTCTCGCCGATCTGGCTCTGGGTCTGGCGCTCGGCCAGGGGCAGGGCGGCGCCACTGTTGCGCAGCTTGGTGGAGAACTCGCGAGCCTGCTCGAAGGGCGGGGCGCAGAACTCGGCGTTGTGACCGTCGATCTCGCTCTGCTCGCGGCGACGTTGGGCGGTCTGCTGCTGGCTGCCGCTGCACTGTTCGGCGGCCAGCTCCCACATGCCCTCGGCCTTGCGGTAGAGGCTGGCGGCATCGGGGAAGCGGCGCTCGCCGAAGGCCGCGCGGGCCAGTTCCTGCAGGGCGGCGGCCTCCCGGTGGGCGGTCTCGCACTGGCTGCCGGCCTGCAGCTTCTCGGCCAGCGCGTCGCGGCTTTTCTGGCTGTCGGCCAGGTTGCGCTGGGCACGCTCGCGCGCGCGGCCGTCACAGGTGGCAATCGCCGCCCCCCATTCGGCCACCGCCTCGTCGTAGAGCTTGACCAGGGCCTGCAGCGGCTGGTTCTGCGACTGGGCCGTGGCGGCGCGCAGGTCGGAGGACAGGGCGCGGCTGGTCAGCTGGGCGCAACTGGGCGGTGGCGGGGGCGGCGCAGGCACGGGCTCGGACGCAGCGGGCTCTGGCGCCGAGGCGGCGGTTTCGGGGGGCGTCTGGGCCTGGGCCCAGGCTGCCGTCAGCAGCAGCAACAGGGTCGTGGCGCGCTTCATTTTTTGGCGCCCGACTCGGCGGGCAACTCCAGCATGGCGTCGACGAGGCCGCGCGAGAAGCGGTTGGAACCGGGGTCGTCGGGGCTGTCGAAGCTGAAGCTGGTCTTGGCCGAGGCCAGCGGCATGGCACCGATCTCCGCGCGCAGGGCCTCGGGCCGGAAGCCGCCCAGGATGGCGGTGATCTCGCCCTCGAAGCCTCTCGCGGCGGCGACCTTGTTCAGCGCGCTGAGGCGGTCGGCGTCGAACACGAAGGCGTTCATGGCCAGGCTGCGCTCGACGAGCTTCTGGTGCAGGGTGAAGCCCGCCAGCGGTGGCGCGCCCAGGGCGGCCATGCGCGCGAAGGCCCAGGCGTCGGCGCGCTCGAAGGCGGTGGCGGCGATGCGCGAGATGCCCGACAGCGAGCCGCGGTTGGCGGCGGCAGCCTGCATCACGTTGACGACCTGCTGGCGCGTCAGCTGCTGGGCGGCGTCGACGAGGCCGTCGCGGATTTTCTGCGCGGCCAGGGCCTTGCCCTGCTCGATGAGCTGCTGCTTGAGGACCTCGCTGGCCACGTTGGCCGCCGCGTTCTTGGCCGCGCTGATGGCCGCGTCCGCGGCCATGGCCGCCGCCTTCACGCCCGAGGCCAGAGTGGCCAGGTTGTAGAGGGTGCCGGCGATCTTGATGGCGTAGTGGTAGGTCTTCATGCGGGCCCCGCCCTCTTCGGACAGGCCCTGGGTCCACAACACCAGCCACAGCGCCTCGTCGGGCGTGAGCTCGGCCTGGGTCACCTCCAGCGGGTGCAGGCTGAGCAGCCAGTGGTAGTCCTGCAGCTCGGGCGTGTTGGGCGGCGCAAAGCGGGTGTAGCCGCGACAGACCTCGAAGGGCCGGATCTGCACCGGCTTGCCGGCGGCCGTGCCGACCTGGAAGGGCTTGCCGTTGTCGCGTGCCTCGGCCAGCCACTCCAGCAGCTTCTCGCCGTCGTCGCTGCTCTGGCCGGCCACGTGGTTGATGCGTGTGCCCATGGGCAGGGGCGAGTCCTGGGTGATGGCGATGACGGTCAGCCGCTCGTCCACCTGCAGGGCGCGCGCCCAGGCGACGCGGTCGTCGCTGCTCCAGCCGGCGCTGGTGGCCACGGCGAAGGGCAGCTCCCACTGCTTGTCACACTCCCTGTCCTTCAGCGCGGCGCTGCGGGCGATGGCCGGGCGGATCAGGCGCTCACCGGCGCCATAGGCACGCATGCCGGCCAGCAGGGTCTCGTCGACCTTGCGGCCGTCGTCCACCGTGAACTTGGGGCCGGAGGCGCAGCCGGTGAGCAGCGCAAGCAGAACAATCAGTAACAGGCGCATTCGGGGGAGCCTAAGCGCTCCCCGTGACGCCCGTCGCCCGTAGTTCTACGTAAGCGCGTGATGCCTTGCCCACAAGCCTAAACTGACGGGTCGCGCCACAAGCGCCAGGAGTACGCCATGAACGCACGTGACCCCCAACTGCCCCTGCAAGCCGACGAGGCGACCGCCCTGGGGGCCTTCGCCGCCAGCGTCTGGGACGAGGAAATCGTCCCCGCGCTGACCGACTACATCGCCATCCCCGCCAAGAGCCCGATGTTCGACGCCGACTGGGCGGCTCATGGCTATATCGACAAGGTGCTGACCCAGGCCGCCGCCTGGGTGGAGAGCAAGAAGGTCGCCGGCCTGAAGCTGGAGGTCATCCGCATCCCCGGCCGCACCCCGGTCATCTTCTTCGAGGTGCCGGCCACCAAGGCCGGTTGCGAGGACACCGTCGTCGTCTACGGCCACCTGGACAAGCAGCCCGAATTCAGTGGCTGGCGCAGCGACCTCGGCCCCTGGACGCCCAAGTACGAGAACGGCCTGCTCTATGGCCGTGGCGGCGCCGACGACGGTTATGCGGTCTATGCGTCCCTCACGGCCATCATGGCCCTGGACAAGCAGGGCATCCCGCGGCCGCGCTGTGTCGGCCTCATCGAGACCTGCGAGGAATCCGGCTCTTTCGACCTGCCGGCCTACCTCGATGTGCTCAAGCCCCGCCTGGGCAATGTGTCCCTGGTGGTCTGCCTGGACTCGGGCGCCGGCAACTACGACCAGCTCTGGCTGACGACCTCGCTGCGCGGCATGGTGTCGGGCGTGCTCAAGGTCGAGGTGCTGACCGAAGGCATCCACAGCGGCGACGCTTCGGGCGTCGTGCCTTCGTCCTTCCGCATCCTGCGCCAGGTGCTGGACCGCCTGGAAGACAGCAAGACCGGCCGCCTGCTGCCCGAGAGCTTCCACTGCGAGATCCCCGGTGCGCGCCTGGAGCAGGCGCAGCTGACGGCGGCCATCCTGAAGGAAGAGGTCTACAAGCGCATGCCCTGGGCCTGCGGCGCGGACGGCGGCCCGGTGCTGCCGGTGACGACCGACCCGGTCGAGGTGCTGCTGAACCGCACCTGGCGGCCGACGCTGTCGGTCGTGGGCGCCGACGGCTTCCCCGAGCTCAAGAACGCCGGCAATGTGCTGCGCCCCTACACGGCCTTCAAGCTCAGCCTGCGCCTGCCGCCGCTGATCGACGGCAATGCCGCCGCGCTGGAGCTGAAGCAGCTGCTGGAAGACAACGCGCCCTACAACGCCAAGGTCACGTTCGTGCCCGACGGCCGCGCCGGCGCCTATGGCGCCACCGGCTGGAACACGCCCGAGCTGTCGCCGTGGCTCAGCCAGGCCCTGAACGACGCCAGCCAGGCCCATTTCGGCGCGCCGGTCGGCTATATCGGCCAGGGCGGCACCATCCCGCTGATGAGCATGCTGCAAAAGGGCTTCCCGGCCGCGCAGATGATGGTCTGCGGCGTGCTGGGCCCCAAGAGCAATGCCCACGGCCCCAATGAATTCCTGCACGTGCCCTATGGCAAGCGCCTCACGGCCGCGGTCGCCCAGGTCATGGCCGCCCATCCGTGACCCACCCCCTACGCGCTTCGCGCGCCCCCTCAAGGGGGCAACCCGCGCCGACCGGCAAAGCCGGATCGGCGGGGTTTGCTTGGGAAGGCACTCTTTTGCCACGCACAAAACCCAAGCCCTATTGCGCTAGCGCATGGACCAATTAAGAGCGATCAAGGTTTTTGTCCGCGTCATCGACGAGGGCAGCTTCGCCGCCGCGGCGCGGGCGCTGGACCTGGCGCCGGCCGTGGTCACGCGGCTGGTGGCCGAGCTGGAGGAACACCTCGGCACACGGCTGCTCAACCGCACGACGCGGCGGCTGTCGCTGACCGAGATCGGCGAGGCTTATCTCGAGCGGGCTCGGCGCATCCTGGCCGACGTGGACGAGGCGGCGGCCCTGGCGGCTTCGGCCACCCAGGAAGTGCGCGGCCTGCTGCGCATCCTGTGCCCGCCGGCCATCGCCGTGCACCAGCTGGCCAAGCACCTGCCCAAGTTCCATCGCGAATACCCGCTGGTGACGCTGGAGATCACCTCGCCCGGACCGGTCGAAACGGTGGACGACGCCTACGACCTGACCATCCTGGTCTCGCGTGCGCCGCTGGATGGCGACTTCATCGCCCGACGCCTGGCGCGCAGCGAATTCATCATGTGCGCCTCGCCGGAATACCTGGACCAGCGCGGCCGTCCCCAGCATCCCAGCGAACTCAAGCTGCACGACGCGCTGCTGCCACCCACGCCGACGCTGATGCGCGGCCTGACGCTGCAGCGCGGCGACGGCAGCGAGGAAATCACCCTGCCCATCGTGCCCTCGCGCGCCGCGCTGTCCACGACGCACATGGACACCAACTACGCCGCCGCCCTGCATGGCCTGGGCGTGGCCGGTTTGCCCAGCTTCATGGTGGAAGACGCGCTGCTGGAGCAGGCCCTGGAGCGGGTCATGCCGCAGTGGAGCCTGTTCAGCACGACGTTGTGGGCCGGCATGCCGACGCGCAAATACGTGCCGGCGCGCACCCGGGCCTTCCTCGATTTCCTGCTCGAGATCTTCGGCGGCGAGGACAAGGACCCGTGGCTGGTGGCGGCGGGTTGTGCGACGTGTCCCTGACTACTTCAGCGTGAAGCCCAACTCGAAGAACTCGGGGAAGCGCGTCTCCATGGCCCGCTTCAGCGGACTGAAGGCGACATAGCGGCTTGCCGTCCTGACGATATAGGCCATCAGCCGGCGCTGCTCGGCATGGCCCTGGCCCAGCAGCGCCAGGTGCTGGCGCAGGGCGCTCCATTCCAGTTCCCGCCAGTATTCGCCGAAGTCGGCGGCCAGCTCCTCGTCGAGCAGGCCCTCCTTGCGGCAGGCCTCCCAGTGGCGCACGGCCCAGTCGATTTCCTGGGCTTCGTCCCAGGCCAGCTCGGGCGGGCGCAGCAGGGCGGCCAGTTCATCGGTCACGCTGCCTTTGGGGGCGTCGTGGAGCAGGCGTTGCACCACGCCTTCCAGGCCGCTGTCCAGGCCGTCCTGGACGATGCGGGCCAGGCCGGTGCGCAGCAGGACGGCATCGGGCGGCGCCAATGCGGCGGGGCGCGCGCGCAGCTCGGCGCAGGCCTCGCGCATCAGGCGGTCGGCGTCGGCGGGGTGGGCGATGAGATTGGCGATCAGGGCGGAGGTCATGGAGAGGAAGTCCCTCGTGGATAATGAAATTCTAAGAACCGCCGGCCCCGGCATCCTCACCGACATCGAGCCCTTGCCGCTCTCGCCGCCCGTGCCGCGCTCGTCCCGCCTTCCCACACCCGCCCCGCTGCCCCTCGTCGTCGCCCTGGCCCTGTGCGCCTGGGGGCCGGCGTCGGCCCAGCAGGCCCCTGCCGACGATGCGCTGCCGCTGCGCGGCAGCCGCGTGCTCGGCCCGACGTCCAAGACCAGCGCCAAGCCGGCCCTGGTCATCAGTGCCAGCAAGGTGTCGGCCCAGATGGACCAGAAGGCCGAGGGCCAGGGCGACGTCGAGCTGCGCTACGGCGAGCTGGTGCTGAATGCCGACAAGCTGGACTACAACGTCGTCGACGACCTCGCCAAGGCCGAAGGCCAGGTGCGCATCAACCACAACGGCAATGTCTTCACCGGGCCGCTGCTGCAGCTCTATGTGAGCCGCTTCGAGGGCGAGTTCCTGGCGCCGCGCTTCTTCCTGGCCGCCACCGGCGGCGCCGGCAAGGCCAAGGTGCTGAAGTTCCAGGACAGCGAGCACATGAGCGCCACCGACGGCAGCTACACCAGCTGCCCGGCCGTGGAGAACGAGGAGCCGGCCTGGCAGATCACCGCCCGCAATCTGCGCATGGACCTGGCCGCCAACGAAGGCCAGGCCGACGGTGCGGTGCTGCATTTCCTGGGCGTACCCATCCTGGCCGCGCCCTCGCTGAGCTTCCCGCTGAGCTCGGCGCGCAAGTCGGGCTGGCTGCCGCCCAACCTCTTCCTGGACAACCGCAGCGGCCTCGAGTTCGGCGTGCCCTACTACTGGAACATCGCGCCGCAGCGCGATGCGACCTTCACGCCCTTCATCCTGAGCAAGCGCGGCGTCGGCCTGGACAGCGAGTTCCGCTATCTGGAGCCCGACCACGCCGGCCGCATCAACGTCGACCTGCTGCCGAGCGACCGCGTCTTCGGCCATTCGCGCTGGAGCCTGAAGCTCAACAACGACGGCCATGTCTTCGGCGACTGGCGCTACAGGCTCAAGAGCGAGCGGGTCTCCGACGACGACTACTGGAAGGACATGTCGCGCCGCGTCGAGAGCCAGACGCCGCGCCTGCTGGCCAACGACTTCACGCTGAACCGCCAGCGCGAGCTGTCCTGGGGCGTCATCGACACCTATGCCCGCGTGCAGCGCTGGCAGACCCTGCAGGGCAGCGACACCCTGGCCCGGTTCGATTCGCCCTTCCAACGCAGCCCGCAGATCGGTGTGCGCGTGACGACGTCGGCCGACGAGGCGGTGCTGGACAGCTTCCGCCCCTGGGGCCGCAAGGCGCGGCTGGAAGGCGGCCTGGAGCTGGAATACAACCGCTTCGACCTGCCGAGCTCGGCCCTGGCCGGTCAGCAGCGCGGCGGCCAGCGTGTGCATGCCCTGGGCCACATCGCCGCGCCGCTGGGCGGCGAGGCCTGGTGGTTCATCCCGCGTGTGTCGGTCAACGCGGCGGCCTATGACCTGGACCGGGCCCAGCCCGACGGCCAGACCCGCATGCATCGCTTCATCCCGACGCTGAGCATCGACCATGGCTGGGTGTTCGAGCGCGACACGACGCTGCTGGGCCGCGACTACCGTCAAAGCCTCGAACCGCGCCTGCTCTACGTCAACACGCCCTTCCGCGACCAGGCCAACCTGCCCAACTTCGACTCGGCGCCCAAGGACTTCAACTTCGACTCCATCTACACCGACAACCCCTTCTCGGGCGTGGACCGGGTGTCGGACCTGCATGCGCTGAGCGCCGGCGTGACCAGCCGCTGGATCGGCGCGAACTCGGGCGAGGAGATCCTGCGCCTGGGCGCCGTGCAGCGCTTCCTGTTCCGCGACCAGAAGATCACGCCGGACGGCCAGCCCGTCACCCAGCGCTTCTCCGACCTGCTGCTGGCCGCCGCCGCCCACCTGGACGAGCAGTGGTGGGCCGACGGCACGCTGGAGTTCAACCCCGAGACCAACCGCTCGGTGCGCTCGGTGCTGCGCGCCCGCTATTCGCCCGGGCCCTTCAAGACCGTCAGCGTCGCCTACCGCCTGGCGCGGGCCCAGAGCGAGCAGGTCGAGGTGGCGTGGCAATGGCCCATCTACGGCACGCCCGTCACCTCGCGCGGCGCCGACAGCAAGTCCTGCAGCGGCGCCTGGTACAGCGCCGGCCGCGTGCAGTACTCGCTGCGCGACAAGCGCCTGACCGATTCGGTCATGGGCTTCGAGTACGACGCCGGTTGCTGGGTGCTGCGCTGGGGCGTGGAGCGGCTGTCCACCGGCCGGGCCGAAACCAACACGCGCCTGATGCTGCAACTGGAGCTGGTGGGCCTGTCGCAGCTCGGTTCGAACGCCCTCAAGGTCTTGAAGGACAATGTGCCCGGTTACCGAAGGCTGAGCTCCGATCGCTCGCCGAGTTC
The DNA here is from genome assembly GCF_058787015.1 of Roseateles sp. FW305-36. NCBI lineage: Bacteria > Pseudomonadati > Pseudomonadota > Betaproteobacteria > Burkholderiales > Sphaerotilaceae > Roseateles > Roseateles sp. FW305-36. The sequence goes on along the minus strand of NZ_JBYSZK010000018.1, from coordinate 7,941 downwards.
AGATTTCCAACCATGATGCATCGCCTCGCTCCTCTTGTTCTGGCCCTGGCCGCCTTCACCGCCTCGGCCCAGACAGCGCCCACGCTGCAGCCGGGTGACTACATCGCCGCCGTCGTCAACCAGGACGTCGTCGCCGCCAGCGAGGTCGTCCAGCGCACCGAACGCCTGCGCCAGGAAGCCCGCCAGCGCGGCGAGGTCATGCCCGAGACGGCCGGCCTGCGCAAGCAGGCGCTGGAGGCGCTGATCGAGGACCGCGTCCTCGTCACCTATGCCCGCGAGAACGGCCAGCGCATCGACGAGGCCGAGCTGGACCGCGTCGTCGCCAACGTTGCCGCGCAGAACAAGCTGACCATGGCCCAGCTGCGCGAGCGCCTGAAGGCCGACGGCACCGACTACAAGAGCTTCCGCGAGAACCTGCGCGACCAGATGATGACGGAGCGCGTGCGCGAGCGCGAAGTGCAGGGCCGCATCAAGGTGACGGACGCCGAGATCGACGCCTACCTCGACAAGAAGCGCGCCGCGCTGGAGCAGGGCGGGCAGATCAACCTGGCCCAGGTGCTGGTGTCGGTGCCGGATGGCGCGCCGGAAAGCGTCGTCGCCGAGAAGCGCGCCCGTGCCGAGGCGGCGCTGGCCCGCGTCAAGGCTGGCGAGGACTTCGGCAAGGTTGCCCGCGAGATCTCCGAGGACGGCAACAAGGCCAAGGGCGGCGAGATCGGCATGCGCCCGGTCGACCGCCTGCCCGATGTCTTCGTCAGCGCCGTCCAGGGCCTGAAGAGCGGCCAGGTCGCCCCCGAGCTGCTGCGCAGCGGCGCGGGCTTCCACATCCTCAAGGTCGTCGAGCGCCAGGGTGGTGCCTCCATGACGCAGAGCGTGCAGACCCATGCCCGCCACATCCTGCTGCGCCCCTCGGCCCAGCTGACCGCCGAAGTCGCGGCCCGCCGCCTGGCCGAGATGAAGCGCCAGATCGAGGGCGGCCAGGCCAAGTTCGACGACCTGGCCAAGGCCAACTCCGAGGACGGCAGCGCTCCCGAGGGTGGCGATCTGGGATGGATGGGCGCCGGCGGCTTCGTGCCGGAGTTCGAGGAAGCCATGAATGCGTTGCCGCTGAACGGCATCTCGGGTCCCGTCGTGTCGCGCTTCGGCGTGCACCTGATCCAGGTGCTGGAGCGTCGCACCGTCGATGTCGAGATGAAGCAGCTGCGCGAGCAGGCCCGCAATGCGCTGCGCGAGCAGAAGTACGACGAGGCCTACCAGGAGTGGGTCAAGGATCTGCGGACCAAGGCCTTCGTCGAGGTCCGGGAATGGCTCGACTGAGCGGGCAGCACATCCCGCGCAAGCGCTTCGGCCAGCATTTCCTGACCGACAAGGCGCTGATCGAGGCCATCGTCGACCTCATCGACCCGCAGTCGGGCGAGACCCTGGTCGAGATCGGGCCCGGCCTGGGCGCGATGACGCTGCCGCTGCTGGCGCGCATTCCCAAGGGTTCGGTGCCGCTGACCGTCATCGAGCTGGACCGCGACCTGGCGGCCCGCCTGCGCAAGCGTGACGACGTCGAGGTCATCGAGAGCGACGTGCTCAAGGTCGACTTCAAGGCCCTGGCCGCCACCAAGGCCGCCCGGCTGCGTGTCGTCGGCAACCTGCCCTACAACATCTCCACGCCCATCCTCTTCCATCTGCTGGAGGCCGTGGACGATGTCGTCGATCAGCATTTCATGCTGCAGAAGGAAGTCGTCGACCGCATGGCCGCAGGACCGGGCGGCAAGGACTATGGGCGCCTGAGCGTCATGCTGCAGTGGCGCTACGACATCGAGTCGGTGCTGGACGTGCCACCCGAAGCCTTCGACCCGCCGCCGCGGGTGGACTCGGCCATCGTGCGCATGCAGCCCTTGAAGGCGCCGCCGGCCGTCGATCCCAAGCTGCTGGGCGAACTGGTCGCCAGCGCCTTCTCGCAACGCCGCAAGCTGTTGCGCCACAGCCTGGGCCACTGGCTGACCGAGCGCGGCTACCCGGGTCACTTCGACCTGCAGCGTCGCGCCGAGGAAGTGCCGGTCGACCAGTTCGTCGCCCTGGCCCTCGAAGTCTCAGAAACGACAAAGCCCGCTTGAAGCGGGCTTTGTCTCCTCCAGCAGCTGCAGCGGAACCGGCATTGCCGGGCCGCTAGCAGCGCCCCCTCGGGGGGCCGGCGTCAGCCGGTACGGGGGGTCTCATTACGCGGCGTTCAACCACATCGAGGTGTCGAAGGCGCTGCACATCATCGGCATGTTCATGCCGAAATTGGGGTTGCCAATCGTCGACTTCGCGCTTTTCGGCGCGGGCTTCTCAATCACCGGGGCCACCTCAGCAGCCCGCTCCCATGACCCGTTTTCTTGGGAGCGGGCTACTGAAAAGAATAGAAACAGCGGAACGCTATCTTCCGGTCGGCCCAGTAGTCAGCCGTATCGCGGAACACATCGAGCAGCTGCTCGCGGGCTTCGCGATCGAATCGCACGTTGTCGGGCAACTGCTCCAGCACCACGACAAAGCCCGGCTGGCTGCCAGACTTGTGAACGAGGTCGGTCATGCAGTCATGCAGGGCGTCCAGGTTCTTGCCGAAATGCGCTGGGAACAAGAAGGCCTGCGCGATGCCGTCGAGCACGTCCTGCTTGGACTGCGCCTCGGACAGATTGGCATAGAGAAAATGCTGGCCCGCCTCATGAGCGGCCTGCATCAAGTCCTCGACCCGGTAGGCCCGTATGGCCTGCACGATATTGGGACGGACGGTCTGCAAAAGCATGGTCGCGTTCCTCCTTTCAAGTCACAAAACTGCTGAATCCTCGACCTTCACCGTGCCGCCGCCGCGCGGATGCGCTTGAAGCTGGCATAGTGATCGTCGGTGTAGTAACAGACCTCCGGCGCCGTCGGGGGCGTGCCGCCGCAGATGAGGCGGCGGGCGCCACGCGTGCGTGCGCCAGGGGTCTTGACCGTGTACTCGCGATAGAAGCCGCGCGCCTTGCGGGGCAGCAGTCGCTCGCGATTGCCGAACACCACGCCATCCTTGGCATAGGGAAACGGGCCACCGGCGAGAATGAGCCGGTGCGTTTCCTGGGCCTGGGCGGGCAGCTCGTTCAGCTGGATTTCAGCCAGAACGGGCGTTGCGGTGGGCGCCGCTTCCTTGGCTTGCGCGCCTCCGGCGAGGCCGGAAAGCAGCAGGGCGGTGGTGACCGCCGAGGCGCCGGAACGCGCCAGCCACGAGAGCAAAAACACGGGTTAACCCTGAATTCGAAACCACAATGGTACCGAAGCGACCCGAAAAGCTCAAGCCAGACCCCGTCGCGGAAGTCTGGAATAGGCTCATGTGAGCCGGCGCTCACACGCAGCTAAGTGCCTGTTTTTGCTTGAATCATGACGGCCTCGTGACGCAGTTTTCGTCGTGAAAACTTCTGTCAATTGGGGGAGTCAGGGCGCTTTTGCCCTGTTCCCCCATGGAACCGCGGCGGGCTTCAGGCGCGCGCCGCGTTGGCGTCGGCGACCGTCAGGGCCGTCATGTTGACGATGCGGCGCACCGTCGCCGAAGGCGTCAGGATGTGCACCGGCTTGGCCGCGCCCAGCAGCACCGGGCCGATGGCGATGCCGCCGCCGGCGGCCGTCTTCAGCAGGTTGTAGGAGATGTTGGCGGCGTCGATATTGGGCAGCACCAGCAGGTTGGCTTCGCCCGTCAGCGGGCTGTGCGGCATCAGCTGCTTGCGATAGCCGGGGTCCAGGGCGGTGTCGCCGTGCATCTCGCCGTCGACCTCCAGCCAGGGCGCGAGTTGCTGGATCAGGGCCAGCGTGTCGCGCATCTTGACGGCCGAGGGCTTGTCGCTGGTGCCGTAGTTGCTGTGCGACAGCAGGGCGGCCTTCGGCGTCAGGCCGAAGCGGCACATCTCCTGGGCCGCCAGGATGGTGATCTCGGCCAGCTGCTCGGCGCTGGGGTCGTAGTTGACGTGGGTGTCGACCAGCATGACCTGGCGGCCCGGCAGGATCAGGCCGTTCATGCAGGCGTAGGTCTTCACACCGGCGCGCTTGCCGATGACCTGGTCGATGTATTGCAGATGGGTGGCCGTCGTGCCCCAGGTGCCGCAGAGCATGCCGTCGACTTCGCCCTTGTGCAGCAGCATGCTGCTGATCAGCGTCAGGCGGCGGCGCATCTCGATCTTGGCGAGCTGCTGGGTGACGCCCTTGCGTTCGGTCATGCGCAGATAGGTCTGCCAGTAGTCGCGGTAGCGGTCGTCGTGCTCGACGTTGACGATGTCGTAGTCGCGGCCCTGCTGCAGGCGCAGGCCGAAACGCTCGCAGCGCTCGGCGATGACCTCGGGACGGCCGATCAGCGTCGGGCGGGCCAGGCCTTCGTCGACGACGACCTGGGCCGCGCGCAGGATGCGCTCCTCCTCGCCCTCGGCATAGGCGACGCGCTTGTTCGGCGCCCGCTTGGCCGCGGTGAAGATGGGCTTCATCGTGTTGCCCGAGGCGTAGACAAAGCTCTGCAGCTTTTCGCGGTAGGCGTCCCAGTCGGTGATGGGGCGGGCCGCGACGCCCGAGTCCATGGCCGCCTTGGCCACGGCCGGCGCGATGCGCATCATCAGCCGCGGGTCGAAAGGCTTGGGGATCAGGTATTCGGCGCCGAAGGAGAGCGTCGCGCCGACATAGGCCGCGGCCACCACTTCGCTCTGCTCCGCCTGGGCCAGGTCAGCGATGGCGTGGACGGCGGCGATCTCCATGTCGATGTTGATGGTCGTCGCCCCCGAGTCCAGCGCGCCACGGAAGATGTAGGGGAAGCACAGGACGTTGTTGACCTGGTTGGGATAGTCCGTGCGGCCCGTGGCCATGATGGCGTCGCCGCGCACGGCCTGCACTTCCTCGGGCAGGATCTCGGGCGTCGGGTTGGCCAGGGCGAAGATCAGCGGCCTGTCGGCCATGGTCGCCACCATGTCGGCCTTCAGCACGCCGCCGGCCGACAGGCCGAGGAAGACGTCGGCGCCCTTGATGACTTCGCGCAGCGATCGTGCATCGGTCTTCTGAGCGTACTCGGCCTTGTCCGGGTCCATCAGTTCGGTGCGGCCCTCGTAGACGACGCCGGCCAGGTCGGTCACGAAGATGTTCTCGCGCGGCAGGCCCAGCTTGACGAGCAGACCCAGGCAGGCGAGTGCCGCGGCGCCCGCGCCCGAGGTGACCAGCTTGACGTCCTTCACGCTCTTGCCGACGACCTTGAGGCCGTTCAGGAAGGCCGCGCCGACGACGATGGCCGTGCCGTGCTGGTCGTCGTGGAAGACGGGGATCTTCATTCGCTCGCGCAGCTTGCGCTCGACGTAGAAGCAGTCCGGCGCCTTGATGTCCTCGAGGTTGATGCCGCCGAAGGTCGGCTCGAGCGCGGCGATGCAGTCGACCAGCTTGTCGAGGTCGTTCTCGGCCACTTCGAGGTCGAAGACGTCGATGCCGGCGAACTTCTTGAACAGCACGCCCTTGCCTTCCATGACGGGCTTGGAGGCCAGCGGGCCGATATTCCCGAGGCCCAGCACGGCCGTGCCGTTGGAGACGACGGCGACGAGATTGCCGCGCGAGGTGTAGCGGAAGGCATTGGCCGGGTCGGCCACGATCTCTTCGCAGGCCGCGGCCACACCGGGCGAATAGGCCAGGGCGAGGTCGCGCTGGTTGACCAGGGACTTGGTGGCGGCGATGGCGATCTTGCCCGGCGTCGGGAACTCGTGATATTCGAGGGCAGCCTGGCGGAGTTGGGCGCGTTTTTCTTCTGAGCTGGACATGGCGGACATCACAAAGGCCGACGAGGGGCTGGAATCATGCCACCGCAAGCCAGCCCGGGTCGCTGCGGATGTCCACATGGCGACAATCGCCGGCATGGGTGAATTCGATCTGATCCGGCGCTTCTTTCAGCGCCCCGCGGCGCCAGGGGTGGAGGTGGGCGTCGGCGATGACTGCGCCGTCCTCGTGCCCACGCCGGGCGCGCGCTGGCTCGTCTCCAGCGACATGCTGGTCGAGGGGCGGCATTTCCTGTCCACCGTGGCACCCGAGCGCCTCGGCCACAAGGCCCTGGCCGTCAACCTCAGCGACCTGGCCGCCTGCGGTGCCACGCCGCGAGGCTTCACATTGGCCCTGGCCCTGCCGCGGCTTGACGAAGCCTGGCTGACCGGATTCGCCCGCGGCCTGTGGGCTTTGGCCGACGCCAGCGGCATCCCGCTGATCGGCGGTGACACCACGCAAGGGCCGCTCAACATCTGCATCACCGTCTTTGGCGAGGCGCCCGCCGGCCAGGCCTTGCTGCGCAGCGGTGCGCGCGTCGGCGACGAGATCTGGGTCTCGGGGCGGCTGGGCGATGCACGCCTGGCGCTGGAGGTCTTCCGCGGCACGGTGAGCCTGGACGGGGTCGGCTTCGACATCGCGCGTGCCGCGATGGAATACCCGACGCCGCGCCTCGCCCTCGGCCAGGCCCTGCGTGGCATCGCGACCGCGGCCATCGACATCTCCGATGGCCTGCTCGGCGACCTCGGCCACATCCTCGCCGCTTCGGGTGTCGGCGCCCGGCTGGATGTCGACGCGCTGCCGCGCAGCAGCGTACTGGCAGCCCAGCCAATGGCCCTGCAGCAGGAATGCCTGCTGGCCGGCGGCGATGACTACGAACTCGTCTTCACCGCGCCGTCCGGTGCGATCCTGCCCGACGTCGGCGTGCCATTGACGCGCATTGGCGCCATCGAAGCCGAGCCGGGCCTGCGCGTCGTCGACACCCATGGCGTGGCCGTCGAGCACGGGCTGCGCAGCTTTGATCATTTCGCTTCATGAGCAATGCACCCATCCGGCCGACTCCGGCCTTCATGCTCCGCCACCCCGCACGTTGGATCGCGCTGGGCTTCGGCAGCGGCCTGTCGCCCAAGGCACCCGGCACGGTCGGTACGCTGTGGGCCTGGCTGGTCTTCGCCGTCCTCTCGCCGTGGATGGGCGACGTGGCCTGGGCCGTGTTGATTGGCGGCGGCACCATCGTCGGCTGGTGGGCCTGCACGGTCACGGCCCGGCACATGAACACGCCCGACCCGGGCGCCATCGTCTGGGACGAAGTGCTGGCCTTCTGGCTCATCCTTTGGCTGATCAGCCCGGTGGGCTGGCTGGGCCAGTTGATCGCCTTCGGCCTGTTCCGCTTCTTCGACGCGGCCAAGCCCGGCCCGGTGGGTTGGGCCGACCGTCTCTTCAAGGCCGAGCGCGGTGCGCCCATCGGTTGGGGGCAGGGCTTCGGCATCCTGTTCGACGATTTCGTGGCCGCCGGCTGTACGCTTGCCGTCATTGCGCTCTACCGCTATTTCATGGGGTGATGCCATGTTTGCCGACGATTTCGAGCTGATCAACCGCATTGCCGTCGCGCTGATGCAGCGGCGCGAGCGCATCGGCACGGCGGAAAGCTGCACCGGCGGCCTCATCGCCGCGGCCTGCACCAGCCTGTCCGGCTCCAGCCAGTGGTTCGAGCGCGGCGTCGTCAGCTACAGCAACGAGGCCAAGGCCGAACTGCTCGGCGTGCCCAAGGGGCTGATCGCCCTGCATGGTGCCGTCAGCGCCGAGGTGGCCGAGCACATGGCCCGCGGCCTGCTGGCCCATGCGCCCGTCGACTGGGCCCTGGCCGTCACCGGCGTGGCCGGGCCCACGGGTGGCAGTGAGGCCAAGCCGGTCGGCACGGTCTGGCTGGCCCTGGTGCATGCCGGGCGGCCAGCGCAGGTCTGGCGCGAGAACTTCGCGGGTGATCGTCAGGCGGTGCGCCTGCAGACCGTGACGGCCGGGTTGACGGCCCTGTGCGAGGCCCTGGAAGACAGGGACAACTGACGACTGGTGGTGGCCGCAGTGCATTGACTGCGGGCCGAGCGCCGGGCCTGCCATGGGCCAGAGGCCCATGGCCTTCCGTAGGCACAAGCAGTCCGCAGGGACTGC
>NZ_JBYSZK010000017.1:0-154834 GCF_058787015.1 Roseateles sp. FW305-36 | reverse complement strand
ATCAAGCGACCTGGAATGCCGTCAAGCATCTGCAGTCTCCATCAGAGGCTTGACACCGAACACAGTTGCTCGGGGGATCGACCAGACCGCCCGCGTTCAGCGCGGCGGGCTGGGCGAGGGGTCAATGGACAAGTCGGCTTTTGCCCTTCATGACCTGGTCCAGGTCTTCCAGCCACGGCTCGGCCAGGTGGCGGATCTCGGCGTCGTTGAGCAGGATGCGCTGCATGATGCGCGTCTTCAGCTGCGATTCCCCCGGTGCCAGCTGGGCCTGGCTGGCGGCGGACTTGAGCTGCGAGATCAGCAGCACGCAGGCGCCTTCGAGCTTGACGACCTCGTCCCAGTTGCCCGTGCGGGCGGCCGACAGCATGTCGGCGCTGGCCTGTTCGATGGCCTCGTAGTAGTTCAGCAGTTCGGAATTCATGGGGCGTACCGGAAAACAGGGCGGGAGGTCAGGCGGCCTGGGGGGCACGCACCGCGGGGTTGTCGGCAATGGCTGCCCAGGCGTCGCGCACCGGCAGCAGCAGGCGCTTGCATTCCTCGATGGCGGCGACGTCGCTGTGCAGGTTGGCGTAGGTCAGCCGCATGCACAGATAGGCGTAGAGATCGCGCAGGTCGTGGGCCAGCGGGTTGGACTCCAGGTTGAGGGCCGCCTTGAGGCCTTCGTCCAGGATGCGCACGCAGCGGCACAGGGAATTGTTCTTGACCGGGGTGTTGCCGGCCTGGATGGCGGCCAGGGCCAGATTCATGCCTTCGACGACGCCGTCGAACAGCAGGGCGACGAGACGGTGCGGGCTGGCGCTGAGGACGTCGGTCTCGACGCCGACCTTGCCGTAGGCGGAACCGGCGCGGTGGGCTCGAGGGGCAAACGGGGAGGGAGTTCCGTACATGAGGCTTCTCTGGGCTGGATACCTTCAAATTTCGGCGCCCGGCCGGCGAACTTGAGGCGGCTTACCCACCCCGGGAGCGTGAAAAAGGCGCCCTTAGGCGCCTTGTTTGCGGACCGGGGCCGGCCCGCCTCAGCCCGACGAGCTGCCGAACTGCTTGGTCACGTAGGACGACAGCTGGTTCAGCGAGGCCATCTTGGTGTCCAGGGCGCTGTACTGGGCGCGCAGGCGCTTTTCCATCAGCGACAGTGAGTCCTGCAGGTGGTCGATCTGAGTGTCGTTGCTGGCAATCCGCTTTTGCAGGCTGCTCTGGCCGGTCGTGATGGCGCCGTCCGAGCCCAGGATCTTGGTCGCGAAGCTGTTCCATTGCAGCGCGAAGCCCTGGTTGCTGCTGTGGGCGGTGTCCGGTGCCGCGAACAGCTTCTTCAGGTCGGTGAGGTTGGTCAGCGCCTTGTCCAGCTTGGTGTTGTTGACCGTCAGCGTGCCGCTTTGGCCGGGTTCCAGGCCGATGTCGGCCAGCCGGCCGAAGGCGCCGGCCAGCGTCGTCGTGCCGCCGGTGATGCCGCGCAGCATCTGCTGCACCGACACGGCCTTGGTGTCGCCCTGCAGCACGCCGGCCGTCTTGGTGCCGGAGTCGTACTTGGTCTGATCGCGCATCAGGTTGATCAGCTTGTTGTACGAGTCGACGAAGTCCGTGATGGCCTTCTTGACGCTGGTCGTGTCGTTCGCGGTGCCGACGTTGACCGCGCTGGCCGTGGTCTTGAGCAGGGTGACGTTCATGCCGTCTGACAGCCCGGTCAAGGTATTGCTCTCGGACGTCAGGTCCAGCCCGTCCCAGTTGAACTGGGCATTGCTGGCGGCCTGGGCCTGGGTCATGCCGGCGCCACTGGCGGGGTCGTAGGTCAGGTCGGCCAGGGCGGCGTCGGGGCTGCTGATCTGGAAGGCCTGGTTTTCACCGGTGCTCAGCGAGCGGATGACCAGGCGCGTGCCGGCGGCGTCGTTGACCAGGCTGGCGCTGACGCCGGCATTGGCGGCGTTGATCTTGTCGCGGATGCTGGTCAGGGTGTCGGCTGCGCTGACGGAGACGGACACCGGGGCGGCGGCGCCGGCCGTGAAGACCGGCGGTTCACCCGCCCAGCGGCCCAGGGCGATGGTCAGGGTGCCGTCGCCGATGGTGCTGCTGCCGCCCGCGAAGATGCGGCTGGCCACCGACTGGGCGGAGGCCAGCTGGCTGACCTTGAGCACATGGTTCTGGCTGCCGGCGCTGGCGGCCGTGACGGAGGCCACGGTGGGGTCGGAGACGCTGACTGTGGAGGCGTTCCACAGGGTGGCGTCGGACAGCTTCTGGGCGGCCGTCTGCATGGCAGAGACGGCCGACTGCAACATGCCGTAGGCGGAAATCTTGGTCTGGAGCTTGGCCGAGGCCTGCTTGATGTCATTGATCGGCTGCTGCTCGAGCGACATCAGCTTGGTGACCAAGCTTTCGACATCGAGACCGCTTCCGATACCCAGCGACGAGATGGAGGCCATAACCTTTCCTGTTGCAACCCTTCCGCAGGGCCTTCGGCATGCTGGCGGCGAACTTTAGGCAAATTTGCGTCGCGCCGGCATTTGAATGAAAAACGCCGGGCTTCCGACACGCGGAACCCGGCGTTTTGATGCGGCGGGCGGCTTAGCCCTTGAGCAGTTGCAGCACCTGCTGCGGCAGCTGGTTGGCCTGCGCGACCATGGCATTGCCAGCCTGTTGCAGGATCTGTGCCCGCGACATGTTGGACGTTTCCTGGGCGTAATCGGCATCCATGATGCGCGAGCGGGCCGCGGTCTGGTTCTCGACGGCGACCTGCAGGTTGCCGATCACGGAGTCGAAGCGATTCTGGGTGGCACCGTAGGTCGAGCGGGCCAGGTTGACCTGGGCCAGCGCGAAGTCCAGGAACTGGATGGCCACCGACGGGTCGCCTTCGTCGGCATTGGCGCCGGTCAGGGCGGGCGGCGCGCCTGCGGCGGCGAAGTCCACCTGGGCGGTTGGCGGTACACCGCCGGTGCCGCTGCCGGCAGCGCCCAGGATGTTGATCTTGGTGCTGTTGATGGCCGCTTCCAGGGCGCCGTCGTTGCCGTTGGGCGTTCCGGTGGTGCCCAGGGTCGTCGTCAGGATGTCGGCCTGCGTGATGACGATCTGGTCGTCCGCGGTGGCGTTGGCGCCGACCTGGAAGGTGAAGGAGGTCGCCGCACCGGTCAGGATCTGCGAGCCGTTGAAGTTGGTGTTGCGGATGAGGCGTCCCACTTCGGTCTGCAGCTGCGTGAATTCGTTGTTCAGCGCGGCCCGGTCCTGCACGTTGTTGGTGCCGTTGGCGGCCTGGACGGCCAGTTCACGCATGCGTTGCAGCATGTCGCCCACCTTGCCGAGGGAGCCTTCAGCCGTCTGCGCCAGCGAGATGCCGTCGTTGGCATTGCGCATGGCCACCGACATGCCGCGGACTTGCGTGTTCATGCGTTCGGCGATCGCCAGACCGGCGGCATCGTCCTTGGCCGAATTGACACGCAGCCCGGAGGACAGGCGTTGCATCGACACCGCCAGCAAGCCCTGGGAACTGTTCAAGTTCCGCTGTGCGTTCAGCGATGCAATGTTGGTATTGATGGTCTGGGGCATTTGAGCACTCCTGCAAACAGCCCGGTTGATTCCGGTGTCGCCGCCGCAAACACAGCGACGTCATGGAGTGCATTGTGTTGGCGCTGCCCACGGCTCAAAACCGCGAACAGCGCCCAAAACCACGGCCATTAAAGGCCTGTGCCGGCGGTGCCCCCACCGCCCTCGCTTACGCCTTCCATCAACCGCCGCGCAGCAGCGTCAGCACTTGCTGGGGCAGCTGGTTGGCCTGCGAAATCATCGCGGTGCCGGCCTGCTGCAGGATCTGCGCACGGCTCAGGTTGGCGGTTTCGCTGGCGTAGTCGGCGTCCATGATGCGGCTGCGGGCGGCCGACTGGCTTTCCACCGAGACCTGCAGGCTGGAGATGACGGCGTCGAAGCGGTTCTGGGCGGCACCGAAGGTGGAACGGGCCGTGTTCACCTGGGACAGGGCCTGGTCGATCTTGGCGACCGAGTCCAGTGCGCCCTTGGTGCCCGAGCCGGTGTAGACGTCGAAGGTGGCGCCCGTGCCGGCGGCGCCGACGTTGGAGATGTCGGTGTTGGCCGAGTTGGCGACTTCAGCCAGGGCGCCCTGGTTGGTGCCGGCCGCGGTGGCGGTGTTCAGGATGTCGGCGCCCGTGATCGTGATGGTGTCGTTCGCCGTCGCGTTGGCGCCCACCTGGAAGGTGGTGGCGGCGGAACCCGTCAGGATGGAGTTGCCGTTGAAATTGGTGTTGCTGGACAGGCGCGTGATTTCGGACTGCAGCAGCGCGAATTCATTGTTCAGCGCGGTGCGGTCGTCGGTGTTGTTGGTGCCGTTGGCGGACTGCACGGCCAGTTCACGCATGCGCTGCAGCATGTCGCCGATCTTGCCCAGCGCGCCTTCAGCGGTCTGCGCAAACGAGATGCCGTCGTTGGCGTTGCGGATGGCGACGCTCATGCCGCGCACCTGGGTGTTCATGCGTTCGGCAATCGCCAGGCCGGCAGCGTCGTCCTTGGCGGAATTGACACGCAGGCCGGAGGACAGGCGCTGCATGCTGACCATCAGCGAGCCCTGCGAGGCAGACGTGTTGCGCTGGGCGTTCAGCGAAGCGAGGTTGGTGTTGATGATTGCGGACATGGCGCGTTCCTTTCTGTGCCAATAGGTGGAATCCGAGCCCTGGCAGTCGGCGCAGGAAGCCGGTGTGGCCTGCTGCGAGTACTGACGGTCTGGGACCCGTTGAATCCGTTATCGGAACCTGCTGGGGAACGCTTGAGAGTGATCCTTTGGAAAACGGGCCGCTCAATCTCGCGAATTGCGGGGTGATTGGCGGCCTTTTAGGGTGCTTGAGCTGGCGGGCTTTGCCCTCGGGGATCGACGACGACGCTTGTCGCGCCGGAGCTCAGGGCCAGCGTTGAGGCTGGCCCGGGGTCATCGAAGCAACTGCAGCACTTGCTGCGGTTGCTGGTTGGCTTGGGCGATCATGGCCGTACCAGCCTGCTGCAGGATCTGCGCACGGCTCAGGTTGGCGGTTTCCATCGCGTAGTCGGCATCCATGATCCGGCTGCGAGCGGCAGACTGGTTCTCGACCGCGGTACCCAGGCTGGAGATGACGGCGTCGAAGCGGTTCTGGGCGGCGCCGAAGGTCGAGCGGGCCACGTTGACCTGGGAGATCGCCTGGTCGATCTTGGCGATCGAGTCCAGGGCGCCCTTGGTACCGGTGCCGGTGTACACGTCGAAGGTGGTGCCGGTGCCGGCTGCGCCGACGTTGGAGATGTCGGTGTTGGCCGAGTTGGCCACTTCAGCCAGTGCGCCGTCGTTCTTGCCGGCCGCAGTGGTCGTGCCCAGCACGTTCTGGCCGCTGATGGTGATGGTGTCGTTGGCGGTGGCGTTGGCGCCGACCTGGAAGTTGAACGCCGTCGTGTTGGTCAGCACCGCCTGGCCGTTGAAGGTCGTGTTGGTGCTCAGGCGCGTGATTTCGCTCTGCAGCTGCGTGAACTCGTTGTTCAGCGCGGTGCGGTCGTCGCTGTTGTTGGTGCCGTTGGCGGACTGGACGGCCAGTTCACGCATGCGCTGCAGCATGTCGTTGACCTTGCCGAGGGCGCCTTCAGCCGTCTGCGACAGCGAGATGCCGTCGTTGGCGTTGCGGATGGCGACATTCATCCCCTTGACCTGGGAATTCATGCGTTCCGCGATGGCCAGGCCGGCGGCGTCGTCTCGGGCGGAGTTCACACGCAGGCCGGACGACAGGCGTTGCATGGACGTGGCCAGCGCGCTCTGCGCAGTGCTGGCGTTGCGCTGTGCGTTGAGCGACAGCAGGTTGGTATTGATAACTGCGGGCATGATGCGCTTCCTTTCAACTAGAGATGACCCGGCAAAGGCGCCGGCGAAGACCCAGGTGCCCGGGTGAGGCACCCGTGCTGCCCACGCAGACCCGCCCTTATTAGTTAGTAGGCAAGCCCTTGTGGCTACGCCCGACGCCAGTCAACCTTTGAAGCGGGTCCATCACCTGGGGTCTGGACTTCGCCTCGGCTTTCCAGCCGGACCACGGAACCGTTGCCGGCGCCGTTGCATTGGCTATCGGACGGCGCCACACGTTTCTTGAGGCGCTTTTGTCAAGGGGTGTGATCTTTTGAACAGAGGCCGACGCAAGACCTTGTTCATCGGATCGGCCCGACGACCTTTTTTTGACGCGGAAGAGCCCGGCTTTTCCCTGGATCGGCCAAAAGGGGCTTGCCTAAAGTCCTCTTCATCCCGGCCGATACGACGCCGGACTGGAGCCCCAGATGCCCGCCTTGTCTGCTTCGACCCGTCAAAAAGTTGCCCATATCCCCGCCACCGCCGCTGCCGCAGCGATGTCGGAAGATGCGCTGATGCTGCTGGCCCGTGCCCGCAACGCCGCGTTTGCCGAAGCCGCCCGGGGCAACCTGGGCCAGGGCCTGGGCATCCTGCAGGATGCGCTGCAGGACGAGCCCACCAGCCACGAACTGCTGGCCGACATGGGCGCCTTGCTGCTGGTGGCCGGCCGCCATGAGCAAGCCGCCAACTGCGCCGAGCGCGCCCTGAAGATCCGCCCCGACCACGGCCCCAGCCTCTACACCCTGGGTTTTGCGTTGTCGGGCCGCGGCCAGAAGAAGCAGGCGATCGAGGTGCTGAGTGCGCTGAAGTCCGGCCCTGCCGCTGACAGCCTGCGCGCCGAGTCGCCCGAGTTGATGCCGGTGGCCATGACCGAGCTGCAGCGACTGCTCGGCTGACGAGACAGATTTCACACCTTCGGGGCCCCGCCGGCGCAAGCTGGCGGGGCCCCGATTCTTTGGCGGCGGGAGACCCCGACGCGCCTGTAGGAATTTCGCTGACAAGGGCTTCCTGTCAGGGTGACGCTGCGCACCGACGCCGCCTGATATCGCGAGAAAAGGGCCTTCAACACAATCCGTTTCACTGATCCGCAACACCCCTCTACCTCTGAAACGGAAGCCCGCCATGAACGCCGACCAAATGCTCGCCGAGATCCGTGAAGCCAACCTGTCCTACCTGATGCTGGCCCAGAGCCTGATCCGCGCCGACCGCGAACAGGCCCTGTACCGCCTCGGTATCAGCGAAGACACGGCCACGCTGATCGGCACGCTGAGCCCGGCCCAGATCATGAAGATCGCTTCCGGCAACACCCTGCTGTGCGCCTTCCGCATGAGCGACGACCTGGTGTGGGGCCTGCTGACCAACCACAGCAAGCCGGGCGCCAACGAATCGGTTTCGCGGCTCCACGCCAGCATCCTCATGGCTGGCCGCCACGAGCACGCCTGATCTAGAACCCAACATCTGATTCCGGAGCCCACCATGCGCGTCAAGAGCATCCTCACCGAAGCCAAGCAGATCGACCGTGCCGTTCAGCTGATCCACCTCGGTGCCCGCCTGCAGGTGCTGGAATCCGAAACCGACCTGTCCTACGAGCGCCTGCTGCGCCTGTACAAGGAAGTCAGCGGCAAGTCGCCGTCCAAGGGCCAGCTGCCCTTCTCGACCGACTGGTTCATGACCTGGCAGCCCAATATCCACGCCAGCCTCTTCCTGAACATCCACGAATACCTGAACAAGGCCGCGGCACTGGACGAGATCGACACCGTCATCAAGGCCTACCAGCTCTATCAGGAGCAGACGACGGCCCAGGGCCTGGAAGCCATGCTGTCCGTCACCCGCGCCTGGCGCCTGGTGAAGTTCGTCGACAACGGCATGCTGACGCTGACCAAGTGCTCCAAGTGCAATGGCCAGTTCGTCACCCACCCGCACGAGACGGCCCGCCACTTCGTCTGCGGCCTGTGCAACCCGCCCGCGCGCGCCGGCAAGGGCCGCGCCCAGGGCTCCATCCAGATGCACTGATTGATATAGGGCAATCGGGCGACACTGTCGCCATGTGGATCACCCGTTGGCCGCTGCCGGCTTTGTTGAGCTGGTTGGCGGCCTGGTTCATTTATGCGGCCGCGCTTTGGGCCGGCCTGTCCCCAGGGCCGGCGCTGGCGCTGGGGGCTGCCGTCGCAGCCTCACTCGCCTGGCTGAATGACGAGCGCTGGCGCCGGCTCATCGTCGCCTTGGGCTTTCCGGCCTCGGTGCTGGCCCTGGGCTGGCAGGGCGGGGCGTCCGGCCTGCTCTGGTTGGCGCCGCTGGCCCTGCTGTGGTGGCTCTACCCGCGCCGGACCTGGTCTGAAGCGCCCCTCTTTCCCACGCCCCGTGGTGCGCTGCAGCAACTGGCCGCTCTGGCGCCATTGCCGCCGGGCGCCCGGGTGCTGGACGCCGGCTGCGGCGTCGGCGACGGCCTGCGTGAACTGTTGCACGTCTATCCGGCAGCCTGCGTCGAGGGCGTCGAATGGAGCCGGCCGCTGGCTTGGGCTGCCCGGCTGCGGGTGCGCGGCGCCCGGGTGCGCCAGGGCGACCTGTGGGCGGACGACTGGTCGGCCTATGCACTGATCTATGTCTTCCAGCGCCCGGAGTCCATGCCCCGGGTCTGGGCCAAGGCCTGCGGGGAACTGGCGGCTGGTGCCTGGCTGGTCAGCCTGGATTTCGCGGTGCCCGACGTCAAGCCGGTGGCGAGCTGGCAACTGCCCGGCGGCCAGTTCGTGTGGCTTTACCGCCCGGTGCGGAATGGGGCGGCAAAGCCCGCCAATTGAGTGCTTCCGGCGGGCTTCATCGCGGCATACTTTGCTCAAGCCCCCCGGCAGCAGGTCGATATGGCCTGAACACCCCCAACTCAACCGCGCATGTTCGTCATCATCGGCTGGGCCATCTCCATGGCCTGCATCTTCGGCGTGTTCATCGCCC
Source organism: Roseateles sp. FW305-36 (assembly GCF_058787015.1). Lineage (NCBI taxonomy): Bacteria > Pseudomonadati > Pseudomonadota > Betaproteobacteria > Burkholderiales > Sphaerotilaceae > Roseateles > Roseateles sp. FW305-36. Next base: position 146,040 of record NZ_JBYSZK010000017.1, on the reverse strand, counting down.
ACGGCGGGAACATCGGCGTCATCCTGCACGCCTTGCCCTTCGAGATGATCACCATCTTCGGCGCCGCCATTGGTGCCTTCCTGGCCAACAACCAGATGAAGGTGGTCAAGGCGACCGCGGCGGGCCTGGGCCTGTGCTTCAAGGGCAGCAAATACAGCAAGGCCCGCTATATGGAGCTGCTGGCGCTGATGTACGACATCCTGCAGAAGGCCCGCAAGGAAGGCCTGATGTCCATCGAGAAGGACGTCGAGGATCCGCACAGCAGCCCGCTGTTCCAGAAATACACGACGGTGGGCAATGACCACCACGTCACCGAATTCATCACCGACTACCTGCGCATGATGGTGTCGGGCAATCTGAACGCCCACGAGATCGAGTCGCTGATGGACAGCGAGATCGAGACCCATCACCAGGAGGAGCACGCCGCCGTGGCCGCGCTGCAACGCCTGGCCGGTGGGCTGCCGGCCTTCGGCATCGTGGCCGCCGTGTTGGGTGTCGTGAACACCATGGGCTCGGTCGGCCAGCCGCCGGCCGTGCTGGGCGGCATGATCGGCTCCGCCCTGGTCGGTACCTTCCTGGGCATTCTGCTGGCCTACGGCTTCGCCGAGCCGCTGGCCGGCCTGCTGGAGCAGAAGGTCGAAGACGCCGGCAAGGAATTCCAGTGCATCAAGACGACGCTGCTGGCCAGCATGCAGGGCTATGCGCCTGCAGTGGCCATCGAGTTCGGCCGCAAGGTGCTGTTCTCTGGCGACCGCCCGTCGTTCACGGAACTCGAAGGCCACGTCAAGAAGAAGTGATGGAGCCCTGAGATGGCCGGCGACGCCAAGAAACTACAGCCCATCATCATCAAGAAGGTGAAGAAGGGCGGCCACGCGGCCCACGGCGGCGCGTGGAAGATCGCCTACGCCGACTTCGTCACGGCCATGATGGCCTTCTTCCTGCTCATGTGGCTGCTGGGCTCGACGACCGAGGGCGACAAGAAGGGCATCGCCGACTTCTTCCAGTCACCGTTGAAGGTCGCCATGCTGGGCGGCTCGGGCTCGGGCGACTCCTCCAGCGTCATCCGCGGCGGCGGCAAGGACCTCACGCGCGAAACCGGCCAGGTCAAGGAAGGTGACAGCGCCGCCAAGAAGGCCAGCTACACCCTGCGCGCGCTGAAGGAAGAACAGCGCAAGGCCGAGAAGTCGCGGCTGGAGCAGCTCAAGACCAAGGTCGAGGAGGTGCTGGCGGAGAACCCCAAGCTGGCGGCCCTGGGCGGCCAGATCCGGCTGGACATGACCAAGGAAGGCCTGCGCATCCAGATCGTCGACGAGGGCAATCGCCCGATGTTCGACAGCGGCAGCGCCATCGTGAAGCCCTATATGCGCGAACTGCTGCGCGAACTCGGCAGCGTGCTGACCGAGGTGCCCAATCGCCTGACGGTGGAGGGCCACACCGACGCCCAGCCCTTCCCGGGCGGCGACAAGGGCTACAGCAACTGGGAGCTGTCGGCCGACCGCGCCAATGCTTCGCGTCGGGAACTGGTCGCGGGCGGCCTGTCGGAGGCGCGCATGCTGCGTGTGCAGGGCCTGGCGGCCAGCAAGCTGCTCGACGCCAAGGACCCCAACGGGGCGCTGAACCGGCGCATCAGCATCATCGTCATGAACCGCGATGCCGAGGACGCCGTGCTGAAGAATCTGCCGGACGAGCCCGAGGCCGAGGCCGCGGCGCCGGAGCCTGCAACGCAAGTGCCGCCAAGCGGTAAATTGCCGCAAACTCAGCCGCCGTCGCCCGCGCGCTAGAACTAGACTGCGGGCTGACCCCCGATATACCGCCAGCCCCGAGAGAGGATCGCCATGAGCGCTGACATGAAATTCCTGGTCGTCGACGACTTCTCCACCATGCGCCGCATCGTGCGCGGTCTGCTGAAGGAAATTGGCTACAACAACTGCGAAGAGGCCGAGGACGGCGTCGAGGCCCTGAACATGCTCAAGGGCGCCAAGTTCGACTTCGTCGTCAGCGACATCAACATGCCCAACATGACGGGCTTCGAGTTGCTGAAGGCCATCAAGGAAGATCCCAACCTCAAGCACCTGCCGGTGCTGATGGTCACCGCCGAGGCACGCAAGGAAGACATCGTGCTGGCCGCCCAGTCGGGCGCCGCGGGTTACATCGTCAAGCCCTTCACCAAGGCGACGCTGGAAGAAAAAGTCCTGAAGATCATGCAGAAGCTGGCTGCGGCCGCCTGATAACAAAAGGGGACTGCCATGTCGATGGATCAACTGGAGCAATTGGGCAAGGCCCAGGAGCCGCTGCTCGTCTCGCCCGAGGTCTTCCAGCAGCTCGGCACGATCACGCGCACGCTGCACGACACCATGCAGCGCCTGGGCGTCATGCCCAAGCTGCAGGTGGCCACCGACGGCCTGCCCGATGCGCGCAGCCGCCTGAGCTATATCGCCGAGAAGACGGCTGCTGCCGCCGAGAAGGTGCTGAACTCCGTCGACCAGGCCAAGGCCGAGCACGCCGGCATCAGCAAGGCCACCCAGGAGCTGGCTGCCGCCATCGTGGCCGACCCGGTCCGCGCGGTCGCGAGCGGTGCCGTGATGAACTTCGTCAAGGATGTCGAGAACCGCACCGCGAGCATCGACAACCACCTGACCGACATCATGCTGGCCCAGGACTTCCATGACCTGACCGGCCAGGTCGTCGCCAAGGTTGTCAAGCTCGCCAACGACCTGGAAGACAGCCTCGTCAAGCTGCTGGTCCAGGTCGTGCCGCCCGAGCAGCGCGAAAAGGTCGACCCGACCATCCTGCAGGGCCCGGTCGTCAACGCCGAAGGCCGCACCGACGTCGTCACCAACCAGGGCGAGGTCGACGACCTGCTGGCCAGCCTGGGCTTCTGAAGCACGCCGCTTCAAGCTCGCCAAGCCCGTAGAGCCCGCCATCAGGCGGGCTTTTTCTTTGTCCCTGAATACGGCGATGCAGGCCGTTCGTGGGGTGGCGGTCATCTGCTACAAACGCCGCCGTCGCCCACTGACGGCGGCGTTAACAACATCAGGGATATCCGATGATCAGATCCCAGCAGCTGGCCCTCACCATGGCCGCCAGTCTTGCCATCGTGGCGCCACAAGCCCAGGCCCAATCCAGCGCGACGGACTCGCGCATCGGCTGGTACGGCGACCTGGCTGTCGGCGGCACTCACTACGAGTCCGAGCCCGGCTTCATCACCTGCCGCTGCCGCAAGGCCAGCGCCACCGCTCTCGCAGCCGGCGTCGGCTATCGTTTCGGCGTCGCCGCCATCGAGGCCCGGTATCTGGACCTCGGCAAGGCCAATTTCGGTGCCGACTACTGGGGGCAGGCCACTTCGGCTCATTTCCGCGCCGCCGTGCTCGGTGGAGCCTTTTCTGCCCGCTGGGGGCAGCATGTCGAGGCGACCTGGCGCGTGGGTGCGGCCTTCGTCAATGCGTCCGCCAGTAGCGGCAGCCAGCACGATGTGCGCGCCACGGGAGGCTTCACCATCGGCTGGCGCACCACCGAGACCGCGACGCTCGAACTGGGCTTCGACTATCTGAGCGCCCGCGATGCCAGCGGTGCCCGCACCGACGCCATGCCCATCCTGCTGGGCTTTCGCCAGCGGTTCTAGTCGGCCTGGGCTTCGGGCGCCAACTCGCGGATGGCCTGGTTGAGCTTGTCCAGGGTCTGCGGCGCGACCTGCATCGAGCAGGCCAGATAGCGCAGTTCGCCGCGCGGCATGTCGGCGAACTCGATGCGCACCAGCGGCAGCGGCGTGAATTCGGCGTCCTTGCGCAGCCAGTTCAGGTCTTCCTCGTCGATCAGCATGTAGTCGACCCGGCGGGCGCCCACCATGCGCGCCAGCTGCAGCGGCGCCAACTGGGCGCGCAGCGGCGGCTTGGCGGCCGTGGCGAGGAACTGGTCCAGCTGCTGGCCGTAGGACACGCCGTCCATCAGGCCGGGCTGCAGCGAAGCGTCGGCAAACAGCTGGGCCACCCGCGGGATGGCGCGGATCTGCGCGGCGACGCTTGCATGGGCCAGCACCACATGGGGGCGGTCGCGATGAATGGGCAGGGTGAAGCGGGCAAAGGCCTCGCGCTCGGGGTTCTTGTACAGGCCCGGCGAGCACAGCGCCGCCTGGTTGGATTGCAGATGCTGCAAGGTGCGGCGGATGGGCACCTCGGCATAGCGCGCCTCGATGCCGGCGCGCTTGAGCAGCTTGAGGGTGCGCTCCATCAGGAAGCCGGCCGGCTTGCCGTCCACGGTGTAGCTGTAGGGCGGCTTGTCGCGGTATTCGATGGTCAGTGACGGCTGCGCCAGGGCGGCACCGGTGCAGCAGGTGGCCATCACGGCGAGCAGTCGGAGGAGGCGGACCATGAACGCGAGATTAGCCCCTGCCGCGCCGCCCCAGCCTCCCAGGTAGCGGCAATCCTGCACATCCTGCCGACCGTTGCATCGCAGGGCGCGGAATAGCCGGACAAGCCCCCCGCTTTTCGCGCTCAAGTTTCGCGGGCCGCCCCGAACAATTGGGTGGAGAGCAGCATCGCCATGGCCGACCACGACGCACAGGATCGCAACCTACCCGCCTCGCCCAAGAAGATCGAGAGATCCCGGGCCGAGGGCCAATTGCCGCGTTCGCGCGACCTGCCGCATTTCGCCATGATGGTCACCGGTGGCGCCGCCCTGGCCGCCGGCGGGCCGCAGATCATCGAGAAGCTGCGCCAGACCCTGGTCGCCGGCCTGCACTTCGACGCCCGCATGCTGGCCAGGCCCGGCTTCATGGGCGAGCGCCTCATCGAGATGACGCTGGCCTTCGCCAGCGTCGCCGGCCCGATCACGGCCCTGCTGATGGTCGTCGGCATCGCCAGCAACCTCGCCAGCGGTGGCTGGAACTGGACGATGAAGCCGATGGCGCCCAAGTTCACCCATCTCAACCCCATCGCCGGCATCGCCCGCCTGTTCAGCGGCCAGGGTTTCGGCGCGGCGCTGAAGGCCGTGCTGCTGGCCCTGGTGCTGGGCATCGTCGGCGCACTGGTGCTGAAGAACCGCCTGGCGGCCTATGTCGGCATCATGTCCGTGCCCCTGCCTTCGGCTCTGGCCTATGCCGGCCAGCAGCTGATGGGCGGCCTGGGCTTGCTGGCCGTGGCCCTGGCGGTGTTCGCCGCCATCGACGTGCCGCTGCAGCGCCAGCTCTGGCTGCGTCGCATGCGCATGACCCGGGAAGAGGTCAAGCAGGAACTGAAGGAAGTCGAAGGCAACCTGGAGATCAAGGCCAAGGTGCGGGCCCGCATGCGTGAGATGGCCAAGCGCCGCATGCTGGCCGCCGTGCCCCAGGCCGACCTGGTGGTCATGAACCCGACCCACTATGCCGTGGCGCTGAAGTACGAGGAAGGCAAGATGGCCGCGCCCAAGGTCGTGGCCAAGGGCGCCGACCTGCTCGCCATGAAGATCCGCGACCTGGCCAAGGAGAGCAAGGTGCCGGTGCTGCAGCAGCCCGTCCTCGCCCGTGCCCTCTACGCCCACGCCAAGGTCGACCACGAGATTCCTGCCGCGCTGTTCGGCGCCGTAGCCCAGGTGCTGGCCTATGTCTACCAGCTGCGCGCCGCGCTGAAGACGCGCAACCTGAACGCCCCCGACATGCCCAAGCCGCATGTGCCGCCGGAGCTGGACCCGCACAACAAGCCGGGCTGGGCGCCCGACCCCGAGGAAGACTTCACGGAGTGAGGGCCGCGGGGTGGCTCGGGCGAGAACAGCCCGGTTTTCACGCCCTTTCTCCGGCTCAAGTTTTGCGGGCCGCCACGAAGAATGCGGGTGAGACCCCATCCGTCGCATGAACCAGCTCACCGCCAAACTCCAAGCCCTGCTCGGCCCGCGCGCCGGCATCATCGCGGCCCTGGGCGCGCCCATCGCGATCCTGCTGGTGCTGTCGATGATGGTGCTGCCGCTGCCGCCCTTTGCGCTGGACCTGCTGTTCACCTTCAACATCGCCATGGCCGTCATGGTCATGATGGTGGCAGCGCACATGATCCGGCCGCTGGACTTCGCGGCGTTCCCGACCGTGCTGCTGCTCACCACCCTGATGCGCCTGTCGCTGAACGTCGCGTCCACGCGCGTGGTGCTGCTGCAGGGCCATACCGGCACCGGCGCGGCCGGCAAGGTCATCGAATCCTTCGGCCACTTCCTGATCGGCGGCAACTTCGCCGTCGGCCTGATCGTCTTCGCCATCCTGGTGGTCATCAACTTCATCGTCGTGACCAAGGGCGCGGAGCGCATCGCCGAGGTCGGTGCCCGCTTCACGCTGGATGCCATGCCTGGCAAGCAGATGGCGGTGGACGCCGACCTGAACGCCGGCCTCATCAACGAAGCCGAGGCCAAGCGCCGCCGCGCCGAGCTGAGCGATGAAGCCGACTTCTTCGGCTCCATGGACGGTGCCAGCAAGTTCGTGCGCGGCGATGCCGTCGCCGGCATGCTGATCCTGGCCATCAACATCGTCGGCGGCTTCATCATCGGCGTGGCCCAGCACGGCCTGTCGGCCGGCCAGGCCGCCGACAGCTACATCCTGCTGGCCGTCGGCGACGCCCTGGTGGCCCAGGTGCCGGCCCTGCTGATCTCGGTCGCGGCCGCCATGGTGGTGTCGCGCGTGGGCACCGACAAGGACATCGGCAGCCAGATCGGCCGCCAGGTGTTCGGCTCGGCCAAGTCGCTGGCCATCACGGCCGGCGTCATCGGCGCCCTGGGGCTGATCCCGGGCATGCCCCACGTCGTCTTCCTGCTGATCGCCTCGGGCCTGGGCTATCTGGCCTACTGGCTGCGCGCCAAGGAGCAGGCCGCCGAGGCCGCCAAGGCCGTCAAGCCCATCATGCCATCCAGCGAAGGTTCGGGCGAAGCCAGCTGGGAAGACCTGGTGCCCGTCGACACCCTGGGGCTGGAAGTCGGCTACCGCCTCATCACCCTGGTCGACAAGACCAAGGAAGGCGACCTGCTGTCCCGCATCAAGGGCGTGCGCCGCAAGTTCGCCCAGGAAGTCGGCTTCCTGCCGCCGCCGGTGCACATCCGCGACAACCTCGAGCTGCGCCCCAGCCAATACCGCATCTCGCTGCGCGGCGCCGTCGTCGGCGAGGCCGAGGCCTACCCGGGCATGTGGCTGGCCATCAACCCCGGCCACGCGACTCAGAAGCTCATCGGCACGCCGACCACCGACCCCGCCTTCGGCCTGCCGGCCACGTGGATCGAGGAACGCCAGAAGGAGATGGCCCAAATGAGCGGGTTTACGGTCGTTGATTGCTCGACCGTCGTGGCCACCCACCTTTCACACTTGATGCAAGTGCACGCGGCCAAGTTGTTGGGCCGCGTGGAGACGCAGGCCCTGGTGGAACACCTCACCAAGCAGGCGCCGCAATTGATCGAAGACGTGATTCCCAAGATGGTCAGCATCGCCACCCTGCAACGCGTTCTCCAGCTGCTGCTGGAGGAGGGCGTGCACGTCCGCGACATGCGCTCCATCGTCGAATGTCTGGCCGAGAACGCCGCCGCCGTCACCGACCCGGTCGAGCTGGCCCGCCGCATCCGCACCCATCTCGCGCCGGCCATCGTGCAGCAGATCTACGGCAGCACCAAGGAGCTGGACGTCATCGCGCTGGAGCCCGAGCTCGAGCGCCTGGTCACCCAGGCCCTCAATTCACCGCATGGCGCGGCCCTGGACCCGGGTGTGGCCGACACCCTGGCCCGCAGCGCCGCCGAGAACGCCCAGAAGCAGGAAGACCGCGGCGTGCCCGCCACGCTGCTGGTGCCCGACCTGATCCGCGCCCCCATGGCCCGCCTGCTCAGGCGCGCCGCGCCCCGGCTCAAGGTGCTCGGCCACAGCGAGATTCCTGAGACCCACACCATCCGCATCGGCTCCATCATCGGAGGCACAGCATGAACGTCCGTAAATTCACCGCCCGCACTTCTCGCGAGGCGTTGGCCCTCGTCAAGCAGGCCTTCGGTCCCGACGCGGTCGTGCTGTCGAACAAGAACGTGCCGGAAGGCGTCGAGGTGCTGGCCATGGCCCCGGAAGGCATGGGCCAGATCGAGCAGATGGCCCAGACCGCACCGCGCACCGCGGCCCGCCCGCAGATTGCCCCGCCGCCCACCATGCCCCAGCAGCCGGCCGCGCGTGGCAGCTTCGCCGACCGCGCCTCGCGCCAGGAGCCCAGCTTCGGCGCGCCGGAGGTGAATGGCGACGTCGAGCAACTGGCCATGAGCACGCTGAGCTTCCAGGACTATGTGCGCGAACGCGTGCTGCGCCGCCGCCAGGCCGAGATGACGGGCCAGCCCGACCCGGTCGCTGCCGCCGCTCCCCGCATTGCTCCGCCGCCGACCCAGCCGGCCGCATCCTCGCTCGACGCTGCCCGCGCCCGCCGTGAGCAGCGTGCCGCCGAAGCCATGGCCGCCATGGCACCCAAGCGCGTCGCGCCGCCGCCGACGGTGCCCCAGGCCCGCCCGATGCCGCCGGTGCTGCGTGACGAGATCCGCATCCCGACGGCCACTGCGCAGCGCGTGGTGCCCCAGCTCAGCGACATCGCGGCCGCCGAACCCCTGCCCCTGCCGGGCCAGCCCAATGCCAGCCAGCGCAGCCAGATGGACATGGCTTCCGAGCTGCGACAGATGCGCGGCCTCATCGAAGAGCGCTTCTCCTCCCTCGCCTTCATGGAAAAGCTGCAGCGCCAGCCCGTGCAGGCGCGCCTGACCCAGAAGCTGCTGGAGCTGGGCTTTTCGCCCGCCCTGGTGCGCAAGCTGGCCGAGAGCTGCCCGTCCGACTTCCGCGGCACCGAAGTCGCCGACGAGACCGCCTGGGCCGCCCACGTGCTGTCGCGCAATCTGCAGACCGACGAGGCCGCCCCGGCCATCGAGGACCGTGGCGGCGTGTTCGCGCTGATCGGTTCCACCGGCGTCGGCAAGACGACGACGACCGCCAAGCTGGCCGCCCACTTCGCCACCAAGTTCGGCGCCAGCCAGCTCGGCCTCATCACGCTGGACGCCTACCGCATCGGCGCCCACGAGCAGCTGCGTGCCTATGGCCGCATCCTCGGCGTGCCCGTGCACACGGCCCATGACCGCGCCTCGCTGGACGACCTGCTGGATCTGCTGTCCAGCAAGAAGCTGGTTCTGATCGACACCGCCGGCATGGCCCAGCGCGACAGTCGCACCCAGGAACTGCTGGAGATGCTGGCCCACCCCAGCATCAAGAAGCTGCTCGTCATCAATGCGGCCCAGCAGGGCGAGACCATCGAGGACGTCGTCACCGCCTGGAAGGGCGCCGCCTGCGAAGGCGTCGTCCTCAGCAAGATCGACGAAGCCGTCAAGCTGGCCCCGGCCCTGGACACGCTGATCCGCCACAAGCTCAAGGTGCTGGGCGTGGCCAACGGCCAGCGCGTGCCGGAAGACTGGCACCGCCTGCCGAGCGTCGCCCTGGTGCAGCGCGCGCTGAAGGGCGACGCCTCCGGCGCCTGGCGCATGGACAACACCGACGTCAACCTCATCTTCGCCGGCGCGCCGCTGACCGAAGGCATGAGGGCCGTCCACTGATGCCGCGCGACATGCCCCAGGATCAAGCCCACGGCCTGCGGCGGCTCTTCGCCGCCTCCAAGACCCGCTTCGTGCCGGTCGTCAGCAACCCGCGCGTCATGGGTGCCGGCGCGCTGCTGGAGGGCCTGTGCTCGGCCTTCTCCGAACTGAACCTGCACACCCTGGTCGTCGACGCTGGCGAGCATTCGCCCAAGCCGTCGGAACTGGCCAGCGTGGACCTGTCCAACTGCATCGAGCGGCTGTCGCCCAAGGTGTCCTATCTGGCCGCCCGCGGCCTGCCGCTGCGCCACATCAACGCCCATGGCTCGGCCGCTTCCTTCCTGGAAGCGGTGGCCGACGCCGCACCGGACGCCGACGTCATCCTGCTGCATGCCCCGGCGGCCGAACTGGCCCGCGTGGTGGCCCTGCGCGAGGTGCGCCCGCTGCTGCTGGCCGACACCGAGCCGGCCAGCGTGACGGAAGCCTATGCCGGCATGAAATGGCTCACACAACGGGCCGGCCTGATGGTCTACAGTCTGCTGATGGCCTGCCACCCTCAGCTGCGCGTGGCCTCCCGCATCGCGCAACAGCTTCATTCCTGCGCCGACGGCTTCCTCGGCGCGGTGCTGCGTGACTGGGCCTGCCTGGATCCCCGGGCTTCGCAGCACGCCCAGCTCTCGCCCGAGCTGCGCCATCTCGCCCGCGAGCTGCTGCTCGCGGCGCCTCCCGGAGCGGCCGTCGATGCCGCTTCCGACGCAACCCCGCTGCGCCCGGCGCGCAAGGGTTCCTTCCCCCAAATCGCTGCACATTGAACTCGCCGGAGTCCGTCATGTACACGCCCAAAGGCCGCCTCGACAACAGCTCGCTGATCAAGCAGTACAGCCCGCTGGTCCGACGCCTGGCGCATCAGATGATTGCCAAGCTGCCGGCCAATGTGGAGGTGGATGACCTGATCCAGGTCGGCCTGATCGGCCTGACCGATGCGCTGTCGCGCTTCGATGCCGAGCAGGGCGTGCAGTTCGAGACCTTCGCCACCCAGCGCATCCGTGGCGCCATGCTCGACGAGCTGCGCGGCGGCGACTGGATGAGCCGCGGCACGCGCCGCCAGCAGCGCGAGATCGAAGTCGCCGTGCACAAGGTCGAGCAGCGCCTGGGCCGCGCGCCGCGCGAGGACGAGATCGCCGCCGAGATGGGCCTGCCGCTGGCCGAATACCAGGAGCTGCTCGGCAAGGTGCGCGGCACCCAGCTGGTCTACCTGGAAGACATGTCGGGCGACGACGGCGACCACGACTATCTCGACCGCCACGTGGCGGACGACAACGCCAATCCCGTGGCCATGCTGCAGGACCACCGCATGCGTGAGGCCCTGGTCGAGGCGATCAAGAACCTGCCCGAACGCGAGCAGTTCGTGATGAGCATGTACTACGAGCACGACATGAATCTCAAGGAGATCGCGGCCGTGCTCAAGGTCACGGAGTCGCGGGTCTGCCAGTTGCACAGTCAGTCCATTGCAAGGTTGCGCGTTAAGCTGCGTGACTGGTAATCCACGGGGCCACTTCTTGCCGAGCCCCGGCCTATAAGCGGGGACAAAGCGCATGTTCAAGTGGCCCAAGGCGGGAGGCTCCTCCTCCGCCATCACTCGCGACGAGCCCTTTCGGCGCGATGACAGCGCGGCGTTGAACGTCGTCAAGCGGCTGGCCCGCTCGATTTCCACGGTGGGCAAGGACGCCGCCGAAGTGCGCGGCGCCCTGGAAGACACCCAGCGCATCGTGCAGGCCCAGAGTCAGGCCATGCAGGCCCTGGCCCAGCAGCTCAACCAGATCGGCCAGGCCCAGGCCGCCATCGCTACCGCCACCGCCCAGAGCGCATCGGCCGTGCAGCGTGCCCGCGGGGCGCTCGGTGTCGTCGGCGGTGAGGTTGTCGGCATGGCCAGCACCCTGGCTCAGGTGTCTGACGCGGCCGCCGAGATCACCAAGATTTCCCTGCAGACCCGCCTCGTGGCCTTCAATGCCGCCGTCGAGGCCAAGCATGCGGGCGATGCCGGCCGCGGCTTTGCCGTCGTCGCCGAGGCCGTCAAGGCCCTGGCCGGCCAGGTCGAAGGGTCGTCCAAGGCCATCATCAGCGCCATTGCCAGCCTGCAGGAGCGCATCGACCGCTTCAGCGCCGAGCTGACCGAGAATCCGAGCAAGCCCAGCCAGATCCACGCCGCCTTCCACGAGGTCGAGCAGGACGTGCAGCGCATCTCGGTGTCGGCCGGTGAGAGCGGCCAGCAGATGAGCCTGCTCAACGAGCGCGCCCACGAGCTGGAGCGCGAGGTCTCGGAAGCCTCGCATGGCCTCAAGGTGGCCTTCGATGGCAGCGACCGCTTTCTGCGCATGTCCGAGGAGCTGGTCGAGCAGATCGCCGAGAGCGGCGTCGAGGTCGACGACATGCCCTTCATCCGCGCCGCGCAGGCGGCCGCCGACGAGATCGCCGGCCTGCTCGAGGATGCGCTGAAGAGCGGCCAGATCAGCGAGGCCGACCTTTTCGACCAGAATTACCGCCCCCTCGAGGGCACGCTGCCCCAGCAGCACACGGCGCGCTTCTGCCAGCTGACCGACAAGCTCTTCCCGGCCGTGCAGGAGAAGGGGCTGGGCTTCAGCGACAAGGTGGTGTTCTGCATCGCGGCCGATCGCAACGGCTATATCGCGACGCACAACCGCAAATACTGCCAGCCGCAGCGTCCCGGCGACACGGTCTGGAACACGGCCAACAGCCGCTACCGCCGCATCTTCAACGACCGCACCGGCCTGGCCTCGGCGCGCAACACCCGGCCCTTCCTGCTGCAGACCTACCGCCGCGACATGGGCGGCGGCCGCTTCGTCGTGCTGAAGGAGGCGACGGCGCCCATCATGGTCAATGGCAAGCACTGGGGCGGCTTGCGTTTGGCGTTTAACTTTTGACCCCTCGTCCAGCCGCACACCGCTGAACGCGGTGCGTCTGGCCGGTCCCCCGAGGGGACGGCGATGCTTGCGGCGTCGAGCCGCAAGCACATCGCCCGAGCGGGCCGGCTCGGGAGCGGCCCAGCGCTCGGCCCGGAATACGCCGACTAGTTCTTCACCGAGAGACGGATCTCCTGATTCAGCAGCTCCAGCCAGGCGTCGGCCTGGGGGTGGTGCTTGCTGATGGCCATGAAAGTCGGCTTGACCTCCAGCGCTGTTTGCCAGCGGATGGTCGCGGCCAGCCGGGGCTGGCGGGAGAGCTGGTATTCGAAGGTGGCACGCTCCGAGAACACCGCATCGACGCGGCCCAGGCTGAGCATCTCCAGCCCCGGGCGCGGGTCGACCAGCTCATGCAGCTTGTATCGACCCGACTGCAGTTCGGTCGGTAGATAGGAGCCGCGCTGGTAGGCCACGGTGGCGTCGGGCGGCAGCGCTTCCTTGCGGTCGCCGCGCACGAAGAAGCCCAGCTGCATGCGTGCCACCGGCAGGGAATAGCGGAAGAGGGCGTCGCGCTCCTCGTTGCGCCACAGCGTCATCAGCAGGCATTCGCCGTTTCGAGCCAGCGCGAAGGCGCGCACCCAGGGCACATGCTGGGTCTGCACGGTGAGGCCGGCCGAGGTGAAGGCGCGCCGGGCCAGGGCCGTCAGGCTGCCGCCGTCGGGCAGGTCGACGCTGACGTAGGGCGGGAAATCCGTCATGCACAGCGACACCGTCTGGGCTTCGGCCGGGGCAGCCATACCCAACCCCGCCAGCGTGGCTGCCAGGCGGGAGGCGAGGGCGGCAGAGCGGGGCAGGCGATTCATGCGGGTGGGGCTCAGCACTGAGCCTAGCCAGCCCGCCGGAATTCGGCAATGCGGAGGTGCGGGGTGTCGCGTGCGGTTTGCCGTGGCGCCGGCGTTTCAGGGGCGCAGCGACTCGGCCATGGCGGCATGGCCGTGCTGACGGGCGTGCTCGGCCGCGTCGCGGCCCTCGTCGTCCCGGCGCAGCCGGTCGGCACCCGCGCGCAACAGCAACTCGACCAGATCGGTCCGTCCGGCGCCGGCTGCCGCATGCAGGGGCGTGATGCCCTGCTGCTGTGGCAGATCGACCGTGGCGCCGTGGGCGAGCAACGTCTCCACCATCGCGGCGTCGCCTCGGGCCACGGCGGCATGCAGGGCGGCGACGCGCTGCGGGTTGTCGGCTCGCGCGTCGACGTCGGCGCCAGCCTTCAGCAGCCGCCGCGCCAGTTCGCCGTGGTGGAAGAACACCGCCAGACCGAGGGCCGGGAAGCCGTCGGGTGCGAGCTGGTTGATGTCCTGGCCGGCGGCCAGCGCCTGCTCGACGACATCGGCCTCGCCGAGGATCACGGCCTCGAAGAAGTCAGGCTGGTCACGCCGGGCGCGCAGCGCCGTGACGAGGTCGGCCAGCCCCATGTACGCGGCCCAGGTCAGCGCCGACAGTCCTGCAGCCGAGCGCTGGCCCAGCAAGCCAGGGTCGGCCTCGGCCAGGGCCAGGGCGGTGGAGGTGTCGCGCTGGGCGATGGCGTCCAGCAGGGCTTGCAGTGCGGCGTTGGAACTCATGGGTGCCAAGCCTAGGCCGGATCGGCCCGGCGCGCTTATCCTGGCTTGCGAAACGTCTGCCGGTAGCGCGACGGCGCTTGGCCGTAGGCGGCGCTGAAGCGGCGCGAGAAGCTGGGCAGGCTGTCGTAGCCGACGGCGGCGCAGATCTCGGTGATGGACAGGCCCTCCTCCTCCAGCAGGCTGCGCGCCCGCTCCAGCCGCAGCCTGGCGACATGGGCCGCCGGCGGCTCGCCCAGCAGCGCACGGAAGCTGCGATGGAAGTGATGCGGTGCCATGGCAGCCTCGCGGGCCGCGGCGGCGAGGTCGAAGGCCTGGTCGAAGTGCTCGTCCAGCCAGGCCTTGCCGCGCAGCACGCGGCGGTGGACCTCCTGGCGCACGGCGGGCCGGGCGGCGTCCAGGCGCTCGCGCTCCTCACGCACTTGAGCCGCGAGGTCGGCGAGCGCATCCAGGGCCTCGCGCAGCCAGCCATCCCAGTGGCCGGCGCCATCCTGCGCACCGTTCACCGGCAACCGGTCCAGGCCGAGCATGAAGCGGCCGAGCGGCGAGTCGCGCTCCCACAGCCGCTGGTTGACGGGCATGGCCTGGGCATCGCGCGCATCGGGCGAGTCCAGCAGGCGCACCAGGGTGCTGAGCCGCGTCGAGGCGACGTCGCGCACCAGGGCGTCGGCGAAGAACAGCACGCGCGTCTCGACGGTGTCGGGCGAGGCGATGTCCAGGTCAATATCGAGGTCATACGGCTCGCCATGCGTCGTGACAAGAAACTGCCCCGGTCGCAGCGTGAAGGCCTGGCCGCCGACGGTCCAGCGCGCCTGGCCGCGCACGACGGATTTGATCGACAGCGGGCCGGGATAGGCGCGCACATGGTGGACGCGGCCGCGGGCGCGCAGCAGCACATTGGCGTCGAACAGGGATTCGGGCGTCGTTCGGATCAGCAGCATGGGAGGCTGTTGGACGTCGGGATGGATGCGCGTTGGACCGGTTTTACTCCCGGCGAGCATTTGCAACGCCGCATGCGACCCCAAGGCGGGTCAACCCGAAGGGCCGAGGCGATTTGCCATGCCATCCTGCGTTGCGCCAACCTGGTGGGGATGACCCCACGGCGGTTGCCGCGCCTTGTCTGGCATGGCAACTCGCCTCGGCGCGCACCCATCTCGGCGCCCAACAGCCTCCCCGGCCTCACTCCGCGATGCAGGCCCTGTTCTTGCCGGTGTGCTTGGCCTCGTAGAGGGCCACGTCGGCGCGGTCCAGGGCCGCTTCCAGCGTCTCGCCGGCGCGGTAGAGGGTCACGCCGGCCGAGAAGGTCACGAAGACGTCCTTGCCCTCGTGGTTGAAGAGGGCCGAAGACAGCGAGCGCTGCAGGCGCACCAGCACCTGCTGGGCCTCGTCCAGCGGCGTGTTGGGCAGCATCAGCACGAACTCCTCGCCGCCGTAGCGCGCCACCATGTCGCCGGGGCGCAGCGAGGCCTGGGTGCGCTCGGCCAGTGACTTCAAGGCGATGTCGCCGGCGTGGTGGCCGAGGCTGTCGTTGAGCTTCTTGAAGTTGTCGATGTCCAGCAGGGCCAGGGCGACGCGCGTGGACTCCCGCTCGGCCTTGGCCTGTTCGATGCCGAAGGCCTGGATGAGGCCGCGGCGGTTGGCGACTTGCGTGAGCTGGTCGGTGTGGACCTCGTTGGACAGGCGACGCAGCTCGGTCTCGAGCTCCTCGACACGTTGGGTGAGGGCGCTGGCCTTGTCATGCTCCAGCGTCAGCCTCTGCTGGGTCTGGCTCACCAGGCTCTGCACGCTGCGACTTTCCTCGACCATCTCGCGCACGGTGCCGGCCAGGCTTTCCAGCGAGTCGGCCTGCTCGATGGCATCCGCGTAGCGGCCCACGTTGTTCTGGAAGCGGTCGGTGTGCTGGCCCAACTCGCCCAGCTCGGCCAGCATGCGCTGGATCAGCCCCTTGAGCGCATCACGAGCCCGGGAGCGTTCGTCGCGCAGGGTGCGCTGGCGCTCGCGCGTGCCGGTCAGCAACTCGGAGACGGTGCGCACGCCGCGCCCCGACAGGCCCTGGGCGAGCGCGTTGTTCATGGCCTCGGCCTGGCCGCGGGCCCAGGAGTCGTCCTCCGCCAGGTCGACCAGGCTGCCGCTCAGTTCGCGGCACAGGCCGCCCAGCTCGTCGAAGAGATGGCGGCGGTGGTCCAGCAGGTGGCGGGCCCGCAGGCACAGCGCCGCCATCTGGGTGGCGCGCTCCGGGCTGGCACCCTGGGACTTCAACTCGGCCTGGGCGGCGTCCAGCTCGCGCATCAGCGCATCGGCGGGCGTCGCCTCGGTCTGCGGCGAGCGCAGCGCATGGCGCACGGTGCCGTTGAGCTCGCCGCTGACGTCGACCCACAGCGGGCTGCTGTCGACCATCGACGGTGCGGGCGCCGGTGTGTCACGCAGGCCGGTGCGGCTCAGTTCGCCAAAGCCGGTGCTTTCGCGGAAACCCGTCTCGGCAAAGGCGCTGTCGGCAAACAACTGGCTGGGCGTGCCGCCGTCGTCGTCGGTCTCCACACCGCTGCCGTCGCCGTCCTTGTCCCAGCT
Source organism: Roseateles sp. FW305-36 (assembly GCF_058787015.1). Classification (NCBI taxonomy): domain Bacteria; kingdom Pseudomonadati; phylum Pseudomonadota; class Betaproteobacteria; order Burkholderiales; family Sphaerotilaceae; genus Roseateles; species Roseateles sp. FW305-36. The sequence goes on along the minus strand of NZ_JBYSZK010000017.1, from coordinate 129,398 downwards.
GGCCACGAGCTGGGAGAGGCGCTTGACCAGCTTGCTGCTGTCGCTGCGGGCCAGTTCCAGCACGCGGTTGATGCCGTCCTTCTTGCGCGCCAGCGTCCAGTGCTTGCCGCCGCGCTCCAGGCCGCGCACCAGGCGCTCGATGGCCTGGGCCAGGGCTTCGGCCTGGGCGCCGGGGCCGGCCACGTCCAGCAGCCTGTCAACCTGGCGTTGCAGCTCATCCAGCTTCTGGTCGCGCAGAGCCGTCTGCAGGTCCTGGCGCGTCGAACCCGAGGGCAGGGCCAGGCTGATCAGCTTGGACATCAGCTGCTGCAGGCGTTCGGGTGCCGCGCCACCGGTGGCCGCCGCAGCGGGTTCGCCGCCGCCTTCGATGGCATAGGCGCGGGCGTAGTTCTCGGGGGTGGGCTCGAGCCGGGCCTGCGCCAGGCGTTGCAGCGCCGCCTTGGCGATCTGGGCCGGCGCAAGCGTCGGGCGCATCAACGTTGTCCGCGCGAGGCCAGGTCAGAGCTGCCGTCGGCCTGGGTGATCCAGGGCGCCTTGCGCGGCAGCACCGTCTGGGCGATCCAGCGCTCCAGCTCGTCGGCGGGCAGCGGCTTGCTGAACAGGAAACCCTGCATCAACGAGCAACCCAGGCGGTGCAGCACTTCCATCTGGCGCAGCGTCTCGACGCCTTCGGCGATGACGCGCAGGCCGAGGGCGCGCGCCAGGGCAATGATGGCGGTGACGACGGCCGAGCTCTGCGGCGTGATGCCGAGGTCGCGCACGAAGGTGCGGTCGACCTTCACTTCCGAGATCGGCAGCGTGGTCAGGTAGGCCAGGGACGAGTAGCCGGTGCCGAAGTCGTCGATGGAGATCTCGACGCCGACTTCGTTGAGGCGATGCAGAGACGGGATGACGTTCTGCAGGTCCTTCATCAGGTTGTTCTCGGTGATCTCGAGCTGGATGGACCGGTGCGGCACGCCATAGGCGCTGACGCATTGGTGGATGTGCTCGACGAGATCGGTGCGCTCGAACAGCCGGCTGGGCAGGTTGACGGCGATGGAGTCGGAGAAACCGAACTGCAGCGACCACAGCTTGGCCTGGCGGGCGGCTTCCTTCAGCGCCCATTCGGACAGCGGCACGATGAGGCCGGTTTCCTCCGCCAGCGGGATGAAGTCGGCCGGCGGCACCAGCACATTGCCGCGCTGCCAGCGCATCAGCGCCTCGGCACCCACCATGCGGGCGGCGCGCACGTCGATCTTGGGCTGGTAGTGCAGCACGATCTCGTTGCGCTCCAGCGCCTTGTGCAGAGCCGACTCCAGCTCGAGCTTCTGCTTGCCGTGGCCGGCCAGCTGCGGCGAGTAGACGGCCGAGGCATTGCGGCCCTGGCTCTTGACGGCGTACATGGCGACGTCGGAATTGCGCAGCAGATCGGCCATGGTCTGGCCGTCGCGCGGATACAGCGCAATGCCGACGCTGGCCGTGACGAAGCATTCCTGGCCGCCGACGAAGATGGGTTCGCGCAGGGCGTCCAGCACGCGCTGGGCGACGCGCTCGGCATCGCGCTCGTCGGCCACCTCGGGCAGCAGGGCGACGAATTCGTCGCCACCCAGGCGGCCCACGGCCTCCAGGCCGCGGTGGCTGCGGTTGCCCATGCCGTCGAGCACGCCTTCCAGGATCTGGTCGGAATGGCGCACGCAGCTGCGCAGGCGCCGGCCGACTTCGACGAGCAACTCGTCGCCGGCGGCATGGCCCAGGGTGTCGTTGATGACCTTGAAGCGGTCCAGGTCGATCAGCAGCAGGCCGACCTCGTGGCCGCCGCGGCGGGCGCTCTCGATGGCGCGCTCGACGCGGTAGATCAGCTGGCGGCGATTCGGCAGGCCGGTCAGCGCGTCGAAGTGCGCCAGCTGGCGGATGCGGTCCTCGGCCTGGCGGCGGTCGGTCACGTCCTGCAGGATGCCGGTGTAGCCGTTCACCGAGCCCTGCTCGTTGAACTCGGGCTCGGCTTCGATGTGGACGACGCGCTGGCGGCCGTCGGGCAGGATCAGCGGCAGGTCGGTGACCAGCACCGAGGTGTGGGCGATGACGTCGCGCAGCAGGCGCAGGAAGACATGGCGGTCGTCCGACGGCACCATGCGCATGACGCCGATGAAGTCCAGCCGGTCCTGCGGGCCGCGGCCGAAGACGCGCAGGCCTTCCGCGGAGATGGCAAAGCTGGCGGACGCGTCGCGCCACCACTCGAAGCTGCCCATGCGCGCCAGGTCCTGGGCGCGGGCCAGCTTGGCCTTGCTGCGCTCCAGCTCCAGCCGCGTGCGCGAGCTGCGCAGCAGATAGCGCAGCCGGCCGTCCAGCAGGCTCCATTGCGGCGACTTGACGAAGAAGTCGGTGGCGCCGGCCTGGTAGGCGCGGTTGATGGAGGCCTCGTCGTCCAGTCCGGTCAGCATCAGCACCGGCAGGGATTCGAAGCCGGGCGTGGCGCGCAGCAGCGAGCAGGTCTCGAAGCCATCGAGCTCGGGCATCAGCGCGTCCAGCACGACGACGTCGGGCGTGCGCGTGGACAGCAGGCCCAGGGCCTCGCTGCCGCTGGGGGCTTCGGTGACTTCGAAGCCGCGCTCGCGCAGCGCGGCGGCGGTCAACAGCAGGTTGACCTCGTCATCGTCCACCAGCAGCACGCGGGGGCGTGGCGGCAGATCGTCGAGGGCTTGACCGGTGGGCAGCATGAGGCTGGGTGTCAAAGCAGCGCGGCCAGGGCCGTGCGTACCTGTTGGATGTCTTGGAGCATAGCGTCCAACTGCTCGGAAAGGCCCTCGACGCGGCCGTCGCGGGCCATGGACTCGATGTCGGCGCAGCGTGTCGACAACGCCATCGCGCCCAGGCTGGCCGACGAGGACTTCAGCGTGTGGCTGACGTGGCGCACGGCGGCCAGATCGAGGGTGGTGCCTTCGCGGGCGCGGGCGAGGTCGGGCAGCAAACGGTCCAGTGAGTTGGAGAAGGCAGCCACGACACGCTCCAGCAGCTTGTTGTCGCCGCTCGGGTCGAGTTCGCGCAGGCGACGGATCGCCTCGGGGTCGAGCAGGGCTGCGGGCTGGGGGGCGGTCATGGACGGGTCTGCGGGTCAGGGACTCGGCATGCCTAAATGTATCTCGGGTGGGAGGGGGGGCATTCGCGAAGGAATGCACACATTCGGCCCTGTGCGCTGTGGTTATTGACATCGGGCCACACAGGGCTTGCCCAGGGCCTGGGGCCGGAGCAGCGCTGCCTACAATGAAGCGCATGAACAGCCTCAGCGACGACAGCGCGCTCCCGTCGCGCCGCCAGGAGCGACGACTGCCGATGCGACTGCTGGTGCTGGTCCTGGCCGCCGTCTCCCTGCTGATGCTGGTGCTGGGCGGTCTGGTCGTGCTGGCGCTGATGCGCGTCTGGGGTGGAGAGGTCGGCCTCGTTCACGCCGCCCTGGTGCTGACGGCATTCTTCACTGGAGTCATGGTGCTCGTCGCTGCGGCCCTGGGCTGGCACGCCGGCGTGCGCCTGACGCGCGAACGCCTGGCCGCGCCGCTGCGCGAGGCGCGCCAGCAGATCCTCATGCAGGCCCAGCTGCAGCGCGACTGGCAATGGGCCACCGACGCCGAGCACCGCCTGGTGCGCTGGCAGGCGCCCCAGGGCGCGCCCTCGTCCAGCTGGGTGGGCGCCGGCATGGGCACGCAACTGCTGTGGGATCGCTTCGAGGCGGCCGAGCCGGCGGCGCAGCTGCAGGAACGCCTGGCCGCCCACCAGCCCTTCGCCGAACTGCAGCTGGCGGCCGCCGACGGTAACGCGCGCTGGCGGCTGCGCGGCCTGCCCTGCATCGACTCGCAGGGCCATTTCGCCGGCTATCTGGGCACGGCCCGCCCCGATGAGCCGGAACAGGCGGGGGCGCAGCCGGCCCCGATCGCCGACCTCAATGCCGAGCACGAGTCCTTCAGTTACACCGTGTCCCACGACCTGCGCGCGCCGCTGCGCGTCGTCGAGGGCTTCGCGCGCATCCTGAAGGAAGACTACGGCAGCCGCCTGGACCGCGTCGGCAACGACCACCTCGACCGCGTCATGAGCGCCGCTGCGCGCATGAACAGCATGATCGACGCGCTGCTGTCGCTGAGCCAGCTGTCGACGCGGCCGCTGGCCTGCCAGCCGGTCAACCTGTCCCAGCAGGCCGGCTTCGTGATGGACGAGATCCGTCGCGGCACGCCGCAGCGCGAGCTGGTGCTGGACATCGAGCCCGGCCTGATAGTGCAGGGCGATCCGACGCTGCTGCGCATGGTGCTGGAGAACCTGCTGGGCAATGCTTGGAAGTACAGCGGCAAGGTGCCGCAGACCGAAATCAGCTTCGGCAGCGTGCAGCAGGGCGGCAAGCGCGTCTTCGTCGTGTCGGACAACGGCGCCGGTTTCGACATGCGCTTTGCCGAGCGCCTCTTCGGCGTCTTCCAGCGCCTGCACAGCGCCAGCGACTTCCAGGGCACCGGCGTCGGGCTGGCCCTGGTGCGCCGCATCATCCGCCGCCATGGCGGCGACATCTGGGCCGAGTCGGCGGTGGGTGAAGGCTCGCGCTTCTACTTCACCTTGAACTGAAGCCCCTCGTCCAAGGAGTACCTTGGCCGGTCCCCCGAGGGGACGGCGATGTTTGCCGGATCGACCGGCAAACACATCGCCAGAGCGGGCCGGCTCGGGAGCGGCCCAGCGCTCGGCCCGCCACAAGGCACTACGGCCGCCTCGATTGAACTAACGCGCGCCGGGGCGGGCCAGCAGTTCCAGCGCGTCGACCACGCGCCTTGCCTGCTCGGGCAGGCTGTGGCCATCGGCCGAGGCCAGGCTCATCAGGCGGGCCAGGGCTTCGTCGCGCGGCAGGGAGTAGCGGTGCATCAGCACGCCGACGGCCAGGGCCGTCATGTCCAGCGGCGGCAGCTCGGAAGGTGCCTCGAAGGCTTCGGCCGTGGTTGCCGGGGCGGCCGCGGGTGCAGGTGTCGCCGAGCGGGCGAAGGCCGCTTCGACGGCCGGCACGATCTGCGAGATGTCCAGCGGCTTGACCAGGTAGGCGACGGCACCCAGTTCCTTGACCTTGGCCACCGTCGCCTCGTCGGCGAAGGCGGACAGGAACATGAAGGGGGTCTGCAGATACTCGCGCAGATAGGCGGCCACATCGAAACCGGTGAGCCCCTCCATGCGGATGTCCAGCAGGGCCAGTTCGGGGCGGTGCTCGCGGGCGAGCAGGATGGCATCGTCGCCGTTGTCGGCGTCGATGACCTCGAAGCCGGCCTGCGTCAGCCCATAGCTCAGCGTCGCCAATACCAGGCGGTCGTCATCGACGACCAGGATCTTGCCCTTGCTCACCGCGCCCCTCACGAACTTGGTTTTGTGGCGGGATTGTGAACCACGCTGGGCGGAATCAATTCCAGCCGGCACACCACGTCCTCGGCCTGCTGTTCCAGGCTCAGGATGGCGCTGCGCCGCGGCAGCAGGGCGCGCACCAGGCCCAGGCCCGAGACGCCGCTCTTGACGTTCTGCAGCGCGAAGCCTTCGGGCAGCCGGCCGGGGTTGGCGATCTCGACCGTGACGCCGGCCGCGTCGCAGATCAGCTGGCAGCGCACCTGGGCGCCATGGCTGTGGCGCAGCGCGTTGCCCAGCAGCTCGTTGAGGCTCAGCGCGATGGGAATGGCCTCGGCCTCGGGCAGGCACCAGTCTTCCATCAGCGCGCCGCCTTCGGCCGCGGTGGTGATGACGCGGCCCTGCATGCGCTGCACCGAGCCGACGATGGCGTCGAAGACGCGCTTGAGCACCAGCGGCCCGGTGGCGCCCACCTGCAGGCCGTAGACCTGGGCGATGGCCTGCACCTGGCCGACGGCCTCCTTCAGCACCCCCGCCACCTCGGGCCGGCGCACGGCAATCTGCTGCAGCAGGCCGGCCACGCCCTGCAGGTTGTTCTTGATGCGGTGGTGCACCTCGCGCACCAGCAGCTCGCGCTGCGAGATGGCGGCCTGCAGGCGGGCCTGCTCGGCGGCGCGCTGCTCGGTCACGTCGCTGGCGACCAGCAGCAGCAGCTCGGGCGTGTCGTCGCCGCCGACGCCGGCCAGGTGCAGCAGGCGGGCGTCCCAGATGCGCGTCGAGCCGCCTGCCGGCACGTGGTATTCGCGTTGCACGACGGTCTGGGACTCCAGCGCCTCGCGCATGTCGGCCACCACCTGGGCGCCCTGTTCGTCGCCGAAGAGCTGGGCCGGCGTGCCGCCCAGCATGGCCGCCTCGGGCCGGCCGGCCAGCGTGGCGGCGGCGTGGTTGAGCTTGACGATGCGCAGGCTCTGGGCCTCGTGCAGGGTGATGGCCAGCGGTGCACCTTCGATGATGCGGGCCAGCGAAGCCTGGGCCAGCCGGCTCTGGGCCTCGGCCTGGCGGCGGCGGTCGATGTCCAGCAGCGCATAGGTGGTCTGGGTGTCACCGTCCTCGCGGGGCGTCTGCACCGCATTGCCGATGACCCAGAACTCGCGGCCGTCGCGGCCGCGCAGCCGGCACTCGAAGACCTCGGCGCCCGGCTCGGCGTGGAAGGCGTGTTCGTCGTCCTCGGGCGCCAGCACGCCCAGGGGCTGGCCCTGCACGTCTTCCAGCTCGCAGCCGAACATGCGCCGCGCCGAGCGGTTCATCCATTCGATGCCGTCGGGGCCGACGGTGACGATGCCGACCAGCACGGAATCCAGCACGGCGCGCTCGCTCTCGGCACGCAGCAGCAGGGCGTTCTCGGCCTGGGCCTGGGCCGTCACGTCCAGGGTGACGACGGAGGTGGAGCGCCGCCCGCCCGCCAGCAGGCCCGGTGCGACGCGGGTCAGCAGCCAGCGCCGGCCCAGCTCGGGGTGGCGCACGGCATAGCGCACCTCGACGGCGTCGCCCTTCTTGAGCGCGCGCTGCAGGCGCTCGAACTCGGGCAGCGAGGCCGGCTCGACGATCTCGCGGTTGATGCCCTGCAGCGAGTTGACGGCCTGCTTGGCGCCGGTCTTGAAGGGCGAACCCTTGCGGTGGGCCTTGAGCCAGCCGGCCTCGGGCTGGAAGGTGGCCAGGCCGACGGCGGCGGTGTCCATCAGCGCGTCGAGCTGCTGGTGGGCCAGGTCGCGCTCGTGCAGGGTGCTTTGATCTTCCAGCACCGCCAGCAGCAGGGCGCGGCCGTTGTGGCGCCACAGGCGCAGGCGTGCCTGCAGCCAGAGGTGTCGGCCCTGCGGGTCGGTGAACTCGGCCTCGGTGATGAGGGGGCCGTCCTGGGGGCGCTGCGCCGTCAGCGCCGGCAGCGGCATGCCGCGATGCCAGCCCAGCAGGGCCTGCAGCAGATCGGGCAGGTCGTTGAGGTGACGCGGCGAGCCGGCATACAGGCCGGCAAAGGCAGCGTTGTGGCGCAGCAGGCTGCCGCTGGCAGCGTCGGCCAGCAGGGCCGGCAGCGGCAGCAGGGCCAGCCATTCGACCAGCGGCGGTTCGCCGGGATCGGCCGCGCTGAGGCGGGCGTGCAGCAGCCAGTTGGGCCGGTCGCGCAGCAGGTGCAGGGTGGCGCGCTGGCCGTCGGCCAGCTTCAGCGGCGGCGCCAGCGGCGGCGCACGGCCGGCGTCGATGGCGTGCGTCGCTTCGCGCAGCCAGCTTTCCAGGCGGGCGCCAGCGGCCTGGCGCAGCAGCCGCCAGCCTTCGGCGGCGTCGCTGCCCAGCCACTCGCGCGCGGCCGGGTTGGCGCGCAGCGCGGACAGGTCGGTCCGCAGCGTCAGCACCGGGTCGCCGACGAGGTCGAGCAGCGCAGCGGAGGCAGGCGGGCCGAACATGCTCAGCCGTCGGACGTGAGACGACTCATTCGAGCTGGGCGGCCTTGTTGAGGGCCCGCAGCACGCAGGCATTGATCTCGCCTGCGCCCAGCATCAGCGCGTCGGCGCGCTCGCGGTAGTCGAACACGCTCTCGGATTCGATGGCCTGCACCAGCTGCAGATAGGGCAGGAAGGGGCCGCTCCCGTCGACCAGGGCCTGGCGCACGCGCTCGGGCACGGGGATGGATGTCAGCAGCTTCTCGAAGGGCTGCTTGAGCATGTGGTCCAGCAGCGAGAACAGGCCGCAGATGAACATCTCGTCGCGCTGCTCGCGGTCCTCGATGCTGGCTGCCAGCTCTTCCATCAGCAGGCCGCGGCGCACCGCCCCGAACATGATGGGACGCATGCTGTGGTCCTTGCTGGCCGTCGTCAGCAGCAGGGCCAGCCAGCGCTTCAGCCGGGCATAGCCCAGCAGCATGATGGCGTGGCGGAAGCTCGACACCTCCACCGGCAGGCCGAAGGCGGCCGAATTCATGTAGCGCAGCAGCTTGAAGGCGAGGCTGGGGTCGCGCTTCAGGGTCTGCTCCAGGCGCTCGACGTCCTCGCCCTCGTCGACGCGCGACATCAGCTCCATGATGACCTGCAGGTCGGCGGCGATCTCGGTCTTGGGCGCGCCGGCCGGGGCTTCGTAGCTGCCGTCCATGGGCCAGCCGATGACGGTCTGGGCACCGGCCTTGAAGCTGGCGTCGATGGCATCGGCGCCGCGCACGCCGGCATGCACCAGGGCGACGCCGGCCGGGGCGGCCTGGCCGGGCTCGAGAACGACCTGCTTGAAGACGGCGGCGACGGCGGCCGGCAGCGGCGCATTCGGGAGGCCCTTGAGCAGGCCGCTGTGGCCGGCGGCCTTCAGCGCGGCGATGGCGTCGGCGTGGGCGGGGTCGGCGGCGATGAAGGCCGGCACTTCGATCTGGGTCGGTTCGGCCGGCGGCTGGGCCAGCAGGGCGGCCAGCAGGGCCTCGCCCTGGGCGCTGATGACGGCGCCGCCCTTGGGCCAGGTGGCGCTCAGGGCGGCCAGCAGCTCGGCCTGATCGGGCTTGGCGTCGGCGCGCAGCGGCACCAGCGTCAACCGGGTGCCGGCGATGGCCCGCTGGCGGTCGATGACCGGGGCATAGCCCAGGGCGACACCGGGCAGGATGGCGTGATCGAGGGCGGCGGGGGTGTTGTCGGACATGGCGCGGCACAGGGCTGGCGGTGAATGCGGCAGTCTGCCATGAGCGCCGCCTCCCCATGGACACGATTCGTGACCGAATTCATTCCGCGGCCTGACGCTCCAGGCACGGCCGACCTCAGGCCGGCCTTACGCCGGCCCAGGGGCGGTTCGCTCCCGGGCTTCCAGCGCCTGGATGACGGCCGCCATGTCCTCGCGGCCCAGGCCCAGGCTTTGTGCAGCGGCAAAGAGCTCCAGGCTGTCGTCCAGCAGCGGTGTCGGCGCGCCGGCCCCGGCCGCGGCGTCGGCGACCAGGCGGGCATTCATCAGCACGTCGCTGATGGCCGCCTGCACGCTGAAATCCCGCCTGACGAGCTTGTCCAGCTTGATGCGCGACACGGCGCTGGCCATGGGGCCTGCATCCAGCACGGCGTTCAGCAGGCCCAGGTCCACGCCCTGGCGCTGCGCGAAGTTCACGGCCTCCGCGAGGCCTGCCCTGGCGCTGCGCGAAGTTCACGGCCTCCGCGAGGCCTGCCACCAGCGTGATCAGGTAGAGGTTGACCGACAGCTTGATGCGCAGCGCCGCCGGCGGCGTGCCGCAGGCGAAGCAGTCCTTGTAAAGCGGCGCCAGCAGTTCCCTGGCGCGGGCCACGTCTTCGGGCTCGCCGGCCAGCATGCAGACGAGCTGGCCGTTCTCGGCCGGCACGCGGGAGCCCGAGACGGGGGCTTCCACGTAGCGGCCGCCGGCGGCGTGCACGTCGGCTGCCAGCGCGGCCGAGTATTCGGGCGCCGTCGTGCCCATCTGGACCAGGGTGCGGCCTCGAACAAGGCCGACGAACTCGGGCCTGCCGCGTGCCAGCACCGCATCGCTGGCGGCCGCGTTGGCCAGCATCAGCAGCACGATGTCGGCCTGGGCGAAGACCTCGGCGGCGCTGGCCGCATGGCGCACGCCCGGTGTGCCTTCGAGGGCCTGGGTGCCGCTGCGGCTCCAGGCGTGCAGCGAATGTCCTGCCGCCGCAAGCCGCCGCGCCATGGGCAGGCCCATGACACCGAGTCCGATGAATCCGAGTTCCATGCATCTCTCCATGCCCATGAGCGGGTTGGAGGAACGCTAGCGCGGCCCAACTGGCGTGTCTGGAATCAGGGTATTCCGGGCCGAGCGCTGGGCCGCTCCCGAGCCGGCCCGCCTGGCGATGTGTTCGCGGCTCGATGCCGCGAACATCGCCGTCCCCTCGGGGGCTGAGGCCGGACACATGGCGCCCAGTGGGCGGCATGTGCCTGCCGAAGCGCTGCGGCCTTGGCCGCAGCGCGGTCCCGGCCAGACGCACCGCGTTCAGCGGTGTGCGGCTGGACGAGGGGCTCCAGTTCAACCCTGGATGTACTGGAACAGCGTCATGCGCTGCACCATGGCATAGGTCTTCAGTGCCGTGTCGTAGCCGGTCTGCTGGTTCTGGAAGTCGGAGATCCCCTGCACCATGTCCAGGTCCTCGGCGGCGCTCTTCTCTTCGGAGCTGTACTGCTTCAGCGCGGCCAGGCGGCCTTCGGTGCCGTCGAGGTTGTTCAGCCGTTCGCCGACCTGGCTGCGAACGCTCTGCATATTGCCCATGACGGCGTCGATGTCGCGGATGCTGGCCGTGTTGGCCTGGGTGATCTGGTTGGGCGTGCGGTTGGTGGTCTGCAGGTCGGCGATGGCCTTGTCGATGACGTCGAAGACCTTGAGGCCGCTCTTGCTGCCGGCGATGGCGAAGGCGTCGCCGTCGACCGGGGCGCCGGAGATGGTCATGGCCATGCCGTCGCCGGTGATGGCCTGGCCGGGCTTGAAGGCGCCACTGGAGACGACGCTGCCGAGGTCGGTGTCGGTCAGGCTGTAGGTCTGGTTGGGCGTGTTGCCGGCAATGTCGATGCGGTAGTTGTGGCCGGTCAGCAGCTTGGGATCGATGGTGCGGCCGGCATCGATCCAGCCCGAGGCGACGTTGCCGGTGATGCCGTTGACCAGCGGGCCGCCGGTGACGGGATCGATCAGCTGGGCGACCTGCTTGCCGGTGACGGGGTCGGTGGTCAGGATGCGCGGCGCGGTCTCGAAGCTGCCATTGCCGCTGGCCGCCTGCTCCCAGGCGGCGCGGCCGTCGATGGTGAGCTGGAAGTTGTCGAGGTTGCCGGTCTGGATGTTGCCGGGCACGCCGATGTAGGAGACGCCGCCGGCCTGGTCCAGGAAGGGCGGGGTGGAGGCGCCCTGGCCCGAGAAGATGTAGCCGCCCGAGCCATCGGGCCGGTTGGCGATGGCCAGCAGCTGGTCGCGGATGCCCTTGAGCTTGGCCGCCAGGCCCTGGCGCTCGGAGTCGGAATAGCTGGCGTTGCCGGCCGAGACCATGGTTTCACGTGCCTGCTGCAGCAGTTCGTTGGCGTCGCCCAGGGCCGCTTCGCCCAGGGTCATGCTGTTGCGGCTGGCTTCCAGGGCACGCTGGTTGGCGTCGACGCGGCCGATGGTGGCCAGGGCCCGCTCGGCGCGCGCGGCGCCGGTCGGGTCGTCGCTGGCCAGGGCGATGCGCTTGCCGGAGGTCAGCTGCTGCTGCTGCTCCTGCATCGCGTTCTGGCGACGTTGCAGGTTGGCGATGGAGGCGTCGAAGAGGTTGGCGGTGGCGAGTCTCATGGTTTACCTCGGGCCTAGCGCTGGGCGATGCGCATCAGTTCGTCGAACAGGGTCTGGGCCGTCTGCAGCACCTTGGCAGCGGCCTGGTAGCCCTGCTGGAACTGCATCAGGCGCGAGGCCTCTTCGTCGAGATTGACGCCGGCCTGGCCGGCGCGGCTGCTCTCGGCATCGCCGGCGACGCTGGTGGACACCTCGGACAGGTAGTTGGCGCTCTGCACGCGGGCGCCAATGTCGCTCATGTCCGCGGCATAGGTGTCGTTGATGGTCGAGCCGGGCGTGAAGCCGCCGCCGGCCACCTGCTGGCGGCCGATGAAGGTCTCGCTCTGGATGTTCAGGAAGGCCTTGGCGTTGCCGTTGTTGGTGGCGGTGTAGATCGTCGGGTCGATGGAGATCTTGTCGCCCTGGCGCGGCACGCCGTTGGTGCGCAGCTCGAAGCCGAGGTCGATGCCGGCCGCCGGCTGGTTGCCGATGGCCTGGCCGGAACTCCAGATGCCGTTCAGCACGCTGCCGTCGGCCAGCGTCAGCGTGTACTGCACATTGTTCGGGTTGGCCGGATCGGGGGCGCCGAAATCCACGGTCATCGGCGCCTTGGTCGGGTCGAAGTTCTGGTTGACGGCATAGATGCTGTCGACGCTGAGGGTGCCCTTGTTCGAGACGGCCGCCGAGGCGGTCAGCGGTGACGCCGCGGCGATGCCGTTGGGGCTGTCCAGCACGCGCTTCATGTTGACGGCGGCCGAGCCCACGGGCTCGATGAGGAAGCTCTCGCCGGCCGCCGGCGGTGCGGGCGTGAAAGTGATCTTGAAGCCGTCGACGGTGTCGCCGTCGTTGACGGTGCGCACCAGGCCGTCGGACAGCCGCGTCATCTCGTAGGCACCGGGCGTGGGGGAGGTCAGCTTGTAGCTGCTGGCCTGCAGCTGGCTGGCGTCGACGATGGTGGCCGCCACGCCATTGGTGAAGCCGCCGCCGGGGTTGCGCTGGTTGCTGGCCGCCGGCAGCACGGTGGGCGGGGCGACGCTGAAGATGGCGGCGCCCTTGCCGGGCGGGTTGGACAGGTCCAGGCCGAGGGCGTTCTGCTCGTTGACGCGTGTGCCGATGGCCGCCGCGAGCTGCCCGAGCATGTTCTTGGCGTCCTGCAGGTCCTTGTTCTGGAAGCCCAGCAGGGCGGTCATGGAGCCGCCGGTCAGCACGCTCTCGTCGAGCGGCCGGTTGATGCCGCCTTCGGTGAGGGAGATGACGGCCCGCGACGGGTCGTAGGCGTCCGGCGAGATCTGCAGTGACGAAGCCTGGTTGCCCAGCACCAGGCGCTGGCCGCCGCCGATGAAGACGCCGACCGTGTCGTCATCGGCCGCCAGCGTCGTGACGGCCACGTGCTCGCCCAGCTGGGAGATCAGCTTTTCGCGCTGATCCAGCAGGTCGTTGGGCGTGTGGCCGCTGCCGCGGGTCTTGGAGATCTGGTCGTTGATGTTGGCGATCTGCTGCGCCAGCTGGTTGACGACCACGACGTTGGCCTTGAGGTCGCTGACGACGCCGGCCTGCAGGTCGGTGATCTGCTGGCCGGCATTGGAGAAGCGCACCGCCAGCTCGTTGGCGCGGCCCAGGGCCACCTGGCGGGCCGAGGGGTCGTTGGGGCGGCTGGTCACGTCGACCATGGCGTTCAGGAACTGGCTGGCCGCGTAGCCCAGGCCGTCGGTGCCGGGCGGGAAGATCTTTTCCATGCGCGACAGCTGCTCGGCGCGGGTGGAATCGGCCGTGGCCGTGGCTTTGGAACTGGCGGCTTCCTTGGTCAGGAACTCGTTGTGCGAGCGCACGACGGTCTGCACGTCCACGCCCTTGCCGAAGAAGCCGGCACCGGTGTACTGACCCGGCGAGGTCGTGAGCACGACGGACTGGCGCGAATAGCCCGGCGTGTTGGCGTTGGCGATGTTCTGGCCGATGGTCTGCAATGCCGCCTGGTTGGCGAACATCGCGCGGGCGCCGAGGGTGAGCAAGCCTGCCATCTCAGTTCTCCGTTCCGCACTCGCGGCAGTTGCGGTGCATCAGATTTGCGGGCCGAGCGCCGGGCCGCTCCCTAGCCGGCCCGCGTTGGCGATGTGCTTGCCGGTCGAACTGGCAAGCATCGCCGTCCCCGCGGGGGACCGACCAAGAGGCCTCTTGGGCGAGGGGCTTCATATCAGGCCATCAGCGTGCTTTGCACGCGCTGGGTGGTTTGGATGGTCTTGGCCAGCTTCTCGGCATAGGCCGGGTCGGTGGCGTAGCCGGCCTGCTGCAGGCCACGGGCGAAGCCGGCGGCGTTGCCGCTCTGGGCCTGGGCGACGACCTTGGCATAGCGGTCGTTGCCGCTGATCAGCTTGGCATAGTCCTTGAACGCTTCGTCATAGCTGGCATAGGCGCGGAACTTGGCCGTCACCTTGACGGCCTGGCCGTTGATGACCTCGGTGGTCTTCACGTCCACGGTCTTGCCGGTCCAGCCGGGCGTGGCCTTGATGCCGAAGACATTGTGCGAAGGCGTGCCGTCGGCGCCGGTGATCTCGCGCTTGCCCCAGCCGCTCTCGTGGGCGGCCTGGGCCACCATGAAGCTGGCCGGGATGCCCGTGGCCGCCGCCGCGGCGCGGGCCGAGGCGTCGTGCTTCTGGATGAAGCCCTGCACGTGGTTGGGGATGCCCTTGTTGACCAGGGCTGGCAGGGCCTGGGCCAGCGTCGTCTGGCTGTTCTTTCTGATGTTCTCCGGCGACAGGTCCGGGACGCCCATCTGGCGCTGCAGCTGCTTCTGGATGGCTTCCGACAGGCCGCCGGGCAGGCCGCTCATCTTGCCGGCGAACTGGGTGTCCAGCATTTCGGTGCCGAGCTGGGTCGCGTTGTTGTCCAGCATGCCGCTGGACAGCGTGGAAGCGCGCATGCTCTTCATGACTTCCTGCATGAAGAGCGACTCGAACTGCTTGGCCGTCTCGCGGATGGTGGCCTTGGGGTCGCGCGACGCCTGGGCCTTGAGCCCATTCAGAGCGTCGACGCTGCCGAGGCTCTGGCCGGAAATGGACTGGAAGGTGGAGGCCATCAGATCACCTCGAGCTCGGCATTCAGGGCGCCCGCGCTCTTCATGGCCTGCAGGATCGCGAGCAGATCCTGGGGCGTGGCGCCGAGGGAGTTCAGTGCCTTGACGACGTCCGACAGCCGGGCGCCGGCGGCCAGCTGGATGAGGCTGCCCGGTTCCTGGCGGATGGAGATGTCGGCCTTCTCGGCCACCGTCGTCTGGCCGCCGGACAGCGCATTGGGCTGGCTGATGATGGGCGTGGAGCTGATGGTCACCGACAGGCTGCCGTGGGCCACGGCGCATGCCTGCAGCGTGACGGCCTGGTTCATGACGACCGAGCCTGTGCGCGCGTTGATGACGATGCGGGCGGCGGGCGTGGCCATGTTGACGTCGAGGTTCTCGACATCGGCCAGGAAGGAGACGCGATCGTCCGGCGTGGCCGGTGCCTTCACGCGCACGACGCGGCCGTCCAGGGCCTGGGCCGTGCCGGCGCCCTTGGCCTTGTTGATGGCCTGGGCCACGGCGCGGGCGGTGGCGAAGTCGCTGCTGTTGAGGTCGAACTGCAGGGTGTCGCCCTGGGCGATGGGCGTGGGGACCGAGCGCTCGACGAGGGCGCCCGCCGGGATGCGGCCGGCGCTGAGGTGGTTGATCTGCACCTTGGAGCCGCCGGCCGACGCGCCGGCGCCGCCGACGACCAGGTTGCCCTGGGCGATGGCATAGACCTGGCCATCGGCACCGCGCAGCGGCGTGGCGATCAGCGTGCCGCCGCGCAGGCTCTTGGCATTGCCGATGGAGGAGACATTGATGTCCAGCTGCTGGCCGGGCTGGGCGAAGGGCGGCAGCGAGGCTGTCACCATGACGGCGGCGATATTGCGGGGCTGCATGGTCACGCCCTGGGGCAGCAGCACGCCGAACTGCTGCAGCATGGCCGTCAGGCTCTGGCCGGTGAAGGGGGCCTGCGTGGTCTGGTCACCGGTGCCGTCCAGGCCGACGACCAGGCCATAGCCCGTCAACGGGTTGGAGCGCACCCCGGCCACCGACGCGACTTCCTTGATGCGCGCGGCATGGGAGAAGGGCGCCAGCACGACGGCCAGGCAGAGGAGGAGGACTTTCAGGAACTTCACTCGGCAGATTCTGCGGACGCTTGAGCCCCCGAAGCCACCGAAAAGGACGCTGACTGCCCCGCTTTTCCCAACCACTGGTCGGCGCCGCCACGGGGGCAGGGCATTTTTCACGCTGTAAGGCTGGCGGACCTGGGCCGACCACCGATCACCTGTCAGCACTGAGGCGCCCAGTCGGTACAGCCCACCCTTGTCCATTCATCCCTTCGGAGACCGATATGAAACGCCTTTCCCTGCTGACCCTGGCGCTGGCCGCCACGCTGACCACCTTCGCCGCCCCCGGCCAGGCCCAGAGCTTGACCCGCGAACAGGTCAAGATGGAGCGCGACGCCTTCCTGGCCTTGATGCGCTGGGACGAACTGACCGGCATGTGGGTGCTGAAGTCCGGCATGGAGCCGCCCAAGGGCGTCATGTCGCGGGCCGAGGTCATCGCCATGCGCGACCAATTCCTGCGCATGAACGTCTACGACGACACGGTCGGCACCTGGGTGCCCGTCAAGGCGCCGCGCGACATGAGCACGCTGACCCGCGAGCAGGTCAATATGGAGACGCTGCGCTTCCTGATGATGTACCGCTACGACGAGCAGCGGAACGAGTGGATCAGCAAGATGCGCTGAAGACCAGCATGGCCGCCGCGGGCCGCGGCGGCCCATGCCCGACCCTTCGGTCGGGCATCTCTGCGCCGGGCCGCTTGCAAGCTCCTACTCAGCTTCGGCGGCAACCGCGTGACATTCTGTCAATCCCAATTCCAGACCGGTTTGCTGGCAGTGCGCGGCCGGCCGGATCGAGCGGCAGGGCTGGAACTAGTTAACGTTTCCCCGTATTTCTGGCCGTTTGATGGGCATTTCGAGGGAATTTCGCTAGTTCGGGGCCCCGAATCGCAGGGGTTGATGACAGGTTTCTGAATGTGTAGCTCGGTAAAGTTTTGCTTACCGATCCGAGTTGCACTCGTTTGCAAGACCTGCCATGCCTCCGCCTTTCGAACCGCTGACCCTGGTTCATGTCGTGTTTTCGTCCCGCATCGCGGGGGGTGAGCGGCATTGCATCGATCTCGCCAACGCCCAGGCCGCCCTCGGCCACCGGGTCCATGTCATCGGTTCGGCCGGCTCGGCCGTGGCGGGGGCCCTGGCGCGCAATGTCAGCTTCCATGGTCTGAAGCTGCCCTTGCTGCGGGGCTGGCGCGTCGCCGCCCTGGCGCGTCGGCTGGGAGCGGATGTCTGCCACGGCCACCTCGGCCCGGCCTGCAAGGCCGTCACCCATGCCCGCAGCGCCTCGCGCATCGGCACGCTGCACGTCGGCTACAAGGCCCACCACCATGCCCGGCTGGACGGGCTGGTCTGCGTCAACCGCGCCCAGCATGAAGGCCTGCCCAAGAGCGATGCGCTGGCCGGCGTCATCTACAACTGGGCGCCCGAACGCGATGCCGCGGCCGCCGCCCGCCATACCGATCTGCGCGCCGAACTGGGGTTGGCCCCCGGGCAGCTGCTGGTCGGCAGCGTCGGCCGCCTGCACCGCAGCAAGGGCATGGACCTGCTGATTGCCGGCTTCAAGGCCCATGCCCCGGCCGACGCCGTGCTGGCCATCCTGGGCGAAGGCCCGGACGAGGCAGCGCTGAAGGCACTGTCCGCCGGCGACCCGCGCGTGCGCCTGCTGGGCTTTCGCGGCGACGTCGACCAGGCCCTGAAATCCTTCGACCTGTTTGTCTCGCCGTCGCGCGAGGAGGCCTTCCCGCTGGCCATCCTGGAAGCCATGCGCGCCGGCCGGCCGGTGCTGTCCAGCGCGACCCAGGGCCCGCAGGAGATGCTGGCGGGCCAGCCGGCCCGGATGGTGCCGGTGGGCGATGCCAACGCCCTCGGCCATGCCATCGCCGAGGAATTGGCGCGACTGCGGCCGCTGCTGCCCCAGCAGCGCACGGTGCGCTATGCGACGGCGGCCTATGACCGCTCCAATGCCGTCGCCCGCACGCTGGGCTTTTATCGCGACGTCATGCTCCGCCAGGCTGCTCAGTCCAAGGGCTTCGAGGACGAACAAGAGGCCTACGCCGCCTGGCACGTTTGATGTTGAAGCCGCCGCGCACCGATTTCTGGCAGGTCGGCATCGTTCCCCTTCCCGTTGAAGAGATCGACGCCCGCCGTCTGAGCGCGGTGCGCGAGCGCATCACCTGGCTGCCGGAGGCCGGCCGCTGGCGCTATCTGGCCGATCCCTTCGGCCTGCTGCGCGGCGACGCCCTGCATGTCTTCGTCGAGGCTTTCGACTACCGCATCAAGCGCGCCACCATCGAGCGCCATGAGTTCGGTCTCGACGACATGAGCTGGCGGCGCCGGGCCACCGTGCTGGACAAGCCCTTTCACCTGTCCTACCCGCAGGTCTTCGAGCATGACGGCGAGACCTGGATGGTGCCGGAGACCTACCAGGCCGGCGAGATCGCCCTCTACCGCGCCACCGACGGCACGCTGAACCATTGGGAGCGCGAATGCGCGCTGCTGGGCCGCCTGCCCGGCGCCGACGCCTCGCTGGTCGAGTACCAGGGACGCTGGTGGATGTTCTACACCCTGGTCGGCCCCGGTGCGCGCGACCAGCGCGAACTGCATATCGCGCATGCACCAGCCCTGGTCGGCCCCTGGACGCCGCTGGCCACCAACCCGGTGCGCGTGAATCGCGAGGGTGCCCGGCCGGCCGGCCGGCCCTTCGTCGGCCGGGACGGCGTGCTGACCCTGCCGGTCCAGGACAGTTCGACCGGCTACGGCGGCGCGACCCGGCTGCTGCGTTTCCCCAAGCTGACGCCCGAGGATGTCGAGATCGAGGCCGGCAGCGAGCGCCTGACCGGCGACCTGGCCAGCGACAGCCATACGGCCGGCCTGCACACGCTGACGGGTTGCGGCGGCTTCACCCTCATCGACGTGAAGCGCATTGACCGCTCGCGCGGCCGGCAGTGGCTGGACTTGAAACGTCGGTTACGACGCCTGTTGGATCGCTGAGACGGCGCCGCCACACGGTGAGGCCCTGCGGGCCTACCATGGCTCTCCATGAGCCCCCAGCCTCCTCTTAGCGATCGCATCGCCGCGCTGACGGCGGCTCTCGAGTCCCAGGTCATTGCCTGGCGGCGTGACCTGCACCAGCACCCCGAACTCGGCAACCGCGAGTTCCGCACCGCCTCCGTCGTCGCCGAACACCTGCGCGGCCTGGGCTTCGACGAGGTCAAGACCGGCGTGGCCCACACCGGCGTCGTCGGCCTGCTCAGGGGCGGCAAGCCCGGTGGCGTCGTGGCGCTGCGCGCCGACATGGACGGCCTGCCCGTCACCGAGGAGGTGGAGCTGCCCTTCGCGTCCAAGGCCCGCGCGGTCTGGAACGGCGAGGAGGTCGGCGTCATGCACGCCTGCGGGCACGATTGCCATGTCGCCATCCTGATGGGCGTGGCCAGCATCCTGGCCAGCCTGCGCGCCGATCTTCCCGGTTCGGTCAAGTTCATCTTCCAGCCGGCCGAGGAGATGCCGCCCGAGGGCGAGGAGGGCGGCGCGGCGCTGATGATCAAGGAAGGCGTGCTGGAGAACCCGACACCCAGCGCCATCTTCGGCCTGCATGTCACGTCGCGCCAGCCGGCCGGCGTCATCGGCTACCGGCCCGGGCCGACGATGGCGAGTTCCGACAAGCTCAGGATCACCGTGCAGGGCAAGCAGACCCATGGCGCGGCGCCCTGGCTGGGCGTGGATCCCATCGTCACGTCGGCGCAGATCGTGCTCGGCCTGCAGACCATCGTCAGCCGCACCCTGGACCTGAACCGCGAACCGGCCGTCGTCACCATCGGCGCCATCAAGGGCGGTGTGCGCGAGAACATCATCCCGGACACGGTGGAGATGCGCGGCACCATCCGCAGCTTCGACGAGGGCATGCGCGAAGCCATCCATGAGCGCGTCACCCAGCTGGCCGAAGGCATCTCGGCGGCGTCGCGCGCGTCGTGCAAGGTCTGCATCACGCGCAACTACCCGGTCACGCGCAACGACCCCGTGCTGACCGAGCAGATGGTGCCCACGCTGACCCGGGTCGCCAGCACCGGCCCGCGGCCCATGGGCATCGAGGTCGTGCCCAAGGCGACCGGGGCGGAAGACTTCTCCTTCTTCCAGCGCCTGATCCCGGGGCTGTTCTTCTTCGTCGGCGTCACAGCGCCGGAGATCGAGCCGAGCCAGGCCTACTCCAACCACTCGCCACGCTTCGTCGTCGACGAGCGAGGTCTGGAAGTCGGCGTGCGCGCGCTGGCCAACCTGGCGGTGGACTATCTCGCTTCGATCAAGGGCTGAGCGCGTTGTTCCAGGCGATGCGGCGCAGCCGCTCGGACTCGCCGCTCTCTTCCATCTGCTGCAGTGTGCTGGTCAGCCGTGGCAGCAGCTCGCGGTGGCGCTCATGCAGCAGGGGATGCAGGGGTGTCGTGCTGAGCGGGGTCGGCATCGGCGCCAGGCCGACCATCTGCTCGGCGTCGGGCTCTGGCTCGCCGGCCGCCAGCGTCAGCAGGGCCATGTCGATGACATTCGATCGCAACAGGCGCAGCAGGTCGGCGTGTGTCGTTGCCTCGACTTTCTGCGGCACGCCGGTCAGCAGGTTCTCGATCAGCACGATGCCGCGCGGATAGCCCACGCGCAGCTGCGGCAGGGCCGACCAGTCACCCGTTCCGGGGGCGCTCTGGCGCACCCAGCCGACGACCCTGACGGTCGCGATGGCCACGGGCACCAGCAGCAGATTGGGGTGACCCTCGACGATGCTGCGGATGCGCAGCGTCTCGCCGTCCAGCTGGCCCTGTTCGGTCATGCGCAGCGAGCGGCGCAGCGGCAGGGCGTCGAAGCGGACCGAGAACCCCAGGCGTTGCAGGGCGCGGCTCAGCACCGCGCGCCCGGCCGGTGCCAGACCGCTCTGGTCGTTGGCGTCGGTGGCGAAACGCAGAGTCTGCGGCGAGGCCATCACGGCCAGGGGCCAGGCCCCGGCGATGGCCGAAACGGCTTCACGGCGCCGCAGCTTCATGACACCTCATCCTCAGCGCTTCCTGGATGACGCTGATGTTATGCGGATGAGGCGAAGGACCTCAGCTCGGCGCGATGTTCAGGAAGAAGCGCGACAGCCAGCCCACGGCATGGGCGTCGGCGGTGGCGCCGCGGCCGCGCTGCTCGATGCGCACATTGGCGACCGAGGTCGAGGCCACGGCGTTGCCCTGGCCGATGGAGCGCGGGTCCACCTGGCCGGAGAAGCGCAGCACGTCGACGTTGTGGTTCACGCCGATCTGCTTTTCGCCGCTGATCATCAGGTGGCCGTTGGGCAGCACGCCGGTCACGACGGCCGTGATGGCGCCGGTGAACTCGTTGGTGTTCTGGTTGCTGCCCTTGCCCTTGTTGTCGTTGGCCGAGGTGGCGCCGGCCTCGGCGCGCGCGAAGGCCTTGGGCGAGATGGCGGGCAGGGCGGTGATGCCGGCGGACAGGCTGCCGGTCTTGCTCAATTCGCTGGTGCTGGTCTGCGAGGCCGACACGCGCTCGGTGATGTTGATGGTCAGCGTGTCGCCGACCAGGCGGGCACGATGGTCCTCGAACAGCGGGCGGTAGGCGGCGGCCTGGTAGATCGAGCCATTGGTCGGCGCCATGGCCTGCACCGGCGGCAGGTTGACGACCGGCGTCGCGGCCATCTCGACGTGCGGCTCGGGGTAGGGCGTGGCGCAGCCGGCGAGCAGGGCGCTGGCGGTGATGGCAGTCAGTACAACGAACTTCATGATGACGCTTCCATTCTTCAGGCCGCGAAGCAAGCCGCTCATCCAGCGGCTGCCGCGGAGCCGGCTTTGCCGGGCCGCTGGCTGCGCCCCCCGGGGGGAGCGCGCGAGCGCGACGGGGGGTACTAGATTTGGGCCAACTTCTGCAGCATCTGGTCGGAGGTCTGCACGGCCTTGGAGTTCAGCTCGTAGGCGCGCTGGGTCTGGATCATCTGCACCAGTTCCTCGACGACGTTGACGTTGGAGGTCTCGACGAAACCCTGCTGCACGGCACCGATGCCATTGTTGTTGGGCGCGCCGGTGTTGGGCGTGCCGCTGGCGGCGGTCTCGGTGAACAGGTTCTGGCCCTTGGGGTCCAGGCCGGCCGGGTTCACGAAGGTGGCGAGCTGCAGCTGGCCCACCGTCTGCGCCGCGGCCTGGCCGGGCAGGGTGACGCTGACCGTGCCGTCGTTGCCGATGGTCAGGCTCTGGGCGTTGGCGGGGATGGTGATGCCGGGCAGCAGCGTATAGCCGTTGTTGGTGACCATCTGGCCATTGGCATTGAGCTGGAACGAGCCGTCACGGGTGTAGGCGGTCGTGCCGTCGGGCTGCTGGATCTGGAAGAAGCCGTCGCCCTTGATGGCCAGGTCCAGGTTGTTGCTGGTCTGCTGCAGATTGCCCTGGGTGTAGATGCGCGCGGTGGCCACCGGACGCACGCCCAGGCCGACCTGCAGGCCGGTGGGCAGCGTGGTCTGGTCGGTGCTGTTGGCGCCGGCCTGGCGCATGTTCTGGTAGATCAGGTCCTCGAACACCGCGTGCGAACGCTTGTAGCCATTGGTGGCGACGTTGGCGAGGTTGTGCGAGATGTTGTCCAGCTGGGTCTGCTGGGCTTCCATGCCGGTCTTGGCGATCCAGAGCGAGCGCATCATGGCTGGGATTCCTTAGGTACTGCCGAGCAGCTTGGCCGATTGCTGGCCTTGGGTCTGGGCGATCTGCAGCAGCTTCATCTGCTGCTCGAACTGGCGGCCGGCGGCGATCATGGCGACCATGGTCTCGACCGGGCTGACGTTGCTGCCTTCCAGCGCGCCGTCCTGCAGGCGGGCGGCCGGGTTGGCGGGCAGGTCACCGTCGGCGGCGCGAAACAGGCCGTCGTCGCCGCGGGTGAGCTGGTTGGCGGCTTCGGGCGTGACGAGCTTCAAGCGGCCCACCGTCGTCGGCTTCTGGTTGGGTTGCTTGGCACTGATGGTGCCGTCGCTGCCGATGTCGACCTGGCTGTTCTGCGGGATGTTGATCGGGCCGCCGTCGCCCAGCACCGGCATGCCGTTGCGCATGACCAGGATGCCCTCGGCATTCACGTCCAGCGAACCGGCGCGGGTGTAGGCCTCGGTGCCGTCGTTGGACTGCACGGCCAGCCAGGCATTGCCCTGCATGGCCACGTCGAGGTTGCGACCGGTCGGCGTCAGCGGGCCTTGGGCGTCGTTGTAGCCGATGGTGGTTTCCAGCGAGTAGGCGCGCGTGGACGCGCCATCGCCGCGCACCGGCACGGCGCGGAAGGCCTGCAGCTCGGCGCGGAAACCGTTGGTGGTCACATTGGCGAGGTTGTGCGAGAGCACGTCCTGCCGCTGCATGGCCGCCTTGGCGCCGGCCATCGACAGATAAATCATGCGGTCCATGCTTCAACCTCGCCTGTGATCAGCGCAGATTCACGATCGTCTGCAGAACCTGGTCCTGCGTCTTGATCGTCTGCGCATTGGCCTGGTAGGCGCGCTGGGCCGTCACCATGTTGACGAGCTCGGCGGTCAGGTCGACGTTGCTTTCTTCCAGGGCGCCGGATTGCAGCGCGCCCATATTGCCGTCGCCCGGCACGCCGACGACGGCATCACCCGAGGCCACCGTGCGGATCCAGACGTTGCCGCCCATGGTCTGCAGGCCTTGCGGGTTGCGGAAGCTGGCGAGCTCGACCTGGCCGGCCGGCTTGCTCTGGCCGTTGGAGTAGCGGGCCTGGACGACGCCGTCGTTGGCCACCTGGATGCCGGTCAACTGGCCCGGCGCGTAGCCGTCCTGGGTCAGGTTGGTCACGGCAAAGCTGCTGCCGTTCTCGGTGGCCTTGGTCAGGTCGAGCTGGATGCCGGCGATGGCCAGCGTCGGGTTGCCGCGCGAGCTGGTGCCGGCTGGCACGGGCATGCTGATGGTGCCGGGCGGCGTCGTCGCGCTGCCCGCAATGCCGGAGGGCGCGCCGCCGGTGGGCGGGAAGGTGACGGTGGTGTACGGGGTGGTCGGGTTGCCGTTGGCGTCCAGCGCGATGGCGTTGCCCGAGGCGTCGGTGTCGAAGGGCGTGCCATTGGCCGTCGCATAGACGTTCCACACGTCGTTGGGCGGCACCGCGCCGCTGGGGTCGGTGGCGCGCTGGAAGTAGAAGGTCACGGCGACGTCCTGGCCCTTGGCGTCGTAGACGGTCATCGACGTCGCGTTGTTGTAGGTCGCGCTGTCCTTCAGGTCCATGCCCGTGCCCGTGCCGCCGCCGGGGGCGGTGGTCTTCAGGCGGGAGTCGAGGTTGAACTCCATCGAGACCTTGGTCGTCACCGCCGGCGGGATGCCACCGGTGGGCAGGGACAGGGGCTGTGCGGTGCCCGGCTGGATGACGCCGGCGCCGTTGGCCGGGTAGCCCATCAGCTTGAGGCCGTCGTTGTTGACGATGAAGCCGTCCTTGCTGACCTTGAACTGGCCGTTGCGCGTGTAGCGCGTCGGGTTGACGCCGTCGCTGACCTGGAAGAAGCCACCGCCGTTGATGGCGAGGTCCATGGGGTTCTCGGTCGTCGTGATGTTGCCCTGCGTGAACTGCTGGGCGACCGACTGCAGCGAGGTGCCGATGCCGACCTGATTGGCGCCGGCGCCGTTCAGCGCGGCCGCGTAGACGTCGGAAAACTCGGCCCGCGAGCCTTTGGCGCCAAAGGTGCCGGAGTTGGCGATGTTGTTGCCGATGACGTCCAGGTTCTTGGAGGCGGCGTTGAGCCCGGAGAGGCCTTGCTGGAAGCTCATGAGGAGTCCTTGCTGTCGTGCGGGTGATTGATCAATTGACCGAGGAGACGGCCGTGTAGTCGACCGGGCCGAGGCGTTCGAGATTGAGCTTCAAGCTGCCGTTCTCGCTGTAGACGGCGTCCACCTTGTCGTGGGCGTACAGGGTGGACGTGACGGCCTTGGCGCCATTGGCGGCAGTGATGCGGTACTTGAGCTCGGTGCCGTCGGCCGCCTTGCTGCCGGCGGGCCAGGAGAAGGTCTGGCGGCCGGAGCCCTGGGCGCCCAGTTGCACGGTGTCGATGACGTTGCCGGCTCCCCCGAGGATCTCCAGCTTCACGGTCTGGGCCGCGCCGTCCAGCTCGTAGCTGCCGTCCGCTGCGCCGTTCTCAACCTGGATCTTGTCGCTGGGCACGCTGACCTCGCGGCCCACCAGCGAGATGGACTGCAGGGCCTGCATCTGGCCGAGCTGGCTGCCCAGGCCCTTGATGCTGGTGTCCAGCGTGGACAGGCTCGTCACCTGCTGGATCTGCGCCATCTGGCTCGTCACCTGGGCGTTGTCCATGGGGTTGAGCGGATCCTGGTTGTTCATCTGCGCGACGAGCAGCTTCAGGAAGCGGTCCTGGGTCTCGGCAGCGTTCTTGGCCGAGGTGGTCGGCGTTTGGGTGCTGCTGCCGTTGAGTGCGGTGATGTCCATGGCGGGCTTTCTTCAGCAGTCAGGACTGGCCGAGTTGCAGCGTCTTGAGCAGCAGGCTCTTGGCCGTGCTCATGACTTCGATGTTGTTCTGGTAGGAGCGCGAGGCCGAGATCATGTTGACCATCTCTTCCACCGGGTTCACGTTGGAATAGGTCACATAGCCGTCGGCGTCGGCCTGTGGGTGCTTGGGGTCGTGGACGCGGCGGCCGGGCGTCTGGTCCTCGGTCACGTTGGTCACGCGCACACCGGCATTGCCGCTGTCGTTGCCCGCACCCATCAACTGGGTCTGGAACACCACCTGGCGCGCCTTGTAGGCCTGGCCGTCGGGGCCGGCCACCGTGTCGGCGTTGGCCAGGTTGCTGGCCACCACGTTGAGGCGCTGGCTCTGCGCGCTGACCGCGCTGCCGGAGACGCTGAAGATCTGGAACATGGACATGATTCAGGCCTCCATCAGCTCTGGTTGGGCGACTTCATCGCATCCAGCGTCGTGCGCACGGCGCCGTTGATGAAGCGCAGCGTGGCCTCGTATTTCACCGAGTTGTCCGCGAAGCTGGCGCGCTCGCGGTCCATGTCGACGCCGTTGCTGTCCAGGCTGGTCTGGGACCGCAACGCATATTCCTTGCCGCTCTCGCCACGCGCACCGGCCAGCGGCGCGATGTGGCCGCGCTGGGTGGTCTGCATGGCGCCGTTGGTGGCGATCTCGCCGGTGGCCTCGCGCAGCGCCTTCGCAAAGTCGATGTCGCGGGCCTGGTAGCCCGGGGTGTCGGCGTTGGCGATGTTGCTGGCGAGCTGGCGCTGGCGCTCCGCCCGCAGCGTGAGCGCCTGGGTCTGGAAGTTCAGCGAGTCGGTGAGTCGGTTCAACATCTGGGGCCTCTTTCGAGGAGCTTTCGGGAGCAAGGGCCGGGATGGCTCTTGCGCAAATTGTCTGAAGGAGGCCCGAAAACATGAGCGGGATTAGCGGGGCCAAAGCGGCTCATTTCCGACCTAGAGGCGGCGGCTCCCTTCTCTAGAGTGCTGCCCATGCTCCGCGCCACCCTGCTCGTCGTCTGCCTGCTTGCCGCCCTTCCGGGCCGGGCGCAGACCGTGCTCGATCCGGCATTGCTGGAGCGCGTGCGCGTGCTGGCCGAGACGGCCGCCCGCGCCGCGGCCCCCCCGAATACCCGTGTCGCGGTCGAGATCGGCGCCCTGGACGCCCGCTTGCGCCTGGCGCCCTGCCAGCAGATCCAACCCTATCTGCCGCCCGGCATGGCCGTCTGGGGCAAGAGCCGCATCGGGCTGCGCTGCACCGACGGCGCGGCGCGCTGGAATGTGACCCTGCCGATCCGCGTCGCCGTCTTCGGCCGCGCCGTGGTCGCCAACGGCCCCTTGCCGGCGGGCGTGAATTTGTCTCAAGAACAGCTGGCCCTGGCCGATATCGACATCGCAGCCGAGCCGGGAGCGGTCTTCACCGACCCGGCCCAGCTGATCGGGCGCACGCTGGCCCGGCCGCTCGGCGCCTCGGAAGCCGTGCGCGCGCCGGTGCTGAAGTCGCGCCAGTGGTTTGCCGCCGGAGAGATCGTCCAGGTCCGCGTGGCGGGCGAGGGATTTGCTGTCGCTTCCGAAGCCCAGGCCCTGTCGGCCGGCATCGAGGGCCAGGAGGTCAGGGTGAGGTTCGAAAGCGGCCGCGTCGCCAGCGGCCGGGCTGTCGGCGAACGCCGCGTGGATGTGTTGCTGTGAGCAAACTGCCACGAATCCCGAGAACTGGCCGGAAAAACAGGCCAATTCCCGCTCAAGTTCCTAGGCTGGGGACCGATACAGGGGGAAACTCCCCTGCAATGCCCTCTGCGGGGCCCGCCCCGCACCCTGGAGAAGCTCATGAAGATCGGTAACAGCCCAGAAGGCAGCGCCAGCCCGCCCAAGGCCGAGCGTCCCGCCGCGCGCAAGCCCGAGGCTGCGTCCACCACCGACATCGTCCGCCAGACCGCCCAGGCCGCCACGTCGGCGCCCAGCGCCCAGGTCGATATTTCCAGCGCCGCCAAGCTCGCAGCCAGCGCCGGTGCCGACGACGGCAGCTTCGACGCCGCCAAGGTCGCCCGCATCTCCAAGGCCATCAGTGAGGGTAAGTTCACGGTCAACGCGAACGCCATCGCGGACAAGCTGGTCTCGAATGCGCAAGAATTGCTGGACAGCCGCCAGAACAAGCACTGAGCAAGCACTGACAACATGACCGCCACCGCCTCATCCAACCTCGGCGCCGAACTCGAACAGCCCCTGCTGGCCGTCGAAGCCGCGCTGAACCAGCTCGGTGATGCGCTGGCCCGCCGCGACGCCTCGGCCATCGAGCAGCACGCGGCCGAACTGCACCAACACCTGGCCCGCGCCGTGCAAAGCTTCAGCGAAGCCGCCCGCACCGGCAGCGTGCCCAGCGCCCTGCGCAACCGCCTGGTGCGCGCCGGTGGCCTGTTGGCCGCCCAGCGTGAAGCCCTGGCGCGCGGCAACGCCTCCCTGGATCGCGCCCTGGACGTGCTGATCCCGAGTGAACCGACCGGCCTCTATGGCGCCGGCGGCAAGGCCGAGCGCCGCAGCGTCGGCGGCGGCAGCTACCAGGCCTGAGTCAGGCCCCGAACGAGCAAAGCCACCCTCGGGTGGCTTTTTCATTGCTCCCCGGTCTTCAGTTGCGGCCGGCCATGACGCCGCCGTCCACATCCCACACCGCACCGGTGACCCAGCCCGCCTGCTCCGACAGCAGGAAGCCGATGACGGCGGCGACGTCCTGCGGCTGGCCCACACGGCCCAGTGGGTGGAAGGCATCGAAGCTGCGAAGCGTCGGCTCGATCTGGTCCTTGGCGATGAAGCCCTCGTAGATCGGCGTGGCCACGACGGCCGGTGCCACCGCGTTGACGCGGATGCGGTGCGGCGCCAGTTCCATCGCCAGATGCTGGGTCAGCGCGTGCAGACCGGCCTTGGCCATGGAATAGGCCGACGACGGTGTCGCCGCGATGGCCTGCCTGGCCCACATCGAGCCGATGTTGACGATGGCGCCCGGGCGCTGTGCCTCCACCCACAGGCGGGTGACGGCCTGGGTCAAGAAGAAGCTGGCGCGGTTGAGGGCGTGATAGGCGTCGTAGTCCGCGTGCTCGTGCGCCAGGAAGGGCTTGGGCACGAACACGCCGGCCGCGTTGACCAACAGGTCGACGTCTCGATGCGGCCCATGCAGCGCAGCCGTGACCGCGGCGAAGCCCGCCGGCGTCGTGATGTCGGCGGCGATCGTCGCCAAGCGGTTGGATGCGCTCGCCGCGTCGGTCAGCGCCTGCAGCTTGGCCGCGCTGCGCCCGACCGCCACCACGTGGGCGCCCTGGTCCAGCAGATCGACGGCGACCCGTGCACCGATGCCGCCGCCACCGCCGAGCACGAGCAGTTTGTGGCCATTGAAGTTTGCAGTCATGAAATATCCTAAAACTACCTATCAATAGGTAAGTGATGCGAGCGGAATTGGCCCGTGGCTGCACCCCCGCTCACGCGGGTGCCGGGTGGAATCGTTCAGTGGAGCTGGTGGCGTCGGCCGGTGTCAGGTCAGCGCCAGCAGAGGTCCAGCATGGCCGCGCCGACGGCGGTCGGCCGCTGGTCGTCGGCCAGGCCCCGGCCGACGACCATGGCGCCTTCCAGCGCGCACAGGTAGGCGCGTGCCAGCGCCTCGGGCTGGGCTTGCGAGCTCAGCGCGCCTTCGCGGCGGCCCAGGTCGAAGCTGTCGCGCAACCAGCGCAGGTTGACGTCGAAGAAGCGTGCCACCTCGTCCCGCACTGCCTCAGGCAGGTCGTGCGCCTCGGCGCCCAGCATGCCGCAGACGCACAGGCGTCGCTCGCGGGCGAAGGTGCGGTCGAACAGCTCGGCATAGGCCGCCAGCCGCTCTCGAGCGTGCGCGTGGTGGCCGTCGATGCGCAGCAGCTCCTCGCGGAAACGGTGCGTGTAGCGCTGCACGACCATGGCGGCCAGATCGCTTTTGGTGGCGAAGTGATGATGGACGCTGGGCTTCTTGATGCCCACCTGCTGGGCTACATCGTCATAGGAAAAGCCGTTATAGCCCTGCAGCTGCAGCAGGCTTTCGGCGGCATCGACGACGCGTTCCGCGGCGGGGCTGAGTTCGGAGAAGTGCTTCATGGCGTCGGTCGCTGAATCGATGTCAAGAATTTACCTACCAATTGATAGGTTTGTCAATCGACAAAAGAAAAGCGGCCCGAGGGCCGCTTGTCGTGGCGCGAGTCGCTGCTTACTTGGAAGCCAGCGCCGTAGCGCGGCGCACCACCGGAGCCGGGAAGTCGCCCAGTTCGCGGGCGGCGTTCTCGCCATGGTCGGCGGTTTGGGCGGCGGTCAGTTCGGGCTGCAGTTCCGCCGGCTTGATCACCAGGACGGCCTGGCGGGGCAGCTTGGTGGTGGCGACGGCGGAGGTCTTGGCAGCGGCCGGGGCGGCCACTTCGACACCCTTTTCGCCTTGCAGGGCGGCCAGTTCACCGCTGTTGCGGGCGGCGACGAGGTCGGCGATGACGGCTTCGCGGCTGGTTTGGGCGGAGGCAGCGCCGGCAGCGATCAGCAGGGCGGCGGCAGCGAAAGTGCTCAGGGCGGTGGACAGCTTGCTCATGATGATTTCCTTCAAGTTCCGTGGCGGTGCGTTCCGCCTGGTTGGCTTGGGCATCGCGACCGCGGTGTCCATGGGCTGAACTCTAGGCATCAGCGCTCAGTAGAAACACCAGTGCTGGAGCAATGCGTCGTTCGGAATTTGAAAACAATCATCGACGACAAATTGTCGTCGTGCTGAAAACAGAGCGAATTGACCGGACTCAGCGGGTGGCCGCCTGGCGCACCTTGTCCAGGTAGACGTGGCCGTCCGGCGGCATGCCGCTGCGCTGCGAGGCCCAGATCATTTCGCCCAGGGCCTCCATGGCCACGTGGTGGGCGTCATGGCGGGAATTGCGCCTGGCGGACAGCAGGTCGATGGCCTGGCGGATGCCCGAGGGCTGGTCGATGGCGTGCTGCTCGGTGATGGTCAGGTGCATCGACAGATGAAGGAAGGGGTTGGTACGACCCTCCTCGACCGTGTAGACCTTGTCCAGCGCCGCCGCTTCGTCGGCGAGCTCCTCGTGGTATTCGGGGTGCTCGGCGATCCAGTCCGCCGCCAGGGCCTCCATCGGGATCAACGGCGCGCCGTCACGCCATTTGCGATAGGTGGCGCAGAAGAAGCGCCGGACTTCGAGCTGGGAGGGGGCGAACATGGGACGATTGTCGCCGCCGCCCTCAATCCAGCCGGTCCGCCAGGGCTTGCAGCGCCTCCAGTGCGCCCAGGGGCAGGCCGATGCCGAAGGCTGCGGCGACGGCCGGCTCGCGCGGATTCAGCCGCAGGATCTGTCCGCCATGGGCGGCGACGACGAGCTGGCTGAAATGGCGCACCGACGGCACGGCCGTGCCCGCGCCGATCTCGACGACGACGGGCCGCTCGGCTCGCGCCAGCCAGCTCGACAGGCGATGGGCCTGGGCCTGGTAACGATCGCCTTCCCAGCCCCAGTCGCCAAACATCAGCAGATTCGGACGCGCCAACCCGCCACAGCCCGGGCAACTGGGCAAGTCACCGATCCAGCGGCATTCGGCCTCGTCGATGTCGGGCTCGACGCCATCCGCCGGCCAGGGTGCCTGGCCGCAGCCGCGCAGGCATTGCAGCCAGTGCAGTGAGCCGTGGCATTCGTGGATGAGGGTTTCATCGAAGCCGGCGCGTTGGAACTGCCCGTCGACATTGCTGGTGAACACGGCCAGGCCCTGCGTCATGCGCTCGCCCCAGCGCCGCAGCAAGCCGAAGCCGCCATGAGGCAGGGTGCGGCGATAGAGGGCCAGGCGATGGCCGTAGAAGCCCCAGGCCAGATGCGGGTCGCGCTCGAAGGTCTGCGGCGAGGCGACCGTTGTGAAGTCCAGCCGCGCGCGTGCCAGGGCCGGGTAGGCGTTCCAGAAGCCCTCGCGACCACGGAAGTCGGGCAGGCCGGAGTCCACGCCCATGCCGGCGCCGGCCGCGACGATGAGGGCATCCGCCTGGGCGATCAACTCGGCGGCCTGGTCCAGCGCCGCGTCGCTCATGAGTCCTGTTCGACGTCGTGCTTGTCCCAGCCGCCGCGCTGGGCACGCCGATGGGCGTCCTCGGCCTCGCGCTCGGCGGCCATCAGCTGCTCGAACTGCTGACGTCCCAGTCGAGCGGCAGCGATCAGCGCGTTCTCGTCGCGCTGCAGCGGCACCATCTGGTTCAGCACCGCGAGGTTGTGGTGCCGGAAGCGCATGGCCTGGCGGCGCGCCGCATGGGGTTCCATGCCGGTCAGCTCCAGCACGCTGCGGGCGCTCATCAGCGCGGAGTCGAAGGTCTCGCGCTCGATATGGCGCACGCCGGCCTCGTACAGCTGGTAGTAGTGCTGCACATTGCGGGCGCGGGCCACGACAGTGGCCTGCGGGAAGTGCTCGCGCGCCAGCTCGGCGATCTCGAGGCTTTGGGCGATGTCGTCGATGGCGATGACGAGGATGCGGGCGGTGGCGGCACCGGCCGTCTTGAGCATGTCCAGCCGCGTGGCGTCGCCGTAGTAGACCGTCCAGTCGAAGCGGCGCAGGCTCTCGATGGCCTCGGAGTCATGGTCCAGCACGGTGGCTTCCAGGCCGTTGGCGCGCAGCATGCGGGCGATGACCTGGCCGTAGCGGCCGCTGCCTGCAATGATGATGGGCGAGGGCAGCGGCGGGGCTTCGTGGTGCTTCTTCTTCTCGCCCAGGCGGGCGAGCTTCTGCGACATCAGCCGGTCGCCACCGGTCAGCAGCAGCGGGGTGAGGGCCAGCGACAGCGCCACGGCCGCCACCAGGGCCGAGTTCTGGGCCGCGTTGATCATGCCCTCGCTCTGGGCGAGCTGGAAGACGACGAAGCCGAATTCGCCGCCCTGGGCCAGCAAGATGACGAAGGCCGGGCGTTCGACCAGCGGAATCTTCATCGCCTTGGACATCGCCATCAGCACGGCGATCTTGCACACCAGCAGGGCGGCCAGCACGCTCAGCACGAAGAGAGGCTGGGCCGCGACGGCTTTGAGGTCCAGACCCATGCCGACGGCGATGAAGAAGAGGCCGAGCAGCAGACCCTTGAAGGGCTCGAGGTCGGTCTCCAGCTCGCGCCGGTATTCGCTTTCGGCCAGCAGCACGCCGGCCAGGAAGGCGCCCAGGGCCATCGAGAGACCCACGAGCTGCATCAGCGCTGCCGTGCCCAGCACCAGCAGCAGGGCCGCGGCCGTGAAGATCTCGGGTGTCTTGCTGTGGGCGATCCAGCGCAGGGCCGGGCGCAGCAGCAGGCGGCCGCCGAAGATGATGGTGATGATGGCGCCCACCGCCTTGGCGCCGGCCAGCCAGGTGCGGCCTTCTGCGTCGTCGGCCGCGCCGCTCAGGGCCAGCACCGGCACCAGGGCCAGCACGGGAATGGCCGCGATGTCCTGCAGCAGGGCGACCGACAGGATGCTCTCGCCCGCCGTCGTGCGGCCAAGGTTGCGCTCGGCCAGCACCGCCAGCGCCACCGCGGTGGACGACATCGCCAGGCCCAGGCTGACGACGACGGACAGCCGCCAGGGGTAGCCCAGGGCAAGCCCCAAGGCCGTCAGCACCGCTGCGCAGCCCAGCAGCTGCACGCTGCCCCAGCCGAAGATGGGCCGGCGCATGGCCCACAACCGTTTCGGTTCCAGTTCCAGGCCGACGAGGAAGAGCATCAGCACGACGCCCAGTTCGGCGACCTCGGGAATGGCGGTGGACTCGGGAATCAGCGCCAGCACCGCCGGGCCGATCAGCACGCCGGCGACGAGATAGCCCAGGATGGAGCCGAGCCGCAGCCAGCGCGCCAGCGGCACGGCCAGCACGGCGGCGGCGAGGAAGACGAGGGGCAGTTGCAGCCAGTTGCCGTGGCTCATGGCTCGTTCCCCCCGCCCAGCGTGGAAAACATCGGCGGCCTCTCGTCCAGGGCGACTGCTTCCTCGTCACCCACCTCGGGCGCGGCGAGGTGGTGGCACCACTCGGGGTAATGGGCCAGCCGCTTCACGAACAGTTCGGCGTGGGCGGTGATCTCCTCGTCGGTGGCGCGGTGGGCTGCGTGCAGGATCTGCGGCGGCAGGTAGTGCATGCCGCAGGTCTTGGCCGACTGCTGGTAGGGCAGCAGGAATTCTTCGATGGCATGGTGGTTGTGGCCGCCCGGCGCGTAGGCCTCGGCGCCGCCGCCGGTGGAGGCCACCAGCCAGAAGTCCTTGCCATGCAGGGCTGTGCCGCCCGGGCCATAGGCCCAGCCCAGGCGCGCGACCTCGTCCAGCCAGAGCTTCTGCAGGGCCGGCATGCTGTACCAGTAGATGGGATGCAGCATGACGACCAGCTTGGCGGTGCTCAGCGCCTGCTGCTCGGCGTCGATATGGATGTGGAAGTCGGGGTAGAGGCGGTAGAGGTCGCGCAGCTCGACGCGGCCGGCCACGGGCGAGGCCCGCAGCGCGTCGAGCACGCTGCGGGTCGCATGGGAGCGGGCCAGGTCGGGATGGGCGGCGAGGACGAGGATGTCGCGAACGGTACTGTCAGGCATGGCGAGCTAGGTTACCGTCGTCTCGCGACAGCTCCACCCAGATCAGCCCGAATGCGCATCTTCGAGACCCTTGCCGATCTTCAAGCCCTGACCGGTCAGCCCCTGGGCCACAGCGACTGGATCACCGTCGACCAGGCCCGCGTGAACGCCTTTGCCGAAGCCACCGAGGACCGGCAATGGATCCACGTCGATCCCGAACGGGCCAAGGCCGGCCCCTTCGGCACGACGATCGCGCACGGCTTCCTGACGCTGTCGCTGATTCCGTATTTCTTCGAGACCGGCTTTGCGGTGCGCGAGAGCCGCATGGTGCTGAACTACGGCCTCAACAAGGTGCGCTTCACCAAGCCCGTGCTCGTGGGCAGCCGGCTGCGGGCCGGTTTCAAGCTGCTGGCCATGGACGAGGTGGCCGGCGGTGCCGTGCAGGTGACGGTCGAGGTCGCCATCGAGGCCGAGGGCTCGCCCAAGCCGGTTTGCGTGGCCGAGAGCCTGGCGCGGCATTTCCGCTGAACGGGGGCGATAGCATGGCGGCCGTTTTCACGACCGCCTGACTCCACCATGGCTTCCAGCCTGCTTGTTCTTCTCGACGACATCACCACGGTCCTGGACGACGTCGCGACCATGACCAAGGTCGCCGCCAAGAAGACCGCCGGCGTGCTGGGTGACGATCTGGCGCTGAACGCCCAGCAGGTCACCGGCGTGAATGCCGACCGCGAATTGCCCGTCGTCTGGGCCGTGGCCAAGGGTTCGCTGCTGAACAAGGCCATCCTGGTGCCGGCGGCCCTGGCCATCTCGGCCCTGCTGCCATGGGCGATCACGCCGCTGCTGATGGTGGGCGGCGCCTATCTGTGCTTCGAGGGCTTCGAGAAGCTGGCGCACAAATTCCTTCACAGTGCCGAGGAAGACCAGGCCCATCACGACGAGCTGGTCCAGGCCACCGCCGACCCGAAGGTGGACATGCCGACCTACGAGCGCGACAAGGTCAAGGGCGCCGTCCGCACCGACTTCATCCTGTCGGCCGAGATCATCGTCATCGCGCTGGGCACGGTGGCCGGTGCACCGCTGCAGACCCAGCTGGCCGTGCTGGTGGCCGTGTCCATCGCGATGACGGTGGGCGTCTATGGCTTCGTGGCGGGCATCGTGAAGATGGACGATGCGGGGCTGTGGTTGTCGCGCAAATCAAGTGCTGCCGCCCAGGCCTTCGGCCGCTTCCTGCTCGCCGCCGCGCCGCGGTTGATGAAGTTGCTGACCGTGCTGGGCACGGCGGCGATGTTCCTGGTGGGCGGCGGCATTCTGGTGCACGGCATCGCGCCGCTGCATCACGCTGTCGCGCATCTCGCCGAGGGCCAGGCCTGGGCTGTGGCGGCGCTGCTGGAGAACGGCGCGAATGCGCTGGTCGGTGTGATCGCCGGCGCCCTGGTGCTGGCCGGCGTGATGGTGGTGCAGAAGCTGCGCGGGAAGTGAGGCTCAGAGGTACTGAGACCAATACTTGTCCAGTGCTTCCTTGACGTGAGAGAGGCTCTCTTCGTCCAACACTTCGTACACGTAGAGCAGGTACTGCGCGATCGCCTTGCACTGCGAAAGGGAAAATATTTCGTGGGGCTTGAGCCACCGGCCGCCGTCGCGCCTTCCCTGTGGATCAAATGCCAGTTGCGCCTCGGCCGCAGAGTTCCAATCGGTGGCATGGCCTGTTCGCAGCAACCAGCACATATAGGCGGGTGCGTAGAAGACGTAGCCTTTGACGTCGAGAAACGAGAGGACGGCCTCATGGCGTCCGAGATGTTCGTCTGGGACGTCCTGCCAGCGCGCCGCCGTATCCGGGTCGCGTGCCCGTTGTTGCTCAACCGCAGAGGCGCCATCGTCGATGGCTATGGCCTCGTGCAGTGAAACGCCGTCGCCCAACACGACGTCTTGGAAGGCCTCATGGATCTGCGCCAGCACACGATCTCGGCGATCCATGCTCAAGCAACCTTAGATGGGCAAGTAAGCCAGCCGCACGTAGATCGGCGCAAACGCCTCGGCCTGCGTGATTTCGAGCAGGCGCTCCTTGGCCAGCTCCAGCATGGCGATGAAGGTGACGACGAGGACGGCCTGGCCGCGGGTGACGTCGAACAGGGCCTCGAACTCGACGAAGCGCTGGCCCTGCAGACGGCGCAGCACGATGCTCATGTGCTCGCGCACCGACAGCTGCTCGCGGCTGATCTTGTGGTGCTGGTTGAGCTTGGCGCGCTTGAGGATGTCCAGCCAGGCCTCGCGCAGATCGTCGGTGTTGACGTCGGGGAAGACCGGCGTCAGCGACTGCTCGATGTGCACCTGGGCGCGCAGGAAGTCGCGGCCCAGCTGGGGCAGGCGGTCCAGCCGCGCGGCGGCCAGCTTCATCTGCTCGTACTCGAGCAGGCGGCGCACCAGCTCGGCGCGCGGGTCCTCGACTTCCTTGCCGTCCTCGCTCTTCTTGGGCGGCAGCAGCATGCGCGATTTGATCTCGATCAGCATCGCCGCCATCAGCAGGTATTCGCTGGCCAGCTCGAGGTTGTGCTTGCGGATCTGCTCGACATAGCTGAGGTACTGGCGCGTCACATCGGCCAGCGGAATGTCGAGGATGTTGAAGTTCTGCTTGCGGATCAGGTAGAGCAGCAGGTCCAGCGGCCCCTGGAAGGCCTCGAGGAAGACCTCCAACGCATCCGGCGGGATGTAGAGGTCCAGCGGCATCTGGAACAGCGGCTCGCCGTACAGGCGAGCGACAGCGACGGTATCAACCGCTTCCGGATGGTCCGACGAAATCTGAGACGTCTCGTCGGTGGTGACCGTGGTCATTGGAGGTCGTGTCAGCTACCCAGCGACTGCCGCGGAACTGGCTTTGCCAGGCCGCTGGCAGTGCCCCCTCGAGGGGGCCGGCGAAGCCGGTAGGGGGTGGGCCGTTTATTTGTCGTTGGTCTGATAGACGTAGGGCTTCTGCGCGACGCGGGCTTCGTTGTAGCCGGCCTGGGCGCTGCGGTCCTGTTCCTTGTCCCACAGCAGGGCACGGCCGGCGCGCTGCTCGGCTTCCAGCGTCGGGCGCTGGGCCTTGAGCTGTTCGATGAAGTTGGTGACTTCGGACTTGTAGGGCTTCCAGAACAGCGGCATGGCGGGTCTCGTTGGCTAAGCCAGCGATTTTAGATCGTCCAGCGAAGGCAGGATACCGGCCTCGCCGAGCTCCCCGGCCAGCCCGGAGCGCCTGAGCAGACTCAGCGGCTGCGGATTCACGTTGGCCAGGATGAGGGCGATGCCGCGCTTGAGCAGGGCGCGGTGCAGGTCGCGCAGGGCTTCGACACCCGAGGTGTCCATGACGATGAGGCGGTGCATCTCGAAGACGACGGCCCGGGTGCCGGCCGGCAACTGCTCCGGCACCGGCTCCAGCTTGCCGACGGCACCGAAGAAAAGGGCGCCGTAGAGCTCGTAGGCCATGGCACCCTCCGGCAGGGGCTGGCTCACCACGCGTTCCAGCGTGAACAGCTGACCCATGCGCCAGACGAAAAACACGCAGGACGTGACCAACCCGACTTCGACCGCCACCGTCAGGTCGGTGACGACGGTCAGCGTGAAGGTCCCGACGAGCAGGGTGCGATACGTCAGGTTGAAACGCTTCAGGCGGGCGAATTCGTGCCATTCGCCCATGTTCCAGGCCACGACGAGCAGGATGCCGGCCAGCGCCGCCA
The DNA here is from genome assembly GCF_058787015.1 of Roseateles sp. FW305-36. Taxonomy (NCBI): domain Bacteria; kingdom Pseudomonadati; phylum Pseudomonadota; class Betaproteobacteria; order Burkholderiales; family Sphaerotilaceae; genus Roseateles; species Roseateles sp. FW305-36. The sequence continues at coordinate 91,901 of NZ_JBYSZK010000017.1, read as the reverse complement.
GCGGCACATGCACGGCCAGGGGGGCGGCGACCAGCAGGATGAGCAGCAACGTCAGCGCATGCACCATCCCCGCGACCGGGCTGGTGGCGCCGGCGCGGATGTTGGTGACGGTGCGGGCGATGGTGCCGGTGGCGGGCAGGCCGCCGAACAGCGGCGCGGCAAGATTGGCCACGCCCTGGGCCATCAGCTCCTGGTTGGGATCGTGGCGGGGCAGGTCGGGGGTCAAGCGATCAGCGACGCGAGCGCAGAGCAGCGACTCGATGGCCCCCAGCAGCGCCAGTGTCAGCGTCGGGATGACGAGCTGCTGCATGCCCGCCCAGCTCATCGCCGGCCACGCCAGCGCCGGCAGCGCGCGCGGGATGCTGCCGAAACGGCTGCCGATGGTCTCCAGCGGCAGCCCCAGCCAGGCCGTGGCGACGGTCGCGCCGATCAGCGCGATGACGGTGCTGGGCAGCAGGGCCATGAGGCGGCGCACGCCGGCCAGCGGCCGGTCCTGGGCGATGTTCTTGGGCCAGAGCAGCACGATGGCCATGCAGGCCGCTGCGATGGCCGGGGCCGCCGGGTTGATGCCGTCGGCGTGCCGCATCAGGGCCTCGATCTGGCCGAAGAAATCGGCCGGCATCTGGGCGATGCGCAGGCCGAGGAAGTCCTTCAACTGGGCGAGGGCGATCAGCACCGCGATGCCGTTGGTGAAGCCGGTAACGATGGCGACGGGGATGTAGCGCACCAGGGCCCCCAGGCGCAATGCGCCCATCAACAGCAGCAGCACGCCGGCGCCCATCGTGGCCAGCAGCAGGTTGGCCAGGCCGTGGCGCTGCAGGATGCCGTAGACGACGACGATGAAGGCGCCGGCCGGGCCGCCGATCTGCACGCTGGAGCCGCCCAGCAGCGAGATCAGGAAGCCCGCGACGATGGCGGTGGCCAGGCCCTGCTCGGGCCGCAGGCCGGACCCGATGGCGAAGGCCAGGGCCAGCGGCAGCGCGACGATGCCGACCGTCAGGCCCGCGCCGATGTCAGCGAGCAGGCGCTTGCGCGGATAGCCTGCCAGCAGGGTGAGGCTGCGGGGACGAAAAGGGTGCAGTCGGGGGAGTGGCATGGGAGCTCCGGGGAAGGGAACACGACGCAATGGGCGTCGTGACCGGAGGTCCGCAGTGATAGCGCTCGGCGATGAAACGCCGGCGCCGGGTCAGGCCAAGGGGGCCGAGCAGCGAACCGGGCGTCGCTCGGCACATGGGCTCAGCGCACCCGCATGCCCGGCTGCGCGCCGGTGTGAGGCTCCAGCACGAAGATGCCGGGGTTCGCCTTCTCGTCAGCGTGGCTGGCGGCCAGCACCATGCCCTCGCTGATGCCGAACTTCATCTTGCGCGGTGCAAGGTTGGCGACCAGCACGGTCAGCTTGCCTTCCAGGTCTTCGGGCTTGTAGGCCGACTTGATGCCGCTGAAGACATTGCGCATGCGGCCTTCGCCGGCGTCCAGCGTCAGGCGCAGCAGCTTGTCCGAGCCCTCGACGTGCTCGGCCTTGACGATCTTGGCGATGCGCAGGTCGACCTTGGCGAAGTCGTCGATCTTGATCTCGGCGGCGATGTCCTCGCCGCCGGGCACGACCTTCGGAGCCGCCGGGGCTTCGAAGAGCTGCTCGACCTTGGCGAGGTCGACGCGCTGCATCAGGTGCTGGTAGGCGCCGATCTGGTGGGCGCCGAGGGCGCGGGCAGCATCGCTCCATTTCAGCGGCTCGACCTTCAGGAAGGACTCGACCTGGGCGGCCAGCGCCGGCAGCACGGGCTTCAGGTAGATCGTCAGCAGGCGGAAGGCCTCGATGCAGACGCTGCAGACATCGTGCAGGGCGGCATCCATGCCTTGCTGCTTGGCCAGTTCCCAGGGCTTGTGCTGGTCGACGAACTCGTTGACCTTGTCGGCCAGCAGCATGATCTCGCGCAGGGCCTTGCCGAATTCGCGGGTCTCGTAGAGCTCCGCGACCGTGCCGCTCTGCGAGCGCAACGCATCCAGCAGCATGCGGCCCTCGACACCGAGGTCACCGCTCAGCCGGCCGTCGAAACGCTTGGTCAGGAAGCCGGCGGCGCGCGAGGCGATGTTGATGAACTTGCCGACCAGGTCGCTGTTGACGCGGGCGGCGAAGTCCTCGGGGTTGAAGTCGATGTCCTCGACCTTGGCATTGAGCTTGGCGGCGATGTAGTAGCGCAGCCATTCGGCGTTCAGGCCCAGGCTGAGGTACTTCAGCGGGTCCAGGCCGGTGCCGCGGCTCTTGCTCATCTTCTCGCCGCCGTTGACGGTCATGAAGCCGTGCACGAAGACGTGATTCGGAGTCTTGCGGCCGCTGAAATGCAGCATGGCCGGCCAGAACAGCGTGTGGAAATAGGTGATGTCCTTGCCGATGAAGTGGATCTGCTCCACCGACGGGTCGGCCATGAAGGCGTCGAAGGAACGTGACTCGCCTGCGGCTCGGGGGCCGCCCTTGCCGAAGTAGTTCTTCAGCGAGGCCAGGTAGCCGATGGGCGCGTCCAGCCAGACATAGAAATACTTGCCCGGCGCGTCGGGGATCTCGATGCCGAAATAAGGCGCGTCGCGGCTGATGTCCCAGTCGCTGAGACGGTTGTTGCCGTCTTCATCCGGCTCGAACCACTCGCGGATCTTGTTCAGCACTTCGGGCTGCAGGCGGCCGGCTTCTTGTGTCCATTGCGTCAGGAAGTCGACGCAGCGCGGATCGCTCAGCTTGAAGAAATAGTGCTCGCTGGTCTTGAGCACCGGTGTCGCGCCCGACAGTACCGAGTAGGGGTTCTTCAGCTCGGTGGGCGCGTAGACGGCGCCGCAGACCTCGCAGGAGTCGCCGTACTGGTCCTTGGCACCGCACTTGGGGCACTCGCCCTTGATGAAGCGGTCCGGCAGGAACATGGACTTGGCCGGATCGAAGAACTGCTCGATGGTCTTGGTCGAGATCAGCTCGTTGTGGCGCAGCGAGAGATAGATGGCCTTGGACAGCTCGTGGTTCTCGGCGCCGTCGGTGGAGTGCCAGTTGTCGAAGCTGATGTGGAAACCGTCCAGGTATTGCTTGCGCCCGGCCGCGATGCCGGCGACGAATTCCTGCGGCGTCTTCTGGGCCTTCTCGGCCGCGATCATGATCGGCGCGCCGTGGGCGTCGTCCGCGCAGACGAAGTGCACCTGCGAGCCCGCCATGCGCTGGTAGCGAACCCAGATGTCGGCCTGGGTGTACTCCATGATGTGGCCGATGTGGAAACCGGCGTTCGCATAGGGCAGGGCAGTGGTGACAAAGAGCTGGCGGGGCATGGGCGCGGTGGACGGGGCTGACGGGCGGAACTGCGGATTCTAGGTTTGCGGGTCGGTCGGAGCGGCCGGGTCGGCTGCGGCCTCGCCATCGGCCTGGGGCTCATCCGGCGCGGTGGGGTCATCGGGCTTGCCGCTGAGCTTGCGCTGGCGCTTCTCTTCGGCCTTGCGCTTCTTGGCCAGCTCGCGCTGGCGTTTTTCATAGCTGTAGTTCGGGGTAGCCAAAATGGACTCTCCTTGAGGTGGCCGGCCCAATGTAGCTTGCCGTGGCGCTCCGGGCGCGCCCAAGTTGCAGCCGAAAGCTCCACAGCGCATCAAGGACCGCGCTTAAGTCACTGATTTGTAATGCTTCTGAAAGCTATCCACCGAGTCTGTGGAAAACTTTGTGGAGAACCCCCCTCCATCGCAGCCAAGCCCTTATGGAATGCGGGTTGTCTTAGCGTGCCTCATTTCTAGGCAACCCCAGGGCGGCTATATGAATCAATCACTTAGCTTCATGAGCCGGCGAAGCCATGCGGCAGGGGGCATGAGGGCTGGCGGGGCTTGACGCCTTCCAGGTTTGGGGATAAGTCAAGCCGCCAAGTGCGGATGTCACGGTTTGGAATGACATTCCGATGCGCTTTGTCCCCGTCCGCTGTGGACAAGTCTGTGGGCCGGCTGACGACAGCGACGCTAAGTCGTTGATCCGCCACTGCGCCGACTGGTCTGCCTGCTTTTGAGGCGGTCTCAAACTGGGCTCTGGGGGCAGTCCCCAAGAAGTGCGCCCGAGGCCGGCGGCTAAACTCGCGGCCTTTTGAACGGGGCGGCAGCGGGGCGATGGCGGATTTGGCAAGGGAGAGCAGCGGGCGCGGCAAGAGCGCATCGCGCGCCGGCACTTTCGAATTGAAGTCGCGCCGCTTCAGCCTTTTGGGTCTGGTGCTGCACAGCGCCGACATGGCTGAGCTGGCCGCCGACTGGGCTGCCAAAGCTGGTGCCGGCGGCTTCGAGCATGAGCCCGTCGTCATCGATCTGAGCCAGGTGCCGCGTGCACCGGCCGTTGCCAGCGAGCCGGTCGAAGGCCAGGCGCCGCTGGCCCTGGACGGCCCGGCGCCCGTCGACCTGAAGGCCATCGTGGAGCTGCTGCGCAACAGCCAGCTGCAGCCCGTGGCCGTCGCCGGTGCCACGTCCGAGGAACTGGCACTGGCCCATGAGCTGGGCCTGGCCGACGCCGCCGATGAGCCGGCAACCGAACGCACTGTCCAGGCGGCAGCGACCGAAGTCGTGCGCGAAGTGGTGCGCGAGATCACCGTCGAGAAGTTCATCGACAGGCCTGTTCCCGTTGCAGCGCCGGCGCCGACGATGGTCATCGACAAGCCGCTGCGCTCCGGCCAGCGCATCTATGCCAAGGGCGGCGACCTCGTCGTGCTGGCCCTGGTCAATCACGGTGCCGAAGTCATCGCCGACGGCAGCGTGCATGTCTACGCACCGCTGCGCGGCAAGGCCATCGCCGGCGCGCGCGGCGACACGTCGGCGCGCATCTATGCCCACAGCCTGGAAGCGGAGCTGCTGTCGATTGCCGGCATCTACCGCACGACCGAGAACCCGCTGCCGCCCGAGGTGTCGGGCAAGCCGGCCCAGGTCTATCTCGACGGCGAGAAGCTGCTGATGCAGCCGCTCGCTCTCTGACGCCCCCGATTGAACTGAACGAACAGGAAAGCTCCAGATGACCAAGATCGTCGTCGTCACCTCCGGCAAGGGCGGGGTCGGCAAGACCACCACCAGCGCGAGCTTCGCCACCGGCCTCGCGATGCGCGGCCTCAAGACCTGCGTCATCGACTTCGACGTCGGCCTGCGCAACCTCGACCTCATCATGGGTGTCGAGCGCCGTGTCGTCTACGACCTGATCAACGTCGTCAACGAAGAGATCAAGCTCACGCAGGCCCTGATCAAGGACAAGCAGCTCGACAAGCTCTACATCCTGGCTGCCTCGCAGACGCGCGACAAGGACGCGCTGAAGCAGGAAGGCGTCGAGCGCGTGCTGGAAGAGCTGAAGGCGATGGAATTCGACTACATCGTCTGCGACTCGCCGGCCGGTATCGAGACCGGTGCGCTGATGGCCATGCACTACGCCGACGAGGCGCTGGTGGTGACCAACCCCGAGGTCTCCTCGGTGCGCGACAGCGACCGCATCCTCGGCATGCTGAGCAGCAAGACCAAGCGCGCCATCGAGGGCGGCGATCCGGTCAAGGAACACCTGCTCATCACGCGCTACAACCCCAATCGCGTCGAGGGCGGCCAGATGCTGAGCCTGGACGACATCCACGAAATCCTGCGCACGCCGCTGATCGGCGTCATTCCCGAGAGCGAGAGCGTGCTGCAGGCGTCCAACCAGGGCACGCCGGCCATCCACCTGGCCGACACCGACGTGGCCGAGGCCTACAAGGACGTCGTCGCGCGCTTCCTCGGCGAGGACAAGCCCATGCGCTTCACCGAAGCCGTGAAGCAGAGCTGGTTCAAGCGCGTCTTCGGCGCCAAGTGATGGGAGCCGCGCAATGGGATTCCTGAACTTTTTCCTCGGCGAGAAGAAGAGCTCGGCCAGCGTCGCCAAGGAGCGGCTGCAGCTCATCCTGGCCCACGAGCGCAACGGCCGCAGCGCCAGCCCAGACTATCTGCCCCAGCTGCAGAAGGAGCTGGTCGCGGTCATCAGCAAATACGTGTCGATCAACCCCGACGACATCAAGGTCCACATGGAGCGCCAGGGCGACCTGGAAGTGCTCGAAGTGAAGATCGAGTTGCCGGAGCCCGGCGGCCGCTAAGTGCGCGTCTGCGCGGCGCGCGCCTGCTCGCGCCGCATGAACAGGTAGAGGCTCTCGACCTTGGCGCGCGCCCACGGCGTCTTGCGCAGGAACTTCAGGCTGGAGGCCACGCTGGGATCGATGCGAAAGCACTTGATCTCGATGCGCTGGCCCAGCTCGCGCCACCCGAAATAAGCGACCAGCTCGGTCACGATGGCCTCGAGCGTGAGGCCGTGCAGGGGATCTTTGCTGCCGTTCATTCGTGTGTGAACTGGTCTGAGTTCTTGCCCTTGAACTGGGCGTAGTAACGCTTGATTTCGGCCATGTCGGCGTCGACGTCGCCGGTCGGCGTGAACAGCGGCCCCAGGCCCACCAGCTTGCGCGGGTAGTCCATGTGGGCCATGACGATGGGCAGCCTGGCCGTGACGGCGATCCAGTAGAAGCCGGTCTTCCAGTAGATGGTCTTGCTGCGCGTGCCCTCGGGCGGCACGATGAGCTGCACCGGCCCGTCGGCGGCCTGCAGCGCTTGCGCTGAGGCTGCCACGAGGTTGTTGGACTGGCTGCGGTCCACCGGGATGCCGCCCAGCCAGCGCATCAGGCCGCCGAACGGGAACTTGAAGATCGAGGCCTTGCCCATCCAGTAGGGCGTCAGGTGCAGCGCAAAGGCCGCGAACAACGTGTAGGGCAGGTCCCAGTTGCTGGTGTGGGGGGCGGCGATGAAGACGCTCTTGCGCGCTTCGGGCACCAGCTCGCCCTGCACGGTCCAGCCCGCCAGCTTGAGCCAGGCGATGGAGGCGCCGCGCAGCAGCGTGCTGAGTCCCGGCGTCGTGAAGATCGTTCGATGCATGGCCGTGATTGTCCCGCGCGGCAGACTGCCTCAATCTGAGGCAGCGCAATAAAACTGCTGTTGTGCCAAGGACTTGGGCTTGCAACCCGCAGGCTGTCCCCGCGGTTGTCCACAGCGGCTGTGGACGAGACCGCTGCGGTTCATGCCTCGGTTTATGCCGTTGATCGCATGGCCGCTTGCCGTAAACCCGGGCGGCCGCGATGCTGCGCGCCGTTCAACTCACCCGTTTGCAACCATGCGCCACGCACCGATCCCTGCCGCAGTCCTGCTCTCGCTCTTCGTCGTCGCGGCCCAGGCCGGCCAGCCGGCGACGCCTGCGGCCATGAAGGCCTATGCCGACAAGCTGCTCAACGACAGCAAGCTCAAGCAGGGAGAGCCCGGCGTGACCGTGCTGGTGGCGCGTGGCGACCAGTTGCTCTACAAGGGTGCCCGCGGCATGGCCAGCATCGAACTGGGCGTGCCCATGCAACCCGACCAGCTGATGCGCATCGGCTCGGTCACCAAGCAGTTCGCGGCCACCACCCTGCTCAAGCAGATCGACGAGGGCAAGGCGAAGCTGGATGACCCCATCTCCAAGTTCCTGCCCGACTATCCCAACGGCGGCCAGATCACGCTGCTGCAACTTCTCAACCACACCTCGGGCGTCAAAAGCTACACCAGCATCTCGGGCTATATGGGCAACCCGGTGCGGCGCGACCTCAGCACGGCCGAGCTGATCAAGGAATTCAAGGACCTGCCGGTGGACTTCGCTCCCGGCGAGAAGTGGGCCTACAACAACTCCGGCTATGTGCTGCTGGGCGCCGTCGTCGAGGCCATTTCTGGCAAGCCCTGGCACCAGTCCCTCGACGAGCTGCTGCTCCAGCCTGCCCACATCAGCAGCGTGCACTACCAGGCCGGCGACAGGCTCTTCAAGGGCATGGCACAGGGCTACACGCTGAACCCCCAGGCCCAGGTGGCGCCGGCCGGCTTCCTCAGCATGACCCAGCCCCATGCGGCCGGCGCGCTGATCGCCAACACCGAAGGCCTGTGGCGCTGGAACCAGGCCCTGCATGGAGGCAAGCTCATCAGTGCCGCCAGCTACCAGCGCATGACGACGCCGGAGGGGCCGGCCAGGAGCTTCCACTACGGCTTCGGCATCGCGACGGGCAAGCTGCGTGACCAGGCCATGCTGTCGCACGGCGGCGGCATCCACGGCTTCGTGTCGACGCTGAACTACCTGCCGCAGAGCCAGACGACGGTCGTCATCCTGCGCAACAGCGACGGCCCGGGCTTCAACATGGATCTGGCCGCGCGCAAGCTGGCCGCCTTCGCCATCGGCGAGCCCTATGCCGAGCCGACGCCGGTGGCCGTCCCGGTCGAGCAGTTGAAGAGCGTCGAAGGCGTCTACGCCCTCGACGAGCAGCAGACCCGCGTGCTGCGCGTGAAGGACGGCGTGCTGCACAGCCAGCGCACGGGCGGCGGCAGCAATGCCCTGATCGCCCTCGGCGGCGACCGCTTCGCCTTCCCGGACTCGCTGACCTGGTTCCAGATCGATCGCGGCAGCGATGGCAAGCCGGTGGCGGCGCGTGTCTTCAACAATGGCGAAAACGAGGCCGAGCGCTGGGCACGCCGTGGCGAGTTGCCGACCGAGCTGGCCTTCATCACGCTGAGCCCGGCGCAGATGCAGGTGCTGGTGGGCGACTATGTGTCGCCGCAGTTCGCGGTGCGTGTGTTCGTCGATGAGCAGGGCCGGCTGCAGGGCCAGGCGCCGGGCCAGCCGGCCTTCGAACTGAAGGCCAGCACGCCGCGCCGCGTGCACGTGCCTCAGGTGGACGCCCAGCTGGACTTCAGCGGCGACGAGGGTCCGGCCGGGTCTGTGACCCTGCTGCAGAACGGGAACACCCTGGTCATGGCCCGCAGGTGAGGGTCACGTCGCTGCGTGGCTCGGCCACGCAGGGCAGGATGAAGCCCTCGGCCTTTTCCTCGTAGGACAGACCCGGCCATTCGACGCGGTACTCGATGCGCCCCTCGACGAGATGGGAGATGCAGGTACGGCAGGTGCCCGTGCGGCAGGACCAGGGCAGTTGCAGCCCGGCGGCCAGGCCGGCCAGCAGCAGGGTCTGGTCGGCCGTGGCGGTGAAGCTCTCGCCGCCGGGCAGCAGGGTCACTCGGAATGTCTCGGACATGACCGCCATCATGCCGCCCTGCACCTAAGATGCCGTGGCCGATCCGCAAGATCGGCAGCGTTCTCAGGGCGGGGCGAAATTCCCCACCGGCGGTATTTGCGTGAAAGCGCAAGAGCCCGCGAGCGCCTTCGCCGTGCCAACGGCAAAGGGTCAGCAGACCTGGTGCGATGCCAGGGCCGACGGTCACAGTCCGGATGAAAGAGATCGCGTGATGGCTGCGCTTTTCGCTGCTGCGGAAGGCGCCGCTGCTGCGTGCGCTTGCCCTGATTCTGGAAAAACCGTCTTTCAAGAGGACACCATGAATCAGACCCTCAACCCCAGCTTCAACCTGTCCCGCCTGCCGCGCGTGGCCATCCTGGCCGCCAGCTGGCACAAGGACATCGTCGGCGTGGCCGTCGCGGCCATCCGCAGCGAGTTCGGCCGATGTCGAATCCCGGCGGAGCAGGTCACCGTCATCGACGTGCCCGGCGCCTTCGAGATCCCGCTGCATGCCAAGCGCCTGGCGCGCACGGGCCGCTTCGACGCCGTCATCGCCTGCGGCCTCGTCGTCGACGGCGGCATCTACCGCCATGACTTCGTCGCCCAGACCGTCATCCAGGCGCTGATGGACGTGCAGCTGGAAACCGACGTGCCGGTGTTCTCCTGCGTGCTGACGCCGCACCACTTCCACGAGCATGGCGAGCACAAGCGCTTCTTCGCCGAGCATTTCTCCACCAAGGGGCTCGAAGTGGCGCGCGCCTGCCTCGCGACAATAGAGAGCCTGGACCAGCTCGAAACGCTGGCCGCCTGACCTCGCCCCCGGCGCGGTGCTCACCCGGCACCGCGCCTTTTGACTCGACCCCATGCTTGCCGCCCGCTACCTCGCCGGCTATCCCCCCGAACTGATCGCCCAGGCCGAACAGCTGCGCCTGGAAGGGCGCCTGGCCGACCACCTGGCCCGCCGCCTGCCCGAAGCCCATGAGGTGCGCAGCGACTCGGCCCTGTTCGACTATGTGCAGGCGTTGAAGAGCCGCCACATGCGCAATGCCGGCCCGCTGCAATACGTCGGCTTTGACGCCAAGCTGCGCGTGCTGCAGCAGGCCCTGGGCACCCACACCCGCCGCACCCAGGTGCAGGGCACCAAGCTCAAGACGCGCCGCGAGATCCGCGTCGCCACCTTGTTCAAGGAGGCGCCGGCCGCGCTGCTGAACATGATCGTCGTGCACGAGCTGGCGCATCTGCGCGAGCTGGACCACAACAAGGCCTTCTACCAGCTCTGCCAGCACATGGAGCCCGACTACTTCCAGCTCGAGTTCGACCTGCGGCTGTATCTGATGAACCAGGAGAACCCGGCGTGATTCTGTTGGCGCCGATGGAAGGCCTGCTCGACCACATCCTGCGCGACGTGCTGACCCGCGTCGGTGGCGTGGACCGCTGCGTGTCCGAGTTCATCCGCGTGACCGACCAGTTGCTGCCCAAGCGTGTCTTCACGCGCATCGTGCCGGAGCTGTACAACGCCGGCCGCACGGCCGCAGGTGTGCCGGTGCATCCCCAGCTGCTGGGCTCCGACGTCAATTGCCTGGCCGAAAACGCGGCCCGCCTGGCCGAACTGAAGCCCGAGGGCATCGACCTCAACTTCGGCTGCCCTGCCAAATGCGTGAACCGTCACCGCGGCGGCGCCGTGCTGCTGGACGAACCCGAGCTCATCCACGAGATCGTGTCCGCCGTGCGCCGCGCCGTGCCGGCCGACGTGATGGTCTCGGCCAAGATGCGCCTGGGCTATATGGACAGCAGCAAGACGCTGGACGTCGCGCGCGCCATCCATGCCGCCGGCGCGCAGGAGATCGTCGTCCATGCCCGCACCAAGGCCGATGGCTACAAGCCGCCGGCCTATTGGGAGCGCATTGCCGAAGTGCGTGAGGCCGTGCCTCTCACCCTCATTGCCAACGGCGAGATCTGGACCGTCGAGCATGCCGAGCTGGCGCGCGAGCGCAGCGGCTGCGAGCACCTGATGCTGGGCCGCGGCATGGTGGCCGATCCCGGCCTGGCCCTGCGCGTCGCCGGCCAGCGCGCCGAGCCGCTGCCCTGGTGCGAGCTGCTGCCGCTGATGCAGGTCTTCTTCGCCCAGGTGCGCGCCACCGTCGCTGCCAGGCATCAGGGCGGCCGCCTCAAGCAGTGGCTGCACTATCTGAAGCGCGCCTACCCCGAGGCCGAGGCGGCCTATGTCGAGTTGCGCACGATCAACTCGGCGGACGAGCTGGAACGCCGCCTCTTCGCGGTCTAGTTCAACTCGAGGGCCGACCGCATCGCATCGGCCAGGCTCATGCGCCGGCCTTCCTGCTCCAGCCGTGCGATCTCGGCCGCTTCAAGCCGCTGAGACAGGCCGGCCGCCAGCGCGGCACGGTCCACCGCCTCATTGGGCTGGCGCTGCATCTGGCCATGGAGCTCGAACTCACGGTCGGCCACGCCGGCGAGCTGCGCCGCCAGCGCCGTGCGGCCGTCGTGCAGATGCAGCAGGGCCAGCGCATCCAGGTTGACCCAGAGTTGCTCGCCCAACCCCAGCCGGCCCAGGCGGCGTGGGCATTCCAGCGCCACCTCGCGGGCGCGGGCCCAGCGGCCCTGGCCAACCAGGGCGCCGATCAGATTGCCCAGGATGGTGGCCTGGCAGATCAGGTCGCCGGCATCCCCGGGCTCGGCCAGCAGGGTCTCGCCGAGTTCGATCGCCCGGTCCAGTTCGCCGGCGGCGCGAGCCTGGTCGGCCAGGTTGAGCCGCGCGCGCATCACGCCGGCATCGAAGCCGCCGCGCTCGCAGATCTCCAGTGCCGCTTCGTAGCAGCGCCGGGCTTGCTCGTGCCGGCCCGAGGTCAGGTGCAGCACGGCTTCGGTGGTCAGCCCGCGCTCCAGCACGGCGGCGGGCCAGCCGGGGTTCTCCAGCATGCGCGCGGCGGCCAGCGTTGCCCGCGCCTCGGGGCCGTCGACGCGCCAGTTGAAGGCATGCTCGACGAGGGCGAGATATTCGCCGCGCTCGTCGCCGAGTTCGCGATACAGGCGTGCGGCGCGCTCGGCGGCGTCGCGGGCATGACCGGGGTGGACGACGCTGTGGCAGCGCGCGCAGGCCCACCAGAAGCGCGCCAGCAAGGGCTTGGGCGTGGTGGCCGCCGTGGCTTCGTCGGCCAGGCGCTCGGCCAGGGCCAGGGCGTGCGGGCGGGCCTGGGTGGCGCGGGGCAACCACAAGGGTGCCGCAGCGCCGAAGAGGGCCGTTGCGGCCGTCAGGTCATGCTCGCCGGCCCAGGCCAGTGCGGCCCACAAGCCCGGCAGTTCGGGCTCGTAGCGCGCCTTCCAGCCGGCATGGGGCAGGCGCCAGGATTCCTCGTAGGCGTCGTCCAGCAGCCAGTTCAGACCTGCGCAATGGCGGGCCTCGGCCAGGGCCGTTTCCCCGGCGGCGGCGAGCTTGTCCAGCGCGAACAGGCGCATGGTCTCCAGCAGCCGGAAACGGCGCTGCGCGGTGCCGCGGTCGACGCTGACGAGGGAGCGCTCCACCAGGCTGAGCACCGAGGCGACGGCGTCCGCGGCGGGCAGGTTTTCGTCGGCCAGCACCAGGGCCGCAGCCTCCAGCGAGAAGCTGCCGGGGAAGACGGCCAGGCGGCGCAGCACGCGGCGTTCGCGTTCGGCCAGCAGCTCGTGCGACCAGCTCAGGGCTTCGGCCAGGGCATTGCGGCGCGAGGGACTGGCGGAGGCCGGGGCCAGCAGCGTCAGCCTCTCGTGCAGGCGGGCGGCGAGGCCGTCGAGGCCCATCACGTCCACACGTGACGCGGCCAGCTCGATGGCCAGCGGGTTGCAGTCCAGGGCTTGGCAGATGGCTTCCGCCTGGCTGCCTGCTTCGGCTTCGCCGCTGCGCTCGGCCAGCAGACGAACGGCGTCGGGCAAGGGCAGAGGCGCCAGCCGGTAGACGCGCTCGCCAGGCAGCTGCAGGGCCACCTGGCTGGTCACCAGGATGCTGACGCTGGCGGTGTTCTGCACGAGGGTGGTGACGAGCTCGGCCACGTCCGCCGCGCGGTGTTCGGCGTTGTCCAGCACGATGAGCAGGCTCAGGGCTGACAGCTTGGTGGCCAGGGTGTCCCGCGGGTTCTGTCCCGGCGGCAGGCCCAGCGTCCGCGCCACCGCGGCGGCCACGGGTTCATCCTCGCGCAGTAGCGTCAGGTCTACCCACCAGGCGCCGTCGGCATGGTCGCCGCGCCGCTGCAGCGCCAGTTGCTGGGCCAGCCGCGTCTTGCCGAAGCCGGGGCCGCCGCACAGGGTGACGATGGGGTGGCCGCCCAGCAGGGCCTGGAGCTCGCGCAGCTCTTCCTCGCGGCCGATCAGCGGTGGCAGGCGCAGCGGCAGGCGTCCCTGGGCGGCGGGCTCCGCCTCGGCCACGTCCAGCACCGGCAGGGCGAAGCGGTAGCCGAAGCCGGGGATGGTGGTGATGGCGTCGGCGCCGAGCAGCTTGCGCAGGGCGCCCACCTGCACGGCGAGGTTGTTCTCCTCGACGACGACGCCGGCCCAGACGCGCTTGAGCAGCTCGTCCTTGCCCAGCAGCTGGCCGGCGCGCTCGACAAAGGCCACCAGCAGCTCGAAGGCGCGCGCCGTCAGCCCGACCTCGGCGCCGCGTCGGAACAGCAGGCGTTCGGTCGGCAGCAGCTTGAAGTCACCGAAGCGGTAATGGGTGGCAGCCATGTCTGACCGCGAATTTATCCAGATTTCAGGCCGGCTAAAGGACGCCGCCCACCCCCAGGAAAGAGGATGACGCCAGGCCGATCGATTCCCGAGCGGCTCTTTTCAAGGAGAGTGTCATGCCCAAGTTCGTCATCGAAAGAAACATCCCCGGCGCCGGCCAGCTCACCGCCGAGCAGCTGCAAGGCATCTCGGCCACGTCCTGCGGCGTGCTGCGCGATCTCGGCCCCAGCATCCAGTGGGTGCACAGCTACGTCACCGACGACAAGATCTATTGCGTCTACAACGCGCCCGACGAGGCCAAGGTGCGCGAGCATGCCCGCCTGGGCGGCTTCCCGGCCGACTCGGTGGCTCAGGTGCGGCGCATCATCGATCCGGTCACCGCTGAGGCCTGACTCTCGGGCCGAGCGCCGGGCCACCCCTGGCCGGCCCGCGTTGGCGATGTGCTCGCGGCTCGATGCCGCGGGCATCACCGTCCCCTCGGGGGCTTCAGCTCGGCTGCTTGGTGATGCGCAGATAGGGCTTGGGCGCCTTCCAGCCCTGCGGGAACAGGGTCTTGGCATCGTCGTCGCTGACCGAGCCGGCAATGATGACGTCGTCGCCCTGCTTCCAGTTCACCGGCGTGGCGACCTTGTGCTTGGCGGTCAGCTGCATGCTGTCCAGCACGCGCAGGATCTCGTCGAAGTTGCGGCCCGTCGTCATCGGGTAGGTCAGCATCAGCTTGATGCGCTTGTCCGGGCCGACGATGAAGACCGAGCGCACGGTGGCGTTGGTGGCGGCGGTGCGGCCTTCGGACGTGCCGTCGATGTCGGCCGGCAGCATGTTGTAGAGCTTGGCGACGTTGAGGTCATGGTCGCCGATCATGGGGTACTTGGGCAGATAGCCCTGGGTCTCCTCGATGTCGGCGGCCCAGCGGTGGTGGTTGTCCACGGGGTCGACCGACAGGCCGATCAGCTTGGCATTGCGCTTGGTGAACTCGGGCTCGATCTTGGCCATATAGCCCAGCTCGGTCGTGCACACCGGCGTGAAGTCCTTGGGGTGGGAGAACAGGATGGCCCACTTGTCGCCGATCCAGTCGTGGAACTTGATCTCGCCTTGCGTGGTCTGGGCGGTGAAGTCGGGGGCGATGTCGTTGATGCGCAGGGACATGGGGCTCTCCTAGGTGGTCGAGGGGAAGACGCGGATCATAGGAAGTAAGCAAGCGTCTGTTGCGCATGAGCTTGTTCGCGGAACATCTATGCGGCCGTGCCGAAGGATGCGCGGTAGGCCCGCGGCGCCAGGCCCAGCCGGGCCTGGAAATGGTGGCGCAGCGCCTGCACGCTGCCAAAGCCGGCCTCGGCCGCAACGCGCTCGACGGGCAGGGCGCTGGCTTCCAGCAGGCGCTGGGCCTCGGCCACGCGCTCGGCGATCAGCCAGTCGCCGGGGGACTGGCCGGTGGCCTCGCTGAAGCGGCGCAGAAAGGTGCGCGGGCTCATGGCGACGGCCTCGGCCATGCGTTCCACCGTCCACGGCGCGCGCAGGTCTGCGCGCACCTGCTCCATCACGCCGGCCAGGCGGTGGCCGCGGTCGGCCGGCACGGGCCTCTCGATGAACTGGGCCTGGCCACCGCTGCGGTGGGCCGGCATGACGAGGCGGCGCGCGACGCTGTTGGCGGCCTCGACGCCGAAGTCGCTGCGCACGATGTGCAGCATCAGGTCGATGCCAGCAGCGCTGCCGGCCGAGGTCAGCACGCGGTCCTCTTCGACATAGAGCACGCCGGCATCGACGGCGATAGCCGGGTGGCGCTGGCGCAGTTTGTCGGCATAGCGCCAGTGCGTGGCCGCGCGGCGGCTGTCCAGCAGGCCGGTGGCGGCCAGCACGAAGGCGCCCGAGCAGATCGAAGCGAGCCGCGCGCCGCGCTGCCAGGCCTTGCGCAGGAGCTTGCCCAAGGCCTCGGGCACCGGCACGTCGGCGCCCTTCCAGCCGGCAATGACGATGAGGTCGGCGCGGTCCAGCAACTCGATGCCACCGTCGCTCGTCACGCTCAAGCCACCGTGCGCACGCAGCGGCCCGGGCTCGATGGCGGCGCTGGCGAAGCGGTACCAGCCCGGGCCCATTTCCGGTCGCGACAGGCCGAAGATCTCGGCAGCGATGGCGAACTCGAAGGTGCACAGGCCGTCGTAGACCGGCGCCACCACGAGGGGCCCGGTGGTCTTTGGCGTGATCTTGTCGATACTCGTCATGAGCGCCAATTGTGGGCCAGCGCGGTCGCCGCGACCATGAGGGCATGTTTTCAACGGAGCCCCTCATGCCTTCCCCTGTGTCCGCTGTTCCCGCCGCCCCTGCCGCCGAGGCCGAGGCCCATTTCGCCGCCGAGTTCAGTTTCGAGGCCGACTGTTGGGACGTGCACGACGCCTTCAGCCGCGGCGAGGTGGACTTCGTGCTGCTGGACGTGCGCTCGGCCGAGCTCTATGCCCGCGGCCATGTGCCCGGCGCCATCCACTTCCCCCATGGCAAGCTGGTCGAGAGCAAGCTCGCGGCGTGGCCCCTGGACACCCTCTTCGTCACCTACTGCGCCGGCCCGCATTGCAATGGCGCGGCCCGCGGTGCGCTGCGCCTGGCGCGCCTGGGCCGGCCGGTGAAGATCATGGCCGGCGGCATCACGGGCTGGATCGACGAAGGGTTCGAGCTGGCCCGGGAGACCGCAGCCGCCGCTTAGCATGGCGGGATGAAAAGCCTGCTGACCCTGCTGGCCGCCGTCTGCGTCACAAGCGCTGCCGCGGCCCAGTCCCCCGCCCCGCTGACCCTTGAACGCATCACCGCCGATCCGCCGCTGGCGGGCCGCCTGCCGCGCCAGGCCGAGATCTCGCCGGGCGGGCAATGGGTCAGCTTCCTGCGCCCGTCGGCGGCCGACAGCGAGGTGCTGGAGCTGTGGGCACAACCCAGCGCCGGTGGCGAGCCGCGCAGGCTGGTCAGCGCGGCGGACCTGCTGGGGGGCGCGGCGCAAAAGCTCAGCGAGGCCGAGAAGATGGCCCTGGAGCGCCAGCGCATCAGCCAGCGCGGCATCACCGGCTACCAGTGGTGCGGGGCCGATGACAGCGCGCTGCTGTTTCCGCTGTCGGGCGACCTCTACCTGGTGCGCCTCGGCGCCGGTGGTCCCCAGGCTCAACGCCTGACCAGCACGCCCGACGCGCCCAAGCAGGACCCGCGCTGCGCGCCCGACGGCAAGACTCTGGCCTATGTGCAGGGCGGCAATCTCTTCGTGCTGCCCCTCGCCGCAGGCAGCCAGCCGCGCCAGTTGACGAGCGACGGCAGCGACACGGTCTCCTGGGGCCTGGCCGAGTTCATCGCCGCCGAGGAGCTCAGCCGCCAGCGTGGCTTCTGGTGGTCCAAGGACGGCAAGTCCCTGCTGGCCTTGCGCACCGACGAGTCCGGCGTGGCCGTGAAGACCCGTGCCCAGATCTTTGCCGACCGCACCGCCATGACCGAGCAGCGCTACCCCGCAGCCGGCGAAGCGAATGCCAAGGTCACGGCCTTCGTCATCGATGCCGCGAACGGCCAGCGCCGCGAGCTGTCGCTGCCGAAGACCGCCGAGTACATCTCCCGCGCCGGCTGGTTCGCCGACGGCACGCCCTGGCTGCAATGGTTCAACCGCGACCAGACGCGGCTGACACTGACCGAGTTCAAGGCCACGCCGCACGACATCACCGTCGAGACCGATGCCGCCTGGGTCGAAGTGCATGACGATCTCATCGAGACGCCGCGCGGCCTGCTCTGGTCCAGCGAGGCCTCGGGCCGCCGCCAGCTGCTGCTGATCGACCGCGCCAGCGGCCAGCGCACGCCGCTGACCCAGCAGGCCGAAGCCGTGGCGCATGCGGTCTGCGTGGGCGAACGCGGCATCGTCTTCGCCGCCGCCGGTGACCGCGGCAAGGCCCGCGAGCTCTATCTGCAACCGCTGGCCGGCGGCAAGGCGCAGCCTGTCGCCGGTGCGGCCGACCGCCAATGGCGCGACGCCAAGGCCGACAGCGCCTGTTCTCGCCTGCTCGTCACCCGCTCGGCCTGGGGCCAGCCGCCGCGGCTGGAACTGCGCAGCCTGGGCCAGAGCGGCGCCATCGTCCTGGCCGGCGACGCGCCCGATCCGGCGCTGGCGGCCTTCACCAACACGCCGCAGTCCCTGGACCTGATGGCGGCCGATGGCAAGACGCTGCTCAACGCCTTCTTCTTCGCGCCCAGGCGCGAGGGTGGCAAGCAGCCGGTCATCGTGCTGGCCTATGGCGGCCCGGGCTCGGCCACGGTCAACTGGGGCTGGGGCCGCGACATGCCGCTGATCGCCTACTGGCAGCAGCGCGGCTATGGCGTGCTGATGGTGGACGTGCGCGGCATGGAGCATCGTGACCGCGACTACACGCGCGCCCACTACCGCAGCTTTGGCAAGCACGAGATCGCCGACCTCTTCACCGCCGTGCGCCAGCTGCCCGGCCTGGTGCCCAGCGTCGATGCAACCCGTATCGGCTTCTTCGGCTGGAGCTATGGCGGCTTCCTCGGCGCGCGCGCCATGCTGGATGCCGACACGCCCTTCGCCGCCGCCGTCGCCGTCGCGCCGGTGACCGACTGGACGCTCTACGACACGGCCTATACCGAGCGCTATCTCGGCATGCCGGAGGGGGGCAAGGCGGCGACGTATGCGGGCGCCAACCTGCCGGCGCGTGCGAGCCTGCTGAGCAAACCCCTGCTGCTGGTGCACGGCACTGCCGACGACAACGTGCTGTTCGAGCACACGCTGCGCCTGGTCGAAGCCCTGCAGACCGCCGGCAAGACCTTCGACCTGCAGATCTACCCCGGCAAGGCGCATGGCATCGCCGGTCGAGCGGCGCGCCTGCATCTCTACCGCACCATGGATGCGTTCTTCGAGCGGCATCTGAAGCCGACGCCATGAGCGCCGCGCCGGGCCGCCCCAAGCAAGCTCGCTCCCGCTTGGCGGGACAGCGCGGAGCGCGAAGGGTGCATCAATGACCCTGGTCTATTCGACGGACGTTGGCCGCATCTGCCCCGGTTGCAGCCAGCCCATCGCGCAATGCGCCTGCAAGGCCAAGCAGCGGCCGGTGGGCGACGGCATCGTGCGCGTCAGCCGCGAGACGGCGGGCCGCAAGGGCAAGGGCGTCACCGTCATCAAGGGGCTGCCTTTGGAGGACGCGGCGCTGAACGTGCTGGCCAAGCAGCTCAAGGCCGCCTGCGGCAGTGGCGGCACGGTGAAGGACGGCGTCGTCGAGATCCAGGGCGACCATGCGGACAAGCTCATGGCCTGGCTGCAGGCGCGGCCGGAAGGCTGGAAAGTCAAGCGCTCAGGTGGGTGAATCCGGCGGCGGAGCGGGCGCGTAAGTCAGCGCATCGCAACCCGCCACGAGAGGCCCGCCATGGCCACGAGTTCCACGCCCACCCGCGCCGTCGTCCTCGGCGCCAGTCTGGCCGGCCTGCTGGCCGCGCGCGTGCTCAGGGAGCATTTCGACGAGGTCGTGCTGCTGGAGCGCGACGAGCTGCCTGCCGGTGCCGCGCCGCGCAAGGGCACGCCCCACGCCATCCACCCGCACGGCCTGCTGGCGCGCGGCCTGCAGGTGCTGGAGGAACTCTTTCCCGGTTTCACGGATGCGCTGGTGGCGCGCGGTGGCCTGCTGGGTGACTTGCAGCGCGATGCGGCCTTCGAGGCCAACCGGCGCCGCTTCGCCAGCGGTGTTGCCGGCCTGCCCGCCTTGTGCGCGAGCCGCCTGGCCATCGAGGCGGAGATTCGCCGGCGCTTGCTGGCGCGTGCCGGCGTGCGCGTCGTCTGCGGCGCGGCCGTGAAGGCGCCGGAGTTCGAGGCCGGCCGCGTCGTGGCGGCGAACTATGTCGTCGAGGGCGTCGAGTTCAGCCTGCCGGCGACCGTCGTCGTCGACTGCACCGGTCGTGGTTCGCGCGCACCGCAATGGCTGCGCAGCTGGGGCCTGCAGGCGCCGCCAGAGGAGCGCGTCGACATCGGCATCTGCTACACCAGCGCCTACTTCAGGCGCAGCGGCGCCTGCGCCATGGGCCCGGGCCTGGACAAGGTGGCCACCTTCGGCGCCGTCACCAACGCGCAGCCGCGGCCCGGCGTGCTGCTGGCCCAGGAGCCCGAGAGCGAGGGCGGCGCACCGCGCTGGGTGGCCGGCGTGGGTGGCTTCGCGGGCGACCATGCGGCCGCGACGCTGGAGGCCCTGCGCGAGCGGGCCCGCGACGTCGGCTGCCCCGAGCTCGTCAAGGTCACGCACGAGGCCGAGCCCATCGGCGACGTCATCCGCTACCAGATGCCGCACAGCCAGCGCCGCCACTACGAGCAGCTCACGGCCTTTCCGGCCGGCTTCCTCGTCATGGGCGATGCGCTGACCAGTTTCAACCCCATCTACGGCCAGGGCATGACGGTGGCCGCCTGCGAAGCGCTCGCCCTGCGCGAGGCGCTGGCCAGCGGCGAAGCGAAGCTGGCGCAGCGCTTCTTCCGCGCCGCCGCCAAGGTCATAGACACGCCCTGGCAGCTCGCCGTCGGCGGCGACCTGTCGCTGGACGTCGTGCCGGGCAGGCGGCCGCTGCCGGTGCGCATCGTCAATGCCTATGTGGGCCGCATCTACAGCGTGGCGCCGCAGGACGCCGAGGTCAGCGCGGCCTTCCAGCGCGTCGTGCACATGCTGGCGCCGCCCGAAAGCCTATTCGCGCCGCGGCTGCTGTGGCGGGTGCTGGTGAAGGGGCGCAGCGCGCCCGGCGGCGCTGCCCATAATGCCGCGATGCCAGCCGCATCGCCCGGATGATCCGCTTCGGCCCCTGGAGCACCACCCTCGGCCTGGGCGCGCTGTTCGCGCTCGCGGTGGCGGCTGCCTTGGTGGCCCCGCCGGGCCAGCGCCGCGCCAACCGCTGGGTGGCGGCCCTGCTGGTCGTCATGGCCCTGAAGCTGACGCCCTATGTCATCGGCTATGCCGGCTTCTACGACGCGTATCCCTGGCTGAGCTTCGCGCCCTTCGATCACGAACTGGCCCTCGGGCCGCTGTTGTGGCTGCATGTGCAGCAGCGCACGCGCCAGCGGCTGCCGCGGCGCTGGGCCTGGCATCTGTTGCCGGCTGCCGTGGTCGCCCTCTACTTCACGTTCTGCTTGCTGCAACCCCTGGCCTGGAAGGACCACTGGAACGACACGGTTCATGCCCGCTTCATCGGCCCCGCGCTGACCTGGGCCGGCCTGGTGTCGCTGAGCGTCTACCTCTTGCTGGCCTGGCGCCGTCATCGCGACTTCCAGGCCTGGCTGGACAAGCATGTCAGCAATGCCGACGAGCACCGCTACAGCGGCCTGGCCGGCACGCTGGTGGCGCTGGGGCTGCTGTTGGCCGTCAGCCTGCCCTACGAGGCCGCGACGGCGATCTGGCGGCTCAACTACTTCGACCGCTTCGGTCTCTATCTCGCGCTGACCCTGATCGTGTTCGCGCTGGGCCTGGAAGCCTGGCGGCATGCCGGCCAGCGCCATCCGCTGCAGCCCGAGGCAGCGCCGGCCGAGCCACCCGCGCCGCGCAGCCCGCCCGACTGGGCCGCGCTTGGCGCGGCCTGGCGTGATCGCACCGAGGCCGAAGCCTGGTTCCGCGACCCCGAGCTGAGCCTGGATGGCCTCGCGCGGCGCCTGGGCACCAACAGCAGCTATCTGTCGCGGGCCTTCAACGAGGGCCTGGGCCTGGGCTTTGCCGACGTCATCGGCGGCCTGCGCGTCGCCTGGGTGCAGCAGCGCCTGGCCGCCGGTGCGGGCGAGGAACTGCTGGACCTGGCCTTGCAGGCCGGCTTCAGTTCCAAGACCAGCTTCAACCGCGTCTTCAAGGCGCAGACGGGCATGACGCCGTCGGCCTGGCGTGCCAGATCCTGAAAAGCTGAGGGCCGGCGCGGGTTTGCGGTGATTCGGGTCGCGCGTCGCGGCGGCTGCGGCGACCCTGCGGGGCATGAAGAACCTCGTCCTCTCCCTCTGCCTGGCCATCGGTCTTGCCGTCGCCCAGGCCGCCCCCGAGCTGAGCTCCGAGCAGGCCCAGCGCGATCTGCGCATCCTCAAGCGCGCCCTGGTCGACTTGCATCCCGGCCTCTACCGCTACGCCACGCCAGCGCAGATCGACGCCGGTTTTGCGGCCGCCCAGGCCGAGGTGGCCGAGGGCGCCAGCCGCGCCCAGCTCTATCTGCTGGCCACGCGGCTGGCGGCGGCCGTGCGCTGCGGCCATACCTGGACCAATCCGGCCAACCAGCCGCCGGCCGTGCAGGCCATGCTGGGCCGCCAGACCTTGCCGCTGGTGCTGCGCTGGGTCGAAGGGCGCATCCTTGTCGTCGCCAGCGCTGCACCGGCCGTGCCGGCGGGCAGCGAACTGCTGGCCATCGAGGGCCTCTCGCCCGCCGAGATCGCCGCGGCCCTGATGCCCTATCTGCGCGCCGACGGCAGCAGCGACGGCAAGCGCCTGGTCCAACTCGACGACGACGCCAATGGCGGCGCCGTGCAGCGCCTCCTCCCACTGCTGTTCCCGCCGGGTCCCGAGGGCTGGCGGCTGCGTCTGGCGAATGGACGTGAGGTGAGGGGGCTGGTGCTGTCGGCGGCGGAGCGCGAGCAGGCCCTGCGTGCCACGGGCTGGCGTGAGCGCGATCCCGCCTGGCGTCTGCGCATCGAAGCCGGCACCGCCGTGCTGACCCTGCCCAGTTTTGCCTTCTGGGACCGCAAGTTCGATGGTGCCGCCTTTCTCGACCGGACTTTCGATGAGCTGGCCCAGCGCGGCATCGATCGCCTGGTCATCGACCTGCGCGACAACGAAGGCGGCGACGATGCGCTGGGCCGGGCCCTGCTGGCCCATCTGATCCAGGCGCCCTTCACCCAGCCCGGTAGCCGCCGCGAGTCAGCCTATGAACGCGCGCCTTATGTGCTGGCGCGTTACCTGGACACCTGGGATTTCGGCTTCTTCGACCGCACCGGCCAGGTCGCGAAGACCGCGGGTCGCAACTGGGCCCTGCCCGACAGCCCGCCGAGCATCGTCATCCCGGCGGCGCGGCCCTTCAAAGGCCGTGTCGTTGCCCTGGTCGGCCCCAACAACAGCTCGGCCGGCTATCTGCTGGCGCGCGACCTCAAGGCCAGTGGCGCGGCGACCCTGCTCGGCCAAGCCACTGGCGGCAATCTGCGCGGCTTGAACGGCGGCCAGCTGGCCTGGATCACGCTGCCGGCCTCGGGCGTGGCCGTGGACATCCCTCTCGTCGCGAACTTCGCGCCCGGCGACCCGCCGGATGCAGGTGTGCAGCCGGATGTTGTCGTGCGGCCGCGCTGGGCCGACGTGGCCGCTGGTGCGGATACCGAGATGGCCGCGGCGCTGCGGTGGCTGGCCGGCGATTGAAGGCCTTGGCGTGCCTGTTGGGTAGCGGCGGAATCCGCGCGGAGGTTCACGCTGCCACCGGGTGGGCGATGACGGGCAGCGCTTGCGTCGCCTCGCGTGGAACTTGGCTGCGCCGATCACCGAGATGTTCCTGACTCAAAAAGGCCTGGATCCGCTGCCGGGATGAACGGGCCGGGCGCGCGGGGCGGGACCAGACGTCCTTGATGGAGCCACGTCTGCGAACGACTGTCGCCCCCGCTTCGCTCCAGACGCCGATGCCAATCACGGCCGTGGCGGCGTCGCGCTGCGCGGGGGCGGGGCGCCGTCGGCATCCGCGCCAACCATCGGGGCATGGGCCTCGGCGAGCCTTGCGAAAGCTCAAGCGCTGTGCCGCCGACGCAACATTGCGCCATGCCATGATGATGGCGTTCAACTGCCACAGGTGGCTGCAGGAGCGACAAGGGATGTCGGCCTGGGGACGTCGTGGCCGAGTGCAACCCCCCGCAGCCGTTTCCCGCGCCACCATCATGCCGGCCCTGACCTCTGCACCAAGCCGCCTGCACTCGGGCGACCGCTGGCGCGCCGCGCTGCTGCTGGGCCTGACCCTCGCCACCGGCAGCGCGCTCACGCTGCTGGCGGGCGGCAGCCTGCGGCAGGCCGAAGCCCTTCGGCTGCAGGAGAAGAAGGCCGACGTCGCGCGCGCGGTGGCCAGCGCCTTCGAACTGGAGCTCACGCGCACGACGGAGGCCATGCGCAACGCAGGCCTGCTGCTGGAGTCCAATCCCAGGCTCAGCGCCGATCAGTTCGACCGCTACGCGCAGAAGCTGGTGGCCGACCAGCTCAGCGTGAACCTAGTGGAGTGGCAGCCCGTGGTGCCGGCCCGGGACCTTGCCGGCTTCGAAGCTGCGGCGCGGCAGGCCGGTGAACG
Organism: Roseateles sp. FW305-36; assembly: GCF_058787015.1. NCBI lineage: Bacteria > Pseudomonadati > Pseudomonadota > Betaproteobacteria > Burkholderiales > Sphaerotilaceae > Roseateles > Roseateles sp. FW305-36. The sequence continues at coordinate 67,842 of NZ_JBYSZK010000017.1, read as the reverse complement.
GGGCTACCGGGTCGTGCAGCCCGACGCCGACGGCAAGGGCTGGAGGCCTGTGAGCGGGCGCGAGACCTACGTGCCGGTGCTCTACGCATGGCCGCCGGCGTACCAGACCCAGGGGCTGGACATGAGTTTCAGCCCCGAGCGCATGGCGTCCAAGCTGGAGGCGCAGCGTACCCGGCTGCCGGTGGCCTCGGGCATCTTCCCCTTCATGAAGAGCGGTCTGGTCGACTCCGGCGTGATGGCCGTCGCCATTTCGACGGCCGTCTTCGACGCGCACGACGCCGTGCTGGGTTACGTCGCGGCGGTCGTGGACCTGCCGACGCTGTTCCAGCGCGCCGCCCAAGTGGCCGATGCGGCCCAGGTGGACCTGCGCGTGTACGCCGCCGATCCCGGCAGTTCGGAACCCTTCTACACCGGGCTGGCCCGGGGGACGCCGCCGGAGGCCCGGCGGGGTGACACGGGCGGGGCCGACGCCGACGGCATGCAGGTGGCGGTGGTCTTCGGGCAGCAGACCTGGCAGGTGGTGCTGCAGCCGCGCAGCGGCTTCATCGCCGGGATGCCGCGCGCGCTGTCGCCGCTGGTGTACGCGGCCGGGTTCGGGCTGAGCCTGCTGGTGGGGGTGATGCTGGGCCTGCACCTGCGCAACACCGCGCGGCTGGCACAGGCCGAGTCGCGCTTGCGCACCATCATCGAGGCCTCGCCCGTGCCGCTGGCGCTCAACGACGCGGCGCTGAACATCATCTACCTGAACGCGGCCTTCACGCGCAGCTTCGGCTACGACCGCGCCGACGTGCCGACGGTGCAAGCCTGGTGGCCCAAGGCCTATCCCGACGCGGACTACCGCCGGGAGGTCGAGGCGCAATGGATGTCTCGCGTGGTCGCCGCCGGCCCCGACGCGCCCTCGGCCGAGCCCATGGAGGTGAAGATCCGCTGCAAGAGCGGGGCCGAAAGGACGGCGCTGATCACGGGAACGCGGCTCCCTTCGCCGTCCAGCGACCTTTATCTGGTGACGTTGTACGACATCACCGAGCGCAAGGCGAACGAGGCCGAGCTCGAGACCTATCGCCACCGGCTGGAGCAATTGGTCGAAACGCGCACCGCCGAACTGGCCGCCTCCAAGGAGCAGGCCGAAGCCGCCAGCCGTGCGAAGAGCACCTTTCTGGCCAACATGAGCCACGAGCTGCGCACGCCGATGAATGGCGTGATGGGCATGGTGGACCTCGCGCTGCGCCGTGCCACCGATGTGCAGCAGATCGACTGGCTCAACAAGAGCAAGCGGTCGGCCCAGCACCTGCTGGCGGTGATCAACGACATCCTCGACATTTCCAAGATCGAGGCTGGGCGGTTGACGCTGGAACACATCCGCTTCCAGCTCGACGATGTGCTGGGCCACCTGCTGAGCCTGCTCGGCCCGAAGGCGCAGGAGCAGCACATCGCGTTTGGGCTGGATGCGGACCCTGGGCTGACCAGTCGCACGCTGGTGGGGGATCCCATGCGGCTGGGCCAGATCCTGCTCAACCTGACCGGCAATGCCCTCAAGTTCACCGCGCGGGGCTCGATCACCCTGCGCGTGCGCCAGCTGCCCGGCGGTGACGCCGGTGCCGACGACGATGGCACGGTGCGGCTTCGTTTCGAGGTGGTCGACACCGGCATTGGGATCGCCGTCGAGGACCAGCGGCGTTTGTTCACCTCCTTCGAGCAGGCCGACGGTTCGATGACGCGCAAGTACGGCGGCACGGGGCTGGGCCTGGCCATCACCAAGCGCCTGGTGCAGTTGATGGGCGGCGAGATCGGTGTCGTCAGCAGCGTCGGGCAGGGCAGCACCTTCTGGTTCACGGTGCGCGTGGGCGCCGCGGCGCGGGCTTCGGAGCCTGCGGCGGTGCAGGTCGGCGAGGACGATCTACAGCGCCTGCGCCAGGTCGCTGCGGGCAAGCGCGTGTTGGTGGCCGAGGACGAGCCCGTCAACCAGGAGGTGGCGCGCGCCCTGCTCGAGCAGGCCGGCTTTGCGGTGGACGTGGCCGATGATGGCCGGCAGGCCGTGGATCTGGCCAATCGTCAGGCGTACGACCTGATCCTGATGGACGTGCAGATGCCGCACCTGAACGGGCTGGACGCCACTCGGGCGATCCGGGGGCTGCCGACCCACGCGCAGACCCCGATCCTCGCGATGACCGCAAACGCCTTCGAAGAGGACCGCGAGGTCTGCATCGCGGCAGGCATGAACGACCACCTTGGCAAGCCGGTTGAGCGGCAGCACCTGTACGGACGGCTGCGGGCCTGGCTGAGGCCCAGTTGAGGCGTCCGCGCCGATGGGCCGGCACCGCCGCCCAAGGTCCGCATCGGCGGATCGCTTGCGATGCGCTGGTCCGCGAACTCGATGAGGCGGTCTCAGTTGCTCGTCAAACACCCCAGCATCCAGCCTCTGCCCCTTCACCCGACTCAGGCCGCCCCCCATGCCCGCCCTCGACCTACCCTTCATCCGCGCCCAGTTCCCCGCCCTCGCCGGCGACTTCGTCTATCTCGACAACGCCGGTGGCTCGCAGTGCCTTGGCCGCGTGGCGGACCGCATCCGCGACTACCTGGTGACGACGCCGGTGCAGCTCGGTGCGAGCTATGCGGTGTCGCAGGTCGCGGGCGAGAAGGTGCTGGCGGCGCGGCGGGCGGTGGCCGGGCTGATCAACGCACCGCATGACGAGGAAGTGGTGATGGGCGGCGCCACGACGCTGCTGATGTTCCAGGTGACCCAGGCCCTGCGCGCCGGTATCCGGCCGGGCGACGAGATCATCGTGACCGACACCGATCACGAGGCCAACATCGGCGCCTGGGGTCGGCTGGCCGAGGCCGGTGCGGTGATTCGCTTCTGGCGCATGCGGCCCGAGACGATGCGGCTGGAGCTGGACGATCTCCAGGCCCTGCTGAACGACCGCACGCGCTGGGTGGCGATGACGCAGGCCTCCAATGTGCTGGGCGCCGTGAACCCGGTGGCCGAGGTGGCGGCCTTGGTGCATGCCGCCGGCGCGCGGCTGTGCGTGGACGCGGTGGCCTATGCCCCGCACCGACTGGTGGACGTGCAGGCCAGCGGCGCCGATCTCTATGTGTTCAGCTTCTACAAAGTGTTCGGCCCGCACTACGCGGTGCTGTGGGGGCGGCGCGAGCTGCTGCTGTCGCTGGCGAGCCTGAACCACGACTTCATCCCGCCGACCACGCTGCCCTACAAGCTGCAGCCCGGCAACGTGAACTACGAGCTGAGCTGGGGCTGCGCCGGCATTGCCGACTATTTCGTCGAGGTGGGCGGGCGCCTGGGTGCCTGGACGAGGGAAGGCAGCGGGCGCGAACGCATGCAGGCCGCCTTCGACGCCTTCGAGCAGCATGAGGACGCGCTGGCCGAGCGGCTGCTGGGTTTCCTGGCCAGCAAGCCCGGCGTGAAGCTGATCGGCCCCTCAAGCACCCGCGGCGGGCAGCGCGTGCCGACGATCAGCTTCGTGGCCGCCGGCCAGCACAGCGAGACCATCGTGCGGCAGGTCGACCCCCACCGCATCGGCATCCGCTTCGGCGACTTCTATGCCCGCCGCCTCATCGACAACCTGGGCCTGCGCGAGCAGGGCGGCGTGGTGCGCGTGTCCATCGCCCACTACAACACGGCCGAGGAGATCGACCGCCTGATTGCGGTCCTCGATCCGGTTCTTTGAGCGGGCGCGGACAATCGGGCCATGACCGCGTCCACTTCCAAAGCCTTTTCCAGCCTGCCGCTCAGCGCGGCCATGCTGGCCAATCTCGAACAGCTGGGCTATCTGGAGATGACCCCCATCCAGGCCGCCAGCCTGCCGCTGGCCCTGGCCGGCAAGGATGTCATCGGCGAGGCCCAGACCGGTTCGGGCAAGACCGCCGCCTTCGCCATCGCGCTGCTGCACCGGCTCAAGGCCGACCTGCCGCGCGTGCAGTCCCTGGTGCTGTGCCCCACTCGCGAGCTGGCCGACCAGGTCACGCAGGAGATCCGCCGCCTGGCGCGCGCCGCCGACAACATCAAGGTGCTGAGCCTGTGCGGCGGCAACCCCATGAAGCCGCAGATGGAGAGCCTGTCCTTCGGCGCCCACGTCGTCGTCGGCACGCCGGGCCGTCTCATCGACCACCTGGAGCGCGGCTCGCTCGACCTGTCGGCCCTCAACACCCTGGTGCTGGACGAGGCCGACCGCATGCTGGACATGGGCTTTGTCGACGACATCAAGGCGATTGCCAAGCGTGCGCCCGGCAACCGCCAGACCCTGCTGTTCTCGGCCACCTTCCCCGAAGGCGTCAACGACATCGCGGCCAAGTTCATGCGCGAGCCGCAGACGGTGAAGGTCGCCGGTTCGACCAGCGCCGCGGCGTCGACCATCCGCCAGATCGCCTACGAGGTCAGCGAAGCCGAACGCCTGGACGCCGTGCCGCGGCTGCTGCGCGCCTTCCGGCCCGAATCGACCATCGCCTTCTGCAACACCAAGCAGCAATGCCGTGATCTGGAAGCCGTGCTGGCGGCCCAGGGCTTTGTCGCCCTGGCCCTGCACGGCGACCTGGAGCAGCGCGACCGCGACCAGGTGCTGATCCAGTTCGCCAACCGCAGCGCCTCGGTGCTGGTGGCCACCGACGTGGCAGCGCGCGGGCTGGACATCGCGAATCTCGCCTGCGTCATCAATGTCGACATCAGCGCCGACGTCGAACAGCATGTGCATCGCATCGGCCGCACCGGCCGCGCGGGTGCCGACGGCCTGGCCCTGAGCCTGGCGAGCCTGGACGAGATGGGCCGCATCGGCCGCATCGAGCAGCTGCAGGGCGAAGCCTTCAAGTGGGAGCCGCTGGACGGCCTGAAGGACGCGCCCGGTGGCCCGCTGCTGCCGGCCATGGACACCTTGCAGATCCTGGGCGGCCGCAAGGAAAAGATCCGCCCCGGCGACATCCTCGGCGCACTGACCGGCGAGGCGGGCTTCACGGCGGCCCAGATCGGCAAGATCAACGTGACCGACTTCCACAGCTATGTGGCGGTGGAGCGCAGCATTGCCAAGGAAGCGGTGCGCCGGCTGTCGCTGGGCAAGCTCAAGGGCCGCAAGGTCAAGGTCCGCCGCCTGGCAGATCTTTCAAGCGATTAATTCAACCCCTGCTTGGCCCGCTCACGGGCCATGTAGTTGGCCTGGTCGCGATCACGGTCGCGCTGCTGGCGGGCCTCGCGGGTCTCCCAGTCGCCGCAGCTGAAATAGGAGCCGCCGAACAGCCAGCCCATCAGGCTGGAATCGTCATTGGCCCGGCCTTCGCCGGCCGTGCAGACCATGGCCGCCTTGGAGCCGCTCTGCTCGGCCAGGGCTTCCTGCACGAGCATGGAGCGCGACATCAGCACCGAGACCGGCATGGCGATGGCGAGCAGCACACCGCCGATGACGAAGCCCTTGGCCCAGCGGGGCAGGGCACTCGAGGCCGGTGCCGGCGCGGCGGCCGCGCGCGAGGCAGTCGCCGGCGGCCGGGGGACGGGCACGGTGGCCGTGAAGGTCGTTGCCTCGGTGGCCGTGCGCGTCCTGTCGTCGTTGCGCCGGCCACCGCCGGTGCCGCTCAGCAGCCGGGGCTGGGCAGGGCGGCTCGGTGGGTTGGTGGGCGTGGCGGTCGGCATGACTTCGGCATGCTAGGAAGGCACCCGCCCGGAGGCTGTGAGCAATTGCAAACAGGCGGGCCAGCGGTGCGATGTTCGTGCAGGAAGTCACGGAACGGGCCCTAACGCCGCGGTTCCCGCTACATTCAGGGCAACTGCCCCTGCGCCACCAAGATGCACAGACGTTGTCTGATCAAGGGAATGCCCGCGCTGCTCGCCGCGACAGCGGGACTGGCGCACGCGCAGGAGCTGACGCTGACGCTGCGGTCGCCGGACAGCGAGACCGACCTGCGCAATGCCTACAACCGCGACGCGGTGCAACTGGCGCTGGAGAAGACGCGCGCCACCGATGGCCCCTACCGCCTGCAACTCTCCGCGCCGATGAACAAGCGCCGCGCGCTGCTGGAGGCGGCCCAGCAGTCGGCGCCCAACTTCCTGCTCGTCACGGGGCCCGAGAGCGGCCGTGCCGCCGGGCTGGTGCCGGTGCTCTTCCCCATCCATCTGGGGGTCACCCGCTACCGGGTCTGCTTCGTGCACGCGCCTCAGCGCGCGCTGCTGCGCGAGGCCGACACCGTCAGCGCCGTCGCGCGGCTGCGCCATGTGCAGGGCCGTGGCTGGGCCGATGCCGACATTCTGCGCGCCAACGGCTTCACGGTGGCCGAGATCAACACCTACGAGGCGCTGTTCCAGATGGTGGCGCTGGGGCGGGCCGACGTGTTCTGCCGCAGCGTGCTGGAGGTGGGCGAAGAGGCGCGGGCGCATGCCGGGCTCAAGGGCCTGGCCCTGGACGACAGCCTGCTGCTGGCCTACGACCTGCCGCAATACCTCTACACCCATCCCGGCAACCACGTGGCCATCGAGCGCATCGGTCGCGGCCTGCGCATGGCCTTTGCCGACGGCTCGCTGCAGGCCCTGCTGCGCCAGCATCTGCAGCCCTCGCTGGCCCTGCTCAACCTGTCGCAGCGCCGGCTGATGACGTTGAACGTACCCAGCACCGCCCTTGTCGAGATGAACGACAGGCCCTTCCAGATCGACGTGCTGCGACGCTAGAGCGATTGCAACAGCCGTGACATCTTGGCGCCCAGGCAGGTGACTGCGGGGGGCGTCGACCCGCTCTGCGACCTTTTCACGCGCAATGGGGGGAGGGGGCGCCTAGTCTGCAAGCAAGACGAGGTGCTCCATGAACTCACGCCCCATGCCCTTGATGAGCGACGACTACGAACTGCGGTTCGAGTCGCTGTTCCATGCCGGTCGTGCGCTGGCTTTCCCCTGCGATGCGCATGGCGGCGTGCGGCTGGATTCGCTGAGCGAGAAGGCGCTGCAGAACTATCTGTTCGCCCGCGCCGTGGTGGGACGTGACTACGCCAGCCCCACCATCCGCCGCCTTTGAGGGCCAACAGGCCCTTACTTGGAGAAGCTGTCCTTCAACCCGGTGATCTTGTTGAACACGGGCCGGTCCGCGCGGTGGTCCATGCGGTCGGTGACGAAATAGCCGTGACGTTCGAACTGCCAGCGCTGGTCCACCGCCGCGTCGGCGAGTGAAGGCTCGACGAAGCCCTGCACGATGCGCAGGGAATTCGGATTCAGGAACTCGATGAAGTCGCGGCCGCCGGCGTCCGGCTGGGCTTGCGCGAACAGGCGCTCGTACAGGCGCACCTCGGCCTGCACGGCCTCATGCGCACCCACCCAGCCGATGGTGCCCTTGACCTTGACGGCATCCGCGCCGGGCGTGCCGCTCTTGGTGTCCGGAATGACCGTCGCCAGCGCAGCAATCACGTTGCCCGCCGCGTCCTTCTCGGCGCCGGTGCATTCGATGATGTAGCCGGCCTTCAGGCGCACCTTGTTGCCCGGGAAGAGGCGGAAATAGCCCTTGGGCGGCGTCTCGACGAAGTCCTCGGCCTCGATCCACAGCTCCGGGCCGAGAGAGAACTTGCGTTGGCCGAGCTCCGGCTTGTGCGGATGGGCGGCGGTCTCGCAGGGCTCGCGGTGGTCGGCGCTGCCGAAGACTTCGGCGTAGTTGGTCAGCTTCAGTTTCAGCGGCTGCAGCACGGCGAAGGCGCGCGGTGCTTGCGGCTCGAGATCGGCGCGCAGGGCCTGGTCGAGCACGGTGTCGTCGATCCAGGCGTTCTGCTTGCTGGCGCCGGTGGACTCCACCATGGCGCGCAGGCTGGCCGGCGTGAAGCCGCGGCGGCGCAGGCCTACCAGGGTCGGCATGCGGGGGTCGTCCCAGCCGCTGACGTGCTTTTCCTCCACCAGCTGGCGCAGCTTGCGTTTGCTGGTGACGACGTAGTTCAGGTTGAGACGGCCGAACTCGATCTGCTGCGGCAGCGGGCGGGCCAGCAGGCCGAGGTCGGCCAGATGCTCCAGCAGCCAGTCGTAGAAGGGGCGCTGGTCCTCGAACTCCAGCGTGCAGATGCTGTGGGTGATGCGCTCCAGCGCGTCCTCGATCGGGTGGGCGAAGGTGTACATCGGGTAGATGCACCACTTGTTGCCCGTGGCATGGTGTTCCGCATGCTTGATGCGGTACAGCGTCGGGTCGCGCAGATTGATGTTGGGCGAGGCCATGTCGATCTTGGCGCGCAGCACCATGGCGCCGTCGGCATGTTTGCCGTCGCGCATCTCGCGCAGGCGGGCCAGGTTCTCTGCGGCCGAGCGGCCGCGGAAGGGGCTGTCGACGCCCGGGCGGCCGAAGTCGCCGCGGTTGGCGCGCATGTCCTCGGCGCTCTGCTCGTCCACATAGGCGTGGCCGGCATTCACCAGGGCCTCGGCGGCGGCGTACATGAAGTCGAAATAGCTGCTGGCCTCGTAGAGGTTGTCACCCCAGCTCCAGCCCAGCCACTGCACCATCTCCTTGATGGCGTTGACGTACTCCAGTTCCTCCTTCTCGGGGTTGGTGTCGTCGAAGCGCAGATGGCAGGCGCCGCCGAAGTCACGCGCCAGGCCGAAGTTCAGGCAGATGCTCTTGGCATGGCCGATGTGCAGATAGCCGTTGGGCTCGGGCGGGAAGCGGGTGCGGATGCGGGCTTCGTCCAGCGGGCCGGCGGCGTGATGGGCCGCATCGCCGGGGCCGCCGGCGAAATGACGGCCGGCAAACACGCCGGTCTCGAGGTCGTGCTCGATGCGCTGGCGCAGGAAATTGGTCGCCGGGGCGGGCGCGGGGGAGTTTTGGCTCATCGTCGGCTCTGCAAACAGAAGCGGGCCGCTTTCAATTCGGCCCGCGATGGCGACGATTCTAAGGACGGGGCGGCTGGTGCCTCAGTGGCAGCCTCACATGGGCCAGAGCGATGCTGATCCAGACCGCGACGCTGAAATAGAGCGTCATCCAGACGACCTCGGACTGCCAGTGGGCCCAGTCGTGCGACACGGTCCAGCGGCTGGACGCATCCGCCACGCCCGCTGCCACCGTCGCGTAGACCCGGCCGGCGGCTTCGTCGGCCACCCAGCGGGCCCAGTACATGGGCACGTCGACGGCGAACATATAGGCCGCATACAGGCCGCCCGCGACGATGGCCAGGGGCAGCCAGCGCCGCCCGCGGGCATTCGCCTGGGGCCACATGGCCAGCATGGCCAGCACGCTGAGCAGGGCGGCTGTGCCCCACAGCGTCTCCTCGACGACGTGGCCGAGATTGCGCGTCGTCAGCACGGCATACCAGGAGTTGACCTCGGCGATGGCGATCAGCGGCACGATGGCGTGGGCCACGTGGAGGCTGAAGCGGTGCCCGGTGGTGATCGCCCCGCCGCGCAGCAGCAGCGCCCATTGGGCCGCAAAGCTCAGCTCGGCAATGGTGGCCACCGTGCGGCCGACGATGACGCTGGACGCCCAGCTGTCCACCATGACGACCCGGGGCACGTCGAAGACCGGCAGCACGCAGCGGTAGCCGCAGCCCAGCACATAGAGGGCCGACAGCAGCAGTTGCAGGCGCTGATGGGGCCAGGTGCTGCCATCGGGCCTGTTGCGGTGCAGCCAGGCGGTGGAGACCGTCCAGGCGATCAGGTTGAGGCCGGCAAGGGCGCAGAGCAGATGCCACCAGTAGGTTGCGTCGGACATGGGGTTCTCTCCTCAACCCGCCTTGGGGGGACGCCCGGTCTTGACGGGCTCCAGCCGGTCCAGCGCCGCGGCCAGGGCCTGGGCGTCGAGCTGGGCCAGGGCCTGCAGGCCGGCGCGCAGCAGCTCGCTTTTCTTGGCTTCGCGCTTCACGTCGTGGAGGCGGTTCTTCAGCTCCTTGAACAGGGCGTAGTCGGCCTCGGGCATGGTGAAGCCGTCGCGCACGAGCTTGGCGCGTTCGGCAGGGGCGGGTTTGCGGTGGTGGTTCATAACGATGGAAACCGTTTATACGGTTTCCATCGTTTCCTTGCTACCGCGCCGCTACAGCGCCTTGAAACGATTTGCGTGAACTCTGCTCACGGTCAGCTTCTCAGGGCGCTGGCGCAGCTCCAGCAGCACCGTGCCGTTCTCCTGGCGCAGCGCGCGGGCGACGGTATCGATGTGGACGACGGTGGAGCGGTGCACCTGCCAGAAGCGCTCGGGGTCGAGCTGGGGCAGCAGTTCGCGCAGCGGCGCCCGCACCCAGAACTCGCGCGTCACCGTCACGGCGCGCACGTATTTGTCGGCCGCTTCCAGGTAGACGATGTCGTCCAGCGGCACCAGCTCGATGGCGTCGCCGACGGCGGCCTGCAGATGGCGCAGGCGAGGTGAGGGCGCCAGGGCCTGGCTCAGCAACTGGCGCAGCGAGGCCAGCGTCGCATCACCGGCGGCGGGCTGCTGCAGGCGGGCCTGGATGCGCGCGACGCTCTGCGCCAGGCGCTCGGGCGTTACGGGCTTGAGCAGATAGTCTGCCGCTGCCGCGTCGAAGGCCTGCAGGGCGTATTGGTCATAGGCCGTGACGAAGACGAACAAGGGCAGGGGGCCTGCATGCTCGGGCCAGTCCTCCGTGATGGCCTGGGCCGCTTCCAGCCCCGTCATGCCGGGCATGCGGATGTCCAGAAAGCAGACCTGGGGGTGGTGCTGCAGGGCCAGCTCGACGGCCGCGGTGCCGCTGCCGGCCTGGGCCGTGATCTCCAGCGCCGGCCAGGCGGCGGCCAGCTCGGCGCGCAGGTTCTCGGCCAGCAGCAGCTCGTCTTCGGCGATCAGGGCAGTGGCTTTCATGCGGGCATCTCGATACGGGCGACGCTGCCGCCGCCGGGCTGGGACTGGAGGTCGAAGCGGGCCGAGTCGCCATAGCGTTGGGTCAGGCGCTCACGGACCTGGGTGAGGCCAAAACCCGTGCCTGGCAATTCCGTCTCGCGAGTCAGCCCCGCGCCGCTGTCCGCCACTTCAAGGACGAGACGCTCGCCTGCCTTGGCGGCCGACACCCGCAGCTCGCCGCCCTCCACATGCGGCTCCAGCCCGTGCTTGATGGCGTTTTCCACCAGGGGCTGCAGCAGCAGCGGCGGGATGGCGATGCGGGCCAGCCCGGCGGGCAGGTCCAGCCTCACGCGCAGCCGCTCGCCCATGCGCAGCTGCATCAGCGCCAGGTAGTCGGACAGGCGCTCGAACTCCTCGGCCAGCGGGTGCTCGGTGGCGCGGCTGGCCTGCAGCGTGGCGCGCAGATAGTCGATGAGGCGGTCGAGCATGCGCTGGGCCTCGTCGGGCTTGAGCTTGATCAGCACGCGCAGATGGGCCAGGGTGTTGAACAGCATGTGCGGCTCGAGCTGGCTCTGCAGCAGCGCGAGGCGGGCCTCCGCAGCCTGGCGCTGGGCCTCGGCCTGCGCCAGCCTGGCGACGTTGAGCCTGAACACCGAGAAGAAGAACAGCGAGCCCAGCAGCGACACCAGCAGCGTGAAGCCGATGGACAGGGGCACGCGTCGGTCGGACAACTGCCACAGCGGCAGGGTGCGCTGGCCGCTGATGAGGTCGGCGAGCGCTTGACCACCGGCGTAGCCCGCCAGCGAGCCGAGCAGGATGCAGGGCATCATCCAGCCCCAGCCTATCCACATATTGGGCGCCACGGCATGATCGCCGCGCCAGCGGCGCAGCAGCCGCTCCAGTCCGTGGCTCAGCAGCGAGATATAGGCCGAGATCTGTACCCCGATGGCGAAGGCGTACAGCATGCAGATCCAGAAGCCGGCGCCGTCGCGGATCAGGTAGTTCAGCAGGCCGACGATGAGGCAGATCGCCACCGTGCCGCCGATGTGGATCTGCCAGTCGTGCCGGGAACGGGAAGGTGTCATGGCGCCAGCATCAGGCGCCGGGCGTGGATGCGCCAGGGTCTTGCGACGAGCGGGTGCGACGGGGCGCGAACGGCGCCGGGCTCAGCGTCGGCGGCTGCCACTGCCGCCCAGGATGCTGCCCAGCACGCCGCGGATGATCTCGCGGCCGACGGCCGAGCCGATGCTGCGCACGGCCGATTTGGCGGCGGTCTCGGCAAGGCCGGCATGGTGGGCGCCGCGCGGGCCGGTGGTGCCGAAGAGCACGTCCTTGAGGCTGTCCATCATGCCGCCGCCGGCTTCCGCCGGTGCCGGGGCCGCAGCCCCGCCGCCCTGCGGGACCGGGCCGGCTGCAACGCCGCCCCCACCTGCAGGCGCGGCCGCGGCCTTGCCGGTGAGCTTCTCGTAGGCCGACTCGCGGTCCAGCTGCTTCTCGTAGACGCCTGCGACCAGGGAGCTGGCGACGAGCTGCTGGCGCTGCGGCGGCGTGATCGGGCCGATCTGGCTGCCCGGCGGCAGCACGAAGACGCGTTCGGTGATGCTGGGGCGGCCTTTTTCGTCCAGCAGGCTGACCAGGGCCTCGCCGACGGCGAGCTCCGTGATGGCGGCGGCGATGTCCAGGCCCGGCTTGGCCCGCATGGTGTCGGCGGCGCTCTTGACGGCCTTCTGGTCGCGCGGCGTGAAGGCGCGCAGCGCGTGCTGCACGCGGTTGCCGAGCTGCCCCAGCACGGCGTCGGGGATGTCCAGCGGGTTCTGGGTCACGAAATAGACGCCCACGCCCTTGGAGCGCACCAGGCGCACGACCAGCTCGATGCGCTCGACCAGCGCGTCGGGCGCGTCCTTGAACAGCAGGTGGGCCTCGTCGAAGAAGAACACCAGCTTGGGCTTGTCGAGGTCGCCCACCTCGGGCAGGGTCTCGAACAGCTCGCTCAGCATCCACAGCAGGAAGGTCGCGTACAGCCGCGGCGAGTTCATCAGCTTGTCGGCCGCCAGCACGTTGATGACGCCCAGGCCGCCCTCGGTCTGCATGAAGTCGGCGATGTTGAGCATGGGCTCGCCGAAGAACTTGTCGCCGCCCTGGGCTTCGATCTGCAGCAGGCCGCGCTGGATGGCGCCGATGCTTGCGGCCGAGACATTGCCGTACTGGGTGGTGAAGGTGCTGGCGTTGTCGCCCACATGCTGCAGCATGGCGCGCAGGTCCTTCAGGTCCAGCAGCAGCAGGCCGTTGTCGTCGGCGATCTTGAACACCATCTGCAGCACGCCGGCCTGGGTCTCGTTCAGGGCCAGCATGCGCGACAGCAGCAGCGGGCCCATGTCGGACACCGTGGCGCGCACCGGATGGCCCTGCTCGCCGAAGACATCCCACAGCGTGGTGGGGCAGGCGAGCTGCTCGGGCGCCTCCAGGCCGCGCTCCTTCAGCGTCGCCAGCAGCTTTTCACTCGGGTTGCCCGCCTGGCTGATGCCGGTCAGGTCGCCCTTCACGTCGGCCATGAAAACGGGCACGCCGAGCTTGGAAAAACTCTCGGCCAGCTTCTGCAGACTGATGGTCTTGCCGGTGCCCGTGGCACCCGTGATGAGGCCGTGGCGGTTGGCCAGCGCGGGCAGCAGCAGGCACTCCGTGTCGGCATGGCGGGCCAGCAGGATCGGGTCGGTCATGGACGCTCCTCTAAAATCTCACTTCTGCCAACGATAAATCAGGCCGCTGACCTCCAGCCGCCGGGAGCCGAACTTATGGCCGGACATTCCAAATGGGCCAACATCCAACACCGCAAAGGCCGCCAGGACGAGAAGCGCGGCAAGATCTGGACGCGGATCATCCGTGAAATCAGCGTGGCGGCCCGCCAGGGCGGCCCCGACATCAAGGACAACCCGCGCCTGCGTCTGGCCGTCGACAAGGCCAAGGCCGCCAACATGCCGGCCGACCGCATCAAGTACAACATCGACAAGGCCAGTGGCAATATCGATGGCCTGACCTACGAGGAAATCCGCTACGAAGGCTATGGCATCGGCGGCGCGGCCATCATGATCGACACGATGACGGACAACCGCGTCCGCACCGTGGCCGAGGTGCGCCATGCCTTCAGCAAATACGGCGGCAACATGGGCACGGACGGCTCGGTGTCCTTCCAGTTCAAGCATTGCGGCCAGCTGCTGTTCGCGCCCGGCACGTCGGAAGACAGGATCATGGAAGCGGCCCTGGACGCCGGTGCCGAGGACGTCATCACCGGCGACGACGGCGCCATCGAGGTGCTGACCGCACCCAGCGACTACGAAGTCGTCAAGGCCGCGCTGGAAGCCGCGGGCCTCACGCCCGAGCTGTCCGAAGTGACGATGCGGGCCGAGAACACCATCGAGCTGACCGGCGAGGATGCCGAGCGCATGCAGAAGCTGCTGGATGTCATCGAAGACCTGGACGATACCCAGGCCGTCTATCACAACGCCGAGCTGAACTGATGCGAGTCCTAGTCATTGGCAATGGTGGCCGCGAGCACGCGCTGGCCTGGAAGCTGGCCCAGGGCGAGCGCGTCAGCCAGGTTTACGTGGCGCCGGGCAATGGCGGCACGGCGCGCGATGAGCGACTGGTGACCGTGCCCATCGGCATGACCGACGTGAAGGCGCTGGCCGACTTCGCCGTCGACCAGAAGATCACGTTGACCGTCGTCGGCCCCGAGGCCGCGCTGGCGGCCGGCGTCGTCGACGAGTTCCGTGCCCGCGGCCTGCGCATCTTTGGCCCCACCAAGGCGGCCGCCCAGCTCGAGAGCTCCAAGGCCTTCGCCAAGGACTTCATGAAGCGCCACGGCATCCCGACGGCGGCCTACGAGACCTTTTCCGACCCTGCGGCGGCCCATGCCTACGTGGACGGCCGCGGCGCGCCCATCGTCATCAAGGCCGACGGCCTGGCGGCGGGCAAGGGCGTCGTCGTCGCCATGACGCTGGCCGAGGCCCACGAGGCCATCTCCTGGATCCTGGAAGACAACAAGCTCGGCGTGACCCACAACGAGGGTGGCGCCCGCGTCGTCATCGAGGACTTCCTCGCCGGCGAGGAGGCCAGCTTCATCGTCGTCTGCGACGGCAAGCATGTGGTGTCCCTGGCCACCAGCCAGGACCACAAGCGCCTGCTCGACAACGACGAAGGCCCCAACACCGGCGGCATGGGCGCCTATTCGCCCGCGCCGGTCGTCACGCCGAACGTGCATGCCAAGGTCATGCACGAGATCATCCAGCCGACCATCGCCGGCATGGCCAAGGACGGCCATCCCTTCACCGGCTTCCTGTATGCCGGCCTGATGATCGACGACCACGGCCAGCCGCGCACCGTCGAGTTCAACACCCGCATGGGCGACCCCGAGACCCAGCCCATCATGATGCGCCTGAAGAGCGATCTCTTCGAGCTGATGATGCACGCCACCGACGGCACGCTGGACCAGGTCGAGTTGCAATGGGACCGCCGCGTGGCCCTGGGCGTCGTGCTGGCCGCCGAAGGCTATCCCCTCAGCCCGCGCAAGGGCGACGCCATCACCGGCCTGCCCGAGGACGAGGACGAGGCCATGGTCTTCCACGCCGGCACGGCCATGGCCGACGGCAAGCTGCTGACCAGCGGCGGCCGCGTGCTCTGCGTGACGGCGCTCGGCGAGTCCGTCCGCACCGCGGCGCAACGCGCCTATGACACGGCCTCGGGCATCCAGTTCGCCGGCCGCCAGTACCGTTCCGACATCGGCCACCGGGCCCTCAAGCGTTGAGCCCGGCTCCCACCGTCCTGACCGGTCCGCTGCACCCCCACGGCCATCAGAGCCGTGTGGCGCGTGCCGTGCTGCGCCTGTTCGGCTGGACGGTGGAATCGCCCGGGCTGCCGGCGGAGCAGGGCGTCATCCTGGTCTATCCGCACACGTCCAACTGGGACTTCGTCATCGGCGTGCTGGCCAAGTGGGCTCTGGGCCTGCAGCTGCGCTTCTGGGGCAAGGACAGCCTCTTCAAGGTGCCGCTGCTGGGCCGCTGGGTGCGCTGGATCGG
The DNA here is from genome assembly GCF_058787015.1 of Roseateles sp. FW305-36. Lineage (NCBI taxonomy): Bacteria > Pseudomonadati > Pseudomonadota > Betaproteobacteria > Burkholderiales > Sphaerotilaceae > Roseateles > Roseateles sp. FW305-36. The sequence continues at coordinate 52,034 of NZ_JBYSZK010000017.1, read as the reverse complement.
CGGCGTGGCCGTGGACCGCGGCAGCCGGCATGGCATCGTCGACGACACGGTGAGGCAGATGCGCGAGGCCGCCGTGCGCGGCGAGCGCTTCTGGCTGGCGGTGGCCCCCGAGGGCACGCGGTCCCTGGGCACGGGCTGGCGTACCGGCGCCTACCAGGTGGCCGTGCAGGCCGGCGTGCCGGTCGGGCTTTGCTACTTCGACTTCCAGACCCGGACGGTTTCCCTGAGCCGTTTCGTCCAGTTGACCGGTAACGTCGACACCGATTTCGCCGCCTTTGCCGACTACCTCGGCCACCGCGTGGGCAAGCGCCCCGAACTGGCCAGTCCGATCCGTCCGCGCACATGAACACCCAAGCCGTCCGCGACTATCTGCTCGACCTGCAACAGCGCATCGTCACCGCGCTGGAGGCTGCCGACGGCAATGCCTTCCTCAGCGACGGCTGGACGCGCGAGCCCGGCGGCCGGCTGGAGGGCGACGGCCTGTCGCGCCTCATCGAGGGCGGCTCGGTCTTCGAGCGCGGCGGCGTCAACTTCTCGCATGTGAAGGGCCGCGTGCTGCCACCTTCGGCCACCCAGCATCGGCCGGAGTTGGCCGGCGCGCCCTTCGAGGCCCTGGGCGTGTCGCTGGTGCTGCACCCGCACAACCCCTTCGTGCCGACGGTGCACATGAATGTGCGGGCTTTCATCGCCCTGCCGCCGGATGCGCCGGCCGTGACCTGGTTCGGCGGCGGCATGGACCTGACGCCCTATTACGGCTACGAGCGCGACGCCCAGCACTTCCATCGCGTCTGCCGCGATGCCCTGGCCCCGCATGGCGCCGAGCTGCATCCCAAGTTCAAGACCTGGTGCGACGACTATTTCTTCCTGAAGCACCGCAACGAGCCGCGTGGCATCGGTGGCATCTTCTTCGACGATTTCGCCGAAGGGGGTTTCGATGCCGGCTTCGCCGTGATCCGCTCGGTGGGCGACGCCTTCCTGAACGCCTATCTGCCCATCGTCGAGCGCCGCCAGGGCTATGCCTATGGCGAGCGCGAGCGCGACTTTCAGGCCTATCGCCGCGGCCGCTATGTCGAGTTCAACCTGGTCTGGGACCGCGGCACGCTGTTCGGACTGCAGTCGGGCGGTCGCACCGAGTCCATCCTGATGTCCATGCCGCCGCAGGTCAGCTGGCGCTATGACTGGGCGCCGGAACCCGGCACGCCCGAGGCGCGGCTGTACAGCGACTTCCTGCGTCCGCGCGACTGGGCCGACGAGATCCCGACGGCGCTATGGCTGTGAAGCTGGCCATCTTCGGCGGCAGCTTCGACCCGCCGCATCTCGGCCACCTGGCCTTCGCCCGCTTCGCGCTCGATGCGCTGGCGCCCGAACGCCTGGTCTGGCTGCCCGCCGGCCGGCAATGGCAGAAGCCCGACCAGGTCATGGCCGCCGCCGTGCACCGCTCCGGCATGATCCGCCGGCTGATCGCCGGCGAGCCGCGCTTCGTGCTGGACGACCGCGAACTGCATCGCCGCGGCCCCAGCTTCACCGCCGACACCCTGCGCGAGTTCGCTGTGCAGAACCCGGGTGCCGAGTTGATGTTCCTGATCGGCCAGGACCAATATGCGCGGCTGCCGACCTGGTACCAGGTCGAGACCGTCACGTCGCTGGCGACACTGGTCGTCGTGCCCCGCGCCGGCGAGGCCGTCGTCACGCCGCCGGGCCTGCCGGCCCATCGCCTGCAGGTGTTGGCCCTGCCCGACATGCCCCTTTCGTCCACCGCCGTGCGCGACGCCGTCGTGCGCGGTGAGGACATCAGCCCCATGGTGGGCGCCGAGGTGGCGAGCTATATTGCCTCGCACCGCCTCTACGAGAAGAAGTACTGAATGGACATTCGCAAGCTGCAACGAGCCATCGTCGATGGTCTCGAAGACGTCAAGGCCCAGAACATCGTCGTGTTCAACACCGAGCACCTGTCGCCACTGTTCGAGCGCGTCATCATCGCCTCGGGCACGAGCAACCGGCAGACCAAGGCCCTCGCGTCCAGCGTTCGCGAAACCGTCAAGGGCCGCGGCATGCAGGTCATGCGCACCGAGGGCGAGGACAACGGCGAATGGATCATCGTGGACTGCGGCGCCGCCGTCGTGCACGTGATGCAGCCCGCCATCCGCGACTACTACCACCTCGAGGAGATTTGGGGCGACAAGCCCGTCAAGCTCAAGGTGGCCAGCGGCGAGGTCAAGCTGGTGAAGGCCTCGGAAGAACCGGCGCCGGCCAAGAAGAAGGCCGCGCCCGCCAAGAAGGCAGCCGCTGCTCCGGCCAAGAAGGCGCCGGCCGCCAAGAAGGCCGCACCGGCCAAAAAGGGCGTCAGCCGTGTCGTCGGCAGCAAGACGCCGGCCGCCAAGACCATCAAGATCGGCGCGGCCAAGCCGGCAGCGAAGAAGGCTGCGGCTCCGGCCAAGAAGGCTGCACCGGTCAAGACCGCCGCCAAGAAAGCCGCTCCCGCCAAGAAGGTCGTCGCCAAGAAAGCCCCGGCCAAGAAGGCCGCCGCCAAGAAGGGCTGATGCGCCTCTTTCTCGTCGCCGTGGGCCAGCGTCAGCCGGCCTGGGCCGACACGGCCTATGAGGATTTCGCCAAGCGCTTCCCGCCCGAGCTCAAGCTGGAGCTGAAGGCCGTCAAGGCCGAGACCCGCGGCAGCAAGACGGCCGAGCAGTTGATGGCGGCCGAGGCTGCGCGCATCGAGGCCGCCTTGCCGAAAGGTGTGCGCCGCATCATCCTGGACGAGCGCGGCGAGCGCCGCACCTCGGTGCAGCTCGCCGAGCGCTTGAAGCTGTGGATGGGCGAGGGCCGTGACGCCGCCCTCATCATTGGCGGGCCCGACGGCCTGCATCCCGACCTCAAGGCCACGGCCGACGAGACGCTGCGTCTGTCCGACCTGACCCTGCCGCATGCCTTTGCCCGCGTGCTGCTGGCCGAAGGCCTCTACCGTGCGTGGACGGTGACGACCGGCCACCCCTATCACCGCGAATGACAGCCCCCTTCATCTACCTCGCCTCCCAAAGCCCGCGCCGCCGCCAGCTGCTGGAGCAGATCGGCCTCAAGCACGAGCTGCTGCTGCCCGGCGCGGACGAGGATGCGGAAGCGCTGGAGGCCGTGCGGGCCGATGAACTGCCCGAGACCTATTGCGCCCGCGTCACCGCGGCCAAGCTCGACGCGGCCCTGACCCGCCTGGCCGCGCGCGGCCTGCCGCCCGCGCCCATCCTGTGCGCCGACACGACGGTGGCGGTCGACAACCTCATCCTCGGCAAGCCCGAGAACGACGCCGACGCGGCCCGCATGCTGGGGCTGATGTCGGGCCGCACGCATCGCGTCATCACGGCCGTGGCGGTGGCCGATGCCACGCGCCGCGCGGCCACGCTGAATGTGTCCCAGGTCGAGTTCGCGCCGCTGTCTGCGGCCCAGATCGAGCGTTATGTCGCCAGCCGCGAACCCTTCGGCAAGGCCGGCGCCTATGCCATCCAGAGCCAGGCCGCGGCCTGGATCGTGAAGATTGCAGGCAGTTACTCGGGCATCATGGGGTTGCCCCTCTATGAGACGGCCTCCCTCTTGGACAAATTTGGCTTTGAGTTTTGAGCCCCCGAACCTGCCGCTTCGCGTCAGGCCCCCCGAGGGGGGAATAGACCTAGGGGCGGCCCGTCGGTCAATTCGAGTTTTGATGCATGCCGCTCCGGCCGGCGGCAAGCATCAGCATTCAAGGATGAGAGATGGAAGACATCCTGATCAACTGGTCCCCGCAGGAGACGCGGGTGGCCGTGGTCGAGAACGGCGCCGTGCAGGAATTGCACATCGAGCGCACGTTGGAGCGGGGCCTCGTCGGCAACGTCTATCTCGGCAAGGTCGTGCGCGTGCTCCCGGGCATGCAGTCGGCCTTCATCGACATCGGCCTGGAGCGGGCGGCCTTCCTGCATGTGGCCGACCTGCACAGCGCCTCGCAGTTCGGCCATGGCCGGCACGCCAACGCCGATGCGCCGCCGACCCCCATCGAGCGCCTGGTCTTCGAGGGCCAGCCGCTGACGGTGCAGGTCATCAAGGACCCCATCGGCACCAAGGGCGCCCGACTGTCCAGTCAGATCAGCATCGCCGGCCGCATGCTGGTCTATCTGCCGCAGGATGAGCACATCGGCATCAGTCAGAAGATCGGCTCGCCCGAAACGCGTGAGGCCCTGCGCGCACGCATGGTCACGCTGGTGGGCACGAAGGAGCAGGGCGGTGGCGGCGGCTTCATCCTGCGCACCAACGCGGAAGATGCCAGCGATGAGGAACTGGGCGCCGACATCGCCTATCTGCGCAAGACCTGGCAGCAGATCCGCGAGAAGGCGCTGACGACGCCACCGGCCAGCCTGCTGCACCAGGACCTGAGCCTGGTGGAGCGCGTGCTGCGCGACCTGACGAGCGAGCGCACCGGCTCCATCCGCATTGACTCCAAGATGCAGTACGACGTGCTGCGCGCCTTCGGCGAAACCTTCATGCCGGCCGCGACGGCCAAGCTCGAGCACTACAAGGGCGAGCGGCCCATCTTCGACCTGTGCAATGTCGATGCCGAGATTGCCCGTGCGCTGGCGCGCAAGGTGGAGTTGAAGTCGGGCGGGTCCCTGGTCTTCGATCAGACCGAGGCGATGACGACCATCGACGTCAACACCGGCGGCTTCGTCGGCGCCAAGAATTTCGACGACACCATCTTCAAGACCAACCTCGAAGCGGCGGGCTCCATCGCCCGCCAGCTGAGGCTGCGCAACCTGGGCGGCATCATCATCGTCGACTTCATCGACATGACGCGCGAGGAGCACAAGACCGCCGTGCTGGCCGAGTTCCGCAAGCAGCTGGCCCGCGACCGCACCAAGGTCACGGTCGGCGGCTTCACCCAGCTCGGCCTGGTGGAGATGACGCGCAAGCGCACCCGCGAGTCGCTGGCGCGCATGCTCTGCGAACCCTGCCCGACCTGCGAGGGCCGTGGCCAGGTCAAGACGGCGCGCTCGGTCTGCTACGACATCCTGCGCGAGATCCTGCGCGAGGCGCGCCAGTTCTCGCCGCGTGAATTTCGCGTCGTGGCGGCGGCCAATGTCGTCGAGATGATGCTGGACGAAGAGAGCGCCCACCTGGCCGGCCTGTCCGACTTCATCGGCAAGCCGATCTCGCTGACGGCCGAGCCGACCAACCAGACTGAGCATTACGACATCGTCTTGTTGTGAGCCCCTCGCCTGGCCTCGCCGCGCTGAACGCGGGCGAGTCCAATCGGTCTTGCAGACCGCGCAGCCGCCAAGGCGGCCGCTCTTCGGCAGGCACATGCCGCCCACTGGGCGCCATGTGTCCGGCCGCAGCCCCCGCGGGGACGGCGATGCACGTGGCATGGAGCCCCGTGCACATCGCCCGCGGGCCAGCTTGGGAGCGGCCCGGCGCTTTCCCGCGTTGCAAAATCGTGTGAAGGGGACGCGGCCTTGTCCGACGTTACAACTGGCGCGGCTGCGGCAGAATCGCGCGCCATGCTCGCATCCGTTTCTCGTCGCCGCACGCTTGCGGCCCTTGCCGCGCTGGGCGCCGGTCCCGCGCTTGCCCAGGTCCGCATCGACATCGCCGGCTATGGCGGTTCGCGCTACCCGATGGCCATCGTCGACTTCCGCGACGATGCCAAGGCCACGGCCCAGCCCATCGCGGCCATCGTTCGCGCCGACCTGGAGCGCAGCGGCCTGTTCCGCAGCGTCGACGCGCCGCCCGGCCTGAGCGAGACCAGCAGCCCGGCCTGGGCCGACTGGAAGGCCCGCCAGGCCGATGCCCTGGTCGCCGGCTCAGTCACCCGCCTGGCCGACGGGCGGCTCGACATCCGCTTCAAGCTCTGGGACGTGGCCAAGGGGGCCGAGCTGGTCGGCCAGGCCCAGGCCGTGCATCCTGACGATGCACGCCTCGCGGCCCACCGCATCGCCGACACCATCTACGAGAAGCTGCTCGGGGACAAGGGCGTGTTCGCCACGCGCATGGCCTATGTCACCAAGGCCGGCCCGCGCTACAGCCTGGTCGTGGCCGACGCCGACGGCGAGGGCGCCAAGGTCGCCTTGACCAGCCCCGAACCCATCATTTCGCCGGCCTGGGCGCCCAACGGCCGCGAGCTGGCCTACGTGAGCTTCGAGAGCCGCAAGGCGACGGTGCGCATCCAGGACGTGCTGACCGGCGGCCGCCGCGTGCTGGCCGATTTCAAGGGCACCAACAGCGCGCCGGCCTGGTCGCCCGACGGATCGCAGCTGGCGCTCAGCCTGTCGCGCGAAGGCGGCACCCAGCTTTTCGTCATCAACCGTGACGGCTCCGGCCTGCGCCGACTGACGCAGAGCGGCTCCATCGACACCGAGGCCTGCTATTCGCCCGACGGCAGCAAGATCTACTTCGTCAGCGACCGCGGCGGCGGCCCGCAGATCTATCGCATGCCGGCGTCCGGCGGCAGTGCCGAGCGCGTGACCTTCAGCGGCAGCTACAACATCAGCCCGGCCGTCAGTCCCGACGGCAAGACCATGGCTTACATCACGCGTCTGGGCGGCGCCTTCCGCCTGTCGGTGATGGACCTGGCGTCCGGCCAGTCGCAGCAGATCAGCGAGAGCAGCGACGACGAGAGCCCGGCCTTTGCACCCAACGGCAAGCTCATCGTCTACGCCACGCGGGCCGGCGGCAAGGAGGTGCTGATGACGACGACGCTGGACGGCAAGATGAAGACGCCGCTGCTCGTCACCCTGGTCGAGGTGCGCGAACCGACCTGGGGTCCATTTACACGCTAGTAACTTGACAACACGGACCATGTTGGACAATGCAGCGCCCGCGCCGCCGACGGTGCCGTGCCCCCCATCCCCCCGCCCCTGTCTGTTGTGGAGACTATTCGAATGAAACTGACCCGCTATGCGTTCACCCTGATTGCCGTCGCCGTTCTGGCTGGTTGCAGCTCTGCCGTCAAGCTGGACGATCCGGCGCCGGTCGAGACCCGCACGACCACGCCGCCGCCGGTCGCCCAGGAACAGAAGCCGCAGACCGCGCAGACGGCCGTCACCCCCGTGGACCTGTTCACGCAGCTGAGCCAGGAAGTCAACAGCGGCGGCAAGCGCGTCATCTACTTCGACTTCGACAGCGACGTGGTCAAGGAAGAGTACCGTGGCGTCGTCGACCTGCATGCCCGCCGCCTGAAGGCTCGCCCGCAGGCTGCCCTCATGCTGGAAGGCCACACCGACGAGCGCGGCGGCCGTGAATACAACCTGGCCCTGGGCCAGCGCCGTGCCGAAGCGGTCGCCAAGTCGCTGACCCTGCTGGGCGCCGCCGGCAACCAGGTCGAAGCCGTCAGCTTCGGCAAGGAGCGCCCGGCCGTTCAAGGCGGTGGCGAAGAAGCCTGGGCCAAGAACCGTCGCGTCGAGCTCAAGGACAAGTGACAGTGATGCGAGTGCTGCGACTGACGCTCATGGCGCTCGCCATGGGCGCGGCCTTCACGCAGCCGGCTCGCGCCGGTCTGTTCGAGGATGACGAAGCCCGCAAGGCCATCCTCGACCTGCGTGCCCAGATCAAGGCGAACGAGGACGCCGCCAAGAAGCGCGACGAGCAGTTCAACGCGCTGGTCCAGGATCAGCTCCAGCCGCTGCGCCGCAGCATGCTGGACCTGAATGGCCAGATCGACGCCCTGCGCGCCGAGATCGCCAAGCTGCGCGGTGCCAACGAGCAGCTCGCCCGCGACCTGGCCGACACCCAGCGCAAGCTGACCGACCAGTCGCAGTCCGTCGAAGCCCGCTTCAAGCCGCTGGAGCCGCAGAAGGTCAGCCTCGATGGCCGCGAATTCCAGGTCAACCCGGACGAGCGCAACCAGTACGAGGCTGCCATTGGCCTGGTGCGCCGCGGCGATTTCGCCGAGGCCGTGGCCGCGCTGAATGCCTTCCTGAAGCGCTACCCGGCCAGCGGCTACACCGACTCGGTGCGCTTCTGGCTCGGCAATGCCCAGTACGGCAAGCGCGACTACAAGGACGCCATCGCGACCTTCAAGACCTTCATCACCGGCAATGCGGATCACCCGCGCGCCGGTGAGGCCCTGCTGGCCCTGGCCAACTGCCAGATCGAGCTGAAGGACAACAAGGCCGCGCGCCGCAGCCTTGAGGACCTCATCAAGGCCTATCCCGGCACCGAGGCCGCGCAAGCGGGCAAGGAACGCCTCCGCGCCTTGAAGTGATGGCGGATCAGCTGGACGCTGATCTGGAGCGCCGCTTCGGCGGCCTGCGCCGCCTGCACGGCGACGCCGCCTACCAGCGCCTGCGCACCGCGAGATTCGCGGTCGTGGGCCTGGGGGGTGTCGGCTCCTGGGCCGTCGAGGCCCTGGCGCGCAGCGGCGTCGCCGCGCTGACGCTGATCGATCTGGACCAGGTCTCCGAATCCAATATCAACCGCCAGATCCAGGCGCTCGGGTCGACCGTCGGCATGGCCAAGGCCGAGGCGCTGAAGCAGCGCATTGCCGACATCCATCCCGGCTGCGCCGTGCACGTCATCGAGGAGTTCGTCGAGCCCGACAACTGGCCGGCCCTGATCGGCGACGCCGCGTTCGACGGCCTCATCGACTGCTGCGACCAGGTTCGCGCCAAGGCCGTGCTGGCTGCGTGGGCGCGCGAGCAGGGCCTGCCCTTCGTCACCGTGGGTGCTGCCGGCGGCAAGCGCGAGCCGCATCGCGTGCAGCTCGACGACCTCAGCGCCACCACGCACGACCCGTTGCTCGCGTCGCTGCGCCAACGCCTGCGCAAGCAGCATGGCGCGCCGCGCACCGGCAAGATGGACGTGGCCTGCGTCTACTCGCGCGAGCCTGTGCATCTGCCGCAGCAGGGCGAGGGGGATGCCTGCGAGATCGTCAGCGGAGATGGCAGCCTGAACTGCCATGGCTACGGCTCCAGCGTCACCGTCACGGCCACCTTCGGCCTGTGCGCGGCGGCGGAATTGCAGCGCCTGCACTTGGGCCGGGTCAGGTCTTGACGACGATGCATCAAAAAGTCTTGCCGGGATCTTGAAAAGCTGCCTATAATGGCGGGCTCTGCTTGACACGGGACGTTAGCTCAGTCGGTAGAGCAGCGGACTTTTAATCCGTTGGTCGCAGGTTCGAATCCTGCACGTCCCACCAGGTTTTTTAGCGGTGATTCGACAGAATCCACGCTACAATCATTGGCTCAGCAAGGCGTACGCCGGGTTGAATCAGGGCTCTTAGCTCAGTTGGTAGAGCAGCGGACTCTTAATCCGTAGGTCGAGTGTTCGAGTCACTCAGGGCCCACCAAAATTAAGAACGAAACAAGGACTTGGCGAGAGCCAGGTCCTTTTTTCTTGCCCGCTCGACGCCTGGCGTCAAAGGCCCAGCAGCGCCTTCGCTCGCGCCAGGTTTTCGAGGCGGTCATCCAGGCCGTTGTAGCCGCCATTGATGCGCTTGGTGACGGCCCTGGCGTCGTCGGCTTCGGCCAGCGGCCCGATATTGCGGTCCTTCCAGAACCAGCAGGCCACGTCCACGCAGGCGAATGGGTCCAGCGCAAGCTTGGTGGGGTCGCTGACGTAGTCGATGCCGGTGAACTTGCTGTACTGCTGGTAGTTGTTGCGGCCGGTCAGCTGGATGAGGCCGCGGCCCTTGAAGCGCACGCCGTCGCCGGGCTGGCTGTTGCCGAGGTCGGTGCGGCCTTCGTAGGCACTGCCGCTGGCGAGTTCCTCCGCATACAGCAGCGAGCCCGATTCGTGCGCGAGCTGGGCGATGAAATGGGCGATCTGGCGCGGCGTGTCGATGCCATAGCGCGTCATGCCCTTGACCAAGGGGTCGAAGTAGAGGTCGATGCGCTTTTGCATGGCCCGCGGCATGACGATTTCGAGTTTCTCCTTCGTCGGGCCCGGTGGCAGGCCCGCCAGCAGGCGCGCCATCGTGGCGTCCCCCGGCGTCACCAGCCCGTCCGATTCCGACAGGCCCATGGCGCGGGTCTCGAAGGCGCGGATGGCGTCAATGCTGTTGGGGCCGATCTGCCCGTCCACATCCAGCTTCTTTGGAGTCCCGCCGCTCCAGGCCTCGCTGTTCATGTTGAGCAGGATCTGGATGATGCGGACGTCGGCGACGTCATTGCGGGCACCCTGCCCGACGCTCTTGGCAATGCACATGGCAGCGCGCTCCGGTGAGGAAGTAGATACGCTGACCTTATGCGCCCGCCCGCGCGGGCGAATCCCCAATCAGCAGGATGCGCCCGCCACCGATCAGGCGGCCACGGCGCCGTCGGCCTGCAACTGGCGGTCCCACCAGGGCGTGTCGCCGATCTCGGCGCGCAGGTGGTCGATGAAAAGCCTGGCCTTGGTGGCGTGGCTGCGCCCCGGCAGCCGTACCGCGTGGATGCCCGGCATTCCCGGTGATGCGGGCGCCTCGGCCTCTTCCGGGAACAGGGCGACCAGCTCGCCGGAGCGCAAATGGTCGCAGACCACCCAGGTCGCGATGTGCATGATGCCCAGGCCCTGCAGGGCGGCCTGCAGCATGCCGTCCTTGTCGTCGGTCCTGAACGGGCCTCGCACCGGCAACGGCTGGTTGCGGTTCACGCCGGCGTAGCGCCACACGAAGCTGGGCGCCGGCGGCGAGGCCACGGTGATGCAGTCGTGCTGCAGCAGGTCCTCGGGCGTGCGCGGACGGCCCTTGCGAGCCAGATAGGCCGGACTGGCACAGGTCACGAGGCGCACCTGGGCCAGCGTCGTCGCGCGCAGGTCGCTGTCGGGCAGCAGGCCGATGCGGATGGCGACGTCCATGCGCTGCTCGGACAGGTCGACGATCTGGTCCACCAGGTGCAGGTCGACCTCGATGTCGGGATAGCGGCGCAGGAAGCTGGCCAGGGCGCCGACGACGTGGCGGCGGCCGAAGACGGTCGGCGCCGTCACCGTCAGCAGGCCGCGCGGCTCGGCGTCGCCGGCATGGATGGCCTCCTTGGCGCCGGCCAGTTCGCCGAGGATGAGGCGTGCCCGCGGCAGGAACTGCTCGCCGGCGTCGGTCAGGGTCAGTCGGCGCGGGCTGCGGTGGAACAGCCGGGACCCCAGCTCGGTCTCCAGCGCATCGATCTTGCGCGTCACCGAGGACACGGCCACGTCCTGGCGGCGCGCGACCTCGGAAAAGCTGCCCGCCGCGGCGACGGCGAGGAAGGTCTCGAAGGATTCGATCATGGAGTTTTGCGTGATTCGCAAGTGTTGTTTGCGTTTGACGAGATTGTTCCGGGAAACGCAAAGCAAAACAATGCGACCCGTTCGCGAGCCAACCCTCTTACCGACGAAAGCCGATCATGAAATCCTCCTCCCCGCTGTTTCCGACGCCATCGCGCCGCCGCCAGGTGGCCCTGGGGCGCCTGGCCATCGCGGCCGCCCTGGCCCTCAGCGGCCTGGCAGCCGCCACGCTGCCCGCTCCCGCCCAGGCAGCGGCGCCCCAGCTCAAGACCCAGGCGCCCGGCTGGTATCGCCTGATGGTGGGCAGCTTCGAGGTCACGTCGCTGAGCGACGGCACCGTCGGCCTGCCCGTCGACCAGATCCTGCACGCGCCCGCCGGCCGTGTCGTCGAGGACCTGAAGCAGCATTTCCAGCAGACGCCGCTGGAGACCTCAGTCAATGCCTGGCTGATCAACACCGGCAGCCGCCTGGTCCTCGTCGACGCCGGCGCCGGCTCGCTGTTCGGCCCGACCTTGGGCAAGCTCGCCACACAGATCCGCGCGGCCGGTTACCAGCCGGAGCAGGTCGACGACATCCTGATCACCCACATGCACCCCGACCATGTCGGCGGCCTCGCGGCCGACGGCCAGCGTGTCTTCCCCAACGCCACCGTGCATGCCGACAAGGCGGATGCCGACCACTGGCTGTCCCCCGCCAAGGCCGAGGCCGCCCCCAAGGAAATGAAGGGCTTCTTCCAGGGCGCCACGGCTTCGCTGACGCCCTATGTGCAGGCGGGCCGCTTCACGCCCTTCGAGCGTGACGGCGAGATCGTGCCGGGCATCCGCGTCCAGCAGGCCCACGGCCACACGGCCGGCCATGCGGTCTATGTCGTCGAGAGCCAGGGCCAGCGCCTGGTGCTGATCGGTGACCTCATCCACGTCGCCTCGGTACAGCTGGCCTCGCCCGAGGTCACCATCGCCTTCGACACCGATGAACCACAGGCCGCCAAGACCCGCGCCCGCGTCTTCGCCGACCTGGCCCGGGACGGCAGCCTCGTGGCCGTCTCCCACTTCAGCTTCCCCGGCGTCGGCCGCCTGCGCCAGAGCGGCAAGGGCTGGCAGTGGCTGCCGGTGGACTACAGCAGCCAGCTGCGCTGAACCCGGTCCTCAGGGTGTCAGCGGCCGGATGCTGGCACCCAGGCTGCCGGGTGGATGCAGTTCATTGAAAAGCTGCCAGACGCGGCCGCTGCGCGCCGCCTGGCCGAAGGCCTGGCGCAGCGTGCGGCGGTCGGCCTCTCCGAGACTGTGGCGCGACAGATAGAGCCCGCTGACGCTCCAACCCAGTTCGTCCAGGGGCTCGACGCGCAGGCGCTTGAGCAGCGGATTCAGGTCGGCCTCGACGACCAGGGTGCCGACGAGGATGGACGCCGTCATCACGGTGGCCTGGGCCAGGCCCTGGCGCAAGGCACGGGCGACGCCGGCCGCGTCGGGTTCTTCCAGCAGACGCTGGCGCTGGCGCAGCGTCGCGATGGCATTGTCATAGGCGGCGCCGAAGGAGAAGCCGCGCACGACGACGAGCTTGTAGTCCGGCTGGGCCAGCAACTCGGCCAGGGAGCGCGGCACGGGCATCTCGGCGTCCAGCGTCAACAGGCTGGCGCGCACCTGGATCAGCGGCACGAATTCGCCGGCCCCGTCCCGCGAGGGCGAGGCCGAGGCGGGGATCAGGATGTCGGCCTGGCCGGCATCGAACATCGTCTGCAGGCGCGCCCGCGGCACCCGGTGCATGTTGAACTGGCACTGCGTGCTCGCGGTCACCTCGCGCAGCAGCGTCGGGTAGATGCCCTGGGGCCGGGCCTCCTCGAAGCTCACGCTCAGCCCGATGGGGGCCATGGGCACATGGATGGAGCGCGAGCAGCGGGCCTCGGCGGCCGCCGTCATCGCCAGCATGCAAACGGCCGTCCAGCAGCCCCGTCGTGCCCCAACGTTCATGCCCCGTGATCCCGAGATTCTTTCGGCCCATTGTGCGCGACTTGCCGTTCCAGCGCGTCGAACAGCAGTTGCACGGCGATGGCGAGAGCCGCTGCGGGCAGGGCGCCGGCCAGCATCAGCGTGCTGTCGTTGACGGCCAGGCCGGCGACGATGCGCTCGCCCAGGCCGCCCGCCCCCACGAAGGCCGCCACCGTGGCCGTGCCGACATTGGTGACGGCCGCGGTCTTCACGCCGGCCATCAGCGTCGGCAGGGCCAGCGGCAACTCGACGGCGCGCAGGGTCTGCCCGTGTGTCAGGCCCAGGGCCATGGCCGATTCGGTCAGCCCCCTGGACACGGCCTGCAGGCCCGCGTGCGTGTTGCGCACGATGGGCAGCAGCGCGTAGACGAACAGGGCCAGCAGGGCCGGCAGGAAGCCGATGCGGCCGACCAGGGCGATCAGAAAGGCCAGCAGGGCGAGCGAGGGCAGGGTCTGCAGCAGGCCGGCCGTCGCCATGACGGGTGCGGCCAGACGCGGCAGGCGATGAGCGGCGACGCCCAGTGGCACGGCCACGACGACGGCCAGGGCCAGGGAGGCCAGCACCAGGGCCAGATGCTGGACGAGCAGCTTCATCAGGTCGGGCGCCAGCAGCCGCGCCGTCAGGCCCTGGTGTGCCGCCCCCTGGGGCGCCGCTTGCAGAAAACTTCTCGCAACGTCGGCAAAGGGCCGGCCGTCCAGCTCGGCCGCCGCATTCAGGCGGGTCATCTCGGCTTCCGGCAGCCGACCGGCCAGGCCTTGCAGCGGCTTTTCGTCCACCTTGGCGCGCATCAGCAGCACCGCGTCATAGCGCGGAAAGAAGCCGCGGTCGTCGCGCAGCACGCGCACCGGCTGGCGGGCCAGCTGGGCGTCGGTCGTGTAGACGTCGATCAGGTCGACCTGGCCGTTGCTCAGCGCCTGGTAGGCCAGGCCATGGTCCAGGCCGGCGCCGGGTTGCAGCTTCAGGCCATAGGCACGTTGCAGGGCCGGCCAGCCATCGGCGCGGGCCAGGAATTCATGCGACAGGCCCGGCTTCAGCGTCGACGCCTTGGTGGCCAGATCCGAGATCGTCGCAATGCCCAGCCGCGCCGCATCGGCTTCGCGCAGGGCCAGCGCATAGCTGTTGTTGAAGCCCAGCGGCACCCCGGCCTTCAGCCCCAGCGGCTGCAGCCAGGTGTTGATCTGCGCCAGCGGCGCCTGCGCATCGCCGGCGGATTCGCGCTTGAGCAGCTCCCTCACGATGGTGCCGGTGTATTCGGGGTAGACGTCGATCTGGCCCTGCTGCAGGGCCGCGGCCAGGATGGCCGTGTTGCCCAGGCCCTGACGATGCTCGGCGGCCAGGCCCTGCTGGACCAGGGTCTGCGTGACGATCTCGCCGAGCAGATAGCTCTCGGTGAAGCGCTTGGAGCCCACCTGCAAGGCGGGAGCGTCGTTTGCCGCACTGACGGTCCACATCGTCAGCAGCGTCAGCAGCAGTAAGACTTGCCGGCGAATGTTCATGCCCTCATGGTGCCTGATGGCATGTCTGACATGTCGGATCCGCCCTACAGACGGTTCCCCTCGTGTCCGAATGCAACGGCGCTGCGTCCTGCCTAGAGTTGAAGACATTGTTTCCAGAGGAGGTCATCCATGCCCCGCGTCACCGATCATCTGCTGCGCCAACACCTGGACAGCCTCGGCGTTCATCTGCGCCAGTGCCGCACCCTGTCCGACCGCCGCCTGCGCATGCTGAGCTCGCTGGAGGCGCTGGACTCCGCCATCGGCGAGCGCGTCTTCACGACCGTCGTGCTGGGCAGTGTCCTCATCGCCGCGGTATTGAGCCTGACGGTCTGATTCACCAGGCCTCATCAAGAAAGCGGCCCCGCGGGGCCGTTTTGCTTTTGGGCCTTCAAGACGCCGTCGCCGCTTCCGGTCGCCGCACCGGCAGCTCGGTCACGGGCACCCACAGCAGCAGGTCGCCTTGGACGTCGCCCAGCGCCAGCGTGCTGCCGGGTGTCAGCGTGCGGTAGCCGGGCGGCGGGGCGGTGCCGGCACCGGTAGGCGCGCGCTGCACCAGCACTTCGATGCGCCGGCCCTGATGCTGCAGCTTCACACGGGCCTGCGGCCAGTGCGGCGGCAGGCAGGGTTGCACGCGCAGCAGGCCGTCGGCCAGCTTCACGCCGCACAGCGATTCGACGGCCGCGCGCAGCAGCCAGCCGGCCGCCCCCGTGTACCAGCTCCAGCCGCCACGGCCGGCATGCGGTGACGCCGTCTCGATGTCCCCCGCCACGGCATAGGGCTCCAGTCCATAGGCGGCGCCGTGCGCGCCGCGATGGGCCGGGCTGATGGCCGTGAAGGCCGCCCAGGCGCGCTCGGCCTGGCCGAGTTTGGCGCTGGCCATCAGGGCCCAGGTGGCGCCGTGGTTGTACTGGCCACCGTTCTCGCGCACGCCACCGGGATAGGCCTGGATATAGCCGGCCGGCGGCTGGTGGTCCTTCAGCGGCGGCCACAGCAGGCGCAGCAGATGCGCGTCACGGTCGTGCAGTTCGCGCCAGGCGCTGTCCAGGGCCACGCGGGCACGGTCTGCGGCGGTCGCACCGGTCAGCACCGCCCAGGCCTGCACGATGAGGTCGATGCGGCATTCGCTGTCGCTGTGGGTGCCGAGGATGCTGCCGTCGTCGAACCAGCCGCGGCGGTACCAGCGGCCGTCCCAGGCCTCTGCATCCAGCGCCTTGGCCAGCTTCTCGCGCGCCTGGCGCCAGCGCGCGGCACGCGCCTGCTCGCCTCGGGCGATGGCGAGCGGGTGCAGGGCGTCGATGACGGCGCACAGGAAGAAGCCCATCCACACCGATTCACCCTTGCCTTCGGCGCCGACGCGGTTCATGCCGTCATTCCAGTCGCCGGTGCCGAACAGCGGCAGGCCATGCGCACCCACCGGCAGGCTGATGTCGATGGCGCGCGCCGCATGCTCGTAGATGCTGGCGCGCTCGTCGCTGATGGCCGGCACCTCGTAGACGTCCTCGGCGCCCTCGGGCACGGGGCGGCCCTGCAGGAAGGGCAGCATCTCGTCGGCCAGCGAGGTGTCGGCCGTGCGTTCGACATACAGGGCCAGCGCCAGCGCCAGCCACAGCCGGTCATCGGCGAAATGCGTGCGCACGCCGGCGCCGGCCGGCTCGTGCCACCAATGCTGCACGTCGCCCGGCGGGAACTGGCGCGCGGCGTGCTTGCGGATCTGCGCCGCCAGGCGCTCGGGCGCGTGCTGCACCAGGGCCATGGCGTCCTGCAGCTGGTCGCGGAAGCCAAAGGCGCCACCGGCCTGGTAGAAGCCGGCGCGCGCCCAGATGCGGCAGCCCAGCACCTGGGCCGGCAGCCAGTGGTTGACGAGGGCATCGAAGGCCGGGTCGGGCGTGTCCACCTGCACGGCAGCGCTCAGGGCGCGCCAGACCTCGCGCTGCGCGGCCAGGCGGCGCAGCGGGTCGACCTGCCAGGCCGCCGCAGCCTGCTCGCGCGCCGCGGGCAGGCTCGTGGCATGACCCAGCAGCACGGTGCCATGCCAGGCATGGCCGGCCTCCAGGCGGATGGGCACGGCCAGCAGGGCGGCGGGGTCAGTGGCCGGGCCGGCCTGGCCATCGAGCGCATGCGGCATGACGAGGCGGCCCTCGTCGTCGAACAGCAGGCGGCGGTCGCCGCTGGCCTCGATGGCGGCCATCCACGGGCGCGGCCGGTTCAGGTCGGGTGTGAAGCCGGCGTCGGTCGGCCAGGGCCACAGTGCCTGGTCGGCGGACAGACTGTCGATCTGGTCGGGCGTGGCATCGCCTTCGCGCGTCGGGCGCAGGGCCATCCACGCGGTGTGGCCGCCGAAGCCGTTGAGGCCGTCGGCCTGGGTGGCCAGGGCCAGCAGCGGTCCGTCGCCCTGCGGCGCCTCCAGCCGCGTGACGACGCTGCGGCGTGCGCCACTGTCCATGCCGAGCTGCCATTGCGCCGCGGCCAGCAGGCGCATGGGGCGCGGCGGCTTGCCCGGCGCGGCATGCAGCTCCACCTGGCATTGCTTGACGGCCGTCCTCTCGTCCACGGTCCAGCGCAGGCGCACCACCATGCCGGGTAGTTGGAAGGCCATGGCCGTTGCGCCGGGCAGGTGGGCGATGCTCTGGCGCGCCGCGGCGCGGCCCAGCAGCCAGACCTTGCCGCTGGACAGGCAGTGCAGCATCAGCCATTCGCCGGGCGAGTCCAGCAAGGCGTCGTTGGACCAGGGCGTGATCTGGTGCAGGCGACTGTTGCCGGCCCAGGCCGTGCCGGCGCCGCGCTCCGACACCTGGCAGCCGAAGTGCTCGTTGGCGATGACGTTGATCCAGGGGCGCGGCGGGTGGGTGCGTTCGGCCAGCTCGAAGCGGCAGGCGCCGCTGTCGGGTTCGAAGGCGCTGTCCGGTGCTTGCGCGCCCGGCTGTGCGGCCACGCTGGACACCAGCGTCGCGCCCGCGCCGCGGCGGGCCTTGGCCGCCTGTTCGTGGTTGATGCCCAGGCGCTCGAGTTGCTGGGCCAGCGGCCGGCCGTCGGCAAACCAGCGCACACGCGCCAGCAGGTTGAGCGCAAAGCGCGTGTCCGGCCCGACGGCCTCATCCGACAGCACATGGACCTTGCAACGGCCGTGAGCCTGCTGCTCGGCCAGCGAGCGCAGCGCGCGCGACACCGGCGCGAGATAAGACGGCGGTTCGGCATCCAGCACGACGACGTCCACCGGCAGCGGGCTGCCCTGGGCCTGCAGCAGCGCACACAGCTCGCGCACCATGACGACGCCGGTGGCGTCGGCGACGCGGATCAGCACGATGGGATCGTCGCCGGAGATGCCGTGGCGCCACAGCGCGTCGCGCTCGTAGCCGGTCTCGGGAAGGGGCAGGTTCTCGCGCGCGGCCTGCGAGGTCAGCAGGGTCTGCAGCGTCAGGCCGGCCCGCCAGGCGCCCGGCGCCAGGCTGGCGCCCTGGGTGCGCACGCCGGCCATGGTGTGGGCCAGGGTCAGTGCCCGCTCGACCAAAGCCGGCTGGCGCAGCTTGTCCAGCAGATGGGCGAGGGTTTGGGATTCGCGCGCAGCGGCGGTGGCCAGCGTCAGCGTCACGCGGGCGCCGGGCGGCAGCGTCAGCACCAGGTGCAGCAGCGAGATGGGATCGTTGCCGGTGTCCAGCGCGCCGGCTTCGGTGTTGAGCCCGGCCACGTCGGTGCCCAGCAGGGCCTGCACGCCGGCATGCGCGATGACGCCGCCGGGCTGGCCCTGGGTGCCACCGCGGGCCAGCCAGTGGGCCCGGTCGGCACCGGCGCGAACCTGGTCCAGCCGTGCGCCGCCGTCGAGCTCGACGCCCACCAGCGCATGCACTGCGTGCAGGGCCGCCTCGTTGGGGCTGCGCGGCAGCCGCTGCCAGTGCAGGGCCTGTTGATCGGGTGCCCAGCGTGCCTGCAGGAAGAGCTTGCCGAAGGCCGGGTGTGCGAGGTCGGCCTTGGCCGGCGCCAGCACGGGCTCGAAGCTGGACGCCAGGGCCAGGCGGCGCGGCCGATGGGCGAGGTTGCGCAGCGTGATGCGGCGCAGCTCGACGTCGTCCTCTACGGCCACCCAGGCTTCGGTGTGGGCATGCAGTTCCTCCCCCTCGGCGGTGAACTGGGCGCTGGCCGGGTGCAGGCGGCAGCCGTAGCGCCACTGCGGGCCGGGCGTGGGCCGCAGCGTCAGCGACCGCCAAGGGCTCTGCTCGGGCGTGCCGTCCCAGTGCAGGTCGAGGTCGCGCAGATGCAGATGGTGGCCGAGCAGGTCCTGGGCCAGGTCGTCGCGCCAGCGGCTCACCAGCACCTGACTGCCGGGTTCGCCCCAGACCAGGGTGCCGCCACCGTGCTCGCGCAGCATGGCGTTGAGCTTGCCGTGGCCCAGCCAGGCGGTGGCGGGCAGGGCACGGCCATGCAACTCGGGCACGACCAGGGAGATGCGGGCCTTGCGCGGCGCGCTGCGGCGGGGCTGGGGTGGCGGCTCGCGCAGCGGCGCGACCTTGTGCGGAGCGCGCTCGTGCAGCAGCCAGCGCACCGCGCACAGGCGCGGCTCGGCGTCGGCCCAGCGCTGCGGCGCGCCGCCGCACAACACCTCGGTCAGCGCGACCAGGGACATGCCGTGGTGGTGGGCCATGGTGGTGCCGATGCGCACGAAGCGCCGCGCCGGTTGCGGCGTGTCGCCGCTGGCTTCGGGCTGGCGGCTCAAGGTGTAGTCCAGCGCCTCCATGAAGCCGCCGTCATGGCGCGCGCCCAGGGCCTGCAGCGTGCGCAGGTTGGCGACGGCCGCGCGCGGCATCACCATGGTCGCCATCAGCGTGGCATAGGGCGCGACGACCATCTCGTCGGGCGGCGTGTCGCGCAGGGCCAGGCTGGCCACGCCCTGCGGGCCGTACTGGTAGGTCAGGCTGTTGTCGCGCTTGGCATATGCGCTCTCGGACACGCCCCAGGGCAGGCCGGCGGCACGGCCGGCGCGGATCTGCTCCATGACGGCGGCGCGCGAGGCTTCGGCCAGGGCGCTGCCGCTGGGCTCGTCCAGCACCAGCGAAGGCATCAGCATCTCGAACATCGAACCCGACCAGCTCTTCAGTCCCGTCACGCGACCGCGCGAGAAGAAGGGCCGGCCCAGCGCCCCCCAGTGCGCCGCCGGCAGGTCGCCCTTGGCGATGGCGACGAGGCTGGACAGGCGGGCCTCGGAGGCGAGCAGGTCATAGTGATTCTGGTCCAGCCTCTCGGTGCCCGGCTCGGAGCCGACGGCCGCGACGGCGCCGATGTGCAGCAGGCGGCGCTGGGTGTCGTAGAGCCAGCTGAAGTCATGGGCCAGTGCCATGGCGCGGGCGCGGGCGGCCACGGCGTTCAGGGCCTCGGTGACGGCCGGCGGCGGTGGCATGCCTTCGCCGCCGCGCGCGTAGCCCTCGCAGGCCGCCGCGACGACGAGCAGGTGGGCGCAAAGGTTGCCGCTGTCCACCGCGGAGACATAGGGCGGCTCCAGGACCGCCAGGCGCTGGGTGTCGATCCAGTTGTGGAAGTGGCCGCGGTGGCGGGGCAGCTTGTCCAGGGTGTCCAGCGTGCGGCCGATGCGCTCGGCCAGGCCGACGTCGTGCAGCCAGCCGAACTCGCGGGCGCAGCACGCCGACAGCAGGTAGAGGCCGATATTGGTTGGCGAGGTGCGATGCGCCACCGCGATGTCGGGGTCGAACTGCACGTTGTCGGGCGGCAGGTCGTTGTCGTCCTTGGTGACCCAGCGCTCGAACCAGCGCCAGGTGTCGCGCGCCACGCCGAGCAGGTACTGGCGCTCGTCGTCGTCGATGGCCTCGCGGCGCGGCCGTGCGCGCGGCCGGCTGGCCAGGCCTATCCACAGCGGCGACAGCGCCCAGGCCGCCAGCAGCGGCAGGGCCGCGCTCCAGTCCACGGGGCGGCCGATCAGGGCCGGCGTCATCAAGAGCAGGGCCAGGGCGCCGCTGGCGAAGGTCAGGCGCTTGTGCTGGCGCCACAGCGAGCGCCAGTCGGTGCGTGCGGCTGCCTCGGCGGCGTCGGCCGTCGTCCATTCCAGCAGGTGCTGGTGGCTGAAGCGCTGGCGCCACCAGGCGCGCACGATGGCGTCCAGGCTGAGCCAGCTCGCATGCGGCAGCAGCGCGACATGCCACAGCACGCCGCCGACGGCGCGGCCGATCTCGATGGCCGCCTGGCGGTAGAAGCGCGGCAGCGACAGCTTGTCGCCCGACGGCGCGCAGGCGGCCAGGGCGCCCATCAGCGGGCCGGCGCCGAAGGCCGCGCCCACCACGGCCAGCGCCCAGGCCGGCGTCAGCCCCAGGCCCAGCCACGAGGCCAGCAGCAGCAGCAGCGCGGCCGGCGCGACCAGGGAGCGGCGCAGGTTGTCCAGCATCTTCCAGACATGCACGGCGCGCAGGCCCCAGCGGCGCGGGTGGCCGAGGAAGGGCAGCAGCTGCCAGTCGCCGCGCGTCCAGCGGTGGATGCGCGAGGCGGCCACGTCGGCGTGCATGGGCGCGGGCTCCACCAGCACGACATCGCTGACACCGGCGCAGCGCATCAGCGAGCCTTCCAGCAGGTCGTGGCTGAGCACCTGGCCCTGGGGCAGGCGGTGGGCCAGCACCGCGGCGGCGGCCTGCACGTCGATGAGTCCCTTGCCGGTGGCGCTGCCTTCGTCGAACAGGTCCTGGTAGACCTCGGAGCTGGCGGCGCTGTAGGGGTCCAGCCCCGGCTGGCCGGCGAACAGGCTGTGGAACCAGGTGCCGTGCACCGTGGAGCTGCCGGCGGCCGTGGCCAGCGGCGTGGCCACGCGCGGCTGCAGCATGCCGTGGCCGCGCACGACCGTGACGGCGCCGTTGTCCGAGCGTGCCACGCGTGGCCGGTTCAGCGGATGGGCGGCGATGGCTACCAGCTCGCGCAGGGCCCCGGGCGGCAGGGCGGTGTCGGCGTCCAGCGTGACGATGTGGCGCATGCCCGGTGCCGGCGTGGACAGCTCGCCCAGGTCGATGAAGCGGTCTGGCAGCTGGTCTGCCGGCTGGCCCGCGAGCAGAGCCGCCAGGGCCTCGGTCTTGCCGCGCTTGCGTTCCCAGCCTATCCAGCGCTGCTCGGTGTCGCTCCAGCGCCGTTCGCGGTGCAGCAGCAGGAAGCGCGGCCGGTCCCCGCAGGCCCTGCCATGGCGCTGGTTCAGCGCGGCGATGCCGGCGCGTGCCTCGGCCAGCAGCGCGGAGTCCTGGTGCTGGTGTTCGGCCCTGGCGTCGGTGAAGTCACTCAGCAGCGCGAACTGCGCCTCGCCCTCGAGATTGGCCAGGTGGTGGCGTTCCAGCTGGGCCAGCAGTGTCGCGATGCCCTTGGGCCGCGTCAGCATGCAAGGAATGACGACCAGGCTGCGTGCCGTGGCCGGAATGCCCTGTGGCCAGTTCAGCCGCGGCAGCCGGGCCGGCGGGGCGCATTCGCTGATGAGGCGGTTGGCCAGCGCGACGACGGCCTCGCTGGCCGGCAGCAGCGACAGCAGCACGGCGGCCACGACCATGGGCCAGCCGACGCCGGGTGGCGGGCCCAGCATCAGCAGGGTCAGCTCACCCAGCACCAGCAGGGTCGCCAGGCTGGTCAGGTAGAGGGCGACGCGGTGGCGGCGCAGGCCGGTGGCCAGGCGTTCGCCGGCGGTCGGCTTCAGCTGCAGTTCGGCCAGCAGGCGTTGGCGTCCGGGGCCGGAAAGCCAATGCAGCGGCGCGCGCTCCTCGGCGTCGTCGGCCCACGTCGGGTCGTTGCAGAGCCGCTGCAGCACCTCGGCCACCTCGGCCTCGGCCACGTTGTGGCGCTCGGTCAGCGCCTCGATGGCATGCATGGCCATGTCGCGCGTGGCCTCGTGCTCCTGCCGGTAGATGTCGATGCGGCCCAGGGCGCGCAGCGTCGGGTGCACGGCCTCGAACAGGCCGGCCCAGTTGGCCGCGCCCAGATTGCGCAGGCTGCCGATGGCGTTGCGGATGCTCTGGTGGTCGGCGGCGCTCTCGGCCTGCTCGGCCGCCTGGGCGGCGGCGGGGTCGGGCAGCGCCTCGTTCAGCCAGGCGGCGACGGCGGCCCAGGGCGAATCGTCGGCATCGCGTTGCTCCGGCTGGCCCATGGCGCGGTCGGCCAGGCGCTCGTGCAGGCGCAGGGCGAGGGCGGCGATGGCCGGGTCGCGTGGCCAGCTCGACTGCCATTGCTGCAACTGGTTGCGCACGGCGCCGGCGTCCAGGTGGGGCAGGGCTTCGAACAGGCGCTGGGCCGCGCGGCGGGCCAGATGACGCCAGGCGGCGCGCTCGGCCAGGCGGCGCAGGTTCTCCACCAGCACGACGCGCAAGGTGGAGGGCAGGGCCCAGAGCTCGCGCAGCGTCAGCGCTTCGGCCTCGTGGTGGCCAGCCAGGAAGTGTTGCAGCAGCGTCAGATCCAGCGAGCTGTCGGCATGGGCCACCCAGGCCCAGGCCACGCCGTAGACGCGCGGCAGTCCCTGCAGGGGTTCGTCGGCCAGGCGCGGCAGGCGCTGGAAGTAGCTGCGCGGCAGATCGTGCAGCACCTCGTCGAGCTGCTGCTGCACGATGCGGGCGTTGTCCAGCAGCCAGGCGTGGGCCGGGTCGATGTCGGCCTGCAGGCCTTCCTCGGACAGCACGGCCAAGGCGGCGGCCCAGACCTGCAGGTTGCTGCGCAGGCGCGGCGAGAAGGGGCGGGGCTGCTGGCGGGGCTCGTCCACGCGCTGCGCGGCGGCGAGGCTGCGGCCATGTTCGGCAAAGCGCTCGGCGCCGAACTGCACGGCGCGCACCGGTGGCGCGGCCGCCTCGGGGCCGCTGGCCAGGCGGACAAAGGCCGGCACGGCGCCGGTGAGCGTGACATCGTGCGGCGAGGGCGGGGGGGACGACATGCAAACCAATGTCGGCGCCAACGCCCTAACGGGACAGCGGCATGGAACCCGTGCGGCTGTCGGTGCTCTCCTACAGGTACGCGCGAGCTTGCGTGAGGCTGTCACATCGTGGAAAGCGTGGTGGCCGCCGGCCCGGCAATCCCTAGAGTGGGCGCCATGAATGATCGCAATCTTGCCCGCGGCCTGCTGCTGGCCGTCATCGCGCTGGGCTTCGGCCTGGGCGCGCTGCGCTACCCCATCGGCAACTTCGCCCATGCCGGCGCGGGCCTGTTCCCGTTGCTGGTGAGCGGGCTGCTGCTGCTCGTCGCCATCGCGACCATCGTGCGCTCGCGCTTCGTCAAGCCGGTGCCGCTGGACTTCCATCCCAGGAACATCGCCCTGCTGCTGCTGGCGCTGTGCAGTTTCGCCCTGGTGACCGAGTGGCTGCACACCATGATCGCCGGCATCGTCGTCATGGTCTTCATCGCCGGCTTCGCGGCCTCCAACCCTTCGTGGCGCCGCAACGTCAAGGTGGCGCTGGGCCTGATCGCCATCGCCTTCGCCTTCCAGAAGCTGCTGGGCCTGAGCCTGCCGCTGTACTGAACCGGAGCGAGCATGGACATCCTGCACAACCTCGCCTTCGGCTTCGAGCATGCACTGACGCTGCAGAACCTGATGTTCTGCGCGATCGGCTGCGTCGTCGGCACCCTCGTGGGTCTGCTGCCGGGCCTGGGCCCGCTGGCCACCATCAGCCTGCTGCTGCCGCTGACCTATTCCATCCCGACCGGTGGCGCGCTGATCATGCTGGCCGGCATCTACTACGGCGCCCAGTACGGCGACAGCGTCAGCGCGATCACGATGAAGATCCCGCATGCCAGCTCCATCGTGGCCTGCATCGACGGCTACCAGATGACGCTGAAGGGCAAGACGGGTCTGGCCCTGTTCACGGCCGGCATCTCCAGCTTCATCGGCGGCACCGTGGCCATCGTCGTGCTGGCCAGCCTGGCGCCCAACCTGGGCGAGGTGGCCCTGCTGTTCGGCCCGGCCGACTACTGCTCGCTGATGCTGCTGGGCTTCATCTGCGTGAGCTTCGTGACGACGGGCAGCCTGCTCAACGGCCTGGCCATGTGTCTGGTGGGCGTGCTGCTCGGCCAGATCGGCACCGACGTCAACAGCGGCCTGCAGCGCTACACCTTCGACCTGCCCTTCCTCGCCGAGGGCGTGGGCCTGGTCAGCGTGGCCCTGGGCTGCTTCGGCATCGCCGAGATCACCAAGAACCTCGACGCCCGCGAGGAGCGCTCGCCCTTCAGCGGCAAGATCCACCTGATGCCGACCTGGGAAGAGTTCAAGCGCATCATCCCCAGCGCCCTGCGCGGCAGCGTCATCGGCTCCTTCCTCGGCATCCTGCCCGGCGGCGGCCCGGTCATCGCGCAGTTCGCGGCCTATGCCGTCGACAAGAAGCTCAGCAAGTACAAGGACGAGATCGGCAGCGGCGCCATCGAAGGCGTGGCCGGTCAGGCCGCCGCCGACGAGGCCGCGGCGCGCACCAGCTTCATCCCCTTGATGAGCATCGGCATCCCCGAGAACCCGGTCATGGCGCTGATGATGGCGGCCTTCGTCATCAAGGGCATCCAGCCCGGGCCCAACATGATCTCGGGCCACCCCGACCTGTTCTGGGGCCTGGTG
Organism: Roseateles sp. FW305-36; assembly: GCF_058787015.1. Lineage (NCBI taxonomy): Bacteria > Pseudomonadati > Pseudomonadota > Betaproteobacteria > Burkholderiales > Sphaerotilaceae > Roseateles > Roseateles sp. FW305-36. Next base: position 26,811 of record NZ_JBYSZK010000017.1, on the reverse strand, counting down.
GCCAGCATGTGGGTGGGCAATGTCTTCCTCGTCGTGCTGAACGTGCCGCTGGTGCGCTACTGGCTGTCGGTCTTCAAGATCCCCTATGGCGTGCTGTTCCCGGCCATCCTGTTCTTCTGCTGCGTCGGCACCTTCAGCGTCAACAACAACCTCGACGACATCTTCATCACGGCCGCCTTCGGCCTGCTGGGCTATGTCTTCATGCGCCTGGACCTGGACGCGGCGCCGCTGATGCTGGGCTTCATCCTCGGCCCCATGCTGGAGGAGTACTTCCGCCGCGCCATGCTGCTGAGCCGAGGCAGCTTCATGACCTTCGTGAACCGACCCATCAGCGGCGGGCTGCTGGGGTTGATCGCCGTGTTCGTGCTGTGGCAGTTGGTGGCATTCTTGCGCTCACCGGGCAAGCGGGCCGAACCGGCGGCCGCCAGCGCGCACTGACGCGGGGTCCGCTCAACGAGGGGGAATGCCGATGGAAGCGCTCGAGAAGGAACTCATCGTGGCTGCCGACAGCTCGCGCCGCTATGCGCGCCGCAACTACCTGCTCGGCTATTCGGTCGCCATCGCGACCGTGCTGTCCAGCATCGCGGCCGGCCTCACCGTCAGCATCCCTTGCGTGCCCAAGGCGGTGACGGCCGCGCTGGCGTCCATGCCTGCCGCCATGGTGGCGGCCGGCACCGTGTTCCGCTTCGACCAGAAGTCCGCCTGGTTCTGGCAGAAGGCCAAGCGCATCGAAGCCCTGCTGCGCGCGATCCGCTTTGAGGGCATGGCGGTGCCGGAGGCGAGCCAGCAGTTCTCGCTGCTGGAGGTCGAGATGGAGCGCAACTGGATCGGCTTCGGAGCCGTCAACCGCAAGTCGGACTAGGGGCCTGTCCGCAGACGCTCGGCCAGCACCAGATAGTCTGGATCGACCTTGGCGGCCCGCGGGTCGTCCAGGTGGGCGCGCAGCACGCGCCTGAGCGTCTCCGGCTGGGGCGTCAGCGGGCCGGCAAAGCGCACCTGCTCGTCGTCGGCGATCAGCAGCGTCGGGAAGGTCTCGATGTCCAGGTCACCGATGAGCTCGGCCTCGTCCTCGATGTCGATCCAACGCACGTGCAGGCCGGCTTGCGGCAGCTCGGCGCAGGCGGCTTCGAAGACCTGCTGGTAGGACTCGCAGGTGCGGCACCAGGCGGCGCAGAGGCAGGCGACGTGAAGGGACATGGGGCGGCATGGTGCCATGGCCGGCCCGCGCTTGCCCGTCCCGGGGTTGCTAGCGTCTGTTGATCAGCGTCCAGTCGGCGCGGGAAATGTGGCGCGGTGTCGTCTCGCCGTCGCGGTCGAAGAAGCGGACGCGGATCTCGTCCGGCCCGATCTCGGCGAGGCCGAAATTCTCCAGCTCGGCACCGTACAGGACGGCGTCGCGGACCGCTGCGCCCGAGGACGAGGCTTCGTGCAGCGGCCACCCGCGACCTTCGATGTGCGAGGCGAAGGCATTGCGCCGCAGGCCGCCGCTGAGCATCAGCAGGCGGTGGCGGGCGGCCAGGTCGCCGAGTGCCGTCCATTCCCGCGCGTGGTGCTGCCAGTCGCAACCGGCCGATGCGCTGGCCACCAGATGCAGGCTGCCGGGCGGCGTGGTGGCGATGGCGGTGGCGAGCGTGTCGAGCTGGGCCGGACCGAGCAGGGCACGCTTGTCCTGCGGCACCAGCCAGGTCCCGCTGCGCTGGCTGCGGCCGTCGGTCAGGTGCAGCCAGACGTCCTCCCGCAGCGGCAGGGACTCCTGCAGCGGGCCGGTCTGAGGCTCGGCCGGCGGCGTGATGTCGTCCAGCTGGGCCGGGAAGCTGCCGGGCTCCACCAGGGCTCGCTGGAACAGCTGGAACAGCACGCGGCTGGGTTCGAGCTTGTCGGCATGTTCGGCAGCTTGGACGATGTCGGCGCCGGCCGCGTCACGCCACAGGAAATCGTGGTCGTTCCAGATCGCGAACACGCGACGGCCCGGCTTGCCGGCCATGTGGCGCAGTAGTGCATCGAACTCCGGCACGGCGAGCTGGTCGCGATAGAGCGCGTGGGCGTGGGCGGCGAATTCGCCGGTGGACATGGTGCGGGGCGCTCCGTCGATGTCCAGATGGATGGCATTGCCCAGCAGCAGCAGATGGTCGGGATCCTGGGCCTGGATGCGGCTCCAGACGGGCTGACTCTCGAAGCGCTGCTGCAGCATGCCTGACGTGAATGCGAGCTTCATCCGGCAAGCATAGCGATGGGATGAACTTCGCCTCAATGATCGGTCGGCGGCGTAGGTGTGACTCCCCTGGTGGCGCGGCACGGCTGCCAGCAGACTCGCCCCCACCAGGGCCATCGCAGACCGCGGCCCGCTTTCCAAGGAGAGGTGAGTGATGAAGCAAGCCAGCCAAAGTGAGCGACTTGTGGGCGGCCGTGTGCGAGTCGCTGGTGTCGCGGTCGTCGCTTTCGCGGCCGGGGCCTTCGCGACCGCTCAGTCGAGCTCTGCGGACCGCTGGTGGCGCCCGGAATTGGACGCCACCGTGGCCGCCCCGCAGCATCACAAGGTGCTTCTGGAGAACGACGAGGTCCGCGTACTGGAGGTGACGGTCGTGCCGGGCGAGCGAGAGCCGCTGCATGTGCATCGCTACCCGGCCGTGATGATCATCGACACGTCGCCGCACATGGTGGAACACCTGCAGGATGGCAACACTCGCGATCTCGGCGTGCGCCCGCCTGGAGCGAGATGGTTCCCCGTCGTGCAGGGACACGCGATGGAGAACGTGGGCACCGTGCCCTTGCATGCCATCCGCGTGGAGTTGAAGAAGCCGCAGGGAGGCTGACCCGTCCTCAGGATCATGTCGGGGTCAAGTCGATGCCGAGCATCGAGCCCAGGCCGAAGGTCAGGAACAGCAGGGCGGCGAGCAACAGCATGAAGGCAGCGAGAACCTTTGCGACCGCCCAAAGCACCGCGCGCTGCGACGCAGGCCCTTTCTCAGTTTTCGCTTTGTCGTAGTGCCATTTGATGGCGAGGAACATGCCGATTCCCAGCACGCTCACCTTGAACGCTATGAAGACTGTGGGGACCCACTCCATGATTTCGATGTTCCGAACTATTGCTTGACGCTGCCTGTCGTGCTGTGACCGAGGGCAGCCACGGACTGCCACTGTGCCCGCCGCCGAAAGAAAAGAACAGGTTCAGATTCCTGGAAAGAGCACCGGATCAGATGGGCGCCTGAAGAGGGATTCACCATGAAAGGGCTGCTCGTCGTGGCGCGGTTGCCGTGGCGGCAACCGTGATCCTGAATCGCTCCGCGCGAACTTGGCATCCTCCTCGGCCTCGGATTCGATGGGCTGCACTCCGCGGCAGGGCTTTGAAATGAAAAACGGCCGCATCAGCGGCCGTCTTCAGCAAAGCGATGGTTCCGCCCGTCGATCAGGCGCGGCGACGACGAGTCGACAGATAAAGGCCCATCAGTGCCGCGCCCACCAGGGCAATGGACTCCGGCTCAGGCAGGTTCTGACCCGGCTGCAACGGGTCGCGGACGTACACGTCGATGTGCGAGATGCCACCCGTCAGTGTGTGGGTCACGTCCCACGTCCCCTTGAAGTCGTTGGGCGTGTCCAGCGGCAGCCCGAGCGCGGCGGCGCTGAAGTCGTAGGCAGCGAAGGAATTGCCGCCCTTGATGGAGATCAGCAGGTGGTCGAACAGATTGGTCCCGAACACAGGGCCGACCAGATCCTTGATGTTGTTCGGCAGGGTCAGCGACCAGTTGCCTGCCAGGCTGTTGCTCTTGGGGTCGACAGTCGCCGTAAACCAATCGCCGACGATGTTCTTGCCGCCGATGGTTGCAGCGCTGAAGCCGCTGCCGGGCGCCCAGCTGCCGAGGCGAATCCAGCCCGGATCGACGACGCCGTCGCCATTGAGGTCGTAGGCCGTGAAGTTGTTCGAGAACACGCCGTTGGGGAACAGCACCGGGCCATTGCCGTTCTGCATGCCGCCATTGAACAGGCCGTCTCCCTTCGCGCCCAGGTTGACTTGGGGATCGAACTTGTCGTTGCCCGAGAAGGCGCCCACGCAGTCAAAGGAATTGACCGCCGCATTCACGAGATTGGTCGAGCTGCCGTGCGGCACGACGCTGTTGATCTTGACGTCGGCGGTGCTGCAAGCCGACGGCACCTGCGGGTTGGCAACGGTGAGCCCTGACAGGCTGCTCAGCAGCGCAAATATGGCTGCGCCGATGGAAAGTCGTTGGATAGCATTCTTTTTCATGAGGCCCCCTATGGTTACAGCTGCCCGCTTTAAGCAACTGTCGTTCCACCTGTTTTGGACCCAAATAAATCAACGACTTGCGAAGCTTGACGATTTTTCCATCCCTAGCTTGTAAATAAATTCGACATCAAACTAGGGGGGGGGCTGCGCGCGTCAGTCGTCAACCTGCTTGTGCTGGATGTGCGACGGCGCTCCCCAGCCGGTGAAGGTCTAGGTCGCCACGCCGTGGCCGACGATGTGGCACAGCACGCGGTCCTCCAGCTCCGCAAAGCCAGGCGCCGCGCGCGAGCGCGGCCGCGGCAGCGCCACCGTCGCGTCCAGCGCGATGCCGCCGCGGTCGATCAGCAGCACGCGGTCGGCCAGGGCGACGGCCTCGGCGACATCGTGGGTCACCAGCAGGGCCGTGAAGCCGTGGCGGCGCCAGAGCTGCTCGATGAGGCGGTGCATCTCCAGCCGGGTCAGCGCGTCGAGGGCCCCCAGCGGCTCGTCCAGCAGCAGCAGGCGGGGGCGGTGCACCAGGGCGCGCGCCAGGGCGACGCGCTGGCGCTGGCCGCCCGACAGCGTCGCCGGCCAGTCGTCGCCGCGGCCGGCCAGGCCGACCTGGGCCAGGGCTTCCATGGCGCGAGGCCTGGCGTCAGAGCCTTCGAGGCCGAGGGCGACGTTGTCGACGACGCGCTTCCACGGCAGCAGGCGGGCATCCTGGAACATCAGCCGGCGTTCCTGTGGCGCACCGGCTTCGACGAGGCCGGCGCTCGGCGCGTCCAGGCCGGCGATGAGGCGCAGCAGCGTGCTCTTGCCGCAGCCGCTGCGGCCCACCAGGGCGACGAACTCGCCGGGGGCGATGGACAGGTCCAGGTCCTGCAGCACATGGCGTGTGCCGAAGGACTTGGCGACGCCGCGCAGTTTCAGCGCCAGGCCGGGCGATGGGCTCGCTGCGGGCTTGTCCTCGATGGCGCGCTCTCGCGGCAGCACGGGGGTGTCGAACTCGGTGACCCACATCTCATTTCACCTCGGCGGCATAGCCGCGATGCCAGGGCAGCCAGGCGCGCTCCAGCCCCCGGGCGACCACATCGGCCAGTTTGCCGAGCACGGCGTAGAGCAGGATGCCGACCAGCACGATGTCGGTCTGCAGGAACTCGCGGGCATTCATCGTCAGATAGCCGATGCCGGCCTGGGCCGACAGGGTCTCGGCGACGATGAGCAGCACCCACATCAAGCCCAGCGAGAAGCGCAGGCCGACCAGGATGGAAGGCAGGGCACCGGGCAGGATGACCTGGGTGTAGAGCTGCCAGCCTTTGAGGCCGTAGCTGCGCGCCATCTCGATCAGGTCGCGGTCGACGTTGCGGATGCCGTGGAAGGTGTTCAGGTAGACCGGGAAGAACACGCCCACGGCGACCAGCACCAGCTTGGCCGCCTCGTCGATGCCGAACCACAGGATGACCAGCGGGATCAGGGCCAGGGCCGGGATGTTGCGCAGCATCTGCAGCGTGGTGTCCAGCAGGGCCTCGGCGCGCTGCCAGGTGCCGGTCAACAGGCCCAGCAGCAGGCCCAGGCCACCGCCCAGGGCCAGGGCCGAGAAGGCCCGCGCCGTGCTGACGGCGACGTGATGCGCCAGCTCACCCGAGCGCAGCAGCTGCCAGAAGGCGGCTCCCACGGCGGCGGGCTCGGGCAGGATGCGCGCCGACAGCCAGCCGCTGCGCGAGGCAATCTCCCAGGCGACGAGGATGGCGGCGGGCAGCAGCCAGGGTGTGAGGCGACGTGAGATGCTCATGTCAGGTTGGCGTCGTGAATTGGGCGGGTCGAGCGCCGGGCCGCTCCCAAGCCGACCCGCGCTGGCGATGTGCGAGCGGCTCGATGCTGCTCGCATCGCCGTCCCCGCGGGGGACCGGCCAAGGTACTCCTTGGACGAGGGGCCTCATGTCAGCTCGCCGACACGGCCTTGGGCACGTAGCTGTTGGCGACGACCTCGCCGAAAGGCCCGGTCAGGGCCGGCGCGGTCAGCTTCTCTCGCACGCCCAGCGGCAGCAGCGGGAAGACCAGCTCGGCAAAGCGGTGGGCCTCGTCCAGATGCGGATAGCCGCTGAGGATGAAGTACTCGAGGCCGAGGTTGGCGTATTCGGTGATGCGGGCTGCCACTTGCTGCGGATTGCCGACCAGGGCCGTGCCCGCGCCGCCGCGCACCAGGCCCACGCCGGCCCAGAGGTTGGGCGCGATCTCCAGGCCGGCGCGAACATCGTTCTTGTCGAACCGGCCGCCGTGCAGCTCGGCCATGCGGCGCTGGCCGACCGAGTCCATGCTCTTGAAGCGGGCCTGGGCCGCGGCGACGGTGGCCTCGTCGAGTGCCGACAGCAGCTCGCCGGCGGCGCGCCAGGCCTCGTCCTCGGTCTCGCGCACGATGACGTGCAGACGGATGCCGTAGTTCAGCTGGCGGCCACGTGCCGCGGCGAGCTCGCGCACCTCGGCCAGCTTGTTCGCGACCTCGGCCGGGGGCTCGCCCCAGGTCAGATAGGTGTCGACCTGGTCGGCGGCCAGCTCGTGCGCGGGGCCTGAGGAGCCGCCAAAGAAGACCGGCGGGTAGGGTTTGCTGATGGGTGGGTAGAGCAGCTTGCCGCCCTTGACGCTCAAGTGCTCGCCGTCGAGGTCCAGCGGCTCGCCGGTGTGGGAGCGGGCCAGCAGTTCGCGCCAGATGCGGATGAATTCGGCGGACTGCTCGTAGCGCGCCTTGTGGTCGAGGAACTGCCCGTCGCCGGCCAGCTCGTCGGGGTCGCCACCGGTGACGAGGTTGACCAGCAGGCGGCCGCCCGACAGTCGGTCCAGCGTGGCAGCCATGCGCGCACTCTGCGAAGGCGCGACCAGGCCGGGGCGCAGGGCGACCAGGAATTTGAGATTCCTGGTGGCGTCGATGAGGCTGGCAGCGACGATCCAGGAGTCCTCGCAGCTGCGGCCGGTGGGCAGCAGCACGCCTTCATAGCCGAGGCTGTCGGCGGCGATGGCGATCTGCTTGAAATAGGCATGGTCGGCCACGCGGGCGCCGCGTGAGCTGCCGAGGTAGCGGCTGTCGCCGTGGGTGGGGATGAACCAGAAGATCTTCATATCGCTGTTCCGTTCTGTGTTCGAAGCTTTGGAATTTGCGGGCCGAGCGCCGGGCCGCTCCCGAGCCGGCCCGCGTTGGCGACGTGCTCGGCGGTCGAACCGCCGGGCATCGCCGTCCCCTCGGGGGACCGGCCAAGGTATGCCTTGGACGAGGGGCTCATATGACTGCGTCGGCGACGCGGATGGGGCGGGGGATCAGGCCGAGTTCGGCGAAGGCATCCGCCACCTGCTGTTGATCCCTCGCAAGCTGGGCCGTCAGCGGCCCCACCGGCGCGGCGCCGCGGCGCTCCACCATCTTTTCGACGGTGGCCAGCGGCAGGCCGGCGAAGTCGGCATAGCGCTGCACCGCATCGCGGCGGTCGGCGCGCACGCGGGCGTCGGTGTCGGTCAGGGCCTGGAACAGCGTCTTCACCAGGAGCGCGTCGCGGCCCAGGGTCTGGGAGGCCAGGTAGAAGGTGTTGTTGTTGGTCAGGCCACGGCTGGTGGCCAGCGTGCGCAGCTCGCCGCTGATCTCGGCGGCGGCGTAGTAGGGATCCCAGACGGCCCAGGCGTCCACCGAGCCGCGCTCGAAGGCGGCCCGCGCATCGGCCGGCGGCAGATAGATAGGCTGGATGTCGTTCCAGGTGAGGCCGGCCTTCTTGACGGCCTGCACGGTCAGGAAATGGGCGCTGCTGCCCTTCTGCAGCGCGACGCGGCGGCCCTTCAGGTCGGCCAGGGTCTTCAGCGGTGAATCGGGCTTGACGAGGACGGCCGAGCTGTCGGGCTTGGGCGGCTCGGCGCCGACGTAGACGACGGCCTTGCCCGCGGCCTGGGCGAACACGGGCGGCGCGTCGCCGGTGGCGCCGAAATCCACGCTGCCCAGCGCCAGGGCCTCGAGCAGCTGCGGGCCGGCGGGGAACTCGGTCCACTGGATGCGCGTGCCGGGCAGGCGCTGCTCCAGCAGGCCGTAGCTTTTCAGCAGGGCGAGGTTCAGCGAGCCCTTCTGGAAGCCGATTCGAAGCGTTGGCGGCGTCTGCGCCCGGGTCCACAGCGAGGCCGTGGTGGCGAGGATGGCGACGGCGGCGCGCCGGGTCGTGTTCGCGCTCATTTGCCAGCCTCCGCGAGCTTGACGGTGGCGGGCAGGGCGTCGGCCACGCGGATGGGCTTGGGGATGAGCCCAAGGGCGTGGAAGGTGTCGGCGATCTTCTGCTGTTCGGCGGCGACGGCTGCGGTCAGCGGCTTCACGCCGAACTGGTAGCGCGCCAGGCTCTTCTCGACGACTTCGGCCTCCAGCCCCTGCAGCGGCGCGATGACGGCGGCGGCGGCCTTGAGGTTGGCCTTGAGGTAGGCGGCCTGGGCCTGCGTGTCTTCGAACAGGGCCTGGATGATCTGCGGCTGCTTGTCGGCGTAGCCACGCTCGGCGAGGTAGTAGGCGTAGTTGTTGACGAGGCCGCGACCGTCCTGCAGCGGACGCGCGCCGCTCTGCTTCTCGACGGCGGCCAGGAAGGGGTCCCAGATCACCCAGGCATCCACGGCGCCGCGCTCGAAGGCCGCGCGCGCATCGGCAGGCGGCAGGTAGACGGGCTGGATATCGCTGTACTTCAGCCCCGCCCTTTCCAGCGCCTTCACAAGCAGGTAGTGGACATTGCTGCCCTTGTTCAGCGCGACCTTCCTGCCCTTGAGCTCGGCCACCGACTTGATGGGCGAATCCTTGGGCACCACGATGGCCTCGGCCTCGGGGGCGGCCGGGTCATAGCCGATGTAGACGAAGCGGGCGCCGGCGGCCTGCGCAAAGATGGGCGGCGCCTCGCCGACAAAGCCGACGTCGACGGCGCCGACATTCAGGCCTTCGAGCAGTTGCGGGCCGGCCGGGAACTCCACCCATTTCACGGTGACGCCGAGGGGCGCGAGCGTCTTCTCGAGCGAGCCGCTGGACTTCTGCAGCGTCAGCAGGCTGGCGGATTTCTGGAAGCCGATGCGAAGCGTGGTCTGGGCCGAGGCGTGGAGACTGGCGGCGGCGATCAGCAGCGGCGCGGTCCAGCGGAGGAAGGAAGAGCGGAAGAGCATGGGTCGTGTCCTGTGCAAAAAAATCCCGGCGCCGGGGCGCACCCGATCAGCGCCCGTTGGCGCCGGGATGAAGTCGCCGTTCCCGTTCGGGGGGCGAGGAGACAAGCGGTGGTGAATCAGCCGTGCGCGTCAACAGCTGAGCGCGGCCTCGGGCTGGGTTCGCATTCGCGGTGCGAGCGGTGCCAGGGCGCGGTCCAGCCGCGCGATCAGGTCGGGCTCGGGGACGAAGCCGCCGGCTTCATGGCGGCGCAACTGGGCGTCGGTGGCGAAGACGCCGTCCAGCACATGGCGGGCGCCCAGGGCCGAGAGCACCGGCTTGAGGGCGTAGTCCAGGGCCAGGAAGTGAGCCGGGCTGCCACCGGTGGCCAGGGGCAGCACCTGCTTGCCGCGCAGCGCGTCGGGCGGCAGCAGGTCGAGGAAGACCTTGAGCAGGCCGCTGTAGGCCGCCTTGTAGATGGGCGTGCCGATGATGACGAGGTCGGCCTGCTCGACGGACATCACGGCGGCTGAGATCTCGGGGTCCCGCACGTCTGCCGCCAGCAGCGCCGCGGCGGGCAGGTCGCGCACCAGGATGTTCTCGTAGCGCGTGCCGCGGCCTTCCAGGCGCGTCAGCGCGAACTGCGTGAGCCAGTAGGTGCGCGAGCGTTCGCTGGGGCTGGCTGAGAGGCTGGTGATGTGCATGGCGGCCTGATTCGTTTCAGGCTTTGCACGATAGGGAAGGCGCCTTCCTCGCGGAACGAAGGAAAAAGGGGATGCTTATGCGCGCCGCGACAGTAGCGCGCCAGCCGCCCACAGGCCGCCGGCCAGCACCGCGGCCGCGGCCAGGTTGTGCAGCCAGCCGAGGTCGTCGGCAAACCACAGCCAGGCGCCGCAGCCGGCGGCCGTCAGCGCGAACACGGCGACCGCAGCGAGGCGGGCCCAGCGGGGCGCGGGTGAATCGAAGCGCGGCTGCTCGAGTCGGGCTTCGATGGAGGTGGATGGCAGCGCCGCACCGGGGGGCATCCAGCCCGGCGACTTCAGCAGCACGCGCAGCTTGTCGGCCCATCGCGGCGTGGCGCGCATGCGCCGCCACAGCTCGCCGTAGAACTGGCCCACCGCGGCGAGCGGGTTCCAGCTCGCCAAGGGCTTGACGGTGCCGTAGACGCAGGCCTCGGTCTCCGCCGTGAAGCTGCCGAAGAGGCGGTCCCAGACGACGAAGATGGCGCCGTAGTTGCGGTCCAGGTAGCCCGGGTTCACGGCGTGGTGGACACGGTGGTTGGACGGTGTGGAGAACACGCGGTCCAGCCAACCCAGGCGGCCGATGTGCTCGGTGTGGATCCAGAACTGGTAGAACAGCACGACGATGCCGGCCAGGGCGTACTGCGCCGTCGGCACGCCGAGCAGGGCCATCGGCAGGAAGAAGGGCGCACCCATCACCGAGTAGAGGCTCTCCTGGCGCAGCGCGGTGCTGAGGTTGAAATGCTCGCTCTGGTGGTGCACCGCATGGGCGGCCCAGAACAGCGCGCTCTCGTGGCTGGTGCGGTGCAGCCAGTAGTCGCAGAAGTCGTACATGACGACGCTGGCGACGATGCCGAAGGCGCCCTGCCAGAGCGTGCCCGGCAGCAGGGCCAGGCGGGCATGCGTGGCGGCGTAGAGCCCGGTCTGGAACAGCGGCGTGACGACGGCCACGGCCTGGCTCAGCAGGCCCTGGCTGAGGCTGCTGAGGGTGTCCGCCAGCCCGTAGCCCTGGCGTCCGCGCCGGCGGCCCCAGGCCCATTCGGCCAGCATGCACAGCCCGAAGACGGGCAGGGCGTAGAACAGGACGTCGTGCATGGCCTCAGCCGGTCAGAACTGGTGCCACAGGCTGAGGATGAAGGTGGGCTGATCGCGGCTGTGGGTCAGCGGCGAGTTGGCGGCCTGGCCGATCAGGCGGGTGTGCAGCCACTGGCCGTTGACGGACCAGTCGGACGAAAACTTGTGCTCGGCGCTCAGCGCGATGCTCCAGTCCTGCCAGCCGCTGTGCGGGTGGAACTCCGGCAGGCCGCTGGCCTGCGACTCACCGGGCCCGATGCCGAAGCTGCCGCGCAGATGCGCCGCGTTCGCGTAGGTGGTGGACAGGCTGATGGCCAGCAGGTCCTGGCCGATGGGGATGCCGCTGGTGGCGCCCAGTTCCAGCTGGTCGCCGTTGTGGTGGCGCCCGCTGCCCCAGGACAGGCCGGACTGCAGCAGCAGCTCTGGCGTGGCCTGAACATTGGCGAACAGCTGGGTGATGAGGCGCGAGCCCAGGCGGTTGATGCCGGGCGGCGACTCGCGCCGCGAACGGCCCGACTGCGGCCACAGCCGGGCGCCGATCTGCCAGTCCTTGGCGGCCTCGGGGCCCAGCAGCTGGGAGGCCGCGTTCCAGCCCACGCCGGTGTCGGTGGCGGCGAAGAAGCCGCTGGGGGATTCGTAGTCCAGGGCCGGCAGCAGCGCCTCGCGCTGGCGCCCGCTGCCGGGAGCGCGCGGCCAGCCGCGCACCGACAGGCCGCCCGACCAGTTCGCCTCGGCGGGCGGCGCCTCCAGCAGCAGCAGGGTGCCGCCGGCCTGGGCGTCCAGGGCGGCGCAGGCCAGGGCGAGGCACAAGCCGGGCAGGCGCATCGAAGCTGGAGGGCGAGGGAGGAGGCTGAGGGCGGGCATGGGTGCCCTGGACAGCGGGCCGGCAACGCCACCCCGGGTGGATGGCGAAGCCACTCTAGCCGCGCAATCGGCGCTCAGCGGCCGCTGGCGAGGTCTTCACAGCGCCATGTCAGCCGCTGGCAAGTCTTGCGCAAGCTGGGCGGCTAGTGAACGCCTTGCAGCGCCGCTCCGCGGGCCCGCACGACGGGCCAGTTCGCAACGATCTTGGTGCGGGTCAGTTCGACCTCGCCTTTCTCGTCGGCGGCCAGCACCGCCTCCTCGGACTTCAGCGTGTGCGGCGTGGCGCCGGGTCTCCAGCGCACCATCACCAGCACCCACAGCGGGCTGTAGCTGGCATCGGCATTGGCGCCGCCCACCGGCCGGGGGATGGAGGGCAGCACCGTGGCCTGCTCGTCGCCCGGAAATTTGTAGGCCTTCTCGACCGGCATGCCGGGCTTGAGGGTGTCGGCCAGGGCCGGCACGTAGTTGATGCCCTGCTTCTTCGCGATGCCGGGGTCGGAGATGTCGGTGCTGACGTAGTGAACGATCTCGCCTTCGAACCAGGCCTCCTTCAAGGGAAGGCTGACGACCTGGTCGGCGGCCTGGGTGGCGGCGGCGGTGCCGAGCAGGAGGACGGCGCCCAAGGCGCGGAGGGCAGATGTCGGCATTGCGGATCCTGTTGAGGGAAGCGGCAATTCTTGCGATGTGGCCCGCCGAGGCAAGGGCATATTGCGCAGGCGGCGCAGCGTTACAAATCGGGGCCTCAAGTTTCGTTCGGGGCGGCCGATACGCGTGGCATGGACATCGCCAACTCCCCCAGCGTCAGCGTCGCCTCGGGCCCGGCCCAAGGGGAGACGGCCGATGCCGTGAACCTCCTCGTGCTGCGCAAGGCGCTCGACATCCAGGCCTCGGGTGCCATGCAGCTTCTCAATGCGCTGCCGCAGCAGCCGGCGCTGGCCACCGAAGGCACGCTGGGACGCAACCTCAACGCCTACGCCTGAGCGCGCCCGGCCCGGCGCCTCGCCTCAACTGCCCACGCCGCATCCCCTCACGAGAGGATGACATCCGGGTTCGCGGCCACGGTGCCCGCCTCATGGCCCCAGCCAGGCGCTGGCTGCTCGGGCTAAGCTGGCCGCCAGCAACAGACCTCCTGGAGTGCCGATGGGCAACGAGCTTCCTTCCTTTCGCTACCACGTCGATCCGCTGGCCACCGGGGCCATCGAGGCGCGAGGGATCGAATGCGCCTGCTGCGGGCAGGCGCGCGGCTTCGTCTATGTGCAGCCGGTCTACGCGACCCGCGACCTGGACGAGAAACTCTGCCCCTGGTGCATCGCGGACGGCTCGGCGGCGAACAAGCTGGGCGCGAGTTTCTCGGACGCCCAGCCGCTGCTGCAGGCGGGCCTGGCGCAGGGCATCGTCGACGAGGTGAGCCTGCGGACGCCGGGCTATTCGTCCTGGCAGCAGGAGGAGTGGCTGGCGCATTGCAACGACGCCTGCGAGTTCCATGGCGATGCGTCGGAGGACGACGTCGAGGACGCGACTGAGGCGACGAAGACAGACTGGCGGCAGCACTACGGAACGACGGAAAAGCAATGGGCCAGCGCCATTCGCGACTACGAGCCGGCCGGCGACAACGCCTTCTACAAGTTCGTGTGCCGGCATTGCGGGCTGGTGCGGCTGGGCTGGGATCACTCCTGAACTGACGGCCGGGCGGGCGCTGTGACTGCGCCGGCGCTGATACAGGCGAGTGAACTTGGGCCCCGGCTGTGCCTTTGCATCAGCCCGGGCGGTGTCTATCGTGAGCCATCGCTTTCGAGCTTCACGAATGAGCACCCCATGCAAGCTGCCGGCACTTCGTTTGCGCGATCGGCTTTCACCGACTGGACGTCGCGCTGGGCCGAGAGTTTGCCGCGCGCCTGGCTTGCCTTCGCAGGTGATGCCGACGAGCGCCTGCTTGGCGAAGCCGAGGATCTTGCCGATCTGGAAAGGCGGCTGCGGCGCCTGGAGTGCGGCCGTGAGGAACGCTTTGCTCCATTGCCCCGCCTGCCGTGAGATCGGCCGGGAGGGGGCTAGATGAAGCGGATGTGGCGCCCCTCGAAGCTCGCAAAGATGTCTCGCCAGACGTCCGACTCCACTTCCTCTACTTCGATGGCGGCCAGGAACTGCAGCTTCCTGAATTCCTCCCGCATCGCCTCGGGCCAGGGCTCGTGATGGATGCGGGGGGCGGTGCGGCGATCCCCGGCGGGCGTCAAGCTGTCCAGCGGGTTTGCGGGGGCGGGCGGCGTCTTTTTCATGATGCCGCCAGTGTCTGGATCCAGGCGCCGCAGGGATATCGCCTTCAAGGGGGAGGTCGACGCGTCGTCTCCCCCAAAAGGGGGATGGGGCCCGCTGCCGCGGCGTGAGCAGGCCCTAGACAGCCCGCGCCACGACCAATCGCGTCACGCCACCCAGGCGATACATGCCGTCCGGGTCCCGATGGCCTTCAAGCTCTGCCAGCATGTCGCGCTTCCAGGCATCGCGCACGGCTCCGGGTTGCGCGGCCAGGGCGCGGGACAGCCCGAAGGTCAGGCACCACTCGATCAAACCTTCGGGCGTGCTCGACTCCATGACCGCCGTCGTCAGGCTTTCCTCGTGGGTGCATGCGAAGCCTGCCGCCGCCAGGTCGCCGAGAAAAGTCTCCGACCGGCTGTACCTGAACGGCCCGGGTGCTTCGGACGACATCGGCGGCTGGGCGACGTAGCGCTCCAGAATGCGCCGGGGGTAGGACCACCAGCTGGCGCTTTCGGGCTCCACCCACAGGGCCGACACCAGCCTGCCGCCGGGCAGGAGGTGGGAGCGCACGGCCTTCAGCGCGTCGACGGGGCGGTCGAAGTACATCAAGCCCCAGCGGCACAACGCCGCGTCGAAGGGTTGATCGGAAAGTCCCGCGAGGTCCTCACCGCCGGTGGTGACCAAGCTGAGGTTGGACACGGCGGCCTGGTCTGCCCGGGCCCGCGCGAATGCGAGCATCTCGGCCGACACATCGGTCCCGACGACCACCCCCTCAGGCGCCACCCTCAGGGCCGCCCGAATCGCCGGTTCGCCGCGGCCCGTCGCGACATCCAGGACGCGGGTCCCGGGGCGAAGCTGCGCCAGATCAAGCATGCGCTCGCTGACGTGGGCCGAGAGGCGCTGCTCATCGTCGTCATAGCGTTGCCAGGCGGCCACCATCGTGGCTGCCGGTGTGCGGGGAGCGGTGCTCATGCGCAGAGCATACGGCGCAGCATGTGACCGGGAATGCGGTCCGCAAAGGCGGAGAACGCTGGTCCCGCCGACAGGAATCGAACCTGTATCTGCCGCTTAGGAGGCGGCCGTTCTATCCATTGAACTACGGCGAGCGGCTTGGGCGCGTGGCGATTGCGTCGATCAAGCGGCGCGCATTCTCGCATGGGGTGTCGGTCGCTTTCTGGCAGCATGGCGCTGTACCAGGGAGACATCACCATGACGCACCAGGGAAGCTGCCACTGCGGCCACATCAAGTTCGAGGTCGAGGGCGAGATCGGCTCGGCCCTGTCCTGCAATTGCTCGATCTGCCAGCGCAAGGGCTCGTTGCTGTGGTTCGTGCCGCGTGCTGCGCTGAAGCTGCTGACACCGGAAGCCAACGCCAGCAGCTACACCTTCAACAAGCACGTCATCCAGCACCGCTTCTGCCCGACCTGCGGCATGCACCCCTATGGCGAAGGCCAGGGGCCGGACGGCTCGGCGATGGCGGCCATCAACATCCGCTGCCTCGAGGACATCGACCTCAAGGCCGTGCCCGTCACGGAATTCGACGGTCGCTCGAAGTAGGGCCGAGGCTCAGAACTGCGCGACCAGGTGGGGCTGGCCGGCCACGCTCGTCAGCACGCGGCGTGGTTGATGCAGGGTGCCACCGCGCGTCGCACGGGCCACGGCAGCCTGGACGGCGTCCAGCAGGGCGCCCAGGCGCGGGCGCTCGCCGCGGCAACGTGAACGAGGAATGACGAGAGCCAGATCCATGGCCTCGCTGGTCTGCAGTTCGAGGCTGGCGTGAACCACGAGGGTGGACGGCGTGCTCAAGGAGACGTCGAGATCGGCGTCCACATGCTGGTCGGCGGCGACCG
The DNA here is from genome assembly GCF_058787015.1 of Roseateles sp. FW305-36. Classification (NCBI taxonomy): domain Bacteria; kingdom Pseudomonadati; phylum Pseudomonadota; class Betaproteobacteria; order Burkholderiales; family Sphaerotilaceae; genus Roseateles; species Roseateles sp. FW305-36. Next base: position 10,674 of record NZ_JBYSZK010000017.1, on the reverse strand, counting down.
GCAGAGACGGCAGCGTCAGGGACGAAATGGAGAGGGATTCGGAAAACATGGCCGGCATCCTCGGGGAGGCATGTGACACCCGTTGTCGGGCGGATCGCGACGCGGTTGTAGGACGAGGCCTGATCGCTCAGGCGTGCATCAGCGGCAGGGCCTGCCGCACGGTGGGGCGGGCGAACAGGCGACCGATCAGGGCGCGCGCAAAGAAGTAGTCGTTGCGCAGCTTGTCGCCCAGCGCGTCCAGGCCGACGCGGCCCTGCGGGTCGCAGGGGATGTCGAAGCCGGCGCTCTGGGCCGACAGCGGCTCGAAGTGCAGCAGGTGGGTGGGCTCGGCCGCCGGGGGCAATGCGTCTGCCAGGGGCGTCTTGTCGTTCGGGACTTGCGAAGGACGGGGCTGAGTCATGGTGAACCTCCTCGGGATCAACAGCAGGACCGTTGATGAATCAACTTTCGTCCTTGCCCGGGGTGGTGCCTGTAGGCTGGTCGGGACCGAAGTGGTGGGGCGCGGCGCGTCCGCTTGTAGGAAGCGGCCGGTGGGCCCCGGCGCCGGCCTCAGGCGGATGCGGCCTTGTCTGACAAGGGGTGGCTAGTTCCACTTCCATTGCCAGATCAGGTCCAGCGCGTTGTCGTCGCCGCCCTGGGCCCGCACGGTGAAGCGCTGGGCGATGCGGTAGATCAACTGCCAGGAACCCGTCGTTGCATTCAGGCTGCGTTCGTAGCCCACGTACCAGCGCTTGGACAGCTGCTTGCCCAGGCGCACGATGGTGGCACGGGTGTCGTCGTCGCTCTGGGCCAGGGACAGCTCGTCCAGCCCGAGATTGCGCAGCACCTTGCCCGTCGGGCCTTCGCCTTCGCCGCTCAGCAGGGCGAGGGCGGCGCGCTGCAGCAGGGCGGTGTCGGTGCGACCCAGGCCGTCGGGGCCGCGGCCGAGCAGCAGCCAGGAGAGCTTGTCGGTGTCGCTCATCTCGGGCTCGGAATACAGGTTGACGCGCGGCGCCAGCGCCGTGCCGGCGACATAGACGCCGACGCGCACATCGAGGTTGGGCCGCACCGCCAGCAGGTCCAGCGAGGGGTTGTCATAGGCACCGGTGAAGCGGATGTCGCCGCGTTCGATGTCCAGCTTCTGGCCATAGGCGGCGTACTGGCCGCCGTTCGCGTCGAGCTTGCCGGTCACGCGCAGGGGGCCGTTGTTCTGCGTGACCTGCAGTTCGCCGCGCAGCGTCGTCGACAGGCCGCGGCCGCGCACCTTGAAGTCGCGGCCGAATTCCAGGGCCACGTTGACGACGCTGTTGCGCGCGGCCTTGGGTGGTGGTGGCGCGGTGGGCGCGGCGTCGCGCGGGCCGCGCAGCACGGTCACGTCGTCGGCCAGGGCCGGCGCATCGCCGCGGCTGAAGTCGAACAGGCCTTCGTCGGCGCGCAGCTTGCCGTCGAGCTTGAGCCCCTTGGCATCGAGGTCCAGCGTCGCCTCGCCGCTGGCGACGAGCCGACGGTCCACGCGCGACAGCACGCGCAGCTTGTCGGCCGTCATCTGGATGTGGGCCTTGGGCTCGGCGCCCAGTTCGGCCGCACCGCTGGCGCGCAGCCAGCCGTCGCCGCCGCGCGCCTCCAGCTTGGACAACTCGGCATGCTGGCCCTTGAGGTCGAGCACGAAGCGGCCCTCGGTCACGTCGACGCCGTAGAGCAGATGGCGCAAGGCCAGGTTCTCACCCTCGGCGCGGCCGGTCAGGTCGGGCGCGCCGAGGCGGCCGCTGAGCTGCACCGTGGCGGCCGCACGACCGCCCAGGCGCCAGCCGGCCGGCACCCAGCTGCCCCAGGTGCCGAGGTGGGCCACATTGGCCTGGAGCACGCCCTGCAACGGCGTCTGGGCATCGGGCCAGAGGCCGGTGGGACGCAGCGTCAGCGCACCGCCGAAGCTGCCCAGCTCGCTGCCGGCGATGCCCTGCGCGAATTGCCAGATGCCGTCCTTCACGTTGACCGCCAGGCGCAGGTCGGTGAGGCCGAGGGCACGCTGGCCGAACTCGTCGGTCACGCGCAGGTCGCCGCTCTGACGCTCGATGAGAAGGTCAGCCGTCAGCCGTTCGCTCAGCACCAGCGAGGCGCGGCCGGTCACGCGCAGGTCGCCGCCCCAGCCGAAGTCGGGCTGCCAGCGTGCCATCAGCGGTGCGGCAGCCAGGTCTTCGAGCTGCAGTTCGGCCCGGGCCTCGGGGTGTTCGCCGCCCGTCCAGCTCAGCGCCTGCCAGCGCACGAAGGCGCCGCCCACCTCGGCGCGGCCGGGCTCGGCGACCAGGCGCGGGCCGTCGCTGGCCCAGCGCAGCGCGATGTCTTTGGCCGACAGCAAGGCGGGCGTGTTGGGCCGCAGCGGGCCGATGTCGATGCGGGCGATGCGGCCGTTCCAGGCCTGGCCGTCCCAGCGGCCGCGGGCCTCGAGCTGGGCATTCAGGGCCAGGTCTTGCGATTCGCGGGGGATCTTGCCTGCAACCTGGGCCTTGACCTCATGCGCGCTGCGGCGGCCCTTCAGGTCGATCCTGGCGCTGGTGAGCTGGGCCCGCGGGTCGCGCAGCTGGCTGACGTCCAGGTTCAGCGCGATGGGGCCGTCGCCGTCAGCGCCGGGCAGGGGCAGCTCCCAGCGCGCCTTCACGCTGGCGATGCTGGTGCCCATCGCCTTGGCCGAGGCCAGGGAGAGCTTGCCGCTGCCGCCGGCCTGCCAAGCCTTGGTGCCGCGCACCAGCTGGTAGCTGCCCTCGCCCTCGCCCTGGCCGGCGATGGGCTGCTGGTCGAACAGGGCCAGCAGCGGGTTCAGCTCGGCCAGCGAGCCGGCCTTCAGCGTGGCCGTGCCGTTGACGGCCTCGGGCCGGGCCTGGCCGTTGGTCTGCACACGGTTGTTGCCGATGCGGCCGTCGACGTCGAAGGCCGCCGCGTCGTTGGCGTGTTCGCGTTGCAGCTTGATGCGGCCCTCCAGCGGCAGGCCGCCGAACTGGCTTGGCAGCACGCGCACATAGGCATTGCCGGTGATCGAGTTGACGTTCTTGCCACGCAGGTCCAGGTCGGCTTCGGCGTTGAGGCGGGTCGGGTTGGGCAGGCGGGCCCAGGCCGAGCCGGGGGCGCCGCGCCACAGCAGATGCGGGTCGAACTGGCGCAGCTGGGTCTTGAGCTGAGCGGCGCCGGTGGTGTCGACGCGACCGCTGGCCTGCAGCGAGGCGTCACCGCTGGCCAGGCGAGCATCCGCTATCTGCCACTTCGTACCCTGGCCTTGCAACTGGGCCTTCAGGCGGACAGGCCGGTTCTCGATGCTGCCGCCGAGATCGAGCTTGGCATTCAACGGGCCGACCTTGCTGCCGGAGAGGGTGAGCGAGCCGTCCAGGCGAGCCGGCGTGGCGCGAGCGTCGAGCGCCTCGGGGCGCAGGCCCGCCACGCGGGCATCGAGCTGCCAACGGCCGTCGGCCTCGCGCTGGCCCTTGCCCTGCACGCGGCCACCGCCGGGCAGTTCGGCGTCGAGGGCGGTGAGGCGCAGGCTGGCGAGCTGGTCGGGCCGGCCGGCCAGCGCGATGACGAGGCGTGTGACGGGCAGGGCGCCCTGGTCCCAGCGGCCGGCCGCGGCGTTGTGCAGATCGGCCTGCAGCGTGGCCTCGGCGTCGCGGGCCGGTGCCTTGAGCTGGGCCTCGCCGCTCAGCGCTGTGCGCGGGAGTCCAGGGGCAAGCGCCGCGAGATCGAGCTTGTCGGCCTTGAGCTGCAGGGCGTTGACGGGCCAGGGCGCAAAGGGCTGGATCTCGCCGTCGGCCTTCAGGGTCTGGTGGGCGGCCTCCAGTTCGGCCTTGGCCTTGAGCTTGGCCAGAGGCCCGGTGACGGCGGCGACGGCGGTCCAGGGCAGGTCAGTCGCCTCCAATTGCTGCACGCGCAGCGTCGCGTCCGTCTGCAGCGGGGCGGCGCTCTCTATCTTGGCCTCGCCGGCCAGCGTCAGGTGTTGCCAGCGTGCTGCCGTGAGCTTGAAGTGGTGGGTGCCGCGGCGCGGCAGGTTGAGCTGGCCGATCAGGCCGAGCAGCGGCGGCTGGTCGGGCGCCCAGCTGAGCTTGGCGACGCGCAGGCTGGCGATGTGCACGCCCAGCGGCAAGCTCAGGTCGGGCGGCATGGTGACCGGCTTGTCGCTGGCCTGGCTGCGGATGAGGACTTCGTCGACGGCCAGCTCCTCGGCCAGCAGCAGGCCGTCGCTGGCGGTCAGGCCCAGGCCTTTCCAGCGCAGGCCGCGCAATTCGGCCGAGCCGCCCTGCCAGGTGATGACGAGGCGGCGCGCGCTGAACTCGCCCATCAGCGAGCCTTCGGGCGCCTCGATCTGGATGCCGGGCAGATGGGCCATCAGCCAGGCGCCGCCGGCGGGGCGATGCAGCAGCCAGGCCACGAAGGCCGTTGCCATGGCCAGCAGCACGGCCAGCACGATGAGGCCGGCACGCAGGATGCGCAGGGATCGCCTCACAGCGTGATGCCCACAGAGTTCGGCGAAGCCGCAGCGTCTGGCTTCATAACGTGATCCCCACGCTGAAATGGAGGCGCCACTTGCCCGTCTCCTGCGCCCGCGCGACGTCCACGCGCAGCGGCCCGACCGGGCTGCGCCAGCGCACGCCGGCACCATAGCCGACGACGGCGCTGTACTCCTTCCAGCGCGAGGCGGCGTTGCCGGCGTCGATGAAGACGGCGCCCCAGAGGGCCGGGAAGCTGGGCATGATGGGGTGGGCCAGCTCCAGGCTGCCGGTGGCCAGCACGCGGCCGCCGACGGTCAGGCCGCTCTTCTGCGGGCCCAGGCTGCGGTAGGCATAGCCACGCACCGACTCGTCGCCGCCGGCCAGGAAGAGCAGCTTCTCGGGCACGCCGACCTGCTCCTTGGCCACCACCTGGGCGACCTCGGCGCGGGCCGAGGCAAACCAGCCGCCGAAGGGCTTGTAGACGCCGAGCTTGAACTGCATGCGGCCGAAGGGGCCGCTGTTGTCGGTGCCGCCGCCCCGGGCATAGCCGAAACCGACCAGGGCCAGGGCCTGGTGGCCGTCGGTGGGCAGCAGGGTGCTGTCCAGTCGGCGGCGAATCCACTGCTGGTTGAGGGACAGGGCCAGGTTGGTGTTGACTTGTGATCCTTCGGTCTCGCGGGCGCGCAGCAGCTCGACATAGCTGAGGCGTTCGTCGCGCGTGGATTCGTAGAGCCGGCCCAGGCGGATGCCGAGATTGGTGGCGATGGTGTCGCCGGTGCGGTCCTGCTCGAACTGCAGCGAGGCGAGGTTGCGGTGCAGATCGGGTTGGGGGTGGGAGCTGAGTTCGAACTCGGCGCCGCGGAGATCGCGGCTGAGCTGCAGCTTGCTGCGCAGGCGCACCGGCAGGTCGAAGGGCCGGCGGTGGAGATGCTCGACGCTGACGCTTTGGCCGGTGTTGCTGTGATAGCCGACGGCGACGGTGGCCTGCTGCAGGGCGGACTCGGTGACCGTCACCTGGACAGGGAAAGTACCGTCGGCATCCGGGGTCTCAGGCAGCAGCTGCACACGCACGGCGTCGAAGAGCTGGGTCTTGGCCAGACGCTCCTGGAACTCGGCCAGCTTCTGCTCGGTGTAGCCGTCGCCCTTGTCGAAGCCGGCCAGGCGTTCGATGGCATCGCGGTCCTGGCGCTTCAGCCCTTCGATGCGCAGAGCACCGAGCCTGGCGCGGTTGCCGCTGGCCAGCACGAGATGGATGTCGGCCGTCTGCGCGTCGGGGTCGACGCGCGCCGCCGTCTCGCCCCAATGCGCGAGCGGATACCCGCCATTGCGGGCACGCAGCAGCAGGTCGCTCTTGCCTGAGGCCCATTGCTGCTGGGTGAAGGCGCTGCCCTTCTTCAACGGCCAGGCGCCGCGCAGGCTGTCGCGCAGGGCCTTGGCGTCTTCCTCGGCCAGGCCTTCGGTGAACTCGATGTCGAGCTGGTCGACGCGTGTCAGCGGTCCCGGCTTGACGGCGAGTACCAGCTTGGTCGCGTCGGCGGCGTCGCGGTCCACATCGGCCTTGGCGTTGAAATAGCCCTCGGTCTCCAGCAGGCTCTCGGCCTGGGCGGGCGCGGCCGCGGCCAGGCGGGCCAGCTCGACCTTGCTCAGCGCCGCCTCGCTGGCGCGGTAGCGGGCGATGTCCAGGTTCTGGCTCAGCAGGGCGTGCAGGGCGGCGTTGTCGCGCCCGTCGCCATCGATGCGGATGTCCAGGCTGTAGACGGCGGGCGCGTCGGCCGGGATGTCGGGTGCCGGTGGGGCGGGAGGCTGTGGCGGTGCCTGGGTCGCGCAGGCACTCAACAGCGCTGCAAGGAGCAGCGCAAAGAGACGCGTCATTTGCTGAGCAGCCGCATCGCGCCTTCGAGGCCGGAGAGGGTCAGCGGGAACATGCGCTGCTGCATCAACTGCTGGATCAGCGCGATGCTCTGCCGGTACTGCCAGACGCCTTGCGGCTCGGGGTTGATCCATGCGTACTTGGGGAAGGCATGGGTGAGGCGCTGCAGCCATTCGGCGCCGGCCTCGTCATTGTTGTATTCGACGCTGCCGCCGACCTGCAGGATCTCGTAGGGGCTCATGGTCGCGTCGCCGACGAAGATGAGCTTGTAGTCGCGGTTGTACTTGCGGATCAGGTCGAAGGTGTTGAGCTTTTCGGCGAAGCGGCGCCGGTTGTTCTTCCAGACGAAGTCGTAGACGCAGTTGTGGAAGTAATAGAACTCCAGGTGCTTGAACTCGCTCTTGGCGGCGCTGAAGAGTTCTTCCACGCGGTGCACATGCTCGTCCATGGTGCCGCCCACGTCCATCAGCAGCAGCACCTTGACCTTGTTGTGGCGCTCGGGCTGCATCCTGATGTCCAGCATGCCGGCATTGGCGGCCGTGCCGTGGATGGTGCCGTCCAGGTCCAGCTCCAGCTCCGAGCCCTCGCGCGCAAAGCGGCGCAGTCGGCGCAGGGCGACCTTGATGTTGCGCGTGCCGAGTTCCAGCGAGTCGTCGTAGTCGCGGTAGGCGCGCTGCTCCCACACCTTCACCGCGCTCTTGTTGCCGCCTGAGCCGCCGATGCGGATGCCTTGCGGGTTGTAGCCACTGTTACCGAAGGGGCTGGTGCCGCCGGTGCCGATCCAGCGGTTGCCGCCTTCGTGGCGTTCCTTCTGTTCCTCGAAGCGCTTCTTCAGCGTCTCCATCAGCTCGTCCCAGCCCATCTTCTCGATGGCGGCCTTCTGCTCGGGCGTGAGCTCGATCTCGAGTTGTTTGCGCAGCCATTCCAGCGGCACCTCGGCCGTGAAGTCGGTCAGCATCTCCACGCCCTTGAAGTAGGCGGCGAAGGCGCGGTCGAACTTGTCGAACTGGGTCTCGTCCTTGACGAGGCTGGTGCGGGCCAGGTGGTAGAAGTCGTCGATGCTGGCGACGCCACCGTTGTCGGGGCCGCCGATGACGCCGGCCTGCAGGGCTTCCAGCAGCGTCAGGTACTCGGGCACCGTCACCTTGAGCTTGGCGGCACGCAGCGTGTAGAAGAACTGGATCAGCATGGAGCGGGGCGGGTGCGGGTTTGCAGCAGATTATGCAGAGCCCACCCCGCCCCGCCAGGCTCACTTTGTGACGGTGATGTTCCAGGTGCCGTCGAAGAGGGCGCCGTACAGCGAGTGCGAGACGTTCATCCTGATCGTGTGCTTGCCTGGCGACGGCGGGTCGATCAGCACCCACAGGCCATCGGCCTGGGCCACTTGCGGCGAGCCGGTGATGCAGGCGTCGTAGTTGACCCAGTCGCGGCTGCCCGTGAACGAGAACATGCCGGTCGAGACGCGGCGCGTCTTGACGGGCTTGCCGTCGAGCGTGACCTGGGCGACGCTGATGCCGTCGATGAACTCCGCCGTCATGGCCCGCAGGAAGGCCTCCAGGTTCTGGCCGGGCGGCAGTTGCGGGTAGTCCGGCGTGCAGGGGTACTCGTAGAAGTAGCCCAGGGCCGGCATGAAGATGGCCTTGCCGGCCGGGATGCTGCAGCTGACGCTGAAGGTGGGCAGGCCGCCGGGGCCCAACAGATTCCAGACCGGGCCGTCCTGGTTGAGGCCGCAGTTTGCGCCGGTCTCGGCCTGGTTGGCGGGATTGACGCCAATGGGCACCGAGACCATCCAGCGCTGGTGGTCGATGACCAACTGCTCCAGCATCTTGCCCTGCCAGGATTCGCGTCCGTTCTGCGCAGCGAGGGCGGCGCTTTGCTGGCTCTGCGGGCTGATCTGGCCGGTGCGCAGCGCCTGGGCGGCGCGCTCGCGCTGGCCGGGAACGTTGGGCATGGCGGCGAGCGCGAGCTGGCTGGCGGCCAGGGCTGCGATGGCGACGGCGGTGCGGGTGAGTGACATGGTGGTCTCCAGGTTGTCCGAGGGGATGGGGGTTGGGGTTCAGGCTTGGTCGGGTTGGCTGCGACGCAGCGAGCGCGCGCCGATGGCCAGCAGGCCCAGGCCCAGGCTGGCCCAGGTGCTGGGCTCGGGGACGGCGGAAATGTTGTAGGTGATGTCCTGGGCGAAGGTGAAGCCGTAGTCGGAGTTCATCTGCGCCGTGAAGCGCAGCGTGTGGTTGCCTTCGGCCAGGGGTGCCATGGCGAAGGTGAAGCCTTCGGTGAGGGCCGGAAACACGCCCGGGGCGTAGCCGGTGATGTTGTCCGGCACGAGGGTGAAGGGGAACAGCGGCCCCGACTGGCGGAAGGCCTGCGTCGAGCTCACACCAGCCGGCAGCAGCGCGTCCGCGCCGTCCACGGTCACCGTCAGGTTGCTCACGGTGCCCAGCACCTTGATCGCGTCCGCGCGCATCTTGGCCTCGGTGTCCATCACGGCGTCGGCCCAGTAGAGGATGGTGATGGGGCTGAACACCAGGGTCTGATCGCTGCGCACCGTCACGTTGCGCACCACCGGGGCCTCGCTGAGCGAGGCGGCCAGGAAGAAGTACTTGCCCTGGTCACCCGACGCGGTTGCGGCGCCCGTGGTGTCCAGCAGCGGGCTGGTGGCGGCGGGGAAGGAGTATTCCCACTGCGCCAGCGCGGCCGACAGATAGCTCTGGCTGTAGCTGGCGACGGGGGCGCCGGGGTCGAGCAGTTGCTGGGCCTGGACGCCATGCACAGCGAGCGTGAGCAGGGCGGCCGAGGCCAGACGGGCAAGGGAATGAGACATGACAATCCTCCTTTGAGGCGGTGGTTGAAGCCGCAGCCTTGGCTGGCGGGTGGCGGCGTCTTGAACCAGGTCTTGATGCCGTGTGGCCACTGTCTTCTTCGCCGGGCCGGCCGTCCTGAAGGCGCCTGAAGCGGCGCTGAAACGTCCTGAAAGTGAGGGTTGTTGCGCGGCGGTTTCAGGACGCTTCAGGCCGGCTTCAGCAGCTTTAAGGACGGGAGGCTGTCGACTGGTTGAAAGTGGCTGGCATGCGACACACCCAACACCTATGCTGCGCCGGCCCCGAGACCGCAGAGGCCAGCCCGAGGAGGACTCCATGACCCTTTCCCTGGCGCAGGCCGAAGCCGGTGCACCGCTGCCATCAGGCTCCAGCGCCAAGAGGTGGCAGGTGCCGTTGTTGGCCCTGTGCCTGCTTTGCGCGTTCATGAGGCTGTGGGCGTTGATCTACCTGGGGCCCAGCGTCGTGCCGGAGGCGGCAGGGGGCATCGGGGCGGAATTGGTGACTTTTCAGTTCACAGGTCGGCTGTGGATGCGCGAGGTGATCAGCGTGCAGCCTGGCTCTGACCTGGCTCGTCAGGGCGTCAAGGCAGGCGACCGCATCTCGTTTGACATGCCGGGTGATTCCTGGCGCTACAAGGGCATCGGTGAGCCGATCGCGCTTACTGTCGATTCGCAGGGGCAGTTGCGTTCCATGGTCGTGCGTACCGTGCCTGAACCCGGGCGTGTCACGCCCCTGATGGTGACTGCACGTGCGGCGGACTGGATCGTCAGTTGCATGGCGGTGGTCGTCGCGACGATCCTGGCCTGGCGCCGTCCCGACAGTCCGCCGATACGTGCGCTCACGGTGGCCCTTGCCATCTACAGCGTGCCAGGCGTCACCGCTGGACTGCCGGGTGGCTGGTTGCAAACCGTGCTCTATGTGACGAATGCCAGCCTGATGGCCTACGTCGTCGTCACCTGCTACCTCTACTTCGCTGTCACGTCGTCAACCGTTGCCGGCCGGCCTTTGCTGCCGTGGCAGCGTCGGATGCTTGTCGCGCTGGTCAGCGTTGGTCTCGTCTTCCCGGTGCTCGCGGCTGCGCACAAGCTGCGTTGGCTGCCAGTGGACGCGTCCTACTTTTGGCAGCTCAGTACACCCAGCTTTCACGTCAGTAACTTGATCGCGCTGGTCGGCGTTGGCTGCCTTTGGGTCGCCTGGCGGCGCGCGACGGGGATGGCGAAGTACCGAGCCGCCTGGACGGGTATCTGCGTCGGCATGCTGTTGTGCGGCAACCTGGTTTTCTTTGTCTTGAGCTCGCTGCCCGGCGCGTCCCCCGAGCGCCAGCTCGCCATCACGGTCGCCGAATGCTCGGTGGGCATCGCCGCCATGCTCGGCCTGGCCTACGCGGTCCTTCGCTACCGGGTCTTCGGTTTCGGATTCGCGCTCAACCGTGCGCTGGTCTGGGGCCTTGTGCTAGCTGTGAAGGTTCAATAGGTTGTTGCGGGTGTTCACCCGGCGAGGTTTTGAGAGACTGGAAATCGCCAAACCCCCAGTC